>JADJAK010000001.1:0-600000 GCA_016704275.1 Gemmatimonadota bacterium
GCCCCACCCGATAGCGAACGACACCCTGCACGTCGTCCTCGTCCTTGGTCAGTCCCCAAATTGTACCGAGCTCCGCGACCTGCAGCTCCACTTCGGGTGGCAGCATGAGGGCGCCAACTGTCGCACCCTTCGGATCGAGGACGATCCAGCGATGGCCCGGGCCGAGGATGCGCTCCTCGAGCCAGACGGAGTAGTCACGGCCGAGCACGACTCGGCGGATCGGTGGATAGGTCGGGTAGGGAGTCACCTTGGGCATCGCCGCCACCATCGGAGCAGGCATTCCCTTTTGCGATTCCTTCCGCCGTGCAAGCATGCTGTCCATCGCGGGCTTGCTGATCGTCAAAGGTGTGTACGGAAACGACCGCGCGAAGCGGGTCGCTCCCTGATCGTCCACGACCGTGACTCGATAGCTCCCTGCCTTGCCCGCGCCCGCCTCGACTTCGACGGATGCTACCCCAATGGAGCCGTTCCAGTCGGTGGAGACTCGCTCAGGGCAAAACGGGATCATCGTGGTGCCGCTGCCCTTCTCGAAAGTGTACGAGACCTGGCACTTCGAACGGGCAGCGACCATCAACCGACGCTTGTACTCGCCCACCGGCGAGATGCGGACAAGCAGCGTGGCACCCGAGTCGACATCGGTGGCCCAGCTCGGCCGCGGGGCGGTCGCTCGGAGGGAGGCGATTGCGCGCAAGTCACCGCCCGGCAGCACGGCCTGGATGAAGTAGCTCACCGGGCGACTCGCGGCGCCACTCGTGGCCGACATCGGCTGGGGGAAGGTCCGGACATACTTGAAGTCGGGGCCGTAGATGTTGACGCGCATCAGGACGGGGTCGAGGGCCCACAGCGTGTCGCCCATGAAGCCGACTCGGGTCACCCGCTGGAACTCGCCGGGGCCACTCCCTTTCTGGCCGATCGTGGTGGTCGCGCCTCCGGGCGTGAAGACCTTGATGAGATTGTCGTCCATCTGCGCCACGAGGATCTGGCCTTTCGGCGAGACCGCGACGACTCCGCTGCCCGCGAGGTCAGCGTCGCTCGGCGGCACCAGCAGGTCCCGAGTGATCGTGAGGCTCTTGGGCGCTTGCGCCGCGAGGGAGATCGGCGACACGACCGCGGCGGCAGCCACCAGAAGCGCGAGGCGCATGAGACGCTCCAAACAGAAGGGGAGGGGTGTCCCTCGAATCTACGCCGAGGCTAGCGCAGGCGGCGGAATCCCCCCGCCAGCAGGTTCCGGATCGGCAGGAAGAGCGGTTCCGGCAGCGCGTCCCAGTCGAACCACCGCCACTCGGCGCACTTGGTCGGCTCCAGCACCATGGGCTCCCCGTCCGATGCCTCCGCCATCACGTACAGCGTGACGTAGTGCTTCCCCTCGGCCTCGAAGCGATCGTTGGTCCACGGCCCAAGCATGGGACCCGAGATGACGAGCCCGGTCTCCTCCAATGCTTCACGTGCGGCGCATTCCTCCACCGACTCGCCGTCCTCCAGATGCCCACCCGGGAACTGCCAGCAGCCGTCGCCGTGCGACGCGGAACGCCGGAGGCCGAGGAGGACGCGGCCCTGTCGTTCGATGATGACGGCGACGCCAATTTTGGGGAGGGGCATGCGGAAGGGAGGGCTGGGGGTGAACGGTGAATGGTGAACGGTGAATGGTAAGGGGTGAGGGGTGAGGGGGACTTACGACCTACGACCTACGACCCCTAACGACCAACGACTTACACCCTCCTGACATTCCCCGTACAACCATCCCCCGCCGACCCCCGTCCCAAGTGATTGGTGCCTTTCCTCCCTTCAGGAGTCCTCATGCCTGGTATCCGTTGCGCTCGTGGAACGTGTGTCCTCGTGCTGTCTCTCGGCTGGTTGCCCGTGCTGGCCGCGCAGGGTGGCACCGAGGCGCGGGCCGCGGCCCAGCGCGAGGATTTGCTCGCCTTTGGCCGGGACTTCCTTGCGGTCGACAAGGCGTACACGCCGGCGGCACGCGCGACGGCCGAGCAGCGGCTGGCGGCGCTCACGGCGAAGGCGGGGACGATCTCCGATGTCCGGATGGTGCTGTCGCTCGCGCAGATCGTGGCGCTCGCCGACAACGGTCACACGCTGATGGTGAGCCGCGGCTCCGCGCCGGAGATGGCGCGCGTCGGCATTCGCATCCTCCCCTTCGGCGACGACTTCGTGGTGGTCCAGGCGACCACCGATCATGCCGAGCTCCTCGGCGGTCGTGTCGTCGCGATCAATGACATCCCGATCGCGGCCGTGCGCGACAGCGCGCACACCCTCACCGGCGGCATCACGTCGTGGCGCGACCGGATGGCGCCGGCTTTCCTCGAGAGCCCCGGCCAGCTGCAGGCGATGGGGCTCGGCACCTCGGCGATGCAGGCGAGCTACCGTCTCGCGATGCCGGATGGCAAGAGCCGGGACGTCACGCTGACGAGTGGCCAAGCGTCGCCACGAGATCGACAGGGCTCGGTGGCGATGCTCTATCCCGCGAGTGGCGCGGGGTGGCAGAGTCTGCTGCCCGCCGACCGGGCACCGTGGTCGCTGCAGGGCGCGGGGGAAACGATGCGTCGGCGCGATGCGCCCGAGCTCGATGCGATGGTGGTCCAGTTGCGCGCCAACGTGAATGGTCAGCAGCCCATTGCCGGTTTCCTTGCCGAGTCCGATTCGTTGCGGAAGGCGGCAGGGCGGAAACACATCGTCCTCGACATGCGGATGAACGGTGGAGGCAACCTGCAGCTCACGCGCGACTGGATGCAGTCGATCGTGGCGAAGCTTCCTGCCGATGGACGTGTCGTCGTGCTCACTTCGCCTTCGACCTTCTCGGCGGCGATTTCGTCGGTTGGCTATCTCAAGCAGGCGGGCGGTGATCGCGTCACCTTGGTCGGCGAGGCACCGGGCGACCGGCTCAACTTCTTCGCCGAGGGGAGTCCGGCGGCACTGCCGCACTCCGGGGCGATGTTTCTGGTCGCGAAGGAGCGCCACGACTATCAAGGCGGGTGCAAGGCGTACACCGATTGCCACCGGCCGGTCGTGGCATACCCCATTGCGGTCGCGAATCTTGACCCGGCCGTGCCGGCGCCGTGGACGGCGGCCGCCTACCAGACGGGGCGGGACCCCGGGATGGAGGCCGTCGCCCGGGTGCTCGGCCACCCCTGACGCATTTCCAGTCAGCGAGTACTCTTGTGGGCGGCTCCCTGCATCGGGGAGGCCGCCCCCTATCGCATCACGAGGCTGCCATGCGCCGCATCCCCCTGGTCGTCGCCTGCTCGTTGCTGTCGTTCACCGCCACCGCCCTCCCCGCGCAGCAGCGCGTGCCGATCACGAAGGCCAAGGTCAGCGCCGTCCTTACCGCCTTCCTGGTCGACTCCGGCGTTCGCACACAGGGCCTCCCCTGGACCACCGGCAGTGGGTTGCCGATCCGATGGTCGACGAAGGCGCCGGTCCCCACCACCGATCCCGGACTGATCAAGCAGGGGATCACCCAGCACCGCGAAGGCCGCTTCCTCGGCACCTTGGGCGACAGCGTCGCGCTCTGGATGGAGCTGCGGCTGCGCGGCACCGCGACGGGGCTGACCGGGATGAGCATCGCGCTCGACTCGATGGAGGTCACCGGACCGCGGGGCAAGGGCGGCTTCTTTCTGACCCGCGAGATGATCGAGCAGGCGCTGAAGAACGACGGCCTCACCTTTCAACCGCTCAAGTGCAAGCGCGAGACTGAGGGCGCCTCCTACGGCAACCTGGTCGATGCGGTCAAGGCACCCGGCAAGACGGCCTCGGGCCTCTGGTGGGAATGGCACTCGGAGTCGCAGAAGCTGATGGTCTCGCTGAGCCTGCTGTATCGGAAGGCTGAGATGGCGCAGGTGGAGTGCTATGCGGGATGATGGATGATGGATGATGAATGATGGATGGTCGATGATCGATGGTCATCCCGGTTCACCGTTCACCGTTCACCCCTCCCCGTTTACCCTTCAGCACCCCCACTGCACCTCGGAGTCGCTGATGCGCCGCATCCTGCTGCCCTTGCTCCTGCTCGTCTCCCGCGCGTCGGCGCAGCATCCGCAGACGTACGTGCCCGACCCGGATCCGGTCGCGCGGCAGAAGATCGCCGAGTGGCAGGACCTGAAGCTCGGGCTGCTGATGCACTGGGGGCCGTATGCGCAGTGGGGGACGGTCGAGTCGTGGTCGATCTGTTCCGAGGATGTGGGGTGGTGCCGCAGTCGTCAGCGCGACTCGATCGGCGTGTATGACACCTACAAGCGTGCCTACGAGGGGCTGCAGACCACCTTCAATCCGACGCAGTTCGATCCCGAGCGATGGGCCCAGGCCGCCAAGGACGCCGGGATGCGCTACGTGGTCTTCACCACCAAGCACCACGACGGCTTCTCGATGTGGGACACGCGCCAGACCGACTACCGTGTCACCGGGGCGAAGACGCCGTTCTCGCTCAATCCGAGGGCGGACATCACCAAGGGGGTGTTCGATGCCTTCCGCGCGCAGGGCTTCCTGATCGGGGCCTACTTCTCGAAGCCGGACTGGCACTCGCCCGACTACTGGTGGCCCTACTATGCCACCCCGGACCGCAACCCCAACTACGACATCAAGAAGTACCCCGAGCGGTGGGCGCGCTTCGTGGCCTTCACGCACGCGCAGATCCACGAGCTGATGAGCAACTACGGCCGGGTCGACATCCTCTGGCTCGACGGCGGCTGGGTCCGGCCGCTCGCCGACTCGACGATCCGCACCGCAATGAACAAGCCCGACTACACCTTCGAACATCTGCAGAGTCAGGACATCGACATCCCGCGCCTGGTGCGGGAATCCCGCGCGCTCCAGCCGGGGTTGATCGTGGTCGATCGCGACGTCCCCGGGCCGTACCAGAACTACCTCACCCCCGAGGCGCGCGTCCCTGCCACGGCACTCCCCTATCCGTGGGAAGTGCCGATGCCGATGGCGAACAGCTGGTCGTACGTCGTGAACGACCGCTACAAGTCATCGCACGTGCTGATTCAGATGCTGGTGGATGTCGTGGCCAAGGGCGGCAACCTGATGCTCAACATCGGCCCCGGCCCCGACGGCACCTGGCACGATGCCGCCTACGACCGCCTCGCCGCGCTCGGTGCCTGGATGAAGGTCCATCAGGCGTCGATCTACGGCACCAAGCCGCTGGGCCAATCGTTGGAAGGGAAATTCCGATTCACGCAGTCGAAGGACGGCACCGGCTGGGTCACGTACCTCCCGGCCGAGGGCGAGGCGATGCCACGCGAGCTCACCGTCACCACGCTCGCCCTGCCCAAGGGGGCGACGATCACGCTGCTCGGCGCCAACCGAACCATCCCATGGGTGGCCGCAGGCAGCGGCTTCACGATGCGGATTCCGGCGGGCGTGGGTGCGCCGAATGCGGATGCGTGGGTGTTTCGGATCTCGAAGCTCCGTTGAGATTGAAGGAGCGTCACCAGTGACCCGTGACCAGTAACCAGTGACCGTCACAGGTTACTGGTTACTGGTCACTGGTCACTTCACGCACCGCTTCTCCATCCCCCGCACATCCACTCTCCGAAACGAAATCCACTCGTAGTCACCACGCTCGTACAGCACGCCGACAGTGTTTCGGTCCAGCATGGTGATCGTGGAGTAGGCGGACGGACCGGCGTCGATCACCTGCGACGCGGGCCACGTGGTGCCGTCATCGCAGGAGAGGCGCAGGGTCAGGTTGGTGCGCTGCGTCGGGTGGGCGGTGTTGCTGAAGAGCAGCCAGTGGGCGCGCGCATTGTTGGCCTTCGCCGTCGGATCGAGGCGGAGGATGGCGCCGTTGTTGGCCGGGTCGATGAGCGTCGAGTCGTCGTGCAGCGGGCCGTAGCTGACGCCACCGTCCGTCGAGAGGGCGACCTTCCGGTATCCCTTGGCACGGCTGTTGAGCATCACGCGGCCGTCGGCGAGCTCGACGGTCTTGTTCTCGTCGACGCCCGGGCCGACCAGCGAGCCCATGCGCCATGTGAGGCCGTGGTCGTCGCTGTAGGCCGAGGCGCCGTAGTTGCCGCCGCGAACGCGGACGACGTATTGCTGGATCAGGCGGCCAGCGTACGGGCCGTGCTGCAGCTGGATCCCCGCCCCCGACGACGCGAAGAGACCGCCCCAGGCCGGGTCCTTGATCGCGGCGGTGATCCGGCGATGCTGCCAGCTGCGGCCGTCGTCGTCCGACCAGGAGTACTCGGCGTGGAGCACCTTCGGGTCGGCGTCGTCGACCCCCGGCCCCGCGCCGAAGAAGCCCTGCTGGTGCGAGGCCACATAGAAGAGGAAGATCCGCCCGGTTCGTCCGTCGACCAGCAGCGATGGATCGCCGAAGCCGAACGGCGCGCTGTCGGCGCGCACCACCTGCCGGGCATTCCAGTGCTTGCCGCCATCGGTGCTCCGGCGCACCAGCACCGCGATGTTGCTCGGCACGTCGGCCCCGCTGGGGCGACCATCGTAGGCGGCGATCAAGGTTCCCTTGGTGGTGACCACGAGCGCCGGAATCCGGTAGACCGGATAGCCATCGCCCTTGTGCTCGAGGTCGACCGCAGGGCCTTGGGAGGCAAGTGGCAGCGCAACAGTCAACAGGAGCGATACGAGCCCATGCAATCGAAACGCCGTGTGCGTATGGGCGACGCATGCGTCGCCCGTTGCCCACCCTGCAGCGAACCTCAGCCCCATCGCGCCAGCCGCAGCTCCAGATGCCGCTTCACGTCGCGCCACTCGCTTCGGAGGATCGAGTAGAGGTGGCTGTCGCGCACGGTGCCATCGCGGCGCGCCATCTGGTGGCGAAGGACACCGTCGAGCTTGGCGCCGAGCGCGAGAATGGCGCGTTGCGAGCGAAAATTGAAGTTGTCGGTCCGGAGCCCGACGACCGCACAGCCGAGCGTGTCGAAGGCATGGCCGAGCAGGAGCAGCTTGCACGCCGTGTTGACGTGGCTGCGCTGTGCGCTGGCGCCATACCAGGTGTAGCCGATCTCCACACGATCGATCTCGGCGACGATGTCGTGATAGCGCGTCGATCCGACGATCGCGCCGGTCTCCAGATTGCGCACCGCCCACGGCAGCATATGCCCCGCGGCGGTCCCGTCGATGGCGTGCTGGATGTAGTCGGCGGTTTCGTCGGCGGTCGGCACCGAGGTGTACCACAGATCCCAGAGCTTGCCGTCGGCGGCGGCCGCAACAAGGCCGTCATGGTGCGCCATGGTCAGCGGCTCGAGCCGGACGCCGTTCCCCTCGAGGGTGATCGGGGCGGGGTGGATCATCGACGTCCTCGTGGCGGTGGGGTTACAGGGTGGACCAGGTGCAGAACGGCGCCTTCACCAGTGACGAATTGTAGTATCGCCGATCTCCCGTGACCTCCGCACCGAGCCAGTGCGGCCGCTCGAACGCCTCGTCCTCCGCGCCGAGCTCGATCTCGGCGACGACCAGCCCGGCGTTCTGGCCGAAGAACTCGTCGACCTCGAAGGTGTGCGGCCCGGCGGCCACCAGGTGGCGGAACCTTCTCGATCACGCCCGGTTCGGCGAGCGCCAGCAGCGCCTCGGCTTCGTCCACCGGAATCTCGCGCTCCCACTCGTACCGCGAGACGCCGGAGGCACTGGCCGCGCCCTTGATGGTGAGGAAGCCCTGATCGCCGGCGATTCGCACGCGCACGCTCCGCCCGGGCACCGAGGAGAGGTACCCCTGCACGATGCGCATCTGCCGATGGCTCTCGGTGCGCCAGCCGTCGTGCACCAGGAACTTTCGTTCGATTTCCTGTGGCATCAGGCGGCGCCGGCTTCCTGCAGGATCTTCTCGCGGCCGCGCACCACCACCTCGTCGAACATCCGTTCCAGCGCGGCGTTGGTGCCGCGGCAGCCGGCGATCACCCGCTCGGCCCAGGCGAGGTACTCGAGCCGCCGTTCCACGCTCCAGGTCGGCGGCGGCTGGTTCGTCACGTCGACGACGTTGACGATCTTGTCGCCAAGCTTCACCAGCTTGGCCGCCGGCGAGGCGTCGCGTGCGTGCTCGATCTGCAAGCGCTTCCGCTCCTCCTTCGGCAGCGCCTTGTCATCGGTGACCTCCGCCACGATCCGCGCCACGGCGGTGCCGAAGTGATCCGCGAGTTCCTGCGCTGTGGTTTCGGTGTCCTCGACCGTGTCGTGGAGGATGGCGGCCACCAGGACCGTCTGGTCGGTGATCTCGCCGACCCGCGCCAGCAACTCGGCCACGGCGATCACGTGGTTCACATACGGCGAGGCCTCCGCGTCCTTGCGCCGCTGGTCGCGGTGCTTGTCGGCGGCGAAGGCAATGGCGCGGAGCAGGTCGGCAGAGGTACTGATGGCGGCCCCCAGACAACGGTTGAGCATCGATCATCGATCATCGAGGGCCGTTCGGCAAGGCTCCCGTGGGACCGGATCCACGGGAGCCGCCGGTCGAGGTCAATCGTGGCTGCGTCGAATCACTCCCAGCATCTTCAGGTTGATCGCGACGAAGCGCCATGCCTGCCATGGGAAGAAGGTCCGCATGAAGACGGTCCAGCGCGTCGGCATGATCACGTGGGCATGCTTGGCCGAGGGCATGGGTTACTCCGGAATGAGGGACCACCCCGGACGGAGGCGGGCCTTGTGAAGGAAGAGATGGTGCAGGATGATCTTGATCCAATGCCCGGCCAGGCCGATTTCGCCGAAGGTCTGCTGGAGGTCGCGGCCCGTCTCCGGAAAGCGCTCGAAGTCCGGGACGATCGGATAGACAATCATCGACGCGGCGGTGCCGGTGAAGGGGTTGGCGCCGGCCGAGGCGACGCACGCGGCCCCCATGCGGGCCATCGACGCGGTGTGGAGCGGTCCCGAGCGACCCTGGATGATGTCGACGATGCTGCGGGCCACGGTCTTGCCGATGATCGCCGACGGCATCCCCGTGCGCGGTGGTGCGGGGGCGATTGCCGCGCCGCTTGGGGACGTGTACGGCCGGGAGATCGCATGGGGCGGCGCAAACGCGATCCCTGCCGCGAAGATGTTGGGGTAGGCCGGTGACTGATAGGTGTGCGGCCAGTCGCTGGCGCGCCACGCATCGTACGGCTTGGCGGTGTAGTCGGCATCCACCTTCATGAAGCCGTTCGGCTGGAAGAGGCGCTCGGTGATGTCGACACCCTGTCGGTCGATGGCCGTGAGGCCGACGCCGGCAAAGGGCGGCAGCAGCATCGCGAAGTCGAACGCCTGTTCGCCAATCGTTCCGTCCACCGTCTCGTAGTGAACCCGGCCCGGCTCGACCTGCAGCGGGTGCGCGCGCGTGATCCAGTCGATCCCCCGCTCCGCGAAGAGCGAGGCGTTGAACATGCTGCTCGGCGTGATGTAGCCGCCGGCGTTGAACTGCATCCCGCCCATGCCGAAGTCACCCAGCTCGTACTCGTTGGTCAGCCAGACGATCTCGGCGCGATCACGCACGCCGCGCGACCGCAGCTCGAATTCGAGGTTGACGATGTACTCGAAGGCGGCCCCCTCGCAGGTGCAGGTCCCGTGGCCCACACCCACGACGAAGCGCTGCTTCTCGCCGCGCTTCATTCGCTCCACCGACTCGCCGAAGGCCCGTGCGGCATCGGTGGCATGGTCCGCGGTGCAGACGGAGTGGCTGTTGGCGTCGGGACCGAGGCCCGGGGTCCGATCAAAGCGCAGCTGCGGGCCGGTCGCGTTGATCAGGAAGTCATAGGGGACGCGCACGCGCGCCTCGGGATCGCCTCCCGTGGGCGCGACCAGGACATGCGGCGTCGCGTCGTCGAGCGTCCCGTCGGGGTGGATGGCGCGCGCGGCGCCATGGACGAACTCGATCCCGGCCCGCTCGTACACCGGGCGCAGCGGGAAGGTCACCTGATCGGCGCGCATCAGGCCACCCCGACCCAGATGTTCGACGGAATCCAGTTGTAGAAGTCCTTGGGAGACACCACGGTCACCGTGTCGCCCCGATCCAGCCACTTTCGCGCAAAGGCCGCTGCGGTGTGACCAGCGACACCTGCCCCCAATATCACGACGCGACTCATGGTGTTACCTCCACCAACGGCCGTCCTGACACCCTCGTTCGCGCGTCGGTAATTCGCGGCAGAGGTGGCGCATCAGCGCCGAGCTGTGGCTGCATGGAGCGCCGATCACCTCCGCATGCACACCAGCGAACAGATCCGCTCGTTGGCCTTTCCCATGGTGTTGGCTCCCCTGCATCGCACGCCTGAATCATAGGGGATCGTCGAGAAGCGTGTCGCTGGCGGACTCATTCAATCTTGACGCGGGCGCTTCGCTCGGGGGTCGTAGTGCACGGCGACTGATTGCCGACAAGCCGCCTCGGATATTCTCTCCCACTCAACTGGCGGGCTACTCCCGCACCCGCCGCCGCAGTACCGCCAGCGAATCGGTCGGGAACCCCGGTGGCCCGTTGAGCGAGAGCCGGACGTCCCCGGCGACGAGCGACTGCACCAACTGCACCTCGACCTCTCCCAATCGATAGACGACGCGCACCGCGCCACCGCCCTGTTCGAATCGCAGCGGCACGAGCCCGTCGATCAGGCGGAGCTTGCCACCCATCGCCTCCATCGCCGAAACGAAGGAGATGGTGTCGACCCGCGCGATGTCGATCAACTGCTTCGTCGCCACGAGGTCCCGCGGTGCGAGATCGCTGCGATTGGCGCGTTCGGGCGCTGCGGTGCGCCGTGCTTCGGCGGCGCCCAATGCCAGCCCGCCTCCAGTCGCGGCGCGCGGGGCCATCGTGGCGGGTGCGGCGACCGGCACCGGTGCGGCAGCGCCGACCACTGCCTGCTGTTCCGCCGAGACCGACTTCGCCGTCACGTCGTTCCGACGATCGGCGAGCTCCTGGGCCGGCTTCGCCGACTCTTCCTGGCGGCCACGAACCACTGGTGCCGGTGCCGCGGCGCGCTCCGGCGCGGCCGGTGGCGCCGTCACGATGGTCGGCGGGACCGCGCTGATCGCGTCGGCGATCGGCGAGTCGACGCGTACCGCCGGCAGCACCCGCTGCACATCACCGCGTGCGTACCAGCCGGCGCCGACTGCGACGGCAATCGAGGCCGCCCACGCCAGCTGACGAATCCACGGACTCGATCGGGTGGGCAGTGGGGTGACGACCGTGGCAACCGGCGCTGCCACCGGCGGATCATCGAGCAACTCGACCAGTTCGTCACTGAAGTCCACCATCTCGCGCGCAGACTCGAGCCGAGCCCGACACTCGGCACACGACGCGAGATGCGCCTGCAGCGGCGGCAGCTGCGCTGACGGAATCTCGCCGTCGAGCAGTTCGTGAATCGTGCCGTCATCAAGATGCGATGTCATGGCGTCCCTCCCCGGCGCGGTAGGCTTCGACCAGCTTCTGGCGGGCGCGGGAGAGCGTCGTGCCGACCGCTCCCCGGGCCAGTCCCAGCGTGGCCGCAATGTCGTCGTAGCTGAATCCCTCGGCCTTCAGCAGCAATGCGTCGCGATCCCGCGCCGAGAGCTGGTCGAGGGCCGCACGCACCAGCGCCTGCCGATCACCGCGCTCCATGGCGTCGTCCGGCGCCTCGAAGGCCGCCGGCTGCTCCGCCTTGTAAAGCACCAGGCGTCGCTGCTGCCGGACTTCGCGGCGTCCTTCTTCGCGCACCAGGTTGAGCGCGACGGCAAACAGCCAGGGCCGCGGGTTGCGCGGTGGGGCGGCCACCGCGCGCGCAAAGACTTCCTGCGCGATCTCCTCCGCGCGATCCACGTCACCCGTGCGCCGCGTGAGCATGCGCACGAGTGAAGCGTGGTACTCGCGGAAGAGCTCTCCCACCGGTCCGGTCATCGGCCGTCAAACTCCGTCAGGAAGCGGTCGAGCGCACCGGCGCTCCACGTGGTGAGTCCACCCTCGGCGACCTTCACCGAGACTCGCCGACCGGCCAGGATCACCGGGGCGTCGAGGCCGAGTGCCTCGGCCAACGCCGGGCGCGCCTTCGCCAGCGCGAACCAGGCGGGGGAGAAGGGAGCAATCGTCGTGACCTTCAGCGAGTCGTGATGGCTCGCGTCGGTCCAGATGCCGCCCCGCTTGGCAAAGATACGTCCGGCGAGCCGACGGGTGGCGGCCGACTCGGTGCGTCCCACCGCCCCCCCGATCAGCTGCCGCGTGGCGACCTGGTCTCGCGCATCGGCGAGGGTGTTGCTCTTCGCCATCGCGGCATCGCTGCGGGCACTCTCGAAGGCGCGCTCCCCGGTCATCCGTCGGGCCTCGGCGGCACCAGCGGGTGCTGCCGGAAGGACCGGGCGACCACCACCCACCGCGACCACGCCGGGTTCCTGCACCAGATACGAGGTGTACTCGGTCAGGATGCCGTAGCGGAGGCCGAGGTCACGGACCTGCGCGATCAGCTCGGGCGACGACCCTTCGAGGCGGATCTGCCGGCTCAGTTCACCGATCCGGCGCCCGGCCCAGAGCGGGGCGATGTAGTCGTTCGCCGACGACTGCCGATCGAAGTGCCCGGCGAGACTGAATCGCTCCCGGCGACCATCGCGCGTTCCCTCGATCACGACCGGACCATCGCCGGTGCCGCGGTAGCGTGCCAGCACCACGAACTCTTCGCCGTAGAAGAGGTCGGGGAGCACGGCCGGCGCCTGGTCGAGGAAGCGGACCGGTGCACTCACGATGCGGAGATCGGAGAGCGCGGGGCGCGACAGCTTGCTCATCACGCCACCGACGGCATCGCCGACGTCGGCACCCGGCGCGACATAGGTGGCCGAGCCGCGGCCTTCGACGGCGAGCCGGTCGAGCAGGTAGGTGTTGACGTCGTGCCCGACGCCGAAGGTGAAGATCCGATGCCGACCGATCCGCCCTGCGGCACTCGCGGCGATCTTGTCGGGGGCATTCTCGCCGACCGACGGCAGGCCATCGGTGAGGAAGAAGATCAGCGACATCCGCTCCGCGTCGGCACGCTCGGCGAGTGCGGCGTCGAGCGCGCCCTGCAGGTTGGTGCCGCCGGTCGCGTTGAGGCCGTCGACGAACTCGCGCGCCTGGCGGAGGTTCGCGGGCGTCGCGGCGGTGTAGCCGTCACGGAAGGGACGGACGCCGCTGCTGAAGGCAATCAATCGAAAGCGGTCGCGCGCGGTGAGCGTGCCGAGGGCCTGGCGCAGCGCGGTGCGCGCCTGCTCCATCTTGTCGCCACTCATCGAACCGGAGATGTCGACCACGAAGGTCAAGTCACGGGCGACGACGGCGTTGTCACTGGCCGGCGGCGGCGAGAGGAAGAGGAGGGCATAGCCATCCTCACCCGGCACGGCGTGAGACAGCACGGTGCCACCGACGAGGCCACGGCGGAACGGCAGCACGAGGTCGACGTCGCCGCGCACCGGTGGCGTGATGGTGACGCGCAGCGTGCCGTCCCGGCGGCTCTGGGAGATCGGATGGGTCGGCGAGTAGGGCGTGGCGTACTCGGCTTCTCGTGCCACGTCGAAGCGCACCGCCACCGGCGCATCACCGCGCAGCCCGGCGGCATAGCGGAGGTGCAGCGCATCGCCGTCGCGGGCCAGGAGCTGGTTGTAGCGGAGGATGACGGTGCGGGTCTCGCCGGGCTGGATCGGGAAGACCTGCGCGCGGATCAGGCCGTGACCGACCAGGGTGATCAGCGCGGGATCCTTGAGCTGACGCACGATCCCTTCGTAGATGCCGCGCGCCTGGTCGGCGGGCATCATCTCCCCCTTGAGCTCCTTCTCGCCCTGAAAGAGGGAGAAGTCGGTGAAGAGCGCCTCGCCGGGCATCGGATAGTGGTATGTGCCCTCGGCGATGCCGCGACCGGTGTTCCGGAAGCGTTCCTCCACTTCGAAGCGGGCGATCCGGCCGTCGATGGTCACGCGGACCGTGGAACCGACACGTTCGATGGCGGGGGAGGAGCGGACAGGGCCTGGGCCCACGGGGCGTTCATCGATCCACCCCTGGGCGGCGAGCGGCGCCAGCGGGAGGAGGGCAAGCAGGAGCTGCGGAATGATGGGTCGCATCGGGTCGTCCCGGTTTGAGGTGCCGGGAGATGCGTATGGGGGGGAAACGTGCACACGGGGGGATCGGCGTCCGAAGGGGCGCAGCATGCTGCGCCCGTACGACGGCCCTATCCCCCCTGCCGGACGTCGTTGTAGGCGGGCGTCCGATCAAAGATCGCCCTCGCGAAGGGGCAGAGCGGCAGGAAGCGCTGGTGGTTGGCGCGCGCCCAGTCGACGGCGGCCGCCACCAGCGCCTTGCCGAGGCCGGTGCCGGCATGGCTCGGCGCGACCTCGGTGTGCTCGATGATCAGGTGCGAGGCGTTCATCCGCGAGGTGACCAGCTTGCCGGCGATCACGTCGCCGTCGTGTGCCGTGAAGGTGCCGCGATGGCCGGACTCGGTGAAGCGGATCTCCATGCTGGCTCCTACTTGGGGGTCATCGGGGCCATCGTGCATTCCCGGACCACGCGGGCGATCATCTCCTGCGGATTGCCCAGGCTCTTCGCCGTCATGAACTTGCCGGATCGGACCATGAAGTGCTCCGGCTTCTTGCCGCCGCCCTCATTGATGAGCAGTGCAGTCCCCTGCCCGATCTGGATCGAGATGGAGGTGCGTGGCGGCATCGTGTCCGACCCTTCCATCCCGCCAGGGCGGCTGTTGTCGCCGCGGTTGTCGTTGAAGAGTGCCGGGCTCCCGTTGGCGTCGAGCTCGACGTAGAGCGAGCGCCGCTCGGCGCGTGAGGCACCGGGGAACTCCTTGATCAAGAGGGTCCGGCCAGGTCCGGTGAAGGCGGGCTGCTGCGGCAGGCAGCGCCCGGAGGCGCTGTCATTCACCGCAACGCGGGCGACGAACTTCTCCGGATCGGACAGCAGCTTCACACGGACGTCGCTGCGCATCGGGACGATCGGCTTGCCGCTCGCCACCGCAGCATCGACGCCACGCGACGAGCGCACATCGAAGGTGTACTGATAGCGGTAGCGCATCAGGGTGTTGGCGGCCTCGACCCGCATCACCTCAACCGATTTGCCGATCGGGATCCGGATGTTCGGGGTCGCGCGCTGACAAGGCTGCCGCACGTTGACGCAGTCGACCAGCGTGAAGCCGGTCAACGTCAACTCTTCGCGGCTGTCGTTGCGCACGTAGAGGGTTGCGGCCTTGTTCGGCACGATGTCGATCGCGAACACCTGGACCGGCACGCCCTCGACGGGCGCCGGTCCCTTCGGTGATGCGGGGAGGCAGGCGGCACAGAGCAACGGGAACATCAACGCGAACGGATTCAGGCGCATGGAGGGCTCACCAAGTGATCGGCATGTTCAGTCGCGGCCATCAGGCCGCGGCAGGGCGGAGTACATCAGCCTTCCTGTTCCAACGATGGACATGTTGCATCATGCGCCTGTGCGCGCGCAGCGGCCTCGTTCGTTCACCGTGTACACCTCTGACATGGAGCACATGATGAACAAGGACATCATCGCCGGCAACTGGAAGCAGCTGCGCGGCAAGGTACAGCAGCGCTGGGGCAAGTTGACCAACGACGACCTCGATGTGATCGCCGGCAAGAAGGAGCAGCTGGTCGGCAAGATCCAGGAACATTACGGCGAAGCGAAGGAAGACGTCGAGCGCGACGTGGATGCGATGTGGGACTCCGCGGACGACGAGCTCAAGTCCTAGCGAGCTGTTCGGCCGTCGGTGTGGTGCTCAGCCCCACTGACTCAGCAGCATGGCGCCAATGGCCACCACCAGCATCACCGCGCCGAGCATCAGCCGTCGTGTCCTCGACACGGCGGCCTCGCGTGCTTCGTCGAGGTAGAATCGCCCGCCGCCGGCGTCCACCAGCACATGGCGATGTTCCTGGATTCGCACCAGCATCCCATGCCCGAGCCCGAGTTCTTCGAGCGTGCGGGCGGTCGTGGGCGAGGTGGCACCGTGGCTGCGGAACGCCGCAATCAGCTGGCGTCGCTTGCGCGCGATGAGTGCGGGGCCAACGGGCCCAAGGCCGGCCGGGATCATCGGGTGAGCGCGAAGTAGACGACGTAGACCCAGCCGAAGAAGCCGTGCAGGATGGCCCAGAGGATCGACTGGTGCAGGCTCCACGAAATCGTGATGGCGAGGGCGCTGCCCATGCCGATGCCTGCCTTGGCGACGTCGCGCGTGGCGTTCATCCGGGCCCGTCCGTTGTGAGTGTTGATCTCGACCGGCATTCAGGACTCCGAGGTGGTGCGGCGGAAGCGGATCGGGAGGCCGAGCAGCGGATCGTCGCGGAGCAGGCGGATGGTGATGCCTCCGACGATCGCGAGGGGAATCAGCAAGATTGCGATCCGCGCGGCGATTGACTCGGCGCCGAGGAAATCCGGGAGGAAGAGTCCGACCGCGAGTGCGCCGATCAGCGCGACGAGTGACCCCGCCATGATCCCGATGCTCCGGTAGGACGATCCCACCGCTCGGCCCTGCAACACCATGCCGGCCACCGCGGCAGTCAACCCGCACGCGGAGAATGCGGGGCTCCATTCGGGCACACCGAGCAGCGTCGACAGCTTTGTGGCCGTCAGCAGCAAGCCGAGGCCCCAGAGCGCCCGCGCGAGCGAGAGGCGCGCGGCCGTGCCGGTCAGGCGACGCCAGCGCCAGCCCCCTTCGAGCAGGATCCCGAGGCCCGGGATGAGCATCAGCCAGTCGTACGTGGTCATCATTGTGCCCTGGCGTTGCGGCGAACGCGCAGGAAATACCCCACGCTCAGGCCGGTGCCGAACACTGCCCCGCCCAGGACAATGAGGCGGACGGCCCCATCATCGATCAGGAAGGCGGAGAGCCCAGCGGCAGCAAAGGTGACCATCGCCGACGTCGCCGTGGTCGCTGGCGAATCGAGTTCCGGGTTCCGCCGGAGTTCGTGAGACATCATGTACCCGGCGATCGAGGCGACGACCGAGAGGGTGATGGCATAGCCCAGCATTGTGTCGACGCCCATCAGCATCGCGAGCGGCCAGCCGACCACGATGCAGGCGCCGGCGCTTGCCGCCATGACGAGCAAGGTCCGTCGATCGGCCCTCGGTTTCTCCGAGGCGGTCACGACGATCCCGAACGGGACGGCGACGCAAACCCACTGGAGCACGTCGAGCAGCGCGATCGAAGGCAGGAGGTCCATCGGCATCTCCGGGGCAGGCGGGGTGGCAAGCATTGAAGCTACATCGGAAGTTGAGGGCCGGGGGCGCCACCCAGCATGATGCCCTACCCCCGCTTCCCCGGCGGGCGGTACTTCATGTTGTACCAGGTCAGTCCGCCAAAGAGCAGGAGCTGACCCGCCAGATAGCCGTAGCCGCCCCACCCGAGCACGAGCCAGGTGATGATGCCGAGCAGGATGGAGAGTCCGGCCGTGACGAAGCCGGCACCATACTCGTGGTCGCCGATCCGATAGAAGAGGATCCCTCCAACGACGAGCAGGATGATCTGGGCTGGCATAGAGGTCCGGTGGGGAGGGGTTGGTGGAAACTACATCAGGGGCGGGAGGTGGAGGGCGCCACTCCCCGGAGTGTCATCCTGAGCGAAGCCCACGAAGTGGGCGCAGTCGAAGGCTTGCCGCCGCACACCCACGGGTCCTTCGACTTCGCGCCGGCTGCGCCGTCGCTCCGCTCAGGATGACAATCCACCCAACGCCGCCACCTCCCGCACCACCCACGGCCCCCCGTCGACCTGCTCGATCAGCGAAATCGTGTTGAATGTGATGCGAAGCGGCGTGGCGAGAGAGATCTCGCTCGGGGTGCTGTTCCCTGGCGCCCGCGGATTGCGTGGATGCGCGAGCGTTATGTGGGCCGCGTGCTGCCGGATCGCTGTCGAGCCGAGGATGGCCGCGCGAAGGCCGTGAAACTCCGTCGCCCCATCGATGCAGGGGAGCAGGACGCCGTGCGAGTCGAAGCCGACGGGCGCGCCAAAGGTCAGCGTGATCGCCATCGGACGCTGCGCCAGGCCGTGCAGCACGGCCAGCGGCGACTCTGCCAGTTCATCCTCCCGGCAGAGCGTGACATGCGAACCGATAAGCCCCTGTTGCACCGGGTCGAGTCGTTGGCGGATCGGCTCCAGGACGGCGGCGACGTCGTCAGGGACGAAGAGGGTGAGCTGCAGCCTGCGCATCTTCGGCGTCCTACCGGTCCAGCACGGGCAGGAACGCCCGCCACGGGCCGACCGCCTCGCGATACTGCTTGGCCATCACGCGCGACGTTTGCGCGATGTGGCCGAGGTCGTGGACCACCCACGCCGAGAGGAGCTGCCGAAGCGAGACGCGACCGAAGACCGGATGTTCCCCCTCAAGGGCGAGTTCATGCGCCCCGAGGTTCCAGCCCCGCAATGTCACGACGCTCGCGTTGCGCAGCTGCGCGAACTCGTCGAGCAACTCGGCGAGGCTTCGGTCGCGTCGTTCCTGCAGGTGACCGAAGCGATCAAACGGCGGAAAGCGCAGGTCGACGCCTTGCGCGAGGATCACCTCCGCGCGGGGAATCCAATCGGTCCGCTCGGCGTGGATCATGTGGCCAAGATTGTCGAGCGCGCTGAAGGTCTCAGGGCCCTCGTTCGGCGTCAGCCATGGATCGGTGAGCCCGCCGAGCAGGGCGCGGAAGGTCGCAGGAGTCCGGGTGAGAATCTCGACGGCGTGATCGAGGGCGAATTCCATCGGGGTGTCCCGGGGTGAAGGAAAGGGAGCACGATCGCAGGGAATCTACGACGGTGCTCGGTCGCCGAGGCTCATCCCGAGCAAAGCGATGGAGCTGTGTGATGGAACGGTCTTCACTCCTTCCGCGTCAACCTGAACACGATGATCCGCTGGGCCCCATCCGCATCCTCGGCGATCGCGACGATGTGGTCACGCCCGACCGCCTGGACATCCAGGTCGCCGGGGAGGCGGAGTGGCGGCAACGGCCGCCCGAGCGAATCGATCCCCTCGAGGACCGTCACGGGTTCACCCGCCGGTGACGTCACCGCCCACACCGCTCCGGTCGGATCGGCGAGGATGGCGCGGAAGGCAGGCATCGTGGCCGGGGCGGGGATGCGCATCAGGATCTCGCGCGGGCGCACCCGATCTTCCGGACGGCTGAGCATGCGTAACCACCGGTCGATCTCGGCCTGGTACTGTGCGGCCGTTGGGATGCGGCCGGCGGTGCCCAGCGGATGGCGAGTCCGCGTACTGTCACCGGGCCGCCAGCTCTCGACGAAGCCGGAGTCGCCCCGCCCGACGTACACGGTGCCGTTGGCCGACGCGATCCACCCCTGCTGCCCCATCGGGCGATTGCGATAGAGTGGAATGGTGTCGAGCACGCGGTCCGGCGTGTCAAAGCCGACCAGAGAGACGGTGCCCTGATAGAGTGGCGATTGCTCGGTTGGCATCCCGGTGTTGCCGATGAGGTCGAGACGCAGCATCTGCCCGGTCACATCACAGGCCATCATGCTGCCGCGGCTCTTGAAGGGGTGCTGCCGTACGAACTGGCCTTGGCTGTCGAAGAGCGAAACGCGGGCCGTGGCGGGATCAATAGCGAACAGAGTGTCGGGCCGGCACTCGCCCAGCCACATCGGGAACTGGAACTCGCCAGGGCCCTCCCCTCGGCGCCCGATCTCCCGGAGCGATTCCCCTGCGGCCCCGAACACGCGGATGGTCCGGCTCGATTCGTCGAGGATCGCCAGTTCGCCATTGGCCAGCCTCGCGACGAACTTGGTCGAGCCGAAATTCACCGAGTCGTTCGGCCCGAGCGACGGCAGCACCAGCACGGGTACCGTGTCGACGGTGACGGTTGTTGGGCTGATGGCGTTGGCGCCCACGCCAGCGGCGCGTTCGCTGCTGCAGGCCGGGAGGGTGAGCACGGCGATGAGGAAGGGGCGCGGAAATCGCATGAGTCATCCCAGGGTGGGGAAGGAGGAGTGCGATCCGAATGTCGGGAAACGAAATGGCGCTGGCGTGGCAGGGAGATGACAGTTTGGTGACACCTCCCGTCCCCGTCGTCCGTCAGCGCTGGTACCGATACACCCGCACGCTCTCGACGTCATCCTCGTTGCGGACGCGCGCCAATACATAGTCCCGGCCGATCTCGAGCGGCTCCACACCCGCCGGAAGCTCGATCGTCGCCATCCGCACGCCCGTCGCCGCGAAGACATGCCATCGCTGGGCCTTGGTCGAATCGCCATGCTCACGAGCCCAGACTTCACCGGTGCTCGCGACGACCAGTCCAGTGAACGCCGGATGGGTCGCCGGGAAGGAAAGCCATTTGCCAATCAACTTGCTTTGCTCAATTGACCGGGCGCGCATCGCCGGATCGGGATCCTTGTCGGCCTTGGCTGAGGCGATCAGGTCGGCGCGATGCGCGGCAATCTCCTTCGGCGTCACGGGCGCCGGCGTTCGCGCCAGGCGGACAATCGTCTTCAGCGCACCGCTCGGCGTGAACTCACGAAGCTCGAAGCGACGCCCGTCGTGGAACCAGAACGAGCTGGTGCCAGCCGCGACCTTGCCACCCGTGGTGAACGGGCGAATGTCCGACGAGAGGAGTCCAGTTGCGGATGATTCGAAGACATACACCTCGCCAATCTGCACCGCGCCGATGGTGGACACCGCACTGGGCGGCGTGATCCGGGCGAGGGAGAGGGTGTCACGGTAGAGCGCAGTTGGTGGATCGAGGCGCATTCCAGTGTAGCTCCCGAGCAGGGTGCCATCGGAGAATGCGCCGAGCAGCATGATCGAAGGGGTGGAGGAGACCATGCTGTTATGTCGGACGGTCGGAAGTCGATCGACGAGCGTCGTCCGCACGAGCAGGCCGGACCGCGAAAAGCGGGTCAGCCGATTCAGCTGAATGTCCCAGAGAAGGATGGTGTCCCCTGGGAGCCGAAGGAGTCCACCGAATCGTTCCAGGTCGCCAGGGCCCTCACCGCGCCGGGCCACCGTCCGCACGAGCCGTCCAGCGGCCTCGAAGAGCCGCAACTCCCTCGCCTTGCCATCGGCCACCACCACGCTGCCATCACTCAGGCGGATCGCGCCGACGACCGTGCCAAAGGTGACGGTGCCTTCATCCTCACCGAGCACGAGAAGCGGTCGAGGATCGATGCGCCGCGCCGGCACTGCGATGGTGCCGTTGGTGACAATGCGAATCCCGGCGCTGTCGCGGACCGTCGGGGCGCGCTGCCCCGTGACGGGGAGGGCGATCAGCCCGGCGGCAACGAGGGCGTATCGGAAGGGAGAGATAGCTCCTCCGGAGGTGGGCTCGGCATCAAGAAGCGCTGCGCCTCATCCACCACCCTTTGGCCGGATGAGGAATCCCCTCGAGTCGTAGTTCTTCGCCTCGAAGCCGAACGACTGGGTCACCTGCACGCGGACCGGGATGCCTGCGCGGCAGCCGGGCCAGAAGCGCGACCCGACGACCACGGCACGGGCCGGCGCGATCAACGTCGAGTCGCTGACCGTCATCACCACCACGTTGCTGCTGTCGACCCGGCCATCGGCGTTCACGACGTAGGCGAGCGTCACGCCACCCTTCCCGCCGGCTTCGCGGAGGGCCGTCGGCATTTCCAGCCTCCGAAAGCTCCGAAGCTGGGGACCGGGTGATGCTTCCTCGGCGTCGTAGATGGTGGAGTCCGCGGTCGGTGTGCCCTTGCACCCCTCCGGGGGCGCCGGCCGCACGTCGATCTGCTGGGCGGCGATGCCGAGGAGTGGCAGCCCGCACCACAGCAGCGCGAGGGCGATCGTGTCGCCACGCCTCATCGCGTTTCCGGCAACCGAGGGGGAACATCACTCGTATCGCGCGGCTTCAGAAACACCGTCACGATCGCTTGGCCGATCCAGGTCGACCCGAAGAGAAACATCGCGTTCGAGCCCCAGCGGAGCTCGCCAAAGAACGCGAGGATTGCCAGATAGACCAATCCCATCTGGAGGAGCCGCTGAACGGCCGGATGCTGCAGCGTCATGGTCGACCGACGGTTGAAGGATTCCCTCCCAAGCTACATCGAGGCGGTCCAGGGTGGGGCGCCACCCTGGCATCAGGTCACCTCACGGAACGGTCACGATCAGCCGTTGCTGGCGGCTGACCGAGCCGCTCGACGACTCGATCGTCACCTTCAGTTCGTACTGCCCGCCGCGGAGTTCTGCCAGGCCGAGGCGACGCTCCACCGAGACCGGTCCGTCGCCCACGACCTCGCGGAACGCTGCCGAGATGCGATCACTCCCGCGTCCCGGCGCGAGTGAGCGGATCTCGATCCGGCTTTGCAGCGTGTCCCCGGTCCGCGCGCCGTACACTTCGTAGTAGACCGCCGCCTCATCGCGCCGCGGCCAGGTGCCGAGCGTGTTGACCGGGAAGCTGCCGCCGTGCGGTGTCTTCCACGCGGCGCCCCCGGCCCGACCCAGCACGAGATCACTCATCGTCATTCGACTCGAGGGACCGATCGTGAGCTCCGGCAGGAGCGCGTACGAACCGGTCGTATCGATTCCCTGGGTCAGCTTGACGGCGACGCGCCAGGACCCCGGCGTGAGCGGGAGCTCGAGCAGCTGGTTGGCGAAACTACCGGAGAAATCGGTGTCGCGGCTCAGGAAGTGGACCAGCGAGTCGAGCGCCACGAATCGGCCGCTGCTCCGCTCGTACGCCGTCACGCGGATCTGCACCGGCTGGTCACGCCGCCCGTCGCCGACCGGCGTGCTCTCGAGCCGGTCGCGCGGGATCGCGAGCGCGATCAACGCCTTCCCCGTCGCCGCGTCGTGTCCGAGGCCGTAGACCGCAATCGCCGACGGCCAGGGGTCGTACATCGGCGGCGAATCGCTGTCGGTGGCGATGCCGAGCTCCGCGTCGACCCGCTGCTGGCGTACCGCGGCGCCGAAGACGTCGTCGCAGGTGATGGCGCGTGGATTCCCCGCCGTCGGCCGCTCCCGCAACCGGGCGTCTGCGCGCGCCCACTCCTCCGAAAGCCCGACGCGCAGCTGCCAATCGGCCGCGAAACTCCGACCGATCGCATCGGTGAGCGGGAGGTAACTCATCAGCGTGGTGGCGGCGTGGTAGCCGAGTGCCTGGCTGCCGCGGAAGGAGAAGGTGCGCCACCGTCCTTCCAGCCAATAGACCCAACTCTCGTTGAAGCGCATCGACTCCGCCATCACCTCGGCACGCAGCGCGGGGGCGAGGTTCGCACCGCGGCGGTTGATGAACTTCTGGATCGTCGTGTCGGTATCGGCTGCTGGCCTGCCGTGGACGCGACGCACCGGCAGCCCATGCCGCAACACGATCAGGCCGCGGTGGTCGAGGATCGGTTCGTCACTGCGCGTGTCGCCGGTCAGGCTTGGCTGCAATCGCGCGAGGTCCTCCTGCAGTCGGCGACCGGCGTTGTTGAGGCAGAGGTCGAGCTCCTCGAAGAGGTGCTCGACCCGGCCGAACTGCGCCCTGCGCCACGGGAGCGGGACGTGGTAGTCACGGAAGGCGTCGTTCCACCGCAGGAGCTGCTCTTGCAGTCGTTCGCCGGGCCGGTTGGCCGCGAGCGCATCGCGCTCGAGCCAGAAGCGCTGCAGCCAGTCATGGACCGAGTCGGTCGGCACGCGGTCGAAGGGTGCCAGCGTGTCGGGGTGGACGAACCAGGCGAGGTCCGTGCGATACGCTTCGCGCCCGGCCGGCGTGAGTGCCGTCATTCCCTCCCAGTACGCCGCTTCGCCTTCCGCGACTCGACCGAGGACCGCAAGCGTTCGCGCCCGCTCCAGGCCCAGGACACCGCGGTCGCCACCATGGGTGCGGGCGGCGTCGAAACGGGCCAGTGCGGCCGGCATCGCGCCCGTCGCGCGAAGTCGTCGTGCTTCCACGATCATCAGGTCGGCGTTCGACGGCTCGCGCAGCAGCAAGGTGCGCAGGACGGTCAGCTCATCGGGGCGAAGCGTGCGATCGCCAAGCGCGAGGAGCGCGTCGGTCGCGAGGCGCGCGGCGGGGGCAAATGCCGGGTGGGCGTCGATCAGCGGCACGAGCAGATGCCAGAAGGTCGCGACGTTCGATTCGCCCTCGGGCTGCGCCAGATTGCTCCGGATCGGCGCACGAAGCACGCTCAGGTCATGGAAGCCGCGTGCGAGGAAGTACGCCGGCCACGGCGACTCTCGCTGTGCGGTGCGTTCGATCACCAGCACGCGGATGCCGGCTTCGACGGTGTTCGCGTTGCCCGTCACGACGCCGCGCCGGAGTTGCCACCAGCCGCGGGCGAGGGAGCGTTGCCCGCCGTTCCAGATCTGAGTGTTGGCGCGCAGTGCGTCGAGTGCCGCGCCGGATGGTGCCGACGCAACCGAATCGGTCCACGCGACGAAGTCGTGTCCGGCCGGGCCGCCCTGGGCGTGTGCCACGGCGGGCATCACGAGCAGGGCAGCGAGCAGCAGACGAGGAAGATCAGGCGCCGATGGATGCTGCAGCGTCATGGTCAACCGACGGTTGGGGGAGTCTCCTTCCAAGCTACAACGAGGTGGGCCGGGGCGGGGCGCCACCGCGGCGTGGCGGCGGCGGTTGCGATCGCCCCGCACGCTTCGGCGTGACGGCCGCCTTCCACACCGCGAGCCCCATCAACCGACGGAACTTCGGACACGCCAGATGATCGGGCGCCTGGCAGGCGGCCGCGTGACGCAGTCCCTCGCGGATGGTCGTCAGCTTGCGGATCTGGTCGTCGATCGCATCCGCACGATCCGTCAGCAGCTGACGATCGACCTTCGCACGGCCACCCACCGTCAGCATCTGCCCGATCTCGTCGAGCGTGAGCCCCGCCGACCGCCCCAGTGTGATCAACGCCACCTGATCGAGCACCTCCGGCTCGTACTGGCGGCGCAGGCCGTGCCGTCCGCTCGAGCGGATCAATCCCCTCTCCTCGTAGAACCGCAGTGCCGACGGCGCCGAGCCCGACTGCCGCGCCAATTCCCCGATGTCCATCCGCCCCCCTTGACCTCAAGTCGACTTGAAGTTGTAACCTGTCCGCTCGAAGGGTTCAAGGTCACCTGGGAGGAACGATGGAACTGCTCATCCATGCATTGCCAATCGGCGTCGGTGCCACGCTGTGGATGGACCTCTGGGGCGCCGTGCGGCAGCCCCTCTTCGGCTTCGCGCGCCTCGACTACGCGTTGCTCGGCCGCTGGGTCGGCGGGATGGCCTCCGGGCGATTCCGTCACGACGCCATCGCCCGGTCGGCCCCCGTCCGCGGCGAGCGCCTCATCGGTTGGACGGCGCACTACCTGATCGGCGTCAGCTTCGCGGCCCTGCTGCTCGCCATCTGGGGCGCGGCCTGGCTGCAGCGGCCAACCCTCGGCCCGGCACTCCTCGTCGGCATAGGCACCACGGCGGCGCCGCTGCTGATCATGCAGCCAGCCATGGGCGCCGGCATCGCCGCGTCACGGACGCCGCGCCCCAACGCGGCCCGACTGCAGAGTCTCATCACCCACACGATCTACGGCCTCGGGCTCTACCTCGCGGGCTGGCTCGATCACGCGCTCTTCGCGTCGTGACCAACACGACCACAACTCAACATAAGGAGCACACAATGCGCATCCCTACTCGCTTCGCCCCCGTTCTCTTCAGCGCCCTCCTCTCGGCCGTGATGGTCGCGATCGTCTCGGGCTATGTCCTGTTCACCACGCAGGGCATTCATCCTGGTTTGCTCGCCCAGTGGGGACACAGCTGCCTCCGGACCTGGCCGATCGCATTTCCGACAGTGTTCGTCGTCGCGCCGCTGGTCCGTCGCCTCGTGGCTCGGCTCACGATGCCTGCGGCGGTTGCAGCGCTGGTGCTGCTGCTTGCTCCCGCAGCCGCCACGGCGCAGGCCGCGTTCGTGAACGCGGGTGCCCGTCGGTGAAGCCGGCGTCCACCACCGCGCGCCGAGGCGACTGGTTGGTGCCGTCGCTGCTCCTCCTGCTGGCGCTGGTTCCGTCGGTGGCGGGTGGGGCGCGTGTGGCTGACCTCGCGCGCGGCGGACCGATCACCGAAGCAAATGCTCGATTCATGGCGATGCCGCTTCCCGTGCTGTTGCACCTGCTGGCGGCGGTGCCCTTCGGCATGGTCGGCGCGTTCCAGTTCTCGGCGGGACTGCGGCGCCGCGCGCCGCGTTGGCATCGGGCCGCGGGGTGGCTCCTGCTCCCCCTCGCCCTGCTCGTTGCGGTGACTGGACTCTGGATGACACTCACCTATCCCTGGCCCGCCGGAGACGGCGTGGCGCTCTACGCGATGCGCCTCCTCGTTGGCGTCGCAATGCTGGGGTCGCTGGTGCTGAGCCTCGACGCGATCTGGCGGCGGCGCTACGCCGAGCATGGCGAATGGATGACCCGTGCCTATGCGATCGGGATGGGCGCCGGGACGCAGGTCTTTACGCACCTGCCATGGTTCCTGCTGGTCGGGCAGCCGACCGAGGGGCCGCGGGCGGTGATGATGGGGCTCGGCTGGGTGATCAACATCGTGGTGGCGGAGTGGGTGATTCGGCGCGGGGCGATGCGGGTGGCGGGTCGCGCAGGATGTCGCCTGTGCGGCCGATCTTCCGCATCATTGAGGTATGACCTACCCTGACCTGGAGATTGACATGACGACCCCGCGACGCGACTTCCTCGGCCTCCTCGGTGCCGCGACCCTCCTTGGCGGACACCTACCGGAAGCCCTCTCGGCAACCGCGGGACCGTCGCCGAGCTCGCCGACGCGCGGCCCGTGGGACATGACGTGGCGCTCGCGACTCGTCGGCGCCCACCGGGCAGTCTTTGACGCCCCTGAAGTGAGCGAGGGCGATCCGGTCCTGCGAGCCGTCATCTGGGGGAGGCAGATGACCGAGGTGTTCGGCACCAAGCCGTCGGGGATGAGCCGCGTGCTGGTACTGCGCCACAACGGGATCGAGCTGGCGATGCAAGACAGCTACTGGGCGGCATTCGACGCCTCGACCCGCCACGGATTCCGCGATGCCGCCGGCGCACCACTCAAGGTCAATCCCGTCCGTGCGGCGCGCGCCGAGGTTCCGGAACCGTTCCGAGACCTGACGCTCGAGCGGTTTGCGGCCGAGGGTGGGGTCGTGTTGGCGTGCGACGTGGCACTGCGCGTCTACGTCGTGCCGCGCTACGTCGCGACTGGGCTGTCGGAGGCGGCGGCCTACGCGACGGCGGTCCGCGCGTTGCTCCCAGGGGTGATCCTCCAGCCGTCGGGGATCTTCGCTCTCTCGGTGGCGCAAGAGGCGGGCGCCCGCTTCATCCCCGCGAGCTGAGCGAGGGGCGCGCTCCCGCAACCCCTGACGCCGCGCGGTCTCGTTGGTCCGGATCGTCGCGAGCTCGTGCTCAGGCTGGCTCGATCGCTTCGAGCCAGCCGAGTCGCGTGGCAGCCCAAGCCAGGCCCGCGACACAGAGGACGTAGAAGTAGCCAACGAGCAGGCTGAGCACACCATACATCAAGCCGATGTCCCAGTCCGCCACACCAAGCGACTGGCCGGTGAACATCATCTGCCACGCGATCCAGGCCAGGAGCGGCGGGAGGAAGAGTACCGGCGACCACCACGAGACGCGGCGCAGCTCTCTCCCACTCTTGCCACGGCTCCAGATCAGGATGAGCAGAGCGAAAGCGGCGTAGGGGATCCCTCCGAGCACGAGCGAACCCAGCAGTGGTCCGAGGACGATCCCGCTGGGATCTGCGGCACCCGCAATGTCGGCCAGTGGCGCCGGCAGGAGCCAGAATACTCCGGGGAGCAGAATCGGGAGGAGGAGGCTCGCGCGGTAGAAACTGCCGCGGCGCACGCGGGGCCCTCCGCCGATGCCGAGCTTCTTGCTGAGCGGGGTACCGGAGTAGCCGGCGGTCATGGGGCAATGGGAGACGGCCGATCCCAGTGCCCCCGTGAAATCACCCAGGCGGGGTTGATCGGCATCCCGTTGCTGACGACAAATGCGAGCAATCCCCCTTCCTCGCTCGGCAATACCTCGAATTCGTCATCTTCGACGATCCATATACCCAGGAACGATTCCCGCCCCAGATGGGGGGATTCGCCTCCGACCTCATCTGCAGTGTCGTCGTTCAATCTCGCCTCCCGTTGGAACACCGACTCGGCAGTGAGTGCTGGATGCCAAATCAACATGTCGCGGTGGTGTGACAATTGGGGCGCCACCCGACGGCTACCGCGTGACGCGGTAGACCCCAACCAGGACGCCGCCCTCGACGGTCCGTCGCTGCACCAGCAGGAAGTCTTTGCCGGCCTGGATGATGCGGGCGTTGCCAGGCAGCCGGAACGATCCAAGGAAGCGACCGTCTGGGGCAAAGACATCCCAGCTCGATGCGGACTGCATCGCGAGGAATCCCTCTCGCTGCACAAGGAGGTGTCCGTCGCTCGTGAACTCGAGATCCACGAGAGCCGGCATCGAATCGGGTCGTGGCACGGCGTCCAGCACGCGCTCCCGCGTTGCGGCGTCGAGGTTGAAGATCGTGCGGGCAGTGTACTCGCGCTCCTCTGGCGTCGCCACCTTCGGCGTCGCGCGCCGTGCGCCGATGCGCTGGACGATCCGCTCGAGGACGCCCGCAGGTGTCCACAGTTCGATGCGGTAATCGTGGCTCGCCCAGAGCGCGATGCGGAGTGGGGAGCCGCCGCCCGCGATCTGAGGCCAGGGGTCGAAGGGGTGCAGGACGGACACCGTGCGCCCGGGGGCCACGGCGATGTTGTGGCTAGTGAGCCCCGAGAACATCCCGAGTGGGTAGGCGGTGTCGAGCGTGGGCGGGACCGCCCATCGCCTGATCCGGCGTCGGTGGGTGCCGGGAGCGTCGTCGGGCGACGACTCAGTGCCAGATGCCCCGGCCGCGGTCGAGTCCTCCTGGCAGGCGAGCTGCGAGCCGTCGACGAGGAGCATCGGGACGCACTCGACCCATCGGCCAAGCGCGTTGAACCGATCGAGGGCCAAGGGCTGCTCGCGGGAGTACCGTCCGTCGGGCGCATAGTAGGCCACACGCGTGAGCCACGGGTCGTGAACGCGCAGCGTGTCTCCCGCCACGAGCTGCAGCGCCCCGACGCGGCGGAACTCGCCCGGCCCCTCGCCCGTGCGGCTGAGCAGCCGCACGAAGCGGCCATCCGCACCAAAGAGCCGAATGGAGCCATCGACCGCCACGGCGATGCGGCCGTCGGCGAATCGCACGGCCGCTTCGATCGAGCGCCACTGCTGCTGCGGATCGTTTTCGTCGGCGCCGAGCACAGTGGTCGGGACGGAGTCGACCTCCCACGCCTCGCCATCCTGCCACGCGCCCGTGGTGCTCGTGACGATTGCGACGCCAGCCGAGTCGCGGATGCTCGCGATGGGTATCGCTGGCTCAGCTGTCGAGCTGCATGCGAGCAGCGCGAGTGTGAGCGCGACAGGCGAAAGGAGGCGCACGGTGACTCCGGTCAAGGGTCCTTCGACTGCGCAGCCCTTCAGGCTGCTCCGCTCAGGATGACAGTTCCACCGATCATCGACCATCGATCATCGATCATCGCCCCTACCCCTGCCGCCTCACCATCTCATTGATCCACACCGGCGCAAACGGCGACGTGCACCCCTTCGAGACCGGATAGTCGCGATAGATGCCGAGACGTTCGCCGATGGCGAGGGCGCGCTTCCGCAGCGCGGGATGGTGGATGCCGATGTTCGCGAGGCAGCTGTTCATCGTCCACTGCGTCGGCGCGGGTGCCGTCGGCATCTCGGCCTCGATCCGGTCGAGCAGTGCGGTCAGGTCGATTCCTTCCGGACTCCGAGCGACGCGGCCGGAGGTGAGTCCCCACCCGGCGCGCGCGGCCCACGGGTCGGCGTCGGCCATCCACCTCACGCGCAGCGCCTCCTTCTCGGGGTACTCCTTCACCAGGTAGGCGTTGACCCAGTCGGCCACCTGCGAGAAAGTCGCCGCACGCACAATGCGGTCGAGCTCATCGAGTGAGAGCTTCTTCGGCTTGATCAGCAGGATGGCGAGCAGCTGCGCGTCGATGATACCGCTGTCGTAGAGGTCCATCGCCGACTGATGGTCGGCCTTCATTTGCGCGGCGAGTTTGCGGATGTCGCCGAGCTTGGCGCCGTATTGGTTGTCGCCGGCGCCGAACTTCCGATTGTGCACGCGGACACTTTCGTTGCCGAGCGCCTTGAGCGCGTCGAGGGCTTCCTGCAGCGTCATCGGGGCCTCAGGGGAGAGTCATCCAATATTACCGCTTCAGTCGGTAGGCCTCGACCAACCAGGCATCGTCGGGGGTTCGGCGCATCACCAGCAGGTGGTCGGACCCGGCGGCGAGCAGCCGCATGTGGCCGGGGATGCGAATGTTGCCGAGGAGGCCGCCATCGGTGCCGAAGACATCCCAGACCGTGGCCGGCTGCGACAGGAGGCGACCCTCCCGCTGGACGAGCAACTCTCCGGAAGGCATCATCGCCAGGCCAGATACGGCGGCGAGGGAGTCCGGCGTGGGCACCTGGGCGAGCACGCGATCCCGCGTCGCCTGGTCCATGTAGTCCAGCTGGCTGGCCATGTATTCGTGTGCCCGCGCGATCTCGTCGGGGGGCGGGGTCTGTCGAGCACCGGGCCGTTCGATGATCCGTTCGAGCTTGCCCGTCATCGACCAGAGTTCGATGCGATACTCCGGATTGGTCGCGATCGCGAGGCGCTGCGGGGTGCCGCCGCTGGCGAAGTACGATCGCGAATGGAACGGATGCATTACGAACGCCTCGCGCCCCGCCTCGAGCGTCACGCCGAATTGCTCGAGCCCCGCCTCGATCCCGACCGGGTAGGCCGTGTCGCGGGCAGGCGTGACAAGCCAGACGCGGTTCAGCTGGCGGAGCAGCCCGGGCCCGGGGGAACTCATGCCGCTCGCATCGATGACGCTTGGGCGATTCGTCGCGGAAAGCGGGATCGACGGGTCCTTCTTGCAGCCGTAGCGAGAGCCGTCCGGGAGGAAGCCGTTGCTGCATTCGGACCACGGGCCGAATCGCGCGAGCTGCTCGCGGTCGAGGCGCTCCTCGCGAATGAGCCGGCCGCTCGGCGTGTACCAGGCCACCTGGTACCCAAAGCTGTTGTTGGCCCGGATCGTGTCACCCGGCAGGGCGAGCAGGTCGCCAAGGTAGCGAAATTCGCCCGGCCCTTCGCCGGTCCGGCTGATCAGTCGCACGAAGCGGCCGTCGGCACCGAAGAGACGGATCGATCCGTCCGCGGCGACGGCGATGCTGCCATCCGAAAGCCGGGCGGCTCCCTCCACATACTTCCACTGTTGCTGCGGGTCGCTCTCGTCGGCGCCGATCACCGTCATCGGCATGGTATCGACCTGCCACCCCTCGCCCTCCTGCCAGGTGGGCGTCGTGCTGGTGACGATCTCGACGCCAGCCGAGTCGCGCACGGAAGCGGTGCTCGTGGATGGCTCTGGCGCGGTCTGGCAACCGATGAGGGCGGTGGTGATCAGCAGGGCGGCAGCGCGCATGGGCACTCCGGGGAGGGGAGGGTGCGTCGGGAGGTCGCCTTGCAAGCTATAGCGGGGGAGGCACTGGCGGGGCGCCACTTCCGCGCCTCCGAGTCTGGGGCGATCATCAGGGATGCCTCCTTCCCTGACCAGTCGGCCAACGCTCCTCCTGGTGGTGCTCGCACTGCTTGCGGGCGCGCGCGCCCCTTACGTCTCGGCGCAGTCCGTCATCCAGGCACGAGAAGAGCTCCGCATCGACGCCGAAGCGAACGACCTGCTGCCGATCTGGTGGCTCTTCGTCTCGCCCAAAGGCGTCATGGTGGCGAGCCAGCAGCAGGATCGGAACTTCCGCTTCTTCGCCCCCGATGGCCGACCGCTTGGCACCTTCGGCCGGAACGGGGAAGGCCCGGGCGAGTTCCGTCGCATTGAGGGCACGCGGGCGGGGTGGGTCGGTGACACGCTCTGGTTGACCGAGGCCAGCCAGCCACGCCTCACCTTCGTCGGGCCTGACCTGAAGCTCGTGCGCATGGAGAAGTTGCCGATCGCGCTGCTGGGCCCGCGCGGCGAGGCGATCACTGAGGCCCCGATCACGCAACCGTTCCTGTTCGGCCTCGCGCCCGATCGCTCGTTGCTCACCATGAGTTTCTGGCGAGAGGGCGCGACCTTACCCGCGTGGCTCAACGTGCCTGCGGGCCATTCGCGGTTCTTCTTGCGGGAGAGCCGCGAGGGACGCCTCACGCAGTACCTGGGCGCGATCCCAAATGACGTGACCACGTGCGAATCCGGCGACCGCAATGGGAGGGTCGTCGTCCCGTGGTGCCCGCGGGCGGCGATCACCGAGCCGCTGGACCGGAACCGATTTGCGCTCGTGACGGCCGGGCCTGGTACCGCCACCGAAGGTCGTTACCGCGTCGTCGTGGTGGATGCGACGAAGGGCGACTCGCTGTTGAATCGAGAGTACCGCTACCGACCCGTGGCAATCCCGTCGCGCGCGATCGACAGCGCCAGGGCCGCGCTCATGAGTGCGAAGGGTGTTCCGCCGCAACTGCTCCAGATGTACGGCAAGGCGACCTTCCCGACACACTACCCACCATTTCGCAGCGCGCTGATGGGCCGTGATGGGACGATCGCGATCGAGCTCTTCGGCGTCGTTGGAGGGCGGCGGCAGTGGCGCTTTCTGGACTCTCGTGGCGGCGACCTCGGCATCGTCGCCTTTCCCGCCTCGGTGCGGCTCTACGCCATCGAACGAGGGAGGGCATGGGGCACTGATGGCGAACCGGGCGACCAGGATAGCATCGTGCGGTACAGCTGGCGCGTGGGGTCGTGAGCGGGAGTCGTTCGACAGCGTGGCACCACGGCGTCAGGCCGGGAGGTGTCGATCGTCAGAGTCTGCGTCGCCCTTCGGCAGGGCCCCGCGCTTGGCCGTATCAGAAATGGCGTAGCCGGTCGCGGCCCCGAGGATAGCGAAGACGCTGACGGGGAAGACGATAGCGCCGAGCACATTGACCTCACTCACGCCGCGCAGGAGCGCGAGCAGAATGAGGCCAATCATCACGACGCCGCCGAGCGCGCCGATGAGCGCGGAGCGCCATGGGCTGAGTCCCGGTGAGTCGTCACGCCTCGGCAGCAGCGCAATCGCCGTGGCGTAGAGAATGCCGCCGACGAAGCCGATAATCGTGGTTGGTACGAGAAGGACAGCGCTGAAGCCCAGGGTGCCGTGCTTGAGCAACTGGTAGCCCGCGAAGCCAAGCAGCGAGGCCGTTCCCCAGAACACCCCGGAGACCACGCCCATCGTGAGGATCGCCCGCAGTTTGCGGAGGGCGCTCATGGGGTGAATCCGGGCAATGTCGGCATCCGGGTTACCGCAGCGCCGCGCCGCAATAGAGGCACACACTCCGCCCCCCGGCATTCGGCCGCTGGCAGGTCGGGCAGTGCGTGACGCCTGCGGTCATCCGGCCATCGACCCGACCGTCGCGGGCGTCAATCTCGCGCACCTTCGCCTCAAGATCGTCAGCATCCAGGCCAAGCCGCTCCTGCACGATCTCCCAGAGCGCCTGGTTGACCAAGGCCAGGCGTTCCGCTGCGTCACGAACCTCGCCGAGCTCCGAGCGCGTTGCGCGATTGTCGACCGCGTGTCCGTCGGCCGTGCTGCGCGCCTCGCGGAGCCGCTGTTCCTGGCTGAGGTCCCAGAAGAAGGAGAAGAGTCCCATCGTTGGCTCGGCCGGTTTGAGGGAATGTTCAACAGAATCTACGTCGCAGTACGGTCGCGCACCCTAGGCCTCGCTGCGCGACACCCGCCACACCGCCCAGATCAGCACCAACTGCAGGGGAAGGCGCAGCCAGAGCAGCACGATCTCCCGCGATGGGGCACCGCGCGCCTGATAGTTCAACAGCATCTGCACGTTGGCCGGCAGGATCATGATCAACATCACGATCAGCCCGATCCCCGCAGCGCGGCGCCACCTCGGCAGCAAGAGCCCGACGCCGCCGGCGAGTTCCGCAATTCCGCTGATCTGCACCAGCAACGCGTGGGCCGGTAGCCAGGGCGGCATGATGGCCAGGTACGGCTCAGGCTTGAGGAAGTGCAGCACACCGGCCGCGATGAAGCCGAAGGCGAGCAGGGTGCGCACGACACGCCGCAACAGCAGAGGATGGCGAGTGGGCACGCTCACCCCCCACTCTGCTGGCGCGGCGCACGCGCGGTCCCGCGATCCAACTCCTCGGCCCGTGCCCGCGCTGCGGCCACCACCGCCGCCGGTGCGCCCGTCGCCTCCAACAGTGCGATCGCCGTGCGCGTGCTCGCGGGCCCTTCGTGGCGGTGATAGTCGAAGGAGAGTCCCTCCGGCCCGATTGTCTCGCGGAAGTGGAACGGTGCGTAACGGTCCGCCAGCATCGACACCAGTTCACCGTCGTGGGTGGCAACGATTACCGCGTGTGGGGATGCGCCGGCATGCGCCGTGAGCAACGCCCGCAACACCGCCTCCCCCGCCGCGAGACGCTCGATCGTGTTGGTGCCCCGAAGCAGTTCATCGAGCAGGAAGAGCGTCGCCTGCCGAGCATTCGCATCCTGCAGCATCGTCACCACCCCATCGGCCTCGACCTGGTAGTAGCTCTTCCCGGCTGCGAGGTCGTCGTTGCGTCCAATCAATGACCGCACCCGGAACAGCTCGCCCTGCCACGCGTCCGCGGGGCAACTGTTCAGCGCACGCGAGAGGACGGCGGCGATGCCGACGGTCCGGAGGTAGGTGCTTTTCCCCGACATGTTGGCGCCGGTGATGATCGCGCCGTGCCCGGGCGCCAGCGTCACGTCATTGGTCACCGGCTCTGCAATGAGCGGATGCCACATCCGCGTCACCGTCGTCGCGCCGGCTCGCACCACCGGCACGCACCAGTCGCGCGGCTCGGCCCGGAGCGAGGCCACGGTGAGGGCCACGTCCACGTCGCCGATCCACGACGCCACGCGCGCGAGCACGGGTCCGAGTCGGCGCAGGTGCTGCGCCCCGAGAAAGAGGGCGTTGGCGTCGAGGATGAAGAGGAGGTTGAAGTACTCCCAGATCGCGGTGAGAATCTCCCCGCTCGCCACCGCGTCGCGGCTCACCCATCGGGAGATGCGCTTCAGCGGGCGGAGATCCGCCACGTCGGTGGCGATCCGACCCTTCCCCAGGTCGCGCAGTGCCTCGATCTCCAGCAGGCGCTCGGCACTCCCGATCATCGGTCCGATCTGGCGCATCGGTGCAAGCAGCCCCGGCATCTGCCACGCGGTCGCCATGCGCACGATCAGGTTGATCACGACCAGAGCCAGCGTGAGCAGCACGATCTTCGGGACGAAGGCGATCGCGATCAGGCTGCCGAGCATGGTGATCGCGAGCAGCGGGAAGGCCCAGTACCACCAACGGACCACGATCAATTCGGGCCGCGTGAGGACCCAGAGTCCGTAGCCCAGGTGACGACCGGCGCCGCTCAGCTGGCTGCCGACCGCCTCGCGGAGCGCGGCATTGCTGCCGAACTCCTGCACGAGCGGTTCAAGGGCCGGCGTTGCGTGCCACGGCGCACCACTGCGCAGGCGCCAATACAGCCGCTGACGGCCGAGGCCGGTGTGCGTCCGGTCGAGCGTCGCGAGGACGCGATCGAGATCGAGGTCGGCCCAGGTGCGGTCGTCGATTTCGTCGCCGTCGGGCGGCACGTGCCGCAGTTCGCGCCACGCCTCTGCCACGCCATCGTCGTCGAGCGTGCTGATCGGGCCGACCCGGCCCCACGCCGCGCGCAATCGGGCGAGCAATTTCTCGCGGTGGTGCCGCTGAAAGAGCCAGGCGACGATCGGCATGAGCACGGCGATCGCCAGGAGCCACGGCAACGGAGGGAAGGTCACGACAACTCGTGGAAGGAGACGACCTGCCGATCCGGACTACTGCGACAGCGCGATCCTGAACCGCAGGCTCTCGCCGCCACCCACGACGTTGGGCGGGGAAAATTGTTCCACCAGCACGCCGCCGTTCACTTCAATGACACGGCGGGAGGCGGCGTTGTCGGTGTTGCAGGTCAGCTCCACGTAGCGCAGCCCGAGCGGCGGCAGGTCGGCGAGGAAGTGGCGGAGCGCCTTGGTGGCGTAGCCGCGCCCCTGGCGCCAAGGGACCACCGAATAGCCGACGTGGCCGAGGCAGTAGGGCGGCAGCGATTCGCCACCCGGCTGCCAGCGAAAGGAGATCACGCCGGCGAACGCGCCATCCCAGAGCCAGCGGCGGTAGCCCGGCAGCCGGGGCACCGCGGTGCCATCAGGCAGATGGATCGGTGGCCCGCTGGCGGTCATGTCGTCCTGTTCCCTCAGGAAACGGGCCGGATCGGCCTCGACCCGCTGCAACTCCTCACCGGCAGCCGCCGGCCGCCGAGTATCGGGCGACCAGCCGCGCGCCAGGGCGTCGCGGTAACTGGCAAGATGGTCGGCGGCGGGGACGACGAGGTGCATGACACCAATATCAACGGGACGCCGGGATGCGCGTAGGGCGCGCGGTGGACCGTGGGGTAGGGGCGCAGCATGCTGCGCCCCTACGCGCCCCTACAGGCCCCACCGCGCGACGCGGCGCTACATTTGGGGATGCCCAACACCCGCCTTGTCGCCACCGGCCGCGCCGTCCCCGAGCGCGTCGTCACCAACGACGACCTCAGCAAGCTGATGGACACCACGGACGAATGGATCCGCCAGCGCACCGGCATCCAGCAGCGTCACTGGGCCGTCGAAGGCGAGTCGGCCACCGGCTTCTCGCTCCTCGCGACCCAGCGCGCCCTCGCCAAGGCGGGGATGGAGGCCTCGGAGATCGACGCGATCGTCTACGCCACCTCCACCTCCGATCACTTCGCTCCCGGCAACGGCGTCTACCTCCAGAAGGCACTCGGCATCGGCACGGTGCCGGCGCTCGACATCCGCACCCAGTGCAGCGGCTTTGTCTACGGCCTCTCGATCGCCGATGCCTATATCAAGAGCGGGATGTACCAGACGGTGCTGGTGGTCGGGTCGGAGCTGCAGAGCACCGGGATGGATGTGACCGACCGGGGCCGCAACACGTCCGTGATCTTCGCCGATGGTGCCGGCGTCGCGATCGTGCAGGCGTGCGACGAGGCCGCCGGCTCGGAGATTCTCGCGTGGGACCTCCATTCGGAAGGCGAACACGCGGGGCTGCTCTGGGTCGACACGCCGGGGAGCATCTACCACCCGCGCAACCAGGCCGAGCACATTGCCGAGGGGAAGGGCTTCCTCGACATGGACGGCAAGGAAGTCTTTCGCCATGCCACGACGCGGATGCCGGAGTCGATCGGTGCCGTCCTCGAGAAGGGGGGGAAGCGTGCCGAGGAGCTGGCGCTCCTGATTCCGCACCAGGCCAACCTCCGCATCTCCGAAATGGTCCAGAAGCGCCTGGGGCTCCGCGACGACCAGGTCTACAACAACATCCAGCGCTACGGCAACACCACCAGCGCGACGATTCCGATCGCGCTCGACGAGGCGCTGGAGCAGGGGCTCCTGAAGCGCGGCGACCTGCTGGCCATCACGGCGTTCGGGTCGGGCTTCTTGTGGGGGAGTGCGCTGATTCGGTACTAGGCCCCCGGACCCTGAATCTTCCCGGGTGCTGTTGCGTACTGAAACAGGTCACCCCCTCAGGAGGGCAGCATGTTCGCAGGAATCTGGAATCTCGTCACCTTGGCCGTCACCGCCGTCGTCGGCATCGGCCTGTTCGGTTTCGCGCGGGAATACGTCCGCCACCGCCTCCGCTTCGTCGACGCCGTCCGTCACCCGCTGGCGCCCTGGATGGCCGGGGCGGCCGTCCTCATGATCGGCACCCCGGTCGCCGCCCTGCTGCCGTTCGTCACCGGCTTTACCGCCCTGGTGGCGGGGGCGGCCGTCGGATTGGGCACCGCCAGCGGCGTCAAGGCGATCCGCTCTGGCGACTGATCCACTCCCGAACCCGGAGCCGAGATGAAGGACCTCATTCCCCTCATGATCTTCGCGATCCCGATCATGGGGATCGTCCACTCCATGGTGACGAAGCTCGCCAAGACTCGGCTTGAGGAGGCCAAGCTCCGTGCCGGCGTTCTGGTCGATGGCGGGGTCGCCGCCATTGAGGACCTCCGGGCCGAGATGGATCAGCTCCGCGCCGAGCTCAGCGAGGTGCACGAACGGCTCGATTTCGCCGAACGTCTCCTCGCCAAGGGGACCCCGGCCGCCGAGTAGCCCAGTGGTTGGATGTCCGACTGTCCAAGTCGGCTTTATATTGCCTGCATGGCAACCATTTCCTGCGTCCGCTGCGGCACCTCCGGGGAATCCCAGGCCTTCAAGCCCTTCCCCAACGAACTCGGCGAGCGCGTCTACACCACGATCTGCCGGAATTGCTGGGCCGAATGGCTCAAGACCCAGCAGCAGCTGATCAACCACTACGCCCTGATTCCCCACCAGCCCAAGGCCAAGGAGTTCCTGCTCCGCAACATGGAGCAGTTCCTCTTCGGCGAAGGCGCACCGGATTCGCTGCCGTGAGGTAATTCCTCCTCGGCCGCTGCCGCGACGCGTCCCCCCACCATGGAGCCCCCCCATGACCCACCTCGGACCGCGTGAAGGCATCACCACCGGCTTGATCGGCGCCGCAATCGTCGCCGCGTTCTACCTGCTCCTCGACACCATCAACGGCATTCCGCTCCTCACGCCGAGCATCCTCGGCGAAGTGCTCGTGCTGCGGAGCGGAACGCCCAACCTGACCGCGCCGGTCGGCATGGCCATCGGGATGTACACGGCGGTCCACCTGATCGCCTTCGCGCTCTTCGGCCTCTTCCTCACGAAGATGGTCCACCTCTCCGAGCGCTCCTCCGTGGCGCGGTACGGCGTGCTGCAGCTCCTCGTGGCCTTTCTCTTCGCGTTCTACGGCGTGCTGGCCGTGGCCTCCGAGGTGACCCGCGGCCTCTTCCCGCTCTGGGGCGTGCTCGCCGCCAATGTCTGTGCCGCCTTGGCGATGGGCGCCTATCTCTGGAATCGTCACCCGGCATTCCGTGCCGCCATCCGCCGCACACCACTCGGAGCGGGCGACAGCGCCGACGCATGATCCGGATATAGCGTCGGACCGCCGGACGGATTAGCATCCGGGCATTCCCCTAGCCGGAAGTCCATGCCCGATCGCGTCCTGCGGGTCCATCCCGACGACAACGTCCTCGTGGCGCTCGTGCCCCTCGCCGCAGGGGAGCACGTGCGTCATGCGGACGTCGAGCTGGCCCTCACCACGCAGGTCTCCCCCAAGCACAAATTCACCACCGTTGCACTCGCCGTGGGCGAGCCGATCATCATGTACGGCATCCTCGTGGGGAGGGCGGTCGTTCCGATCGCGGCCGGCGAGGCGATCACCACCAGCAACGTGCGCCACGCGGCGGCCAGCGTGCACGCCGCCGCGACGCTCCGTCCGTACCATCCGCCCGATGTTGGTGCCTGGCAGCAGCGCACCTTCCTCGGCTATCACCGCAGCGATGGCCAGGTCGGGACGCGCAATCATTGGCTGGTGATCCCGCTGGTCTTCTGCGAGAATCGCAACGTCAACATGATCCGCCAGGCGTTCGAGGAAGAGCTCGGCTTTTCCCCGCCCGACATCTACCGCCAGCAGGTCCGCGCGCTGCTGGAACGCCACGGTGAGGGCGGCCGTGGCAACACCCAGGGGCGCGTGCGCCAATCGGGGCGCGTCTTCGGCAACATCGACGGCATCAAGTTCCTGACGCACTCGGGCGGATGCGGCGGCACGCGCGAGGACTCGCGCAATCTCTGCGGACTGCTGGCCGGCTACCTGCACCACCCGAACGTCGCCGGTGCCACGGTGCTCTCGCTCGGCTGTCAGCACGCGCAGGGCGACCTCCTCCGCGAGGAGATCGCCAAGCGCGCGCCGCACTTCAACAAGCCGCTCTTCTACTTCGAGCAGCAGGGGCAGCGCTCCGAACAGGCGATGCTCACTGCCGCGATCGAGCAGACGTTCTACGGCCTGGTGGAGGCGGATCAGGTCACCCGATCGCAGGCGCCACTCTCGAAGCTCACCGTCGGCCTCAAGTGCGGTGGCAGCGACGGCTTCTCGGGGATCACTGCCAACCCGGCCGTGGGCCATGCCGCCGACCTGCTCGCCGCACTCGGCGGCACGACGCTGCTCGCCGAGTTCCCGGAGCTCTGCGGCGTGGAACAGGAGCTGATCGACCGCTGCGTCGAGCCGCGCCACGCCGAGCGCTTCCTTCACCTGATGACGGCCTACAACGCGCGCGCGCAGGCGGTCGGCTCGGGCTTCGACATGAATCCCTCCCCCGGCAACATCAAGGACGGATTGATCACCGATGCGATGAAGTCCGCCGGTGCGGCGCGGAAGGGCGGCAGTTCGCCGGTGACCGACGTGCTCGACTATCCCGAGTATGCCACGACGCCCGGGCTCAACTTGCTCTGCACGCCGGGCAACGACGTGGAGGCGACCACGGCGCAGGTCGGCGCGGGGGCCAACGTGGTGCTCTTCACCACCGGCCTCGGCACCCCCACGGGCAACCCGATCGCCCCGGTGGTCAAGCTCGCCACCAACACGGCGCTGGCCACGCGGATGGCCGACCTGATCGACATCGACTGTGGTCGCATCCTCTCCGGCGACACCACACTCGCCGGCATGGGCGAGGAAATCCTCGAGTTGATCATCGCCGTGGCGAGTGGACAGCTGACGCGCGCCGAAGAGCTGGGGCAGGACGACTTCATTCCCTGGAAGCGCGGAGTGTCTCTGTGAGTGCGGCGAAATTCCGGCTCGACGGCAAGACGGCGGTGGTCACCGGCGCGGGCAGCGGGATCGGTCTCGCGATTGCGCGCACCTTCGCCGACGCCGGGGCGAACGTCCACCTGGTCGACATCTCGGCAGAGGCGGTGCAGTCCGCGGCCCACGAGTTGGTCAGCGGTGGGGCGACGGCCTGGGCGCACCCCTGTGACGTCAGCAGTCACGACGATGTGGCGCGTGTCTTCGCCGACATCCACCGCCGCGGCACGGTGCAGCGGCTGGTGAACTCGGCAGGGGTGGCGCACATCGGCAACCTCGCCAATACCCCCGAGCAGGACTTCGACCGTCTCTTCCGGGTGAACGTGAAGGGCAGTTACCTCTGCATGCAGGCCGTGATCGATGGGATGCAGGCGGCAGGCGAGGGCGCCATCGTCAACATCGCGTCGGTGGCGGCCACGGTCGGCATCGCCGATCGCTTTGCCTATTCGATGACCAAGGGCGCCGTCGTCTCGATGACGTTGTCGGTCGCCAAGGACTATGCCAAGCACGGCGTGCGCTGCAATGCCATTTCGCCGGCGCGGGTGCACACCCCGTTCGTCGATGGCTTCCTGGCCAAGACCTATCCCGGTCGCGAGGCGGAGATGTTCGCCAAGCTCGCGGCCACGCAGCCGATCGGTCGGATGGGCCGCCCCGAGGAGGTCGCCGACCTGGCGCTCTTTCTCTGCTCGGACGAGGCGTCGTTCATCACCGGCAGCGACTATCCGCTCGACGGCGGCTTCATCCGCCTCAACAGTTGAGTCTCGGAGTGCCAGCATGAAGTTGATCCGCGTGGGTCTTCCGGGCGAGGAACGACCCGGCGTCCTGGCCGCCGATGGCAGCCGCATCGACTGCAGTGCGCTCGGCGAGGATTGGGACGAGCGCTTCTTCGGACACGGCGGCCTGCCCCGACTCGCCGCATGGCTGGAGACCCATGGCGCCACGGCCCCGCGCTTCGACCCCACCGAGCGCCTCGGATCCTGCGTGGCCCGGCCATCCAAGATCATCTGCATCGGGATGAACTACCGGCTGCATGCCAAGGAGATCGGTGCGCCGGAGCCGACCGAGCCGATCATCTTCCTCAAGGCCACCACGGCACTCTGTGGTCCGAATGACGACGTGATGATTCCGCGCGGCTCGCAGAAGACCGACTGGGAGGTGGAGCTCGCTGTCGTGATCGGCAGCACGGCCCGCTATGTGAGCGAAGTCGACGCCATGTGCCACGTGGCCGGGTTCGCGCTGCACAACGACTACAGCGAGCGCGAGTACCAGATGGAGCGCGGCGGGCAGTGGGTCAAGGGAAAGAGCTGCGACACCTTCGCGCCGCTCGGCCCCTTCATGGCCACGCGCGACGAGATCGCCGATCCGCACGCCCTGCGCCTCTGGCTCACGGTGAATGGGGAGACGCTGCAGGACAGCAACACGAACGACCTGATCTTCAACATTCCGACGATCGTCTCGTACCTCTCGCAGTTCATGACGCTGCTGCCTGGTGACGTCATCTCGACCGGCACACCCGCCGGCGTCGGCCTCGGCTTCAAGCCGCCGCGCTACCTCAAGCCGGGCGACGTGGTCGAACTTGGCATCGACGGCCTCGGGACCTCGAGTCAACGCGCCGTGGCCTACCCCGGGACGCCGAGCGCCTGATGCTCAGAATCGATGCACACCAGCACTTCTGGCAGTACGATCCGGTGCGTGACGCCTGGATCAACGACGGCATGGCGGTGTTGCGCCAGGACTTCCTCCCCGCCGACCTCGGCCCGCTGCTCGCCGCCAACGGCATCGACGGCTGCGTGGCCGTCCAGGCCGACCAGTCGGAGCGTGAGACGCGGTTCCTCCTCGATCTGGCCCGCGACTATCCCTTCATCCGTGGCGTCGTGGGTTGGGTCGACCTCCGCTCGCCGCAGGTCGGCGATCGCCTCGCGCACTTTGCCGACGACCGACACTTTCGTGGCGTGCGCCACCTGGTCCAGGGCGAACCGGATGACGAGTTCCTGCTCCAGCCCGACGTGGTGCGCGGCATCGGAGCCCTGACGCCGCTCGGCCTGACCTACGATCTCCTGCTCGTGCCCCGACAGCTCCGAGCCGCCACCCAGCTGGCCGCCATGCTGCCCGACCAGCGCTTCGTCCTCGATCACATCGCGAAGCCGCCCATCAAGGAGGGCGTGCTCGAGCCATGGGCCAGTGACCTCGGCGCCCTGGCACTCCACCCGAATGTCTACTGCAAGCTCTCGGGACTGATCACCGAGGCCGAGTGGGGGGCGTGGAAGCCGGCGCAATTGCGGCAGTATCTCGATGTGGTGGTGGAATCGTTCGGCGTCGATCGCTTGATGTGGGGGTCGGATTGGCCGGTCTGCCTGCTGGCCGGGAGCTACCACGAGGTGCGCGAGGTGATCGCCGAGTATCTGGTGCGCTTCAGCGTGGATGAGCGGAGCGCGATCTTCGGCGGCAACGCTGCGACCTGCTACGGTCTCGAGGGCTAGCCCATGGATCTCGGACTCGGCGGCAAGGTTGTGGTCGTGACGGGCGGCGCGAAGGGGATCGGTGCGGCGATCATTCAGCTGCCGCGGCCGAGGGAATGACCACGGTGATTGTGGACCGTGACGAGGCCGCGAGCACCGAGCTCGCCGCCGGGCTTCGGAGCGCGGGCAACATGGTCGAGGTCGTCATCGCATCGCTCGACCGGGCCGAGGCGTGCCGAGGCGGTCGCGACGGTGATGTCGCGTTGCGGGCGGATCGACGCACTGGTCAACAACGCCGGGGTGAATGACGGGGTGGGGCTGGCGAATGGATCGCCAGCGGCGTTCGCTGCCTCGCTGGAGCGCAACCTCTCGCACTACTATGCCATGGCCCACCCATGCGTTGCCGGCACTGACGGCAACGCGGGGGTGCATCGTCAACATCGCGTCGAAGGTGGCGCTGACGGGGCAGGGTGGGACGTCGGGCTATGCGGCGGCGAAGGGGGCGATCCTCGCGCTCACACGGGAATGGGCCGTCGAGTTGCTCCCCGCCGGGATCCGAGTCAATGCCGTGGTGCCCGCCGAGGTGATGACACCGCTCTACGAGCAGTGGCTCGCGACGCACCCCGATCCGGCGGCGAAGCTCGCCGGGATCGTGGCGAAGATTCCGCTTGAACACCGGATGACCACGGCCGAGGAGATCGCGACAACGGTCGTCTTCCTCCTGTCCTCCAAATCGGGCCACACCACCGGCCAGCAGCTGCACGTGGACGGCGGCTACGTCCACCTCGATCGCGCCATCACCTGAGCGGTTCCCGCTCGACCCCCTGCGCACAGGACTGCCATGACTGGCCAGACGGCACCGCTCACGGAACGGCGCTTCCTCGTCCCCCTGATGTTGATCACCTCGCTCTTCTTTCTCTGGGCGCTGGGCGTCAATCTCAACGACATCCTGATTCCGCACCTCAAGAAGGCGCTCGACCTCACCGACTTCCAATCGTCGTTGATCCAGACCGCCTTCTTCGGCGGCTATTTCCTCGCGGCATTGCCAGCCGGGTGGCTGATGCGGCGGGTTGGTTACAAGCGCGGCATCCTGACGGGGCTGATGATCTGCGCCACCGGCACGCTGCTCTTTCTCCCGGCGGCCGCGACGCGTGAATACGGCTTCTTTCTGCTGGCGCTCTTCGTGATGGCGTGCGGTCAGTGCTTCCTCGAGGTCGCCGCCAACCCGTACGTGACGGTGCTCGGGCCGCCGGAGTCGGCCGCGCGCCGGCTGAATACCGCACAGGCCTTCAATTCCGTCGGTGCGCTGATCACGCCGATCCTCGGCGCGACCTTCATCCTCTCCGGCGTCGAGTACTCCCAGGCGCAGCTCGCCGCGATGGGGCCCGAGGCGGTCGAGCCCTACCGGATCACCGAGTCGCAGGCGGTGCGCGGGCCGTACCTGGTGATCACCGCGATCTTCCTCGTCGTGGCCTTCCTGATCTGGCGCACCGTTGCCCGACGTGGTCGAGGCGGCGCACGATGGTCACGCCGCCGCCCCGGCCACGGGCAGCATCATGGCGCACGGCAATCTGGTGCGCGGAGTGATCGCGCAGTTCTGCTACGTCGGCGCGCAGGTCGGCGTCGCCTCGTTCGTCATCCGCTTTGCGCAACAGGTGGTCCCCGGCACCGCCGAGCGGGCCGCCGCCGGTTTCCTCAAGTACCACCTCCTCGGCTTCATGATTGGCCGCTTCCTCGGCTCGGCCATCATGCAGACCATTCCGGCACCGCGGATGCTCGCGTTCTTCGCCGCCGGGTCGCTCGCCTGCGCCGTGACCGCGATCTCCACCACCGGCGCGATGGCGATCTGGGCGGTGGTCCTGATCGGCTTCTTCCACTCGATCATGTTCCCCACCATCTTCGCCCCGGCACTCGACGGCCTCGGCGCGCACACCAAGTTCGGCTCTTCGCTGCTGGTCATGTCGATCGTCGGCGGCGCCATCCTCCCCGCGGTGATGGGCTATCTCTCCGACGTCCGCGGCATCCAGACGGCGTTCATCGTCCCGGCGCTCTGCTACCTCGTGGTCTTCCACTTCGGTTTCCGCGGCTATCGCCACCCCGGCATCAACGACACGGCCACCCTCGAACCGGCCGCCTGAGGATTTCCCATGCTGCGACGCTTCTGTCTGACCCTCGACCTGCAGGACGAGCCCGCGCTGATCAAGGAGTACGAGGCGTGGCATCGCGACGTCTGGCCCGAGGTGCTCGAGTCGCTGCGTGACTCGGGGATCAAGGAGATGACGATCTACCGGCTGCAGAACCGCTCTGCATGATCACGGAGGTGGCCGAGCACTTCTCCTTCGAGGCGAAGGCGGCGGCCGACCTCCCTCAACGCCCGGGCAGGAATGGGAGGAGATGATGTGGCACTTCCAGCGCCCGCTCCCGTGGGCCAAGCCGGGCGAGAAGTGGTTGCCGATGGAGCCGATCTTCATCTTCCACGCATGAGCGTCGCGCTCTTCATCCCGTGCTACGTCGACCAGCTTCTACCCCAGGTGGCGCGCGCCACGTTGGCGGTGCTGGAGGCGCGCGGGTGAAGGTCGAGTATCCGCTGGCGCAGACCTGTTGCGGCCAACCGATGGCGAACGCCGGCTGCGAGGGTGATGCACACGCGGGCCGCGCGGCGCTTCGTCCGAACCTTCGCCGGCTATGACACCATCGTGGCGCCGTCCGGAAGTTGCGTGCAGTACGTCCGGCACCACTTCGATGCCCCGCCGCAGACGCCCTGCGCAACAAGTGCGAAGCCGCACCATGGAGCTCTGTGAGTTCCTGCTGACCCTCTCGACGGGCCGCCGATCGATTTTCCCTATCGGATCGGCGTGCATGTCGGCTGTCATGCCGTGCGCGGCCTCCGCCAGGCCACCGCCTCCGAGCTTGGGCCCGTGCCGGGTGGCGCGCTGCGTACCTTTCTGCCACGCCCGCGGTGCGGAGGTGGTGCCGCTTGACCGCCCCGACGAGTGCTGCGGATTCGGCGGCTCCTTTGCCGTCGACGAAGCCGCCATCTCTGCCCGGATGGGGAGCGACCGCATTGCCGATCACCGCCGCCACGGCGCTCAGGTGTTGGTGAGTGGCGACATGTCGTGCCTGATGCATCTTGACGGGATAGTGCGCCGACAGGGCACGCCACTCCCCGTGATGCACATTGCCGAAGTGCTCAACGGCGAACGGCCGTGACGATCACCACGCATCCTGAGGCCGCCGAGGCGTTCGCGCAGGATGCCGAGCGGACGGCGTGGCACGATCAGGCGCTCTGGTTCGTGCGAGCCAAGCGCGATCAGGTGACCCGCGCGATCCCCGAATGGGAGGCGCTCCGCACCCTCGCCTCGGGGATCAAGGCGCACACCCTGTCACGGCTCGACGAGTACCTCGAGCAGTTCGAGCGGAACGCATTGGCGAATGGCGTGGTGGTGCATTGGGCCGCCGATGCCGACGAGCACAATCGGATCGTCCTCGGCATTCTCCGTGATCGCGGCGCGACCCGGCTGGTCAAGAGCAAGTCGATGCTCACCGAAGAGTGCCATCTCAATCCCTACCTCGAGGCGCACGGCATCACCGTGGTCGACAGCGACCTGGGCGAGCGGATCGTGCAGCTCGGCCGCGAAGCGCCAAGCCACATCGTGATGCCGGCGATCCACAAGCGGAAGGCGGAGGTCGGGGCGCTCTTCGCCGAGCACTTCGGCACGTCGCCCGACGAGGACGACCCGGGGCGATTGGCTGATGCCGCGCGCGGCCCGCTGCGCACGGCACTCTTCGGCGCCGAGGCGGCGTTGACGGGCGTCAACTTCGCGATTGCCGAAACGGGTGGCATCGTGGTCTGCACCAACGAGGGGAACGCCGACCTCGGCGTCCATCTCGCGCCGCTGCACATCGCCTGCATGGGCATCGAGAAGCTGATCCCGCGGGTGGCCGATCTCGGCGTCTTCCTCCGGCTGCTGGCGCGGAGTGCCACCGGCCAGCCGATCACCGCGTACAGCTCGCACGTGGTGACACCGCGTGGGCCCGGCCAGCTCCATCTGGTGATCGTCGACAACGGTCGGAGTGAGCACCTCGGCCGTCCGGAGTTCCGCGAGGCACTCGCCTGCATCCGCTGTGGCGCGTGCCTCAACACCTGCCCGGTCTATCGTCGGAGCGGGGGACACAGCTACGGCAGCACCATCCCGGGTCCGATCGGCGCGATTCTCTCGCCTGGGATCGACCTGGAGAAGCACGCGTCGCTGCCGTTTGCGTCGACGCTCTGCGGGTCGTGCGGCGACGTCTGCCCGGTGAAGATCGACATCCCGCAGCAGCTCTACCGCTGGCGGCAGGTGGTCGGCCGTGCCGGACTCCTCCCCGCTAGGAAGCGACTCACCATGACGCTGCTCGGCGGCGTCTTCGGATCGCGCGCGTGGTATGAATGGTGTGGCCGAGTGGCGCGGGTGGCCCTGCGCATGGTGCCAGGGTGGTTGGCGCGCCGGACCGCATGGGGACGGGAGCGGGAATTGCCCGTGTGGCCGAAGGAGTCGTTCCGCGAGTGGTACCAGCGGAGCGGACGCGGATGAGCAGCCGTCAGGAGATCCTCGACGCGGTCCGGCGCAATCGTCCCGATGTGCGGCCACTGCCGGACCTTCCGACCGGCGCGGCATTGCCGCATGATGCCGTGGAACGCTTTGCGGCGATGGTCCGCGAGGTCGGTGGCGAGGCGGTGATCACCGGCGACGTGTCGACGGCGATCCACGATCGCTACCCGGAGGCGCGCCGAGTCATCTCGATGATGGACGGGGCGCCGTTCACCGATGACTCACTCGACGGAATCGACCTGGTGATTGTCTCGGGTGAGCTCGGCGTGGTCGAGAACGGCGCGATCTGGGTCAAGGACTCGGCGATGGGGCATCGGGCGCTGCCCTTCGTGACGATGCATCTGGTGCTGGTCCTGCGCGCCACGGACCTCGTGGCCGACATGCACGGCGCCTATGCGAAGCTGGGCCTGGAGCGTGACACGCCCGGCTTCGGCGTCTTCATCTCCGGGCCCTCGAAGACGGCCGACATCGAGCGCGCGCTGGTGATCGGTGCGCAGGGCCCGCGGTCGCTGGTGGTCGTCATCACACCGCCGTAGGGGCGACGCATGCGTCGCCCCTACGAAAATCGACACTAGCCCGCTGCAAGGATATCCCATTTCGTACGGGCGACGCACGCGTCGCCCCTACCATCTCAATCCCACCTTGAAGCCGACGTCCACCGCCGGCCCGCGCGGCGCGAGGTCCTCGGTGATGCCGATCTGGACCTCAGGCCATCCCTGCTTGAAGTTGACCAGCCCCCCGCATCGAGCGTCACGTCGCGCCCGTCGACCGACGCCCAGCCAGTCTCCTTCCAGTTCGCCGTCTGGAAGGCGATCGTGGCGAAGAGGGACTGACTCCCGGAGAAGCGCCAGCGACTGCCAATGAGCCCGCCGAGGAAGGCGCTCTTCTGGTAGGCCGCAAGGGCGCCCTGCGTCGGGGTCCAGCCGGCAGAGAGGCCGGCGTCGACAATGATCCGATCGCTCTCCGCCAACCGTGAGGTGAAGGAGCCCGCGATGCCGACCGACTTGCGCCCCCAACCTTCCCCAGAGGCCGTCGCCGTGGGCAGCGTGACGGTGCCGACCAGCTGGGACCGCCCGAAGCGCCGGCCGGCGCTGAGCCGGAGGTCGCCGAGGAAGGTGCCGGGGCGGGAGCGGTCGATGACGCGGCCGTCAGGGGAGGGTCTGCGTCCAGCCGAAGGTGTCCTCGGGACGCCGGTTGCGCGCGGGCACCGGCAGCCCGATCAGGTCGTGATACCAGTTGAGGAAGGCGTCGAGCTTTCCATCGTAGCCGCCACGCACGGAGAGATCCGCCATGAGAAACGCCCTCGGCGACAGATCCCTCGTCACCCACAGGTCCATCTGCAGCAGTTCCGCGTCAAACAGGTATTCTCGGCGGTCAACCGATGTCCCCGTCTCGATCACATTGCTGTAGTCGGTGACCAACCGCACCCGCCACCCCGGCGCCGCCCCAACGATCGGCTGCGCGTAGAGCGGTGAGCGGGCGGCAATGATCGGATTGACCGGAACGAACGGCGGCAAATCCTGGGCGGCAACCGGCACCGCGGCGAGGAAGAGCGCGAAGGCAGGGAGGAGGCGCATCCCGGAAAGGTAGCGCCGCACGGCTATACTCTAGGAATGCGCCCCGCCACCCGCATCGCCCTCCTCGCGACCCTCGCTATCGCCGTCGCCCACCTCGGCGACCAGTACGCCTGGCTCCACCTCGGCAAGCCGGGCGTCTACGACAACGACTTCGGCCGGATGCTGCGGATCGTCGGCTACCTCCCGCTCTGGATCCTGATGGCGGTCGCCGTCTGGCTGCACACGAGCGATCGCCGCACCGCCCTGCTGATCGGCGGCATGCCGGCGCTCGGCGGACTGGCGGCAGAGGTGGCCAAGATCCTGCTGCGTCGAGAACGGCCCAAGTTGCACGATGGCGCCTACTATTTCCGGCCGTTCAACGACCACTTCTGGTCCACCCGCGATATCGGCCTCCCCTCGTCACACGCCTTCGTGGCGTTCAGTGGCGCCTGGATCCTCTGCCGACTCTACCCCAAAGGGTGGCCGGTCTGGGTCGGGCTGGCGGCAGGGTGCGCGCTGACGCGCGTGCAAGCCGAAGCGCACTTCCTCTCGGATGTGACGGTGGCGGCAGTGCTGGCGTACGGGATGGTGGCGTGGTGCTGGGCCAGATGGGGTGCCCCACCAGTGTCATCCTGAGCGAAGCCCGCGTAGCGGGCGTAGTCGAAGGACCTCTTTCCCAAGGACAGGGAGAGAGGTCCTTCGACTACGCAGCCGTTCCGGCTGCTCCGCTCAGGATGACACGCCTCAGCGCCCGACCCCGTGAACCTTGGCGTCGGGCATCGCCTCGGGGTGCATCGCCAGGTCAAAGGCAATGAAGAGCATCTTCGAGAACGGATAGAGCACCAGCGGCGCGATCACCATCAATGCCGGCGCACCAAACTGCAGGAAGCTCCACGGCGGGTTCGGCCAGCTCCGGACGATGATCACCGCCATCGCGATGAAGAGCGTCACTTCCGAGGCCACCAGATTCAGCAGATTGGCGCCGACCCGATTCCCTGACGCCAGGGAGTAGCCGCAGTGCGGGCAATCCTGGATCATCTGGACCCAGTAACGAAAGAGCCCACCCCCGCCGCAGTGAGGACAGCGGAGTCGCAGGGCCCGCGTGATGATGGTGGTGCGTCGATCCATCCGGACAACTTAATGGGAAGCGGGCGGCCGCAGTGTCGTGATGCGCAGCGTCCCAGGCGCGACCGGCTCGCTCGGGAGTGCGGGGCTCGAGGAATTGGGGGCGAGGGCAACCGCGAGGCTGATCTGCTCGAGTCGGGGAAGCCCCCGAACCAGCAGGGCGCTCTGCGTGCCAGCATCCGCGAGCGGGCCGAAGGTCGCCTCCCACACGAGCTGCTCCAGCGGCGCCCCGATCAAGGCCCGAGCCGTGGCCTCGATCGGGAGCAGCGGGAATTCGCCGCGCTCGATGCCGTGGCGAAGGGCGCGCTCGAGCGAGAGTCGGCCCCTCGTTAGTAGTTCTGTCTCATACAACGTCACCACGTCCGGGAACAGTGGCGCCTCGCGCATCACCAGGATCGCCACCCGCCGCGGCCCCGGCTCCTGCAAGACCGCCTCCCACCGACTGAGCAACAACGCCACGACCTCGCGCGCCGTCATCGTGCCATACGCCTCGGCGATATCCCGGCCCCGGCTCCAACTCGAGTCGAGGTGCCGCTCCACCACGGCCCGAAAGATCGCCTCCTTCGACGGGAAGTAGCGGTAGACCGTCCCCACCGTCACGCCGGCCGCTCGGGCAATCTCCTCGATCTTGGCCGCAGCAAAGCCAGCCCGGTAAAACTGCTCGAGGGCAGCATCCAGGAGCTCATTGGGACGCTCGGCGGCACGGCGATTGAATTTGGCCATGTAGGTAAATGGTCACTTATTTAGCGTGGAGTCAAGCACGAAGGTGTCATCCTGAGCGAAGCAGCCTGGAAGGCTGCGAAGTCGAAGGACCTCTTTCCCATCGCACAGGAGAGAGGTCCTTCGACTGCGCCCGCTCCGCGGGCTTCGCTCAGGATGACAACCGCAGGGGATCACCCCCTCACGGCATCTTCCCCGTCACCGTCTCCGTCTTCTTCTGCCGCATGATCTGCAGCTTGTACTCCTCGCCCTTCTCGTAGGTGCGGAGGATGCGGGCCAGCTGCCCCGGCGAGGTCACCTTGCGGCCATCGACCGCGGTGACGACGTCGCCTGCCTGGAGGCCGGCGTCCTGCTTCCCGCCCGCGTTGATGATCAGCACCCCTTCCGTGGCGCCGAAGTAGGCGCCGAGGCCGGCGTTGAGCGAGGTCATCTCGACCTCGGCGAGCGGGCCGCCCATCGCCGCGCCAGCGATGGTGACGAACTGGTAGGATCCGCTCGTGAGGGGATCGCCACTACGCTCGATCATCCGCATCATCTCGGCGTTGGCGCCCGCCCGCGTCCGGTTCCCGCTGAACGTCGGGACCTCGAAGGTGGTGGTGAAGGCGCGTCGCGACGAATCGAGCACGACGGCTGGGCCGGCGAAGAACGAGTCGTCATCCGATGGCGTGACCTTCACCGTCTTGGTGTCGTTGCCTCGGCGGATCTGGACGTCGATCCGCTTGTTCGGCTCGAGCGCACCGATCATGGTGATCAACCGGATGCCCGGCGTTTCGTCGCCCGACCCGGTCACGGCCTTGCCGGCGAGCTTGGCGATGACGTCGCCCGAGCGAACGCCGCCCTTGTCGGCGGGGCCGCCGGGGGTGACGGCGCTGACGTAGGCGCCCCACCGGTCGGTGTCGCGAGCGCGGGTATCGATGGTGATGCCGAGGCGCGGACGCGCCGCAATGGCGATCATCGCGCGGCCGGTCAGGCTGCGTGCTTCGGCGAGCCTCGCATTGGAGGCCGCGAGTTCGCCCATCTGGCGCGCCATCGTGCCGGCGCGCACCTCAGCCAAGCGGCTCGTCGCGTCGAGTTCGGCCATGCGGCCGGCAACGGCGCGCTCGGAGAGATCACTGCGCATCCGGATCTGTGCGCCGGCCGCGCCACGGGTTGCCTCTTCCACGGCTCGCATCTGGCCAGTGATGGCACGCTCCTGCACGCCAGTGCGGGCAACCTCATTCGCCATCCGCTCGGCCTGACGCTGCATCTGCACTGACTGCGCCTGCAACCGCACCGTCTGTTCCTGCATTCGGGCCGACGCGGCGCGCATTCGCTCGCAGGCCTTCTTCTCCTCTGCCGCGGGAAGCCGCTTCCCGTCGACCTTCACGGTACAGTCCTTGTTCTGGATCATCACCGAGGTGTCCTGCGCGGCGGCGGGGGCCGCAGCGAGCAGGACGAACAGCAGTGAGTGGGTCAGGTTCCGCATGGTTGCTGCTCCGTCAGGGGGACCGCTTAGAGGTCCACGTTGCTGGCCTTGGTGACATGGACTTCCACCAGGGCATTCATCAGGCCGACGCGCTGTTGCCAGAGCGCCACTTCCTTCTCCAGCCGTTCCGCCTCGCTGGCCGAGCCCGCCCGGGCGAGCTCCGCATCCAGCGCGGCGATCTTGTCTTCCAATTGCATCACGACTTCCGCGGTCGCACCATCAAGGACGCGCGAGTCGGGCTTCCAGTCGCGCAGTCGCTGTTCGAGCAACTGCGAGTTGCTCATCGCCGTCTCGAGTTGCTGCTCGGCGTCGAGGGTCGGCGGTGCCAACAGGTGGCGGCCGACCACGGCGATCAGGAAGCAGGCGGCGATCGAGAGGCCCAGCGTCGCGAGGCGGCGCTGCCGAGTGTGCGACTGTTCCCAGTGGAGCCGTGCCTTCACGGCCGGGAACTGGTCGCGACCCGGCGTCATCGTGGCCAGGGCGCGGAGCCGAGCGGTCCGCTGGTGCAGGCGATTCAATTCCGCCTGGCAGTCGGCGCAGTCGGCGAGGTGCCGGTGTGCCTCGGCCAGGACGGGCTCACTCCGGTCGCCGTCACGGACGGCGAGGAGCTGTTCCATCGAGAGGTGGGTGATCATGCCAGGGACTCCTCGCCCAGCCAGACCCGGAGGCGCTGATGCGCCCGGGCCAACTGGGACTTCGAGAAGGACGCCGTCTTCCCCATCTGGGTGGCGATCTCCTCATGGGTGAAACCCTCCACGTCGTGCAGCCAGACGACGGCGCGAGCGGTGTCGCTCAGCCGTTCCAGGGCGGCCTCGAGGTCCATCTTGAGGGCCACTGAGGCCCCCCGGGCGGGGGCCAGGTCGTCGTGGAGGTCGTCGGTGACGCGGTACTTGTTCCGCCGGAGGCGCATCAGCGCCTTGGAGGAGGTCACGGTGCGGATCCAGCCCCAGATGGAGCCATCACCACGGTAGTTGCGAATGCTACGACAGACCTCGAAGAAGGTCTCTTGCAGGACATCCTCGGCATCCTCGGTCGTGCGGCAGATCCGCCGGGCGAGGTTGTACGCCGGGGTGCTGTAGGCCCGGTACAGGGTCTCCAGCGCGACCGGGTCGCCTTGCTTCGCGAGGGCGATCACCGAGTCGGCGTTCGGAAGGGTCATCGCATCCATCGTCAGGGCTCGTGTCATGGCAGCAGTATAGATGCAGGGACGGCCGGGAGCGTCGCAGGCCGGACGGCGGGGGGTGGGGCGGGGGTTTCAAGGGAGGGCGAGAAGCGAGAAGCGTGAAGCGAGAAGCGAGGGGACAGGCGTGGTGGTGGGAAGTTCGCACAGGGTGGCGCTTCTCGCTTCTCGCTTCTCGCTTCTCGCCACTAAATTCAGCCAACCCTCCACCGGAGCTCCGCCCGCATGGTGTCCCCGAAGCTGCAAGACGCCCTGAACGCCCAGATCAACCTCGAACTCGCCTCGTCCTATTCCTACCTGGCGATGGCGGCCTACTTCGACGCCAACTCGCTTCCCGGGATGTCGAGCTGGATGCGGGTGCAGTCCGAGGAGGAGCGGGTCCACGCCATGAAGATCTATGACCACATGGGCGACCGTGGCGGCCAGGTGGTGCTGCAGGCGATTGCGGCCCCCGACCACGAATTCGCCTCCCCACTGGCGGTCTTCCAATCGGCGCTTCATCATGAGCAGGTGGTCACCCGCTCGATCAACGCCCTCTACGCCCTGGCCGTCGTGGAGAATGACTACCCGGCCCAGGTGATGCTGCAGTGGTTCATCAATGAGCAGGTCGAGGAAGAGAAGAACGCGATGACCGCGATCGATCAGCTCAAGATGGCAGCCGGCAATCCGTCGGCGATTCTGATGCTGGACCAACTCTTTGGCGCGCGGACGGCGGAGCCGGCCGGCGGGGAGACGACCTGATGATCAAGTGGATTCTGGGCATTCTGGCGTTGATCATTCTCGCGGTGGCCGGCACCTGCTTCTACGGCTACAAGCAACTCACCGGCGGCGGGAACAGTGCCACGGTCACGATGGCGGGGACGCCGGAGCGGATCTTCGCCGCGCTGGCAACCGCCGATTCGATGGCGCTCTGGATGAGCGACTCGAAGATCGAAGGTCCCTTCGGCAAGGGGCTGCTCGCCGTCGGTGACACGTTGCGGAGCCGCAGCGCCGCCAAGCCGGACAGTGCCACCGCGGTCAGCAGTTCGTTCGATGGCGACTGGATTGTCCGCGAGGTGAATGCCCCCACCCTCCTGGTCATGGAGATGGTCTCCGACTCGGCCGGCGTCCGAAAGGTCGTTCTCGTCCGGCGCGATTCGCTCGCCGCGATGGGCGACTCGACCACCGTCGTCACGACCTTCTCATCGCCGTTGTTCGACTCGCTCGCCACCACCGTGCGCGACAGCAGCAAGGCCGGGTCGTCCATGCTCTCCGGCGCCAACAAGATCATGCTCGGCGCCATGCGGATGGGGACGCAGGGAGAGTTGGAAGTGTTGAAGAAGCGGGTGGAGGGGAAGTAGGGGCTAGGTCGTAGGTCGTAAGTCGTAGGTCATAGGTCGTAAGTCGTATACGGCCGTCATCCCGAGCAGCGCGAGGGATCTGCGTGACAGCGTGCACGCAGGTCCCTCACTCCGTTCGGGATGACGTATGACCTACGACTTACGACCTATGACCTTTGACCTATGACCTATGACTTACTGCACCGCCACCACCGAAAACGGCATATCCGCCGCCACCCCGGCGACGGTCGAGCATCCCACGCGCACCGTGCCGGTGCCGCCGGCGGTCGACGAGTAATCCCAATACTCGATCCAGCAACGGCCGGCAGTCGTCCCGACCGGCGACACGATGAAGCTCTCCTTCAGCGTCCCGCTCCGGGCGAAGCCGGTGAAGGCGACGTCCCAGACACCGACGGAGGCGCGAGTGATCAGGACGGAGCCAGTGCCGCGCACCGCGGAGTTGGCCGGGGTATAGGTTGCGGCGGTTGGCTGGTCGGCCAGCGCGAAGCCGAGGGACGCACCAACCCGCGCGCGGTCGGCCAGGAGGATGGTGTACCGGCTGTCGACCGGAGCACCGGTGGCATCAAAGCACCGGACGGCCACTTCCAGCGCGGTGGTGGTGCTGGTCGGTGCGCTCGACTGGCAGACGGCTGCGGTCGGTCCGTACGCCGTGACCACGACGCCTTCACGATCACTCGCGCTGGCGCGCTGCAGCCCGGCGAAGCGGACAACATAGCTGCCGGTGGCCAGATGTTCGGAGAAGATCGAGCGGCCGAGCGGGTGATGGCGCCAGGTACCGGAGGCTTCGGCGCTGGTCGTCGGCGAGTCGACCCAGGCGAACGCTGAGCGTCCGGCGAGCGTCCCCGAGCCGATGACCACGGTCGTGGAGGACTGGTCGGCGAGGACGCCGGCGCTGTCATAGCAGCGGAAGATCAACTGCGAGCCACCCCAGTTGTCATCCATGCAGAAGCCGCCATTGCTCGGGCTGTAGGCGGTCACGAACTGCGCGTTGATCGCCCCGCTGGGCACCGTCAACCCGGTCCAGCCGACCGTATAGAGGCCGGGCCCGGTGCGATTCATCGTGTTTGCGGCGCCGGTCGGGTTGTAGCTGTACTCGGGCTCTGGCGTCGAGGCACCGGCCGTCGACGCGTTGTCGTTCCAGGCAAAGGCGATCTGGCCATCGACGACGGTGACCTCGCTGCTGTCCTTGATCGTTTCCGACTCCGCGACGACCCAGCTGGTCCCCGGCGCGCCCGCGGTGACGACGCCACTCGCCGAGACGGTCGCGGTCGCTGGCGTGCGCGACGTCCAGGTGATCGTGCGCCCGGTCAGCACGTTGCCCCCGGCGTCCTTCGGCGTCGCCGCGAGGGTGGTGGTGAGGCCGGTGCCGACGACGACGGCGGGCGTCGACATCGCCAGGGTGGCAACGGGCCCGGACGGAATGGGGTCGGGGCCGGTCGTATCGGCGCCGCAGGCGGTCAGCGTGGCCAGCAAGATGATGGGGAGCGCCGCAGGGGACGTTTGCATGGTGATTGCCTCGGGGGGATGAAGATCCCGGGAGGTATCGACCGATGCGGTACCGGAGTGAAGGGCGGTGGGCGGCCTAGAACATCCTCCCCCCGAGCGGCACCCCGTGCGTCGGTTCGAGCAGCACGACCGCGCCCTCGGCGTCCGGAACACCGAGCACCAGCACCTCGCTCTTGACGCCGGCGATGCGTTTCGGCGCGAAGTTCACGACCGCCACGACGAGTCGCCCCACCAGTTGCTCCGGCGTGTAGTGCACGGTGAGCTGGGCGCTGGAGCTCTTGATGCCGAGCTCGGCACCGAAGTCGATGGTGAGGACGTACGCCGGCTTCAGCGCCTTGGCATTCAGTGCGGCGGTGAGGATGCGGCCGACCCGGATGTCGACCGCGAGGAAGTCGTCGAAGGAGAGCGCATCTGCCATACGAGGTTATCTCTGGTATCGATCATCGATCATCGATGATCGATGGTCGATGATCGATTCAGCCCGCCACCACAAACGACAGCATCCGCCCCGGCACCCAGATCACCTTCTTGATTTCGCCGGCGAGGTACTTCGCCACCGCCGGATCGGCCTCGGCGGCCGCGCGCACCGCCGCCTCGTCGGCACCGCGCGCGATCGTCACGCTGCCGCGCGTCTTGCCGTTCACCTGCACGGCGACGGTGATGGTGTCTTCAATCGTCAGCGCCGGGTCGTAGTTCGGCCAGGTCGAGTCGAAGATCGTGGTCTTGTGGCCGAGGCGTTCCCAGCACTCTTCGGCGAAGTGCGGCGCGAACGGCGCGGTCATCTGCACCAATTCGCTCACCAGGGTGCGCTCGGCGCAGTTCTGGTCGCGAAGGACGTTCACCAGTTCCATCAGCGCCGCGATCGCGGTGTTGTAGCGAAGCTGCTCGATCTCCTCGGCCACGCGCTGCTTGACCTGGTGCCACTTGATCAGGACCTCGCGGCGAATCTCGGCGTCCTTGCAGTCCGGATCGGTCGCCAGCGTGACCAGGTCCCAGACCTTGTCGAGGAAACGGCGCGGCCCCGAGATGCCGGCGTCGCGGAAGTCGCCGCCTTCCTGGAAGGGGCCGAGGAACATCAGGTAGGTACGGAAGGTGTCCGCACCCCACTTGTCGATGTACTGGTCGGGGACGACGACGTTGCCCCGTGACTTCGACATCTTGGCGCCGTCCTTCACGATCAGGCCGTGCGCGCGGAACTTCCGGAACGGCTCCTCGAAGTCGAGCATTCCGGCGTCGTGCAGCACCATGGTGATGAAGCGCGAGTAGAGCAGGTGGAGCACGGCATGCTCGTTCCCGCCGATGTAGCTCGCGACCGGCAACCACTTCTTCGTGCGCTCCAGGTCGAACGGCCGATCGGTCAGCTCGCTGCTCGGGTAGCGCAGGAAATACCACGCCGAGTCGAGGAAGGTGTCGGAGACGTCCGTCTCCCGTCGCCCCTGCTTGCCGCAGGTGGGGCAGGGGACGAAGTACCACTCGGCATGGCGCGCCAGCGGCGACACCCCCGAGTCATCGGGACGGAAGTCGTCGATCGCCGGCAACACCACCGGCAGGTCGGCCTCGGGCACCGGCACCGGGCCGCAGTCGTCGCAGTAGATGATCGGGATCGGCGGGCCCCAATACCGCTGGCGCGAGATGCACCAATCGTAGAGGCGATACTGCACCGTCTCCTTCCCACTGCCGCGCGACGCGAGCCACGAGGTGATCGCCGCCTTGGTGTCCATCGGCGTGCGCCCGTCGAACTCGCGCGAATTCACCATCCGGCTGTCGGCATCAACGCCGGTATACGCGGCCTCGAGCGGCGTCCCGGCATCGTCGCCAGGGCCGGCGATGACGCGGACAATCGGCAGCGCGAACTTGGTGGCGAACGCAAAGTCGCGCTCGTCGTGCCCGGGGACCGCCATGATGGCGCCCGTGCCGTAGTCCATCAACACGTAGTCGGCGATCCACACCTGGACCTGCGCGCCGGTCGCCGGGTTCAGCGCAGTGCTGCCGGTGAAGACCCCGGTCTTCTCCTTGTCGCCGACCTTCCGCGTCACCACATCCTGCGCCGCCGCCTGGGCCCGATACGCCTCGACCGCGCCGCGCTGCGCGTCGGTGGTGAGTGCGTCGACCAACGGATGCTCGGGAGCGAGCACGAGGAAGGTCGCACCGAAGAGCGTGTCGGGGCGCGTGGTGTAGACGGTGATCCCCGAGCTCGACGGATCGCTGGCGCGGAAGGTGACCTCGGCGCCGTGCGAGCGGCCGAGCCAGTTCTTCTGCGCCATGACCGTGGTGTCCGACCAATCCATCTTGGTCGGATCATCGAGGTTGTTCAGCAACCGCTCGGCGTAGTCGGTGATCCGGAAGTACCACTGTTCCAGGACGCGCTGTTCCACGATGGTGCCGCAACGCTCGCAGGCCCCGGCAATCACCTGCTCGTTGGAGAGCACCGTCTTGCAGCTCGGGCACCAGTTGACCGCGCCGTTCTTCTTGTAGGCGAGCCCCTGCTTGTAGAGCTGCAGGAAGACCCACTGGGTCCACTTGTAGTAGGACGGCTCGGTGGTCGACAGGACGTTCCGCCACGGGAACATCCCCCCCATCCGCGTCAGCTGGCGGGTGAAGTTGGCGATGTTGCGCGGAATCAACTCGGCCGGGTGCACCCCAACCTTGATGGCGAAGTTCTCGGAATGGATCCCGAAGGCGTCGAAGCCGATCGGCTCGAACACCTGGTAGCCCTGCATCCGCTTGAACCGGCCGAAGACATCGGCGCCCGTGAACGCGAAGAGATTCCCCACGTGCAGCCCTTCGGCCGACGGATAGGGGAACATCATCAGATTGTAGAAGGGCCGCTCGGCGCGGTCGAGATCCGGCTCATTGGTGCGCTCAGCCGCCCACCGCTCACGCCACTTGGTCTCGATCGCTTCGGGCAGGTACTTGTCGGGCTCGGACATCCTGGGACTTTCCGGGGTTCAGGTAGAGCCCGGAAAGCTAATGGTGGGGGGGGGAGGGGGGTAAACGGTGGACGGGGCCGGTGAGGGGTGAGGGGGCGTTGTCATCCTGAGCGAAGTCCGCGAAGCGGACGAAGTCGAAGGACCTCTCCCCGCGCGCACCGGAAAGAGGTCCTTCGACTCCGCGACGGGTTCCCCGTCGCTTCGCTCAGGATGACAACGTCCAGCCACCCCTCACCGCTCACCCAGCGCGGCTGGAGGCCGCGCCCCGTTCACCGTTCACCGTTCACCCGCTGTTTTCAGCCGTTCGGCCGCCGCTGCGCCGTCCGGTTGCCGAGGTTCAGTGTGAACGCCTCGCCATTGACCGTGGCCGTCGGCGTCGCGGTGCCGTTGAAGGTGATGATCACGGTGCGAGTGACCGGCGTGCCGCCCTCGGGGGTCACGGTGATCACCCGCGTCACGGTGCCCGACGTCGGCCACGGGGCAACGCCCTCGGCGCGCACCGGCACGACGACGTCGACGAAGGTCGCCGTCTCCGCCATGTCGTACGAGCGGTTGTTGCCGGCCTCATTGATCCGCGACCGCGAGGCGGCGCCCGTCGCCGTGCCGTTGGTGGTGCGGCTGGTCTCGGTGCCGAGGAGGCCGGTGTGGACGAAGTTGCGGGTGCGGCTGATGGTCGCGGTCCAGGGGCCGCGGGTCACGTCACCCTGCAGCGTGGCGGCGACTTCGATCTTGGCCGTGAGCAGCGCGTCGTAGGCCTGCTGCACCGCATTCTGGCCGTCGTAGAAGGCCACCGTCCGCGTGATGGTCAGGCCGTTGGCGCTGTTCGGGGGGCAGGAGAAGCGCCCGCCGCCGAAGCCGCAGCCCGTGACGTTGCCCGGACCGATCGGCGGAGTCATCCCGTCCAACAGGTTCACGGTGAAGTTGCCATTCAAGCCGTTGAGCCCGGCCATGACGTCGACGTCCTCCGCCGTCGCGTCGGCCGAGACCGTGGCGACGTCACTGGAGATGCGCGAGGCGAGGATCCCGGTGTCGTCCGTGCCGGTCGGGGAATCACTGCAGGCGGCCAGGGCCAGGAGGGCGGTGCAGGCAAAGAGCGTGGAGCGCATGGCGGTCATCCTTGTTGAGGCTGTGAAAGCTGTGACGTTCCAAGTATCGGGGGTCACACCGGATGACGGAGGGGAACGTGGGGTGTTAACTGCCTCATCGCAGCGGGACTCGGACGACCCGGATCGGGTCGAGTATCTCCCCAGGACGGACGGTCCCGTCCGGCAGAAAGCGCCGGGACTGGGTGTTCACGATGTACAGGAGCGACATGCCATCCAGGGCCGCAGTGGTCATCCCCGCAAACTGCGGATGATAGCGTTCTATCAACTCGGCGCTGGTGATCTTCGCCCCGCTCTGGTCGAGCCTCAGCCGGACCACTCTCCCTGGGTGGAGGCCATTCTGGATCCCCACCAATCCCCCGTCATACCAATACAATCCATCGAAGGAGGCGGTGACGACTGGCACGGCGCTGGTGAGCGGCCGGACCCGACCGTCGCCTGTGCTCACGACCTGGATGTCGTGCCAGCTCCCGACGTACAGCTGGCGCCCGGTCGGGTCGACCGCGATCCCATTTGCCTCTGGCACGGACCCTGGTGCCGTGAACCGGCGCAGCGATCGGTCGCTGGAGGGGATCACCCACACGGCTCCCTCGGTCGTGTTGGTGGCGAACACATCGCCGTTCGGGGCAACGACCAGATCATTGAACGCCCCCGTCACCGGGCCGTGGACTGCCAGAAGGCGTCCGGACACGATGTCATACTGATGAATCGAGCCGCCATGAACGGTGGGGTCACCAAGGGCTTTGGGGTCGTCTACGGTGGCCCAGAGATGCCGGCGGCCCGAATCCACGCGAATCCCGACCACGACTCGCGCCGAAGCATCTGGCGGAATCCGCATGAAATCGCTCGCCGCGCCGAGCGAGTCGACGCGCACGATCTTGCCCTTGAAGGAGCCGACGAAGGTGGCACGGCTTATCGGGTCGAAGGCGATCCCTTCGGGGTGCAGGTCGCGTTCAGGGATTTCGAACGCGAGGGCGCTCCGTACCAGCGGTGGCTGCGCCGCGCGAATGCGCGTCACAATCTCCTCGTACCGCGCGTCGCCGTGCAGTGACCAGAAGCCGCGATAGAAGCTCGGATCGAGATCGCCCGGAGCACGACTCACGGCGTCGAGGTAGCGCAAGGCGCCGTCTGCCCGTCCCTCACTCGCCTCAAGCGCTGCAAGCCGGAAGAGAACAACCGCATCATTGGGGCGCTCGCGCAGCCTCGCTTCCAAGTCGCCACGCGACGGCGACTGCGCGGCAACCCGCTGTGCTGGGCAGCACAGCGACACGAGCAATGCGATGGGGAGGAGGGAGCGCACGACGACTCCTGGACAGAAGAATCCTACCGACGGAGTCAAGGTACCAGTGCGCGCGCGTGCCGACTCCACTCGCGTGGCATCCTTACGACGCCCTGACGTCTCCGGGCGCGTCTGCCTCAGCGGACCAATGTTGCCGGGTGCGCGTCGGTCTGGGATCCGCCACCAGTGACGCCGCCGGACACGATGAAGCTCATCACGTCGGAGGAGTCGCCTTCGATCGTCACGACCCGATCGGCAGGGACGAGGACGAGGTTGCCCGCGATGTTATAGGACTGCGGGAGGTAAACGGCCACGTGGCCGGGCAAGCCCAGCCGCGCCACGTCGTCGGCGGTGACGAAGCCGAGGAACCAGAGGTCGAGCTTCGGGTCGGGTTGGACCCGCACCGCCTTGTTGAAGCGACGCTTGTTGCCGACAAAGGCGCCCATCAGGTCCTTCGCCGCGGAGTAGAGCAGGCGGAAGAGCGGTAGCCGCTCGAAAAGCTGGTCGAGGGTCGCGAGCGCGGCGCGGGTGACGACGTTGGTCGCCAGAGCACCGATGATGGTGATCATCGCCATCACCACCAGCAGCCCGACACCAGGAATGGCGAGGCCGAGCCAGCCATCGACCCACGATACCGCCTGCCAGGCCACATAGACCGTCAGCACCACCGGCAGGGTGATCGCCACGCCGCGCACAAAGTTGCGCGCGACAAAGCGAAGCATGGGCTTGATACCTTCACTGTCCATGGGTCAGAGCCTCGGCTCGAGAACGGCAAGGAGGGCGTCAAGCTCCGCGAGGGTGCGGTCGCCCATGTGTCCGATGCGGATGACGGTGTCGCGCTCCTCGCCCTTCCCGGTGGCGATTTGCCAGCCCAGCCCATCCAGGGTGCGGACCAGGTCGTCGGCGCTCCTTCCCTGGCGGAGGCGGAGCGCGGAGACGGTGTCGGCGCGTCGTCCGGGTGGGGCCATGAAGTGGCAGCGACCATGGCCGGCCACCCACTCCTCGACGCGCGCACGCATCGCCTGATGGCGCCCGTATCGTGCCGCGAGACCTTCGACGGCGATACGCGCCAGCTGCGCATCCAGTGCGTGGACGACCGGCAGCGACGGCGTCTGGGGAAAGCGCCCGGCCACCGCGTCCGCATGCAACGACACCGGATCAAGATAGAGGCCGCGTCCCTCCACGGCGTCGGCGCGTCGCAGGAAGCGCTCCGAGGCCACCGCGAAGGCCACACCGGTCGGGACGCCGAGGGCCTTCTGGGTGGTGCCGAGGAAGAAGTCGGCGCCCCAGCGGTCGGGATCGACCACCATGCCGCCCACCGACGAGACGCCGTCGACGATGGTGACGATGTTGCCGAGCGTCCGCAACAGTCGCAGCAGCTCGCTGACCGGCTGCACCACACCGGTCGACGTCTCCACGTGGACGAGCGACACGGCGTCGACCGGCGGCCCGTCGAGTGCGAGGGCAAGGAGTTCCGGCTCGAGCGCCTCGCCATGGGGCACATGCAGCCTGATCACCTCTTTGTCACAGCGCTCCGCGATCCGCGCGAAGCGCTCCGAGAAGTGGCCGGTGATGACGCAGAGGATCCGCTCCTCGACTCCGGCGCGGATGGCGGCTTCCATCATCGCGGTCGCCGAGCCGGTCACCGTCATCACCGGCCGCCGGCTCTGCAGGATGTCGCCAAGCCCGTGCTGCACGCGCGCCAGCATCGCCTCGGCGGCCGCCGAACGGTGCCCGATCGCGGGGTGCACCATCGCCTGCGCGACGTCCGGATGGACCTCGACCGGTCCGGGTAGGAAGAAGCGCCCGGTGGTGGTCACGCCAGCAGTTGCTCGCAGGTCATGACCTGGATGCCGCGGGTCGCCCATTCCGACAGCAACGCGCGACCGTGCCCCGCATCCAGCGCCGCGACGGCGTCCCTCACCACGATCAGGTCGGCATCGGGGGCGAGTCGTCGGAGTCCATCGACGGCCGCGACGACGCAGACGTCCGTCGCCACGCCGTACACCACGATGCGAGTCGGCGCCAACGCGGCGAGCACCGTCGCGGCGTTCGGATTCCAGCGGAAGACATCGGTGCCCGGCTTGAGGATCAGGATGTCGCCCTCGTGCGCGCGGACTGCCGCCGCCAGCGCGTCGGCGTCATGCGGCACGGCATGCACGCTGAGCGGCGCGCGGAGCGTGGTCTCCACCACCTTCAATTGCCCGGCGGTGCCGCGCATGCAGTGCGGTGGGTAGGTCGTCTTCCAGTCCGGGACGCGGCTGATCTCGGCATGCCCCAGGTCGTGGTCATCGGCGGTGGCCACGATGCGGATCCCGTGGGCGTGCGCGTGCTGCGTCAGCCGCGCGAGGACCGGCAACACCGACTCCGCTCCGGGGACGGCGAGGAGACCGTCGGCGGCAATGAAGTCGTGTTGGGTGTCGACGTCCCAGTAGATCTCGGTCATGTCGGGGTCCTGGGGGCTAGAGGTCGTAGGTCATAGGTCGTAGGTCATAGGTCGACCGAGTCCGGATTCCTTACACGACTTACGACTTACGACCTACGACTTACGACTTTCACTCCACCACCGACAACCGCGGATTCTCCCGCCACTCCCGCCCCACCTTCGCGCACGGCGTGCCATCCACTCGCACCACATCGGCGGTGAAGTCGAAGCGCCCCTGGAAGAGCGACGAGCCGACGCCGTAGCTGTCGACGGGGACGCCGAGCTGCTCGAACTCACGGATCTTCTCGACCGTGAAGCCGCCGGAGACGATGATGCGCACGTGCTGGTGGCCGGCCGCATCGAGGGCATCCCGGACGTTGTGCACCAGCTGCGGGGTGACTCCGGTCGGCTTGACGCGTCCCATCTGCGGAATCATGGAGCGATCGACCAGCATCTCGCTGGTGTCGAGCCGGACGCCGAAGAGGCTGGAGCCGAGGGCGTTGGCGAGGGCGAGCGAGGTACCGACGCAGTCGTTCTCGAAATCGACCAGGGAGACGAGGCGGATGTCGTCACTCATGTGCTCGAGGAACTTCCGCGCGGCGAGGACCGTGTCGCCGCCGTACGCCGCGATCAATCCGTGCGGGACGGTGCCGACTCCCTCGCTGCCCCACCACGACGCCTGGGCATCGGTCGAGACCCCGATGGCGCCGGCGATATGCGCCGCGTAGCCGTCACCGGTCTGCACCAGCCAGTGGTCGTGGCGCGCCGGGAAGAACATCACGTCCTTGGGGTGGGCGGCCTCGACCACCCGGCGCGTGTTGGTGCCGACGCGGGTGCGTCGTGCGAGCACGCCGAGGTAGAGCGTCTCAAGGTGAGCGAAGTCGGCGTACGCGCCCTCGATCTCGAGCACCACTTCCCAGGGGACGATGGCATCGCCGTCATGCAGGGCGCGCACCGTCATCCCCTGCCAGTTGTCGCTGCAGAGCTTGAGGATGGCGATCGCCTCGTCGATCCCGCCGAGAAACGCTTCGCTCTTGCCGAAGACCTGGACGGTCACGCGGGGGGAGTAGTCGTCGTTCAGCAGGATGTCGCGCGCGCGAACGAAGTATTTGTCGGAGTAGTAGCCGGCCCGCATCTTCTCGACCGGGAGATTGAAGATCGCCGGGTCGAGGCGGGGGCGGTGAGGAGGGGTCATGGTTGAAATCTGGCGGCAGGGGGGGGAACGTGAAAGGTGAACGGGGCGGAGTAACCCGTGACCCGTGACCCGTGACCCGTGGTCACAGGTGACGGGTCACTGGTCGCCCAGTCTGCCGTTCACCCCTCCCCCTCTTATCATTGAAGTCTCACCTCCACTGGAGCTCCCCGCATGTCCGATACCCCGCTCTCCCGCCGCACCTTCCTCGGCACCGCTGGCGCCGTGGTCGCCGGGACGGCCCTGACGCCGAAGCAGGTCGTGGCCGCGCCGGCGATTCTGCGGAGCCGCTTCGCTGCTCCGGTCGCGATTGCGTCGTCCAACGGATTGCGCGGGGTGGCGCGTGCGGTCGAATTGGTGCTGAAGGGGACCGACACGCTTGATGCCGGCATCGAAGGGGTGAAGATCCAGGAGCTCGATCCTTCGGACCAGTCGGTGGGCTACGGCGGATTGCCCAACGAGGAGGGCGTGGTGCAGCTCGATGCCTCGTGCATGCATGGCCCCACCAAGCGTGCGGGGGCCGTGGGCGCGCTCGAGGGGATCAAGACGCCGAGCGAGATCGCGCGACTGGTGATGAAGTACACGCCGCACATCCTGCTCGTCGGCAAGGACGCGCAGCGCTTTGCCCAGTCGTTCGGCTATCAGATCGAGGATCTCCTCACGCCGCAATCGCGTGAGGCGTGGTTGCGGTGGCGCGCCTCGCGCGGGACGAGCGACAACTGGCTCGACCCGAAGCCCGGCGAGAAGATGGCGCACACCACCGGGACGATCAACATGAATGTCGTGAATGCCGCGGGAGACATCTCGTCGGTCACCACCACGAGCGGCCTGTCGTGGAAGGTGCCGGGTCGCTGTGGCGACTCGCCGATCGTCGGTGCCGGGCAGTACACCGACAACGCCATCGGCGCCGCCGGCAGCACCGGCCTCGGCGAGATGAACATCATGACCTGCGGCGGTTTCCTGACGGTCGAGTTCATGCGTCAGGGGATGAGCCCGACCGATGCGGCGCTCGCCACCCTCAAGCGCGTCGTCGCGATGACGCCGCCGAGCCTCCTCGACGAGCGCGGCCGCCCGAAGTACCAGATCCAGTTCTACGCCGTGAACAAGAAGGGGCAGTACGGCGCCGCCGCGATGACGGCGTCGCCGTTTGCGGTCTGTGACGAGAAGGGGGCGCGGATCGAGCAGTGCGCCACGCTCTACTCATGAGTCGCGGTGCGCTGCTCGCCCTCGGGTTGCTCGTCGGCCCGCTCGCCGCGCAGGAACCGGAGCCGGAGCCGGAGGCGATGCCGCCCCGCGTCTCCTATTTCCCGTACCTGACCTCGACGCCGAACGACGGCGTCTTCGGCGTGGCGCGGATCATCCGCTTTCGCCAGGCGCCTTGGGATGCACGCGTCACCAACCTGCGCGAGCACAGCCTCGACCTCGGCTTCTCGACGCGGTCCTCCTACCTGGTGCGCGGCGACTACAAGCGGCTCTGGCTCGACGAGGGGTGGCGGGCCCGGCTCCGCGTCGAGGCGACGCGGGAGTCGCATTTCGGGGCCGGCAGTGACGATGGCTTTCCCGATAGCGACGTGAACCCGATGCGTCGCACCCGACAGGATGGCTGGCTCGACGTCACCCGCCGGTTGCGCGGGCCGCTGCAGCTGGCGCTCCGTGGCGCGATCGACCGCCAGGAACTCTCCGGGCCCCCGACCGCGTTGATTGTCCGCTACCCGTCGGCGTCGCTCGACGACGGCCGGATCCCGTGCGTTACCGGGCCGTGCCCGGCCGTGTATATCCCTGCCACCATCACGCAGACCGACGCGCAACTGCGCGCCGCGCTGGTGCTCGACACGCGGGACAACGAGTACAATCCGAATCGCGGGCTGTTGCTCGAGGCCGGCGCCTTCACCGGCAGCGCTGGCGATGGCTACACCGGCGGCTACGGCATCGCGCGCGGCTGGATCTCGCCGCACCGCGGCACCCGCCTCACGGCACGCTACGCCTTCCGTGCCGTCTCGCGCACCACCGGCGTCGGCATCCAGCACGAGATCCCGGGATGGGAATCGCCGGTGACCACCTTCGGTGGCGGCACCTCGCACCGTGCGTTGCCCGTCGGCGTGCTGGTCGGCCGCGGCCTCCTCCTCGGCGGCGTCGAACTGCGCCACGAGCTGCTCGACTTCGGCGGTCTCGGCGCCATCACCATCCTCGGCTTCGTCGATGGTGGCCGCGCCTTCCAGGACCCATCGCCACTGGCCATTCCGGCGCCCGGGTCGCCCGTGCCGAGCGGCAAGCTCTCCTTCACGTTCAAGGACTGGACCTGGGGCGCCGGTGGCGGCATCGGCATCCGTGTCCTCCGGGCCGCGCAGCTGAACATCACCGCCGCCAAGGCGAATGGCGAGACGCGGTGGTATGTCGGGAGTGGGTGGAGCTGGTAACAGCGATGATCGATGGTCGATGATCGATGGTCGATGACTCCCCGCAGCGTCGCCTGCCTTTGCGTCGTCGGGAGCCAATCGATCATCGATGATCGATCATCGATCATCCGGCAATTTCACGACTCCGTAATCACCACCCCACGCGCCGCCAGTCCGCTGACGTAGCGATCATACGGCATCCCTTCATCCGGCGTCGTCACGCCCGCGCGGATCACCTGGTGGCGCACCTGGGTGAGCCCGGTGAGTGAGAGCGAGTAGCCGGTGCAGCGCATCATCGCCGAGATATGGTGGACTTCGTCGAAGTAATCGATGAGGTCGAACGTGGTGCTGTGCGGTGCGCCATTCTTCTCGCCCGAGACCACGACGCGGAGTGCCACGAGGTCGCGGCCGTTCGGCTTGGTCAGCTTCGGCGTGACGGCGGCGATGAAGGCATCGCGGGGGACGACGTCCTTCCCCTTGACCTTGATCGGCGTGAGGTCGAGGAGGCCGAGCTCGCGGATCGCCTTCATCAGGGTCGCGTGGCCGGGGTACCGGAGGGTCTTGTACTCCATCTCCTGGACCTTTCCCTCGAAGGAGAAGGCCATGGTGGAGAGGCCACCCGCGGTGTGGAACGCCTCGAGCGTCCCGATCGGCTCGGCGAAGGGGACCGGCTCGATCTCGCTCAGCGCCTCGATCGTGGTGCTCTTCCCGTCGCGGAGGATCCAGGAGGGGGTGGTGTAGTAGTCGAGCGCCCCCTCCAGCGAGTAGACGATCTGGTAGTTGAGCGGCGGTTCCGGGTGCTGCGGGAGTCCGCCGACGTAGATTCGTACCCGGTCGGTGCGATCGAGGCGCCGGATCCCCTCGGCGGCGAGGATGTTGACCATCCCCGGCGCGAGGCCGCAATCGGGCATGATCGACAGCCCCTTGGCATGGGCCTCGGCTTCGAGCTTCTTCTGCTCCATGACGATCTCGGTGTTTCCGCCGAGATCGGCGAAATGGCAGCCGCACTCGACCGCGAGCGACGCCATCGGACCGTTGAAGTAGTAGGGGATCGCGCTGAGGACGGCGTCCTGGCCCTGCATCACCGCCCGGACGGCGGCGTGGTCGGTGACGTCGAGCGTGACCAGATGGAGCCGACGATCGTCCAGCTTCGTGAGGAAGCGGGCAGCCCGCTCCGGCTGGAGGTCCGCCAGGGTCACCGCGGTGACGTCGGGGTCCTGAAGCAGATCGAAGGCGCAGGCACAGCCCTGCAGGCCGGCGCCGAGAACGAGCATCTTCATTGGGTAGTCCTCTGATTCGGGTCGAGCATTTGCCGAGCCCGAAGATAATCCGCCCCGGCACGGGGCGTTCGTCCAGCCGAGGAGCATGATGGCCGACAATGCGCCGACCACCCGCGATCGCCTGCTCGAGGCGGCTCGGGAGCTCTTCACGACCCTGGGCTACCACGCCACGACCACCCCGATCCTTGCCAAGCGGGCCGGGGTGGCCGAGGGGACCATTTACCGGCATTTCCCGTCGAAGCAGGCCCTCCTGAATGCCGCATACCAGGAGAGCCAGCGCTGGGGTGTCGCGGCCATCCGTGACGCCGTCCAGGCCGGGGGGAAGACGGCTGGCGAGCGGCTCGGGACGCTGGGCCGGACCTGGCTGGCCAACGCCGAGAGCGATCCGGCGCGGGTCCGTCTGCTGCTGAATTGGCGGCTGACCGGTGAACTCGACGACGCCTCGCGCCTGGCCGCCAACGACTTGCGGCTCGGCCTCGAGCAACTGGTGGCCGCCGGCAAGCAGGAGGGGAGCGTCCGGGCGGGGGTGGTCGAATTGTGGACCTCGGTCTGGCTCGCCCTGGTCGGCTTTGCGGCCGAGAAGATCGCGACCAAGGAGTGGTCGGCGACCCATCCGCACGCCCTCGCCACGCTCGATGCCGCCTGGGAAGCGATCGCCTGGCGTCCCATCACCACAGCGCCGCCCTCGGCCGAGAGCTGATGCATGGGTGATGGGCACGTCTTCTTGCCGACCTTCGCGCTGGTGCTCTGCACCGCCGCGATCACCACCGTCGTCTTTCAGCGGCTGAAGCAGCCAGTCATTCTCGGCTATCTGCTCGCCGGCGTGATGGTGGGACCGTACGTCACGCTGGTGCCGGTCACCGCCGATCGGGTGACCACCGAGACCCTCGCCGAGCTCGGCGTCATCCTGCTGCTCTTCTCGATCGGCCTCGAGTTCTCGATCCGCCGCCTGCTGCGCGTCGGGCCCAGCGTCGCCGTCACGGCGCTCTTCGACGTGACGATGATGGCCTTCCTCGGCCTCACGGCGGCGTATCTCCTCGGCTGGACCCCGCGCGAGGCGCTCTATACCGGCGCCCTGGTGGCGATCTCCAGCACCACGATCATCGCGAAGACCTTCGAGGATCACGGCGTCGGCCGGAAGTTGCGCGACCTCGTCTTCGGCGTGCTCATCGTCGAGGACCTCGCCGCCGTCCTCTTCATGGCCGGTCTCGCGACGCTCGGCGCGAGTGGCGGCACTAGTGGGGCAGGGCTGCTGGGCACCGCCATGCGGCTCTTCATCCTGCTGATGGTGTGGGTGGTTGGCGGGCTGCTCGTCGTGCCGAGGCTGATGCGCTTCATCGTCCGCCTCAAGCGGCCGGAGACGACCTTGGTCGCTTCCCTGGGCATCTGCTTCGCCTTCGCGCTGCTGGCCCAGTATCTGGGCTACTCCGTGGCCCTCGGCGCCTTCATCGCCGGGTCGCTGATCAGCGAATCCGGGAAGGGCCACGCCGTGATGGAACTGGTGCGCCCGGTCCGCGATGTCTTCGCCGCGGTGTTCTTCGTCTCGGTCGGCATGCTGATCCAGCCGGCACTGCTCATGGAGTATCGTGTCGCGATCCTCCTCCTCGTGGTGGTCGTCGTCGTCGGCAAGTTGGTCTCGGTGTCACTGGGCGCCTTCCTCGCGGGGCAGGGGACGCAGGGCGCGATTCAGGCCGGGATGAGCATGGCGCAGATCGGCGAATTCTCCTTCATCATCGCCTCGCTCGGTCTCGCGACCGGCGCCGTTGGGGATTTTCTCTATCCGGTGGCCGTGGCGGTCTCGGCCATCACCACGCTGCTCACCCCGTTCATGGTGCGCCAGGCACCGGCGGCGGCGAGCTATGTCGATCGGAAGCTGCCGAGGGCGCTGCAGACCTACGCCGCGCTCTACGCCACGTGGGTCGAGGAGATGCGGCGCGCCCCGGCCCGCCGCACCGCAGGCGATCGGGTCAAGGCGATGATCCGCTGGCTGCTGGTGGACACCGCCTGCGTGATCGCGGTGATCGTCGGCATGGCGATCTTCGGTGTCCGGCTCGAGGAGGAGTTCATCGCCCGGCTTGGCATCTCGGCGTCGCTGGCCCGGATCGGACTCTACGTGACTGCCGCTGCGGGATGCGCACCGTTCCTGCTTGGCATCTTCCGGATGGCCCGCGGGCTTGCGCAGCTGCTGGCCAATCTTGCCCTCCCGCGGACCACCGGCTTTGATCGAGCGGCTGCACCCAGGCGGTCGATGGTCGCGACACTCGAGATCACCATCGTCTTCCTGCTCGGCCTGCCGGTCCTGCTGGCCACCCAGCCCTTCATCTCCTCGTTCCGGGGCGTGGTTGTCTTCGGCGTGATCCTGCTGCTGATGGGGTTCGGCGCCTGGCGGAGTGCCACCAATCTGCAGGGGCATGTCGCGGCCGGTGCAGAGGTCCTGATCGAGGCGCTCCGCTCCTCGTTGCCGCCGGAGCAGGCCACGGTCGAGATGCCGACGACCGGATTGACCGGGCTCTATCCGGTCGATCCGGGTGCCGTGGATCGTCTCACGACCGCGACGCACATGCTCCCGGGAATCGGCGCGCCGACGCCGTTCCGGATGGAGCCGCACTACGCGGCGGCGGGGAAGACGCTGGCCGAAGTCGGACTGCGAGGACGGACCGGAGCGACGGTCCTGGCGATCAGTCGCGGCGGCGTCGGGATCCCGGCGCCGAGCAAGATCGAGCGCCTCGAGCCGGGGGACACGCTGGTGCTGGTCGGCACCAAAGAGGCGCTCAGGGACGCCCGGCGCATCCTGATCGGTTCGGCCTCGCAACCCGCGGTGGGGTGACAAGCCCCCACCCACCCCTCTAACATTCTTTACATGCGAAGCTTAGTGCTCGGCTCGGGTGTTCCCCTGATGATGGCCTCGGTCTGCTTCTTCACGCTGGGTTACCTGGCGTGGCTCAGGCGCGAGCGCTTCCTCATCTGGTGGCTCTTTGCGTGGGGCTTCCTCCTCACCCGACTGTCGTGGCACTTCCTCCTCCCGGCATCGGCCCCGACCGAAGGCACGGTCTTTTTCGCCGGCATGCTCCGGGTCGCCTTTGCAGGGTCCTTGCTGTCGGGCGCCCTCGAACTCCGCGGACGCCACGCGACCTGGTGGTACGTGCCGATCGCCGCGCTCTCAGTCCCCACGCTGATTCTCGGGATCACTCGCCTCGGCCTCTTGCCCGGTGTGCCGTTCAGCCTCGTGGTCATGACCAGTATCGTGCTCGCGGCCGCCTGGCAGGTGGCGAACGCGGTCCGGTTGCCGAGCCAGGAGCGATATGTCACCGCGGCGGCGATCGCCATCCATGGACTCGCCGCGGGATTGTCGCCGCGCCTCGACGACGCCGGCGTCCTCTTTTCGACGGTTACGCTGGTGGGCTGGACGGCGCAGCTGATGGTCGGATTCGGGATGCTCGCCGCCTTCTTCCGCATCGGCAACGAGCGGGACATCGCCGAGGCACGCGCGATCGGTGCCTCGCTCACGGCAGCACTTGGCAGCTTCGTCGCGGTCTGCATGCACTGCAAGTCGGTGCGGGATGATTCGCACGCGTGGCAGCAGCTGGAGTACTTTGCCGCGAAGAAGTCGGGGACCGCGATCTCGCACGGACTCTGCCCGCGCTGTGAGGAGCAGCACTACCCGGAATATCGATGATCGATGGTCGATGATCGATCATCCATCATCGTCTCCCTCCTCGCACCGCCTCCGCCGCTGCCGTTCGCATCACCGCCATCTCGTCATCCTTGATCGTCCCCTTGAAAAGATTCGGCATCGTCGCCGGATCGACGTCGAAGATCACGCCGGTGAGGACCATCGCCGCGAGCATGGCGCCGTGTTCTGAAGGGTGGAAACCATCCGGTCCGTACAGCGGCAGGGCAGGCCTGCTCGCCCACGCCGCCTGCCATGCCGCCGAGACGGGATAGAACGCCGTGCCCGCGGCGTCGGCCGCCGTCTTGTAGTTGGCCAGCGAGGCCCCCATGCCACCGCTCGCCGGCGCCCACACGGCGTAGAGTCCGGGGCGCGTGCCGTGCTTCACCGCCTCCGCAGCGAGCACGGCGCTCCAGCGGCCGAGATCGGCGCCGCTCGCCGCCATCGTCGAGGGCCCCTGCTGCATGATCAGCACGTCGTAGTGCCCCTGCTTGAGCGCCTTGGCGACCCACCCATCCTTCCAGTGATCCTCAAGCCCGACGTTGGGGAAGGCGCGCATCTCCACGCTCGGCGTTGGCCGTCCGGCGGCCTTGGCGAGTCGCTTCACGAGGTCGGGGACGTTGTGGGTGTAGGTCAGTGAATTGCCGACGAAGAGGAGCTTGAGCCCCTCCGCTGCCGGCGCCCTGGGCGTCGCGGTGCCGATCGGACCCACCAAGGCGACCAGGGCGAGCAGCCACGGTGCATGCATCAGCGCCGTCCGTAGGCGCGAACGGCCTGATCGGCGGCCTGACGCAGCTGCACGAGCTGGAGCTCGGTGATAATCGTCGGAAAGAGGTTCGGCATGGTCGATGGATCGATGTCGAAGACGAGGGCGGCAATCACCATGGCGTTGAGGGTCGCACCGTGTCGCGAGGGATGGAAGCCATCCCCGCCATACAGCGGCATCGCCTCGTCGAGACTCCATGCTTCGAGCCACGCCTGCGACGTCGGATAGAAGGCGGTCGACGACACATCGGCGGCCGTCCGGTAATGCTCGACTCCCGCCTCGTAGTTTGCTCCGACGGGTGCCGAGATGGCATAGACCCCGACACGCGTGTTGACGGCGGCCGCGGCGGTGGCGAAGGTCCGCACCCACTGGGTGAGGTGCTCGCCGCTGGCGGTCAACGTGGATGGTCCCTGTTGCAGGATCATCACGTTGTATTGGCCATCGCGCAGGTCGCGCTGTACCTGACCCTCATTCCAGTGGTCCTCCAGGGCATAGTCCCCGGCCGTCCGCGAGGTGATGATCGGGGTCGGCTTGCCCGCGGCCACGGCCAATTGCCGGACCAGCTGTGGCACGTTGTAGGTGTAGGTGAGCGAGTTGCCGACGAAGAGGACGCGCATCCCTCCGCCGACGACAGGCGGTGGCGGCGGGATCGTGGGGTTGGGCACATCGACGATGACGGGGGACGTGCACGCGAGGCTGAGCAGGGCAAGCATGTACCAAGGGGATCGCATGAGCAGCTCCACAAGAGGTTCGTGGAGCGAAATCTCTGCGGCGGGACGGCCGCGGACGAGGCGACCTGGTCAGCGTCCGGTAAGTGGGCGCTGCTCCTCGGGTTCAGGGTTCGGGGCTGCGCGCCTCCACGACCCGCAATCCACCATGCTGCCCGCGCAGCAACAGGTACTCGCCGTCGCGATCGAGCAGGACCTCGGCTTCAGGCAGGGCAATCGTGAATCGCAGTTGGCCATCGCGATCGAAGGCACGCCAGGTCGTGGCATCGCCGACCCAGGAAAAGCCGCGGGCGTCGTGCGCTGCGGCGATCGGGGCCACGAGCACGGCTCCCTCCCATCGTGCGGTCAGTACCGGCCCGCTGCCTGCACGCCGTTCCAATTGCCGGCCTCCGGCCGGAGCACGCAGCAGTGAACCGTCGCGTCCGATGGCGATCGCGCCATCCCATCCGGCTGCGGCGCGCACCGTGTCGGTCACGCTCCCGTCGCGGGCATGGTGCAACCAGGCCGCAGTTCCTGCTCCCTGCGCGAACCAGCCACCACTACGGTCGGCCGTAGCAGTCGTCGCGCCGGCGAGCCACGGCATCATGAGGGTGTCGACGACGGCGCCGAGCGAGTCGTAGCGCATGCCGCGCCCGGTGGTCTGTTCGATGGCCACCAGACCGCCATCGGCGAGTGCCGCCAGCAGCAACGGCCCGGTGAACTCGTTGGCCGCCGCTCCCTGCAAGGCGATGGCCCGGTGCTCGCCGTTCTTGTGGTCGCGGTACAGCGCGGCGTGGTCGGTCCCGCCCGAGGCGGCATACCAGACCGCGCCATCAGCGCCCAGGGCCGCTGCCCCGATGGTGCCGATCCGTGCGGTGTCGGGCGTCAACAGCCAGCGCTCGGTCAGCGCCACGGCGCCGTCGAGTCCGGGTTCGGCCGTCGTCACGAAGGTCGTGTCCGCGACGCGCGTGATGATCGGCGCCGCCGACGGTGCCGCGGAGCGTTCGCCGCAGGCCGTGAGGAGGAGCAGCGAGACAAGACGGTGGTGGCGAGAGGGCATGGCGAAGTGTAAGGGGTGAACGGTGGTACGAGTAACCAGTAACCAGTGACCAGTGACCGGTGACCAGTGACCAGCGAGGCTGATCCCCGAAGCCGGATCACTGGTTACTGGTTACTGGTCACTTCTCATTTCTCACAAACCCCACCCCCAACGCTCGATCAATGGACACTCGCGCCACGACAGGCTTCGCCCTGCCGCGCCGGACGAAGGCGATGCTGACCGGGCCGACGGTGAACGAGTCGGCGGCGACGGCACGGAGGGCGAAGCGATCCCCCGCAGTGCGCCGGAGGATGAGCGAGTCGTGCTCAACGGTGATACGCCAGCGTGCGTCGGCATCGGCGGAGGTCCAGGTGCCGACATAGTCGGTGAGCGGCCCGCGCGGCACCGGCCGGCTGGTTGCCGGCGCAGCCACCTGGCGGGTCGTGGCCGGCGGCAGCGGGGCGAGTGGCAGCAGCGTCGTGACGCTTTGGCGGACCAGCGCGGTGGCGTCAGCGTCCCCGGCGTTGCAGAGCAGTACCGCCGAAAGCTGCTGCTCCGGCCAGCGCGCCAGATAGGCGCGGTAGCCGGCCGTCGCGCCGGAATGTGCGATCTGGGTCACACCGCGCCAACGATCCATCACCAGGCCACCGCCGTAGGTGATCGGCGTGCCATCACGCAAGACACCCGGCACCTCCATCGCGGCGCTGACATCGGGCGACCCGAGACGGCGCGCCGTGAGCGCCGCATTCCACCGGAGCAGGTCATCCACGGTGGTGAGCAACCCGCCGTGCCCATGCGGATTCTCGAACGGCATGTCGAGCCGCCACTGCCCGCCGACCTTGGCGTACGCCTGCGCCCGATCCATCACGATGCGGGCATAGTCATCGCGCCAACTGGTGCGCGTCATCCCCAACGGACGGAAGAACTCGCGCGCCGAGAATTCGGCGAGTGGCGTCCCGCTGATACGCTCCACCAGCATTGCCAGCAGGGAATAGCCACTGTTGGTGTAGGAGTACTTGGCGTCCACCGGATGATTGAGCCCGTGCTGCCGTGCCAGGATGGCGAGCACATGGCCGTGATTGATGGTCCGCGTGCCACGCGGCCACCCCTCGAGCTCGGCGATCGCGCCCCAGTCGCGCAGCCCGCTGGTGTGCTGCAGCAGGTCGGTGATGGTGATGGGGGTGCCGAGGTCGGGGAGCTCCGGGAAGTACCGGCGGATGTCGTCGGAGAGGGCGAGCTGTCCGCGGGCGGCGAGCAGGTGGATCGAGGCCGCGGTGACCTGCTTCGAGACCGACCCGGCCTCGAAGATGGTCTCAACGCGGTTCGGCACGCGCTGCTCGATGGTCGCCTGCCCCCAGGCGCGACGCACCAGCGCGGCGCCACCCTGGTCGATGCCAAGGACGCAGCCGGGGGCGTCGCCCTGGTACCTGACGAAGATCGAGTCGAGGCGGGGCGCGAGGGATTGGGCGGGGAGGAAGATCGGAAATAGCAGGGCCCAGAGGGCGACGTGACCCGTGACTCGTGACCGGTGACGTGTGCGTGTCTTGCGCGATCGCTTCATCTGTGCCTCCGCTGGAGCTCGCGGCTAAAGCCGCGGCTCGGCTGATGTCGCTGAAGCGACTTGATCTCCGTGCCCGCGTGGGATTGGGTGTCGCTTCAGCGACATCAGCCGAGCCGTCGCTTTAGCGACGAGCTCCTACGTGTCGCGCGACCACACCCCGCGGCGATCATCGCGTGTCGTGCTACCTCAACTCCCCGACCGCCTTCTCCACCGCCGCCCGCAGCTTCCCGCTCGTGATGAGCAGCCGCACCGCCGCGAGGTCGCCGGTCATGATCCGATCGGCGTCGAGCGGCGGGACCACCGAGCGGATCAGCGCGACGGCGGCGCCGACACCTGGCCCGGGGACGAGTGGTGCGTGAAAGTCGAGCGCCTGCGTGGCGTTGAGCAGTTCGACGGCGATCACCCAGCGACTGTTCTCGAGAATCATTGCGCACTGCCGGGCCGCCGTGGTCCCCATCGAGACGTGGTCTTCCTGGTTGGCCGATGTCGGGATCGAGTCCACGGACGCCGGGTGTGCCAGGACCTTGTTCTCGCTGACCAGTGACGCTGCGGTGTACTGCGAGATCATCAACCCTGAATGCAGCCCGCCCTGCCGCGCCAGGAACGCCGGCAACCCGCTGACGGCCGGATCGAGCATGTGTTCCACTCGCCGCTCGGCGATGTTGGCGAGCTCGGCGATCGCGATCTTGGCGTAGTCCATCACCAATGCCACCGGCTGGCCGTGGAAGTTGCCGGCCGAGATCACCAGGTCATCCTTGGCGAAGACCAGCGGATTGTCGGTGACCGCGTTCACCTCGCGCGTGACCACCTCGGCGGCGTGTCGCAGGCCATCGCGCGAGGCACCGTGCACCTGGGGGATGCAGCGCAGTGAATAGGCGTCCTGGATCTTGTCGCAGTCGGCATGCGAGGCGTGCACCGGGGAGTTCGCGGAGATGGCGAGCACGTTCGCGGCCGTCTCGGCGGCGCCCGGATGCGGGCGCACCGCGGTGACCCGGAGGTCGAATGGCGCGCGTGATCCCTTCAGCGCCTCGAGCGACATCGCCGCCGCAATGTCGCAGGCGGTGGCGAGTTGCTGACCGTCGTACACCGTCAACGCGCCGATCGCGGTCATCGCCTGGGTGCCGTTGATGAGCGCGAGTCCTTCCTTGGCCTGGAGCGTCACCGGCGCGAGGCCGGCGGCAGCGAGTGCCTCGGCGGCCGGTCGGCGCGTGCCCTGATACTCCGCCTCACCCTCGCCGATCAGCGTCAGCGCCATGTGGGCCAGCGGGGCCAGGTCGCCACTCGCACCGACCGACCCCTGCGACGGGATCACCGGATGCACGCCGCGGTTGAGCAGCGCCAGCAGCAACTCGACGACCTCGATCCGGATTCCGCTGAATCCCTGTGCCAGCGATTGGGCGCGCAGCAGGAGCATCGCGCGGACTACTTCGGTCGAGAGCGGATCGCCCACGCCCATGGCGTGCGAGACGATCAGGTTGCGCTGCAGCTGCTGCACGTCTTCCGGTGCGATGCGCACATTGGCGAGCTTGCCGAAGCCGGTCGTGACGCCATAGACGACGCGTCCCTCGGCCACGATCCGTTCGATGAAGGCGCGGCTGGTCGCCATGCGGGCACGGGCATCGTCACAGAGCGTCACCGGCGTGCCGTGGCGCGCCACGGCGACGACATCGCTGATGGCGAGTGGCCGGCCGACGAAGAGGGGAGCAGTGGTCACGCGTGGAACTCCCGGCCGCCGAGAATCATCCGTTCGATGGGCGAACCGCCGAGGGTGTAGGGAAGGTCGCGCCAATCGGCGGAGCCGACGACGAGGAAGTCGGCGCACATTCCGACCCGGAGCCGGCCGACGCCCTCACGCTGCAACGCGGCCGCGCCGTTGGCGGTGCAGGCCGTCAGTGCCTCGGCGGGAGTCAGACCGTTGAGCCGCACGGCCAGCGCCATCGCCAGCTGCGGCGAGAAGAGCGGCGACGACCCCGGATTGCAGTCGGTCCCGACGGCGACGGCGGCACCGGCATCGATCAGTGCGCGGCCCGGCGCGGCGGGAATCCCGAGGTGCAGCGTCACCCCCGGGAGGAGGACGCCGATGGTCGGGGCGAGACCGAGGGCCATGATCTGGGGCTTGCCCGATGCTTCCAGGTGATCGACCGAGATGGCGCCATGCTCGATCGCGAGCTCGACGCCGCCGATGGCATGGAACTGGTCGACATGCGCCTTCACGGCGAGGCCGTGATCGCGGGCGCAGGAAAAGACGCGGCGCGCGTCCTCGAGCGTGAACGCCTCGCGCTCGATGAAGATGTCGACGGCCCGCGCAAGGCGCCGCTTGATCGCTTCGGGGATCAGCGTCTGCGTCACCATCTCGAGGTAGCCCGGCCGCTCCGATTCGTCGCGCGGCGGGATGTGGATCAGCAGCGTGGGGACGATGTGGGCTGGGCAATGATCATGGAGGAGGCGGATCGCCTCGAGCGAGGTGAGTTCCGCCTCGAGCGTGTAGCCGTAGCCACTCTTCACCTCGATGGTACCCGCGCCACCGTGGATCAGCGCCGCCGCGCGGGGCGCGGCGAGTGCCTCCAGGTGCGCGACCGAGGCCTCGGCTGTCCGCTGCACCGTGTGACGAATGCCACCCCCCGCTGCGAGGATCTGCTCATAGGGGATCTTCGCCGCTCGCGCCTCGAAGTCGGCGAGGCGGTCACCGGCCCAGACGATGTGCGTGTGCGAGTCGACCAGGGCGGGGACGACGGCGCGCCCACCAAGATCGGTCGTCGGCGTGGTGGCATCGTCCCATGCGCTCGCCGGGCCGATCCAGGAGATCTTCCCGTCGGTCGCCGCGATCGCCACATCGCGCTGAATCTCGAGGTCGGACATCGCGGGGCCGCGCAGCGCACCACGCCCGCCGGCCGAGACAAGCTGGGAAATGCCCGTGAAGAGATGGTCAGCGGTCATCGCTGGAATCTACCCGGCTGTTCGCTCACCGGTCGAGCGACGGCATGTCGACGCCCCGCGTGCGCGCCACGCCCTTGGCGAGCTCATAGCCGGCATCGGCGTGCCGGATCACGCCCATCGCCGGGTCGTTGGTGAGGCAGAGCCGGAGCCGCTGCTCGGCCTCGTCGCTGCCGTCGGCCACGGCCACCAACCCGCTGTGCTGCGAATAGCCCATCCCGACTCCGCCGCCGTGGTGGAACGACATCCAGCCGGCCCCGGAGGCGATCCCGGTCGCGAAGTTCAACAGCGGCCAGTCGCTGACGGCATCGGAGCCATCGAGCATCGCCTCGGTTTCGCGATAGGGTGAGGCCACGGAACCGGCGTCGAGGTGGTCGCGACCGATGACGATCGGCGCACTCACGCGGCCATCGCGCACCATCTGATTGAAGAGCAGCCCGGCCTTGTCGCGCTCGCGGTAGCCGAGCCAGCAGATGCGAGCCGGGAGCCCCTGGAAGGCGATCTTCTCGCCGGCCCAGCCGAGCCACTTCTGCAGCCGCTCGTCGTCGGGAAAGAGTTCGAGCAGCGCCTGGTCGGTTGCGGCGATGTCGGCAGGGTCGCCCGAGAGCGCGACCCAGCGGAAGGGCCCGCGCCCCTCGCAGAAGGAATCGCGGATGAACGCCGGCACGAAGCCCGGATACGCCGTCGTCGCGCCGGCGAGTCCGCCGAGCTCGGCCTGCGCGCGGAGGTTGTTGCCGTAGTCGAAGGCGATCGCGCCGCGTTCCTGCATGGTGATGATCGCCTGGACGTGCGCCACCATCGCCGCCCGCGCCCGCGCGAGGTACTCGGCCGGTTGCTTGCTGCGGAGCTCCGTCAGGTCCTCATCGGCACGCACCGGGGGCAAGTAGCCCCACATCGGATCGTGCGCCGAGGTCTGGTCAGTGACGAGGTCGGGAGTGAACCCCATCCGCACCATCTCCGGCACCACCTCCGCAGCGTTCCCCAGCAGCCCGATGGAGAGCGCTCGCTTCTCGCTTCTCGCTTCTCGCGCCATGCGCAACGCTTCGTCGAGCGATGCGGCGGTAACGTCGAGGTACCTCGTCTCCAACCGCCGCTCAATCCGGCTCTGGTCCACCTCGATGCAGATCGCCACGCCGCCCGCCAGCGTCACCGCGAGCGGCTGCGCGCCGCCCATCCCGCCGAGGCCGGCGGTGACGGTAATGGTGCCGGCGAGCGAACCGCCGAAGTGCTTGGCACCCGCCGAAGCGAAGGTCTCGTAGGTCCCCTGCAGGATGCCCTGGGTGCCGATGTAGATCCACGAACCGGCCGTCATCTGGCCGTACATCATCAGGCCGAGCTGATCGAGTCGGTCGAACTCCTCCCAGGTGGCCCACTTCGGCACGAGGTTCGAATTGGCGAGCAGGACGCGCGGCGCCATCGCGTGGGTCTTGAGCACCGCCACGGGCTTGCCGCTCTGGATCAGCAGCGTCTCGTCGTTCTCGAGCCGATCGAGCGTCGCGATGATGTCGTGGTACGCCTGCCAGTTGCGCGCCGCCTTGCCGCGGCCGCCGTAGACCACCAGCGACTCGGGATGCTCCGCCACCTCGGGATCGAGGTTGTTCATCAGCATCCGCTTGGCGGCTTCCTGGATCCAGCCTTTGGCGGTGCGATGGGGGCCGCGGGGGGCACGGAGTGGGGTGTAGGTCATCTCAGTAGCCGTAACGGAGTGAGGGGGGGGGCCCCGGGGAGTGCTCGGACCACCTGGGCTGAGTCCCCGCCGGGGGGAGGGCGTGCTCGGTACCGCTTTCTGAGCCAGAGGATCCGGCTCTCGCCCACGGACCCCGCCGTCTGGCATACCGCATTTCGCTAACCCGACGAGCGGGCGGCTGCTGCGCCGGCGGCGCCGCGGGGGGGCGCGGGGGGGCGTTAGGAGCGAGTTCAGAAACATTCCACGTCACCCGGGCGGGTAGCCCGCCATCGCGGGGGGGGACCGAGACACCGGCCTGCCGGGGCGGGGAAAACATCACATCTTCCCCCGAACCACCGCCAGCGTCTCATCCTCCAGCTGCTGCGCGCGCTGCGCCATCCCGGCGCCCTTCGCCACCAGCTCGGCGGCCTCGGCGTTGCCCTTGAGTGACGCCGCGTTGATCTGGACGTTGAGGTAGGCACCCATCACGGCGGCACGGGCACAGAGCGCGCCGACGCCGGCATCCGACACTGAACTCGGCTGTCCCTGCTCGGCCATCAGCTTGATGAGCGGCATCACGCCGAGGACGGTCTCCATCACGCGGAAGGGGATGCGCGTCGCTTCCAGCGTGGCAGTGTCGATCGCGAGGCGGCGGGCGGCCTTCTCCTCGTCGGTGCCGCGAGGCATGCCGAATCCGGCCATCACGCGGTCAAACGCGCGGGTGTCCTCGTCGACCAGGAAGAGCAGTTCCTGCACGGCACGTTGCCCCTGCTCGGCGTGATCGGAGAACTCCTGCCAGCGATGATCCCAGCCGCGCTTGTGCGACGACAGATTGGCGACCATGGTGCCGAGCGCCGCGCCAAAGGCGCCGACCGCAGCCGACACCGAACCGCCGCCCGGGGCCGCGCTCTCCGCCGCCGTCTCCGAGGCGAACTGCGCGACCGTCATCGCCACAAGGCGCGTGGCGGAAGGATCGCGGAGCAGGTACTCGATCACCCGCTCTTCGGGGTGGAACGGCGTGAGTTCGTCGAGGCCGAGGGAGCGGACGGCGATCTTCACCAGCTCCGCTTCCGAGACACCGACGGAGCGCTGCTGCTTGGCGAGGAAGTGGCGGCCCGCGTCGAGCAGACACTGTAGCGGCACCAGCCCCACCAGCTCCGAGCCGGTCACGCGCACCCCGCGTTCGGCTGCGGCGCGGCACACCTCATCAAAGGCGACGTGCACCGGGGTCACGGCGATGTCGGTGAGATTCATCGACACCTGCGCCACGCCATACTCGGCGATGTACCAGCCGATCGCCTTCACTGCCTTGAGCGTTCCGGGCTGCTGCAGCTCGCTGCCGTCGGGCTGCTTCACCGTGCGGCCGGCCTCGCGGACGTCGAACGCGACGGCATAGGCGCGGCGCGTCGAGGTGGTGTTCAGGTTCACGTTGTAGGCGACGAGGAAGTCGCGCGCGCCGATCACGGTGGCGCCGCGCTGGGCATCGAATGCCGCCGGGCCGAAGTCGGGCTTCCACTCCGGCTGGAGGATCTTCCGGGCCATCCCCTCGTACTCGCCCGCGCGGATCACGGCGAGGTTCTTCCGCTCCGGATTCGGCTGGGCTGCCTCATAGAGATAGACCGGGAGATTGAGCTCACGGCCGACGCGTTCGCCGAGCTTTCTGGCGTACTCCGCTGCTTCCGCCATCGTGATGCCACTGATCGGGACCAGCGGGCAGACATCGGTCGCGCCCATCCGCGGATGCTCGCCATGATGCTGCCGCATGTCGATCAGCTCACCGGCGATCTTGATGGCCTGGAAGGCGGCCTCAGCCACCGCGTCGGGCTCCCCGACAAAGGTCACCACGGTCCGGTTGGTCGCCTTGCCGGGGTCGACATTGAGGAGGCGGACCCCCTCGACCGCGGCGATCCGATCGGTGATCTGCTGGATGACGCGAGGGTCGCGTCCTTCGGAGAAGTTCGGAACGCACTCGAGGAGGCGGGTCATGGCCTGGGCGGGTCGGGGGAGTGCCTCAGCGGCCACCCGGGCCGCGCGAACGGGGTCAAATCTAGTCGCTGGTGAGGGGCGGGAGCGGGGACCCTCTGGCACCTTCGGCCGGATCGGGGTACTATGGAATTCTCCCTTCCAACCGGACCCAGACCATGATCACCGTACGCGAGATGCTCGCCGCCAAGCGGAACAACCTCACTCAGCGGGTGTCCCCGACCACCACGGTCCGTGACGCCGCGCAGATCATGAACGAGGCTGGGACGGGCAGCGTGCTGGTGGAAGTCGGGGGGAAGGTGGTGGGGATCTTCACCGAGCGTGACTTGATGCGTCGCGTCGTCGCCGCCGACAAGCTCCCGGGTGCCACGACGGTAGGCGATGTGATGACGACGGCGCTGGTGACCGCACGGCCCGATGCGACGCTTGCCGACTGTGGCCAGCTGATGAGCGAGCGCCGGATCCGCCACCTGCCGGTCTTCGACGGCGAAGAAGTGATCGGGATCGTGACCACCGGCGACCTGCTCGCCCACGAACTCGCCGAGAAGAGCGCCAAGATCCAGCACCTCGAGGACTTCGTCTTCTACACCCGCAGCTAGGGCGTCGTCGCCGGCTTCACGCCCTTGGCGTAGGCACCGTCCCGCGGGTGTTTCGGCGGTTGCGACCAGGTCATCCGCCTCGGGCTGCCGGGCCCGAGCGAGCGGATCATCAGCACGTCACCATCAAACCATGCCACCGAATCGGTGCCCCAGCGGAGCGGATCGTGCCCCGTCGGGGTCAGTCGCGCCGTATCGCCTCGTGCCGTGATGGCACAGATCGCGGAATCGCAGCGAACCGCGCGGGCAAAGCGTGGCGTGCCGAGCCACAGGGTGAGGGCGGTGTCGGCCGCGGCATCGCCAACCGCGACGGCGCGGGCGTCGGGCGCGGCCGGAGGCGCGGGCACAGCCCAGACGCCGCGGTCGGTCCGCACATAGAGCGTGGTCTCGTCGTCGCTCCACCCCACCTGCGCGGCCTGGCCAGCATCGGCAGGGAGCGGCAGCGAGCGTTCGCCGCCGCTCACGAGATTCATCACCACCACCTCGTGCGGGGTGGTGGCGAGGGTATCGCGCATGCGAATGAAGGCGAGCACGCCGCCATCCCTCGTGAGCCGAGGGCCGATCTCGATCGGCACGGTGAAGGTCAGCTGGGTCACCAGTCCCCCGCCGGCCGACACTGCGAAGAGATCGGTCCGGCCATCAGGTCCCTCGCCGACCACGACCGCGAACGGCTCCTCGCCCACGGTGATCCGATTCATCAGCGGGGAAAACTTGCATCCGCCGACGAGCACCAGGGCGAGCAGGGCCGCGTGCTTCACTTCCCCTCGAGCCGCTTCATGAAGAAGGCGTCGATGTCGGCCTGCGCCTTGGCGGCGGCGGGCGTCCCGCTGCCGGTACGGCCCGGCTTCATGAAGCCGTGGCCGGTGCCGGGGTAGGAATCGGCAACGAACGACTTGCCGAGCGCCTGCATCGTGGTGGCGATCGTCGGCAACGAGTTGTTGACGCGACCGTCCTTCTCGCCATACACGCCGAGGACCGGCGCCTTCACCGTGCGCAACATCATCGTGTCGGCGAGCGGGCCGTAGCAGACCACCGCCGCCTTCAGGTTGGGGTTGCTCGAGGCGTAGCTCCACACGGTGCCGCCGCCCCAGCAGAAGCCGATCACGCCGACCCGGTCCTTGTTGGTGGCGGCCTGCGCGGTGATCCACTTGTACGTGGCATCGAGGTCGGCGATGACATCCTCACGCTTGAGGGTCCCGATCATCCGGGTCACCGAGTCGCCGAGCGACTTGGCCGAGCCGTAGCGCGACGAGAGCAGGTCCGGCGCGATCGCGACGTAGCCCTTCTTGGCGTAGTCGTCGGCAACGGTCGGCTCCCAGTCGGTGAGGCCGCGATTTTCATGGATCACGATGATGGCCGGGGCCCTTCCCTGTCGCTCGGGGTACGCGACGTAGGCGCGCACCGAGTCGCCCTTGGCATTCGCGAACGCGACAAATTCGCCATGGGTAGTGACGCCGGTCGGCGCCGGGGAGGGCGCATCGCGGCGGGCGACCAGGACGCCGGTCCCGAGACCGGTGAGGAGCATGAGGGCAGGGAGGATGCGCATGGGGGGCCTCGTCAATCTTTGGGGGGTGAACTCGGGCGCGGCAGGCCGCGCCCGTACACAGGTGGTAGGGGCGCAGCATGCTGCGCCCCTACGTTAGTCGCGATATCGGTTCCGCCCCGCCTGCTTCGCCTTGTAGAGATTTTCGTCGGCGAGCTTGAGCAGGCCACCGGCATCCGCGGCGCGTTCGTCCGGGAAGGTCGCGAGGCCGGCGCTGACCGTGACGGCGATCGGCGCGGCGGTGGTGCCGAACTGGTGATTCGCCACCCGGCGGAGAATCCGGTCGACGAAGATCCGCGCACCCGTGGTGCCGGTCTCCGGCAGCAGGATGACGAACTCCTCGCCGCCGTAGCGCGCCAGGAAGTCCATGGTGCGCAGCTCCCGGCGCAGCAGCGAGACGAGGTCGACCAGCACCCGATCGCCGACGGGGTGACCACGCGAGTCGTTGATGCGCTTGAAGTCGTCGACGTCGAGGACCACGGCCGTGACCACCTGGTCGTAGCGTCGCGCGCGTTCGAGTTCGTCGCCGAGGCGCTCCTCGAGGACGCGGCGGTTGCCGCAGCCGGTGAGCGGGTCGGTGTCGGCGAGCTCGCGCAGCTGGGCCGCCCCGTCATGCGCCTGCTCGAGGTCGTACGCCTTCTCGAGCGCCGTCACTGCCGCCTCGATCACCTGCTCGGCGAAGCCGAGGTCGAGGCGATTGAGCGGCGGGTCATCGGCGGTGGTGCGGAGAAAGAAGACGCCGGCGGTCCGTCCCTTGAGCGAGAAGGGGAGGGCGATCACCGAACGCGTCCGCGCATCGGGGGCGGCGACGCCCCAGGTCGAGCGGACTTCCTGATAGAGCGGATCGGCCTCGACGTCGGCGACCAGCACCGTTTCGCCAGTCTGCAGCGCACGGCGGATCTCCGGGTACTTGTCGAGGCGGACGCGGAGGTCGCGCAGCGTCGGATTCTCGAAGGCGGCGACGACGGTGCCTTCGACCAGATCGGCGTCGGAGAGCACCACCGAGCAGCGGGCAATCCGGAGGCCGGTGGCCACGCGGCGCACGAGGATCTGGTAGATCTCCTCCGGATTGAGCGAGGCAGTGACTTCGCGCAGGATCGCGACCAACTCGTTCCGCGACCGCGCCTCGGCACGCGCCTTGTTCAACTCGCGACCAACACGCAGGTGCGCCTTGATCCGCGCCAGCAATTCGCGCACGCGGTAGGGGCGCTGCACCACGTCGGCGGCACCGAGCGTCTGCGACACCAGGCGCGCCGGGTCGAAGGTCGGGTCGGTCAGGACGAGCATCGGCACGTCGCGGTGCCGGAGATCCTCGCGCACGCGGCTCAGACGGTCGAGTGTGCCCCCGTCGGCGCCGGCGATGTCGAGGATCATCAGGTCGTACTCTTCCTGCTCCAGTCGCTCCAGCAGCTGCGGCCCGCCGAGGGCGGTCACCACGTCGTAGCCGTTCTCCTTCAGCACCCACGAGAGCGTCCGCGCGAGGGCGTTGTCCTCGGTCGCGAGCAGCACGCGCGGGTTGAGCGAGAGCATCAGCCCACCAACGCCTGGTACCGGGCGGGATCGACATTGCCGCCGGTGGCGACGAGGGCGACGGCATCGGTTCCCGAGACGCGCCCGGCGAGCCAGGCCGCCGTCGTGACGGCGCCCGACGGTTCCACCTTGAATCCTTGGCCCGCCAGGTAGCGCATGGCGGTCTGGATTTCATCGTCGGTCACGGCGGCCACCTCACGAACGGTCTGGGCGATGATCGGCCAGGTGAGCGTGCCCACCGAGCGAGTCAACAATCCGTCGGCCAGACTCGTGCCACCGGCGAGGTCGACGGGGTGCCCGGCCATCCTTGCGGCGGAGAGCTTCGGAACCCCGTGCGGTTCGACGGCGATGACGCGGACGTCCGGGCGGAATGCCTGCACCGCGGCGCAGATTCCGGCGAGCAAGCCGCCGCCGCCGACCGGGACCACGAGGGTGCCCACCTCGGGCCAATCCTCGAGGATCTCCAGGCCACACGTGCCTTGTCCGGTGATGACGTCCAGGTGGTCGTAGGGCGGAATGAAGGTGAGCCCGCGCTCGACGACCAGTTGCTCCGCACGTGAAGTTTGTTCCGGGCCGCGGGTTGCCCCGACCAGCATCACCTCGCCCCCGAGCTCGCGCACCCCGGCGACCTTCACCGCGGGCGCCGACTCCGGCATCACCACGACACAGGGGATGCCATGGCGTTGTGCGGCATAGGCCACGCCGAGCCCGTGGTTGCCACTCGACGAGGTGACGACGCCACGGGCCCGATCAGCGTCCGGGAGCCGGGACACTGCGGTCCAGGCGCCACGGATCTTGAAGGCGCCGATCGGCTGGCGCCACTCGGCCTTGAGCCGCACCGCGCGCTCCCCCGGGAGGGGGAGGAGCGGTGTGCGGTCGGCCACGCCCACCAGTCCGGCGTGGGCTTCCCGCAGCGACGTCAGCGTCGGTCCGCTCACGCCTCGGTCGTGTCCTCGGTGCCCTCGTCGGCCAACGGCTCCGCCCCTTCGACGTCGTCCTCGTCCTCCTTCTGGACGCGGGCCACGTCGACGATGCGGTCGTCGGTGTCGAGGTTCATGAGCTTGACGCCCTGGGTGTTGCGGCCGCTGACGCGGATCCCCTGCACCGGGCAGCGGATGATGATGCCGCCCTTGGTGATCATCATCAGCTCGTCCTCGGGGAGGACGTCCTTCAGTGCGATCAACCGGCCGGTCTTCGGCGTCTGCTGCATCGTGATGATGCCCTTGCCGCCGCGCTTCTGCACGCGGTAGTCGCCGATCAGCGACCGCTTGCCGATGCCCTTCTCGGACACGACCAGCAGTTCGGCGCGCTCGCGCACCACGACCATGCCGATCACGCGGTCCTCGGCGCCGAGCTCGATGCCCTTCACGCCGCCGGTGGCGCGTCCCATCTCGCGCACGTCGCTCTCGTGGAAGCGGATCGACATGCCGGACGAAGTCGCAAGGACGATGTCGTCGTTGCCGCGGGTCTTCTGCACGTCGATGAGTTCATCGCCGGGCTCGATGTTGATCGCGTTGATGCCGACCGTGCGGACATTCCCGTACGCCGACATCACCGTCTTCTTCACGGTGCCGTTGCGGGTGGCGAACATCAGCCACTCGTCGTCGCCGAAGGTGCGCACCGGCACCAGGGCCGCGATCCGTTCGCCCTCGCGGATGTTGATGCAGTTGACCACCGGCTTGCCGCGCGCCGCGCGACCGCCCTGCGGGATCTCGTGCACCTTGAGCCAGTAGACCGTGCCGGCGTCGGAGAAGAACATCAGGTAGTCGTGGGTGGACGCGATGAAGAGCGTCTCGACCCAGTCGAGTTCCTTGGTCTCCATCCCTGTCAGCCCGCGGCCGCCGCGGCGCTGCTTCCGGTAGGTGCTCACCGGAATGCGCTTGATGTAGCCGGTGTGGGAGATGGTGATGACCATGTCCTCTTCGGCGATCAGGTCCTCGACCGAGAATTCGCCCTGGTCGCGGAGGATCTCGGTGCGGCGGGCATCACCGTAGGTGGTCGCGACCTCCTCGACCTCCGCCAGCAGGATCCCCATCCGCTTCTCGCGGCTCGCCAGGATGCTCTCCAGTTCGGCGATCGTCGCGCGCACTTCGGCCAGTTCCGCCTCGAGCTTGTCGATCTCGAGCCCGGTGAGCTTGGCGAGGCGCATGTTGAGGATCGCGTCGGCCTGCGGCTCGGAGAGCCCGAAGCGCTCGCGCAGCCGGCGATCGGCCGTCGGCGTGTCGGACGAGCCGCGGATGATCGCGATCACTTCGTCGATGTTGTCGACGGCGATCTTGAGCCCTTCGAGGATATGGGCCCGCTTGGTCGCCTCGGCGAGGTCGAACTCGGTCCGCCGGACGATCACCGAATGGCGGTGCTCGACGAAGTGGCCGAGAATTTCCTTGAGCGACATCACCTTCGGCGCGCCGTTGACCAGCGCGAGGTTGATGACGCCGAAGGTCGACTGCATCGCGGTGTGCTTGTAGAGCTGGTTCAGCACCACCTGGGCGATCGCGTCGCGCTTGAGCTCGACGACGAGGCGCATGCCCTCGCGGTCGGATTCGTCGCGCACGCCGCTGATCCCCTCGATCTTCTTCTCGGAGGCGAGTTCGGCGATGGCCATCGTGAGGTTGGCCTTGTTCACCTGGTACGGCAGCTCGGTGATGATCAGCGCGTTGCGGCCGGTGCGCTCGTTCTCCTCGATCTGCACCCGGGCGCGCATGATCACGCGGCCACGGCCGGTCTCGTACGCCTCGCGGATCCCGGCTTCGCCGTAGATGTAGCCGCCGGTCGGGAAGTCGGGCCCCTTCACATGCCTGAGGAGGTCGTCGACCGTGCACTCCGGATTCTTCAGCAGCTCGCCGATCGCCTTGGCGACCTCGCGCAGGTTGTGCGGCGGCATGTTCGTCGCCATGCCGACGGCGATGCCGCTCGAGCCGTTGATGAGCAGGCTGGGGATCTTCGACGGCAGGACCGTCGGCTCCTCGCGCTGGTCGTCGAAGTTCGGCTGGAAGTCGACGGTGTTCTTGTCGATGTCCTCGAGCATCTCGAGGGCGATCCGGGTCATCCGCGCTTCGGTGTACCGATAGGCGGCGGCCGGGTCGCCGTCGACCGAGCCGAAGTTGCCCTGGCCGTCGACCATCGGATAGCGGAGCGAGAACTCCTGCACCATGCGCACCATCGCCTCGTACACCGACGAGTCGCCGTGCGGGTGGTACTTGCCGAGCACGTCGCCCACCACCGTCGCCGACTTCTTGTAGGCGCGGGTGGGGATCAGGCCGAGCTCGTTCATCGCGTAGAGAATGCGGCGGTGGACCGGCTTGAGCCCGTCGCGCACGTCGGGCAGCGCTCGGGAAACGATGACGCTCATCGAGTAGTTGATGAACGACTGTTGGAGCTCATCCTCGATCAGGCGCGGCAGGATGCGTTCGCGCGAATTCGGTGCGGTCATGGGTCCAGGAGACGGAGGGGAGGCCAACGCCCGACGCGGTCGGACGGAAACAGCGAAATATACCCTCCCCGGGCCTCGGAACCAAGCGTGGCGGTCATTCCTAAGTGGTTGTGGGAGATAGGTTTAGTGAACGGTGACCAGTAACCAGTAACCGGTGACCAGGAATTCGCTCCCGGTCACCGGTCACTGGTCACTTCGGTTCCCCCACCAGCCGCTTCAGCCAGAGATAGTGGATCGCCATATCCACCGACGCCGTCGGCGCCACCGCCCCCGGCGGGAAGGGGACCGGCGCGCCGGCATCGGGCATCCGCCAGCTCAGCGGCAACTGGAAGGCGACCCCCGGCGCCATCTCCGTGGCGGGTCGATCGGCGACCACAACGACCCGAAGGCCGGCGGCGTTGAAGGTGCTAGCCACCTCGATGTTGGGGCAGTCGTACCCCCCATAACCAAACCAGAGCATCCCATCACCAGCGCCACCGCCTCGGGCGCGCAGCTTTCCCGCCACATCCCAGCGCCAGTCGAGGGGTCGGAACGGCGAGCCGAGGGTATCGCCCTGCATCGACTCCTGGAGATAGTGCCCGCAGCTCGCGACGAAGAGGGTGCCGCCCTCGCGGCGACGGGCGCGCAACGAATCGGCCGCCTGGGCAACCAGCTTCTGGTGGGCCGCTGCGCCGGCCCTGGCCAGGAGTGAGTCCACCGCATCGAGGTAGGCTGCCCCGAGGGTACCCGCTGCCACCACCGTCGGCGGCGGCGTGGGCATCCGGAACTTCACCATGGCGTTGTGTTGGGTGGCCCCCGGTTGCAGCACCGTGAAGTAGGTCCCGGTCCACCAGCCGTCGCGCGTCGCCGCCGACACCACCTCGGCGTACCACGTCCACGCCACGATCATGTTGGCGATGCCGTTGATCCCCTCGTGCGCGCGATCACCGGTCGGCGCCCCGTTGTCGAGGAAGCGGCGACCCACCGGGATGGACGGTCGGTCCGCGACCGAGCCGATGGCGATCGCCGGACGCCCCTGTTCCTGGTACTGTTGCGCCAACATCGCGATGCCCAGCCCGGATCCCTCCCAGTGCCGGATCGGGAGGAGCACGACCCCGCGGAGCGATGCGTTGTCGGCGTTGCCGCTCTCTGGTGGCCCCCCGGCCCGGAAATAGAACTCGAGGCCGAGGCCGGGGTCGAGCTTCCTGGAGACGAGAATCCGCTTGGCCGAGTCGCCCTTGAAGTGGCCGGCCGCGTATTCCGCGGCTTCGGTGATCGCGGGCAGCTGGGCGCGGATGACGCCGATCCGCCGTCGCAACTCGGCGACTTCACGTGCGTCGTCCTGGGCGGCGAGCGCCATCGGAAGCACGACGAGGCCGGCCAAGGTGAGCGCCAGACCGTGGAAACGGCAGGGCATGCGGCGGTCCTGGATGGTGGGGATGCGGGGAAGCTAACGGCGGGGAGGGGTGGAGGGGTGAGGGGGAACGGTTAACGGTGAACGGGTCATGTCATCCCGAGCGAAGCGAGGGACCTGCGTGGTGGCAGCTACGCAGATCCCTCACGTTGTTCGGGATGACGGCTCCCGTTCACCGTTCACCGTTTACCGCGGCTGAAGGCCGCGGCTCGGCTTCCGCTTCCGCGCCTTCCATCCCACCAGGAACGCCGGCATCAGGAGCATTGCGCCGATGGTGCCGGCCACGGTGCCACCGGCGGTCGCCAGTGCGATCGCGCCGAAGAGCGTCGTGGAGGCCGCGCCCCACGCCATCGGGATCAGCGAGGCGAGTGTGGTGAACGTCACGAGGATGATCATCCCGGCGCGGTCGAGCGCGGCGCGCATCACGTCCGCACCGGTGGCCGGCGTCTCGCCGTGGCGTCGCTTGGCGGCCAGCACCGCGTCGATCAGGAGGATCGACTGGTTAACCGCGAGGCCGACCACCAGAATGACGCCGACCGCCGCCTCGCGGGTGAAGGCCGAGTTGGTGGCCCAGAACGCTGCCACCACCCCACCCAGCGCGATCGGCAGCGAGAGGAAGACCATCCACGCCGCCCAGACCGAGTCGAAGACCAGCGCCACCGACAAGAGCACCAGCACCACGCCGATGCCGAAGACGTACCAGAGCCCCTTGGCGCTCTCGTCCTCGCCCCAGTTGCCGGTCTCGTCCTCGACCACGTAGCCCGGCGGGACCGAGATGGTGCTCATGAAGACCTTGTGGGTCCGGTCGGCGAGCTTCTGCGGGCCGCGGAAGTCGTACGACAGGATCCGGATGTACTGCTGGTCCTCGCGACGGATCTCAGCGAGCCCCTCCATCTCGGAGACCGTCGAGACGTCGTTGATGCGGACCGGCGCGCCGTTCTTGTTGGAGACCAGCCCCTCGCCAAGTTGCGTCATGGTGCGCTCCTGCGTCCCGACCGAGCGCACCGCCACGTCGACCGTTTCGTCGCCGATCTCGAGCGAGGTGTTGCCACTGGCACCGCGCACCTGCCGCGCCACCGAGCCGGCGTAGTCCTGCGCCGTCGCCCCGATCCGTCCGAGCGCCCCGCGATCCGGTGCCATCGCGATCGCGATCGACTTGTCGCCGCCCCAACCGAGGGCCGCGTTGACGTTGATCTCGTCCTTCCGGACCCGCGGGAAGTTCATCAGGTTGCGCTTCAGGTTGAGCGCCAACTGCAGCACACCATCGAACGAATAGCCGAGGAGGCGAACGCGCCGCGTCGCGCTCATGCTACCCGACGAGTTGTAATACCCTTGCATCCCCTTCGGCGCGTCGACGCTGACGGATTTTGTTCCACCGATCATGACCGCCCGCTGTGTGAGCTCCTCATAGACGACGTACGGCGCGTCGGTGAGCGACCCCTTCGGCGAGAACTCGACCACGACCTGCCCGCCGCTGGGACTGACATTCGCGGTCACCAGCGCGACACCCTCATGGCCAAGCGCCACGCGCTCCAGTTCACCCACGAGCCGCGCCACTTCGGCCGGGTCGGAGCCGCCGGGAAAGGAGACCCCCGCCGAGATCGAGGTGCGCTCGCTGCCGCCCCAGCCGCCCCAGCTGTTGCGCGGCACCTTGGTGATGAAGCCCCAGGTGAGCACGCCGACCATCACCACCGTGAAGGCGATCGTTGCCCAACGCCAGCGCAGCAACCGGTTGACGACGCGCTCATAGATCCGCATCACCCGCGGCCACCCGTGCGCCCGCCGGTCGCCACCCTGACCAACCGCTGGCACGAGCACCAGCGCCGTCCCGACGGACCAGAACAGCGCCAAGAGGAACGCCGCCGCAAACGGCACGAATGCCGCCCGCGTGTTCCCTTGCAGGTAGAGGAAGGGGAAGAGCACCACCGCCGTGGTCAGCGTCGAGCCGAGCACCGACGGCGCGATCGCCTTCCCCGCCTCGGCGCGCGCATCGGCCGTGTTCGGCACGTGGCGCAGTCGCTCCACCACCACGAGGCCGTTCTGCACCAGAATGCCGATTCCCATCGCCAATCCGGCGAGGGTCAGCATGTTCGCTGGAATCTTGAAGAGGTAGAGCCCCAACGCCGTGCCGGCGATTGCCACCGCCGCGCTCCCCAGGACGAGCGAGGCGCCAGGCAGCGAGCGCATCGTCACGATCAGCACGAGGAAGACCGCCCCGAAGGCGATCGCCCCGCGCAGCAACAAGTCGTTGAGCTGCTTGGCGAGGTCCTCGCTTTCGTCACGCGCAATCGTAAGGCGGACGCCCGGGGGAAGTGTCGGTGCCAGCGAGGAGATGACGGCGCGTGCCGCGGCCGCGGTCTTGATGGCATCAGCACCGGCTTCGCGCTGCAGCGAGATGCCCACCGCCGTCTTGCCATTCAACCGGAAGGCGCGTCCCTCGTTGTCCTCTTCCGGCGTGATGAACGCCAGCTGGCCGAGCGGGTAGACGATGCCGCCGCGGCCGCGAATCGGCAGCCGGCCGAGATCCTCGATCGCCTTCGGCTGATCGCGGACCGAGACGCTCAGCACCGACGGCCCGCTGGTGATCTCGCCCACCGCCTGCGAAATGCGGGCGTTGCTGACCGCCGAGGTGAGCAGCGCGGGGTCGATGCCCAGCTGCTGCAATCGGTCGGCGTCGTAGGCGACCACGACGCCGTTGCGCGCGCCACCATTGACGGAGACCGAGGAAATTCCCGCAAGCGAGCCGAGGTAGGGGACCACACGATCCCGCGCGATCTTCTCCAAGGCCCCCGGCGTGTAGTTGCCGACGACATTGAGGAGAATCAGCGGCTGTTCGCTCAGGTCTTCGGGGACCCAGTTCCCGACACTCACCGAATTCCGGGCATTGGACGGCAGCTCGTTCCGAAGCGTCTCCATCCGCTCGAGGATCGCGAGCCGCGCAATGGCGACGTCGGTGTTCGGGTCGAGCTCCACGGTGATGCTGGCGCTTCCTTCGCGGGAGCTCGACTCGGTGCGCCGCACGCCGCGCACGCCCTGGATTGCGGACTCGATCGGCGAGGTGAGGTACATCTCGACCAGTTCCGGTGAAGCACCACCCCAGCGTGCACCAACGGAGAGTCGTGGCAGCTCCACCGTGGTCTTGGTGGCGAGCGGCAGCTTGGTGAACGCCACGCCGCCGGAAATCAGCAGTCCGGCGGCGAAGGCCCACACGACCGAGGGGCGGGTGGCAGCCCAGCGAATCATGCGATCGCCTCGCGCGCGGCCCGCGCCGCCGCCTTCCGCTCGGCGCGCCGTTCCACGAGCGCGTAGCAGGAGGGCAACAGGAAGAAGGTCACCAGCAGCGCCGACACCGAGCCGCCGATGATGCCGGAGGCGAGCGGCTGATACAGCGCGCCGCCGCTGCCCCAGTTGAAGACCAGCGGCAGGACGCCGGTGATCGTGGTGAGCAGCGTCATCGCGATGGCGCGGAGCCGCTGCAGACCACCCTTGATCACCGCGTCGTTGATCGAATACCCCTGCTCGCGGAAGCGGCGAATGGCATCGAGCTTGACCACCGCTTCGTTGTCGGCCATGCCGATCATCACCACGATGCCGATCAGCGACACCGCGTTGATCGACTGCCCCATGATCCAGAGCGCGATGATGCCGCCGGCGCCGGCGAGCGGCACCGTGGTGAGCACCAGCAGCGGCGTCGTGAAGGAGGCGAACTCACCGGCCAGTACCAGGAACATCAGCGCCACGGCGAGCACGGCGACCAGTCCGAGCTCGCGCGAGGTCCGCTGCTGCTCCTCGTCCGCGCCGGTGATCTGCCAGCTGGCCCCCGGCGTGAGCGTCAGCGCAGAGACCGCTTCGCGAACGTCTTCCGTTGCCCGGGCGGTGCCGCCCTTCTCCACGACCGCCTCGACCACCGAGACCGGACGCTGGTTGGCGCGCACCACCTCGACCGGCGCGCGCACCTCGTTGACGGTGACGAATTGCGAGACCGGGTAGCCGCCGATCGTCGAGGCGAGTGCCGTCTCGAGGTTCTCGTTGGCGATTCCGGCGTAACGGACCTGAATCGGGGTGCGGCGGTCCGTCTCCCGCAGGTCGCTGGCCTCGACGCCGCCGAGCGCGCCGCGGAGAGCGTTGATCACCGGCTGGATCTGCAGGCCGCGCTGCGCGATCTGGTCGCGCCGCAGCGTGATCTCGACCACCGGCTGCGTCCCGGAGAAGCCATCGCGCACGTCGGCGAGTGTGGTCAGGCCGGTAAGCGCCGCGCGCACCTGATCCGCCGAACGCGCCGCATCACTCGGACGTGGTGCCGAGACCTCGACCCGCACGGTCCGGCCCTCGCGGCCGATCAGCGAGCCGAACTCCGATTGCCCGGCGAGGTCGATCGCCAGCGAGCCCGCCGCGAGGTCCGGCACGGCCTTGCGCAGTGAGTCGGCAAAGACGGCGGCAGCCATCTTCGGCGGCACCGGAATCACGAAGACGGCCGTGCCGGGTGTGCCCGGCTCCGAGCCCGAGAGGATCTCCTCGTCGGTCGCCACGCCGATCCGTTCATAGACGCCGACGCTGCCGAGGCGCTTGGCAGCGTCCTCGATGCGTGCCGCCTGACGGACCGTCTCCTCGATCGCGGTCCCCGGCGGGAGCCGAAGCTCGGCGACCGCGGTCCCTTCGTCGACCTGCGGCAGGACTTCTCGCGGAAGCGTCGAGGCCAGCCAGATGGTGAAGACGGTGATCACCGCCGCGATGCCGATGACCTTGCCGGAGTTCGCGAGCGACCAGAGCATCCCGTGCTCGTACCAGGCGGTGAACTTCCCGCCCCACTGGGCGAGCCGGTCATTCGCCGCGCGCGGCACCACGGCGACGACGCCCTTCTTCTTCCCCCAGGTGAGCATCACCGGCATCAGCGTGAGCGCCATCACCAGCGAGGCGAGCAGCGAGGTCACGACCGAGAGGGAGAGGTCACGGAAGAGGGCCGCCGAGAGGCCCTGCACGAAGACAATCGGCCCGAAGACCAGCACCGTCGTGAGCGTCCCGGCCACCAGCGGCGCCGAGACTTCCTCGGCCGCCTGCTTCGCCGAGTCCCAGCCGTCGAGCCCTTCTTCGCGGAGTCGTCCCGTCGCCTCGGCAACGACGATCGCGTTGTCGACGAGAAGGCCGACCGCCAGCGCCAGGCCGCCGAGCGAGAGGATGTTGATGGTGACGTCGAGCAACTGCAGCAGCGTCAGCGAGACCAGCACCGAGAGCGGCACCATCACGCCGATCGCCACCGACATCCGCCAGTCGCGGAGGAAGACCAGGATCAGCAGGATCGAGAGGAGGCCACCGGCAATGATCTCCTGCGTGAGGTTCGAGAGCGCGTCCTCGACGAACTGGGCCTGCGCCGCCACGAGGTGAATCCGCACCGTCGGGAAGTCGGCGCGCAACCGGTCGAGCGTCTTCATGAGCTCGCGAGTCACCGAGACGGTGTTCGATCCGCCGTCCTTGTAAACCACCAGGCCAACGGCCGCGCCACCATCGAGCCGCACCAGCGTGCGCGGATCGGCCGAGGCCGGGGTGACGGTCGCGATCTGGCCGAGGGTGATGCCGGCGCCGGCCGGGCCGACCGGGATGGAGCGGATCTGGTCGGGGTCCTTGAGCTCCGTCAGTGTGCGGACCGAGAAGCGGAACTGACCGCGCTTGATGGTGCCACCGGTCGCGGCCGGGTTGGCCGTCTTGATGGCGGAGGCAACGTCATCCGGCGTGATGCCGAGGGCGCGGACGCGCTCGGGGTCGATATCGACGCGGATCTCGTCGTCGGGGTCGCCAACGACGGCCACGGAGGCCACGCCGGCAATCTGCTCGAGCTGCCGCGAGTGCACGTCGTTGGCGGTCCGCGCAATCGCGCGCAGGTCGCCCGGACCGGTCAGGCCGAGGATGGCGATCGGCCGTTCGCCCGGGTCCGAGGTCAGCAGGGTGGGGCGCGCCGCCGTGCTCGGTAGCGCGCCTCGCATGTTGTCGAGCTTCTCGCGCACCGCCAGCACCGTCTTCTGCATGTCGGTGCCCCACGCGAATCGCAGCGTGGTGCTTCCCTCACCGTTGCGGCTGACCGACCGCATGTCGACGAGGCCGGGGGTATTGCCGACTCCTTCCTCGATCTTCTCGGCCACGAAGCGCGAGACTTCCTCGGCGGCCGCGCCTGGGAACGCCGTGCGCACCGTGAGGACCGGCAAGGTCACATCCGGGAGCAGCGACACCGGCATCTGCTTCAGCGAGACCGCGCCCAGGAGGACAAGCGCGAGGATCGCCGAGAAGGTGGAGACTGGGCGGCGCAGGGCCGCAGCGCTCAACGACACGACGGCCGCCCGTTCAGTTCTGGTCGCCGTCACGCTTCGCCACGAGGCGCACGCGCGCCTGGTGGGTCAGCGTGAGGTGGCCTTCGACGAGGACCACGTCGCCCTTCTTGACCGGAATGAGTCCACTTGTCGTGTCGGGCAGCACTTCCATCTCGCGGCCGTTGCTCTCGCCCCGCTGGATGTACTCCCACATCGCGACGCCGTCGCGGACCACGAAGACGAGCGGGCGGCCTTCGCGCTCGATCACGGCCCGCTGCGGCACGATGGTGCGGTTGGTCAGGCGGTTCGCCTCGAGCCGCAGCGAGGCGTACATCCCCGGCCGCAGCATTCCGTCGCCGCGGACGCGGATGACCGCCTTGCCGGCGCGCGTCACGCTGTCGACCATCGGCAGGATCGCGGCGATGGTGCCGCGGATCGGCTTGTCACTGGTGGCGGCCACCGTGATGAAGGCATCGCCACCGACACGCAGCTTGGAGAGGTCCTGTTCCTGCACCTGCGCTTCGACGCGGAGGTTCATCAGGTCCACCACGACGGCGACTTCGGCGCCGGCACCGATCCGCTCACCGAGCGAGATCGAGACCCGCTCGACCATGCCGTCGAACGGTGCGAGGACCACCGCGCGCTCACGCTCGAGCTTGGCCTTCTCGAGGCCGACCAGCGCGCCGTCGATGCCGGCCTTGGAGCGCATGTACGCACGGCGTTCGGGACGAACCGATCCCTCGACCGTCGAGTCCGCGATGATCTCGGACCGATAGGTGATCTCCGCCTGCCCGAGCCGCGCCTCCGCTTCCTGCACCGCGAGGTCGAGCGGCTTCGGGTCGAGGCGAGCCAGCACCTGGCCCTTCTTGACCCGATCGCCCGCGCGCACCGTCACCGCCTCGACCGTGCCACCCGTCTCCGCCTTGATCGTCGCCGACGCATCGGTGCGCACCAGCCCGGTGGCGCTCACGGTAAGGATCAGGTCGCCGACCCGCACTTCCTCGCCGACCACCGGCAGTGTCAGCGTCGAGGCCGACTGCTCGGGGTCCTGCGGAATCGAATCGGTCGACTTGACGTCACCGTCTTTCTTCCCGCACGCACCGAGGACGAGGGCGGCGAGGAGGAAGCGGGCGGGACGGGCATGGCGCATGACGAGCCTCAGGGTGCTGGTTCGGTGGCGTGAAGGTGCCGGCGCTGGGATGATGCATGGGGGAACGGAAGGGACGCAGTCCTAACGGTAACGTCGGAAGGGAAGATTCGGTGGGTGGCGGCAGGTATCGATGATCGATCATCGATGATCGATCATCGATTAAGAGGTCAGCGGCCGGCGGTACCCGTCGTGTCAATTCGAAACACGCGGATCCTCGGCAGCCCCTCGGCGTTCTCGTCCTTCAGGTAGACGCGGCTCGAAGTCCAGAATCCCTCCAGGATCTTCGGGTCCGGGGCGGGGACGCTGCCGAGGAGGATGCCGTCGGAGGTGAAGACGTCGAGCACCGAGGCGGCGCCCTTGGCGCCGGGCCGGGCGACCCAGATCCGCGAGGCGCGATCGACCGCGATCCCGCTCCACTTCGGCCAGGTGGTCGGCAGCTGGCTCGGCTTGGCGATCTCGCGCACCGACTTCTCCCACTGCTCGCCGACCCCAGCCACCTCCGCCTCGAAGATCGAGTCGCGCTGCGCCTCGGTGATCGAGACCGTCGGGGCCGGCGCGGAGAAGCGGCGGACGGTGTCGTCCTTGGTGGTGAGGACCGAGAGGGTGTAGTCGGCAGTGCTGCCGGTCACCTTGTGGCGGTCCGGGAGCCAGGCGCTCTCGTGAGCGGGACGGAGCGGGATGCCCATGCTCATCATCGAGGTGTTGTCGCCCTGCTTCCGGGTGATGACCCAGTTGTCGTTCGGATCGGGCGGGGTGCTCTTGAGTCGGATGGTGTCGATGACGCTGCCGTCCATGCGGGTGATGTAGTACGCGCCGCCACCGCCGTCGCTCCCCTTGGTGGTGTCCGGAAGCTGGCCGATGATGCCGACGGTGCCGTCGCCGAAGACCGGGAAGCGCGACGTCCACCAGCAGCACTGCGACCCCTTCGTGGTGATGAAGGTGCCGTTGGTCGTGAAGGTGGTGAAGCGGGCGTTGTTGGGGTCCTGAACAAACAGCGTGTCGCGCGCGATGCCGAACATCCCGTCGCGGAATTCGCCCGGTCCGTTGCCTTCGCGACCGATGTTGCGCAGCCACTGCCCGTCAGCACCGTACACCTTGATCATCGTCGGCGCCTGCTGGAGCAGGTAGATGGTGCCGTCCTCACCGGCCACGACCGTGCGCGGATTGCCGATTTCGCCCGGCGACCCTTCCTCGGGGACGATCTCGCGCTCGAGCACCAGCCGCCACCCTGACGTGTCGGCCCACTTGGTTGGGCCGCTGTTGGTGACCTGGATGATGCCACCCGGCAGCGTGTCGATCTTCGCGGTGGCGAGGGCGGCGTCCTTGGCCGAGAGGGAGCAGCCGGCGAGCAGGACGGCGAGGGCGAGGGCAGGGGCGTGTGTGGTCATGAGGGGGTAGATGCCCTAAGCTGGAGGAACGTTGCCCGACGGAACGGTGATCACCGTTGAATGATACGATACACCTTGATCGCCGGCCGCCCCTCCTCGTCCATGATCAGCACCGCGACCCGCTCCTTCGCCCAGAAGACCGGCTGCCACCACTGCCGGTTCCACCCCGATTGTGGCACGCTGACCACGTCGAGCCAGCGGCCATCCTTGTCGAAGAGGTCGAACCGGACGGTGGTGGTGTCGCTGCTCGAGAGCCGAACCCAACGCCGCCCGCTGCGGTCCACCGCGATCTGTTCGAAGGCCGGCCGCTCATCGGGAATCGCGGAGGCGAGTAGCGAGGCGCGCAGCACCGCTTCCGGCGTGTACTGCTTGTTGCTGGTGATACGGTCCTCGACGATCGCCTGCTTCTCGGCGGCCGAAATGGCGCCGCTGGGCCTGGGGCGCGAGAAGAGCAGGGTCGTGTCCTGGCCGTTTCGCGTGGCGCGCAGCAGGTACTCGCCGCTCCATCCAAGCACGAAACCGCCGATGGGGTCGGCCACACTCAGGTCCTGCGGCTGCATCGGCACCTGCATCTCCATCCGCACCACGCTTCCCTCGCGCACCAGCCAGCGCTTGTCGCTCTTCGGGTGTTCGGGAAGGAAGGCGGTGTCGAGCGTGGCGCCGTCGAGCGAAAAACGAATGAAGCCGCGCCGCGGGGGCTTGGTGGAGTCTGGCGGCAGCATCACCGGTACGACGGCGCGTCCGCTCCCGTCGAGTCCGATTCGCGAGAAGTAGCGCGGCGTCGTGGGGCGCTGGAGGAGCGGTGCGCTGGTAGAGATCAGGAAGGTGCCGGCGCGAGCTGCTGCGGGGTCGTGGACCACGAGCGTGTCGCCGCGGTAGGCGAGCCAGGCCGAGCGGAACTCCCCCGGCCCCCCGCCTTCGCGGCCGACGGTCCCGACGTAGCGGCCGGTCGGGTCGAAGCGCATCACCTCGACCGGCTTCTCATCGGCGACGAAGAGGGTGCCATCGTCGAGGAGGATCAGGTCGGCGGGGTCGCGGAGGGCGCCGGCGCTGTCGTCGGCGGGCTGGACGGTCCGTTCCAGGACCAACGACCACTTGCCGCTGTCAGCGGGGGAGTGGTTGGTGACCCGGACGATCCCTCCGGCGAGGGTATCGATCGTCGCACCGGCCTGCTCGGCGTCCCGGGTCGAGGCGCCACAGGCGGCGGTCAGCATGAGCAAGGCGGCGAGGGGTCGCGGGAGAGTCGGCATGGGTGGGTAGATGTCCGCCACCCCGGAATGGTTGTGGGCCGACCGCTCTCCGCTCGCTGTTCGCCACTCGCCGCGCCCCCTTGCGCGCTCCGGTTCCGCGCCTTAACCTACAACCATATGGTTGCATGTCTCCCCAGCCGCACTCGGCTCGCCGATGACCACCTCGATCGCCTTTTCCGGGCGCTCGCCGACCGCACCCGGCGCGACATCGTCGCCCGCGTGCTCAGTGGCGAAGAGGCGTCCGTGTCGAACCTCGCCGCGCGCTATGCGATGTCGTTCGCGGCGGTGCAGAAGCACGTCGCCGTCCTCGCCGGTGCGGGATTGGTGACCAAGCGCACCCAGGGCCGCGAGCGGCTGGTGCGCGGCAACCCGAAGGAGCTCGCCCGCGCGCGGGCACTGCTCACCCAGCTCGAACAGCTCTGGACGTCCCGTTTCAGTCAGCTCGACGCGATCCTCGCCGAGCCCTTCCCCCCGACGGAGTAGCCATGCCGATCACGTCTGTTACCTCTGATGCCGCCGCCCTGACCCTCACCGTCGTGGCCGATTATCCCGTTCCGGTCGGGCGCCTCTGGGCGGCGTATGTCGATCCGCGGCAGCTTGAGCGCTTCTGGGGGCCGGTCGAGTGGCCGGCGACCTTCACGCGGCACGACATGGCCGTCGGCGGCCGGTCGCACTACTACATGACCGGTCCCGACGGCACCAAGGCGCATGGCTGGTTCCGCTACCTCGCCATCGAGCCGCTGTCGCGGATCGAGGTGGAAGACGGTTTCGCGGACGAGCACGATGTCCCGAATCCTGACATGCCCACCATGCGCATGGTCTTCTCCTTCCACGAAACGCCGAACGGATCACGCTTCCAGTGCGTGACGACCTTCACCAGCACCGAGGCGATGGAATCACTCGTGGCGATGGGGATGGTCGAAGGGATGAGCTCGGCGATGGGCCAGATCGATGCGGTGCTGCAGGACCTCGCCTCGTTCGCGGCCACGCGAGGCACCGAGGCGCAGCTCCTCTCGGACACCACGGTGCGGATCTCGCGCGTCATCCGCGGCTCGGTCGAGCAGGTCTGGCGCGCCCATCACGACCCCGCCCTGATGCAGCGCTGGCTCCTCGGCCCCGACGGCTGGACGATGCCCGTGTGCCAGGTCGCCACGCAGGTCGGCGAACGCTACCGCTACGAATGGGAATCGGTGGACGGGGCGCAGCGCTTCGGCTTCGAGGGCGAGCTGCTCGAGTCCGCGCCGCCGTACCGCGCCGTCACCACTGAACAGATGATCGGCATGGACGGCCCGGGGACGCGCAACGAGCTGACGCTGGTGCAGACACCCGCGGGGACGCTGCTCTCGATCGTGATCACCTATCCGAGCCAGGAGTTGCGCGACATGATCCTCGGCAGCGGGATGACCACGGGGATGGAGACGAGCTACGCCCGCCTCGAGCGCGAGGTGCTCGCCGGCTAGCGCCAAATCCGCCACCCCTCCCGATCCGCACCACGCATGGTTTCCTTCCGGGGCCCCTCCTCATCCGACGGAGTCCCGGAATCATGCTTGCTGATCGCCACAGCATCGACCTTGCCACCGCCATCGACCTCACCACCCGCTGGCGCAAGCACCACCCGGAGGCCCTCAAGGGGGTGATGTTTCCGCGCGCCTCCTTCGAACGACTCCTCCGCGACCCCGAAACCGCAGGCATCCGGCTCTACCAGGCCGAGAAGGCAGATGGCAGCTGGACCATCGTGATGGTCGCGACGTCCAAGGACGGCAAGGACATCGTCCGGAAGGAAGGGGCTCGGAGCGCTGAGGAGAATGGTACTGGGTACGAGGAGGAAGGATGGCCGTGCCCCTCCAGTTGTGACTGCGAGAGCCCACTCAACGGGGAGTGTCCACCCCCGTGACGCTTTCCCATACTCTGATCAGTTTCGGGGTGGGCGTGACCATCGCCACAGCCGGCATCAGCGTCGGCTATCGCCGCGTCCTCGATCGCCCCGGTCGCTGGCTGGTCGCCTGGCTGGTCGTCGACGCGATCGCGAGCGTGGCGAGCACGATCGGTACGATCGAGTTTCGGAACGCCCAGTACGCCGCGCAGGTGTGGTATCCGATCAGCTCGGCGTTGGCGCTCTGCCTGCTCGCGAGCACCCTTGCCGCTGCCAAGGCGCGGCGAGCAGTCTTTGGTGCCGCGGGCGTGGTCGCGCTCACCATCATCGGGCTGACGATCTGGTACGAGAAGTTCGGCAGTTTCGCCAAGGTCACTGGTGTTATTCACGGTATGACCTTGCTGCTGGTCGGGTCGGCCCTCGTGCTCCAACGTGCCCGAAAGGCGCGTGGCGACATGTTTGCCGACCGGAACTTTCTTCTCGGGGCCGCCTTCGTCATCATGGGGGCACCGAGTCCGTTACTCGCCCTGGCTGTGCGCTATTTCGGACCCACGGGACAGGATCGGTATACCTTAGTCTTCACGCTCAAGAATCTTCTCGCGATCGGTTCCTACGTCTTTATGGTGATGGCCATTCATCGGGCGGCGGAGCAGGCCCGTCTGCGCCCGACGAGGCCCGCGGCGTGAGTGTCATCGTCACCCTCGCGCTGGTCCTCACTATCCTGATCGGGACTATCATCAGTGCTGTCGTCATCCAGCAGCGCCGGTTGCTGCGCGCCCACTCCTCCTTCGCCGGGCGGCTGATCGCGGCACAGGATCGGGATCGTGCACGGATCGCCCGCGAGCTGCACGACGAGCTCGTGATGCGGCTCAACACCGCGACGCACACGTTGCGGCTGCAGAACGGCCGGATCACCGAGACGCAGGCGCTCGAGATGGATCAGATCGCCGAGGACATTCGCCTGGTGGCCCGCGACCTGCACCCGACCGCAGTGGATTATCAGGGGCTGGAGCCGGCGATGCGCACCATGATCGAGACGAAGGCGCGTACCCACGCCGTCACGATCGATGCCAGCTTCAGTGGGTCGTTCGCCGACCTCGATGGTCGGCGTCGGCTGACGATCTACCGTGTCGCCCAGGAGGCGCTCGCCAACGCGATTCACCATTCCGGTGGAACGGAATTCTCGCTGACACTGACGGCACATCCTGGTGGCGTGCGCCTGGTCGTGCGCGACACCGGGAAGGGGTTCGACCTCGGCACCGTCACCACGCGCCACGGGCTGGGGCTCACGTCGATGGAAGAGCGGGTGAAGTTGCTCGACGGGCAGATCGAGATCGTCTCGAGTCGCGGTCACGGTACCGAGGTACGGGTGGAGATTCCTGTCCCATCGACAGTATCGTCGTGACGCTTCCCCGGGTCCTGATCGCCGAGGACTTCGAGCCGATGGCGGATGCGCTCGCCAGCTGGCTCTCGCCGTGGTTCGAGATCGTCGGCAAGGTGTCGCGGCTGGAGATGCTGGCCGGCGCCATCCGGCAGACCGGCCCGGACGCGGTGTTGCTCGACCTCGCCTTCAAGGAACGCAGCGCGCTGCACGAACTGCCGACGCTGCGACAACTACCGCATGCGCCACGCGTCGTGATCCTCACCGCGTATCGCGACTATGGCCTGATGATGGGCGCGATTGACGCGGGTGCCTCAGGGTACGTCGTGAAGACGTCCGACTTCACCGAGGTGAAGATCGCACTGGACGAGGTCCTTGCCGGGCGCCTCTATCTCTCGCCCAACGTTCGCCCCGAGGGGCCACCACGACGCAAGATCGTGCCACGCGTCGATGATGGCACCTGGCACCCGATGGCCTTCGAGATCGACTTGACGGCGCGCCAACTCGGCATCCTTACGCAGTTGTACGCCGGCCGTTCCGCGCGGCAGGTCGCGACGGTCCTCGAGATCCATCACTCTACCGTGGGAAAGGAACTGCAGCGCCTCGGCGAACGCATCGAGTGGGCAGGGGACACGGACTATCTGCTGCGGTGGTTTCAGGCGTATCGAAGGCGGTGCGATGGCTGATGGGTACCGCCGCGTTCGGTTCCCCCTACCGTTCCCCACGCACGATCACGAGCCGTCGACGATCCGCATTGAAGGTGATGAGGACCACCCGAGCTCGGGCGAAACTGACGACGGTGTCAAGCGCCAGGCTGGGCGGTATGGCCGCCAGCGTTCGGCGGCTTCGCTCGGCTGCTTCGCGCGTGGCTCGGCCCGCGTAGAGACCCGTGTCGGGCTCGGCGCCCACTGCCAGGGAGGTGTCCATCGCCGTCGGGGTCTCACGCCGCCGCAGCGTCACGTGAATGCGATGCGCTCCCTGACGCACCGGGAATTCGCGGAACAGCGAAAGCGGCCTATCGTGCCGCAGGCCACCGCCGCGGACGATCTCCTCGGTGAGCACGCTGTCGTCGACCGCCACACGCAGGGTGTAACTCGCTTCCACCCCAGTACAGATGACGCGTTGCCGCATGTGTTCCGCGACCTCGGCGAGCTCCGCGGCAGACGGTCGACGGCATTGTTCGATCCGCTCCGGGCGCGCACGCCAGGAGAGCCGCAACTGGGCATCGCCCATCCGAGCGTGAGGGACGGCAGGTCCCGACGTCGCAACCAGCAGCGCCAGCGGGATGATGGTTCCCGCGATCGCACCAAGCCGACGCGACGCGGTCACGCTGCATCCTCGTCAAGTGGCACCGACTCACAGAGGAGCTCGAGGGACAGGTCGTCCACCGCCTCGGCCGGTGGCGGCGCCAACGTGGCGAGATGCTGCGTGAACGCATCGTAGGCCGCGAGCGTTTCCGCCAGGGCACCCGGCGCCAGTGTCGTGACGCGCAGGCGTCGCCGATCAACCCGTGGCTGCAACTCGGCCTCGCGGTCGTTGAAGAGCCTTTCGTTGAGCCACTTCGGCCCCTCGCGCCCGCTACAATCGCGCGGGGGCAGCCGGCGACCAGGACCCCTGATGCCCCGCCGCGAATCAGGATTTCCACCACGGACGAGTGGAGATTGCCCACGCAGGGGACAAGGTGCAGCGTAGCGCCGCGCGACTCCAGGGCCGCGCGGTGGGCTAGCGGTGACTGAGCGCAGCAGATGGCGATCGTGCCAGCGCCACCCGGCGTCGCCGAGGCCATGCGCGGCAGGAGCCCGCTCCTGAGCGCGACGAGCTGATCGCGACCGGTGTGGCCCGGCGGGCCGACGCCCATCGGGGCACACGAGCCGGCGCAGATGCCACAGCTCACACACCGGGACGGGTCCACCTGCGCCACGAGGGTCGGCCGATCGTCGGTGCGCGCAACCATGGTGATCGCTTCCCAGGGGCAATCCTGCGGACACTGATTGCACCCAGTGCAATGCCGGGGGTCAACATGGCTCGGTGCCCACGCCCCCTCGCGCGGTTGCCGCGTGAAGCGCGGAATCAGGACGGCAATCCCCACCATCACGAGTGCGCCAAGCCACGGCACCAGGGGCGGAAGTTGTTCCGAGAATGGCAGCCACCACGCCGTGACGAGGTTGAGGGGCGTCGTCGCCGGCAGGGCGAGCGGATCCGCGGCGGGGCCAAGCGGTGCGGGCCAGACGATCGCGGCAAGGAGCAACGCCGCGATCAAGCCCCACAGGAGAGGGCGCGGTGGCAACAGGGTGGGGCGGGCGAGACGTGAGATGTGCAGCCAGAGGCCTGCGCCCATCGCGAGCGGAATGGCGATGTGGAGGAAGAGGTTGACGAAGAAGAAGGCGCTCGGAACCGGGCCCTCGCCCGCGAAGATCCTGCCGACGGGTTCCGAGAGGATGGGGAGGGCGTCGAGCAGGCGGGCCCCCTCCAGCGCCAGCCTCTGCCCGAACGAGTCCCATGCCATCACGAATCCTGTCCAGGCGCAGAGCAGGCCGATGCCGAGCAGGAAGACGCCGGAGAGCCACGCCGCCGTGCGGGGTCCCCAACTGCGTAGCTGAAGCATCATGCGGAACGCGTGGATCACCGCCGCGATGACGAAGAGGTCCGAGGCGTAGCGATGGAGCGACCGAATCCATGAGCCGAGCAACGGGTCGGCGGCGAGGCGCGCGACCGATGCGGCGGGTGCGCCCACCCGATAGAGGAAGACGAGGTAGAGGCCCGTGGTCAACATCACCAGGAGCATGGCCACCGCGACGGTCCCCGGCTGGTGCAGGGGATTCCACACCACGCCGTAGAGCCGGGTGAAGCCGGCGTCCAGGGTAGCGACCAGTCGGCGGAGGGGTCGATGCAGTCTGGGCATGTTGACGTTCCCGGTAATTAATCATATCATCATGATGTTAGCAATTATCTCCCATTCCGGTCCGTATCATGTGGCTCAGTGGCACCGCACAGAATGCGCTGCAGGCCGTGCTCTATCTGGCAGAGCATGGCGACCCCCTCCCGGTCAGGGTGGGTGACGTCGCGGCCGCCCTCGGCGTGCCCAAGAACTATCTCTCGAAGACGATGCACATTCTCGCGCGGGAGGGCATCCTCGTCTCCACCCGCGGTCCACGCGGCGGTTTCGCCCTCGCCTACCCGCCCGAACTGCTTGTCCTGGCGCATGTGGTCCGACCCTTCGTTGCCACCGGCGCACGGCGCTGCCTGGTCGGTCGGGCCACGTGCAATGATGCCACCCCGTGCGCGGCGCACCACCAGTGGTCCCGGGTGGCGGCATCGGTCGAGACCTTTTTCGGACAGACCACGATTGCGGACCTGTTGCGGTCCGCCCCCAGCCCCCAACCCGCCTGAGTTCCACCGCCACCACCCGAGGAGCGCCCACCATGACCTCACCGCCAGACCTCGCCGCGCAGGACACGGAGCCGATCCCACTCGGCCAACGGCTCTACGACAATGTCTTCCTGCTGCTCGCCGTCGGCTTGGTCGTGATGTTCGTGCTGTTCACCGGCTGGGGGATGTGGGAGATCCTCACGTTGCCGGCGGGCACCCTTCCTTAGTTCTGAGAGGTCTCGATGCTGACCAAGGTACATACCGGGCTTGAACCGGTGCCGGGCATCTGGTGGCGACCAGCCCACAAGGCGGAGAAGGTCTGGGTGGGAATCGCCTTTGCCTGGTGCATGGTGCTCTTCGCCATGATGCCGTTGTGGCACTACCGCGGCGGGCAGAACCCGGCAGGTGTCCGCACGCGGGTCGATCCCAAAGCCTTCTACGCCCGGACGGTGGAGTTCGCGAATCAGTACAAGGTCGGGGAGGATCGCGGCTTTCCGATCGTCCAGCCGCCCCCGGGCGCCGACGTCTATCTCGTAGGCACGACCTTCTCATGGTACCCGATCCTGCAGCTCCAGGCCGGCAAGGAGTACGTGCTGCACCTCTCCTCGGCCGACGTGAATCACGGCTTCTCGCTGTTCCCCATCAACATCAACTTCCAGGTCGTGCCGGGCTATGACTACGCCCTGCGGGTCACGCCGACCACGGCGGGAGATTTCCGCATCGTGTGCAATGAATTCTGTGGCATCGGGCATCACACCATGGTCGGTCGTGTGATCGTGGTGGATGCGTCCGGGTCGACCGTGGCCGACAATGCGAAGGCGACGTTGCAGAACGGCGGTGCCCCATGAGCACCCCGACCATGCCCGCGGTTCGAATCTGTCCCGCGACCGGCCGCACGATCCACCGTCAGGCCGAGCTGCTGGTGCGCTTCAACGCCGTGGTGGCGGTCGTTGCCCTCCTGATCGGCGCCATCGCCGCGCTGTTGCTCGTGCTGACGAGATGGCAGGCCGTGCACCTGCTGCCGGCGGTCTGGTACTACCGCCTGCTCGGCGTGCATGGCATGAACATGCTGATCTTCTTCATTATCTTCTTCGAAATGGCGGTGCTCTGGTTCGCCGCCACGGTGCTCCTCAACGCGCGACCGGCCGCGCCGCGCTTCGGTTGGGTCAATTTCGGCCTGATGGTCGTCGGCGCACTGATCGTCGAATGGGCCCAATGGACCGGCCGAGCGGACGTCCTCTTCACTTCCTATCCGCCCCTCAAGGCCCACCCGCTGTACTACCTGGGCATCATCCTCTTCGCCGTGGGCGCACTGCTGGTCACGGCGCAATTCTTCGCCACGCTGGTGATTGCCAAGCGGGAAAAGACCTATGAGGGATCGATGCCGCTGGTGGTCTACGGCGCGGTGACTGCGGCGATCATTGCCGTCATCACGTTGGTCCACGGTGCGATGGTCTACATCCCCACCTTCCTCTGGTCGATCGGTGTGATCAAGTCGGTGGACCCTGAGATCTACCGGATGCTCTGGTGGGCACTCGGACACTCGTCGCAGCAGATCAACGTGGCCGCGATGGTCGCGATCTGGTACATGCTCGGCGCGCTCACCGTCGGGTCCGTCGTGTTGAACGAGAAGGTGAGCCGCTCGGCCTTTGTGCTCTATATCATGTTCATTTCGATGGCCTCGGCGCACCACCTGCTGGTGGACCCGGGCTTCAGCCCGGCGTGGAAGATCGTCAACACGTCCTACTTCATGTACATGGCGGTGTTGGCGTCCATGGTCCACGGCTTCACGGTGCCCGCCGGCATGGAACTCGGCATGCGCTTGCGCGGCTTCAACGACGGTCTCTTCGGATGGCTGCGCCGCGCGCCATGGGGTGATCCCGGTTTCTCCTCGCTGGTGTTCTCCGTCGTGGTCTTCGGTTTCGTGGGCGGCATCACTGGCGTGACGCTCGGCACCGAGCAGATCAACATCATCGCGCACAACACCATGCGGATCCCCGGCCACTTCCACTCCACGGTCGTCAGCGGCACGGCGCTCGCCTTCATGGGCGCGACGTACTACCTGCTTCCGCTGATCTTTCGCCGGAAGGTGGCCTTCTGGAAGCTGGCCAAGGTGCAACCCTACCTCTTCGCGGGCGGACTGTTGCTGCTGGTCATGGGGATGACGTTCGCAGGGAGCTTTGGCGTGCCGCGTCGTCACTGGGACATCTCGTTCTCCCAGGCGCCATTCGACGTGCCCTTCAATCCGGCAGTGGACATCTTCCTCGCGATCATGGGGATCGGCGGCATCATCGCGGTGACCGGGGCACTGACATTCATTCTGATCGCGGTCACGTCGGTCTTCTTCGGCGAGACGGTGACCGAGATCCCGCGCGGCGCCGAGATTCGCGGGATTCCGCAGGGCCTCACCAATCCGCCGGTTCATCCGGCGAATGTCGATGAGCTGAACGCCGCACTGCATGCGCCCGAACGGGGATTCGCTGGGGCAACTCCGGGCACCCTGGTGCTGGTGGGCGTCTTTCTCCTCGCCTTCATTCTCTACTACTTCACCAATTGGAAGCTGCTGTCGTTCCTCTGGAAGATCGGATGACCTCGTCGCGGGTCGTCCGGCCGGGCACGGCCTTCACTGCGCTGCTGCTGATCCTGCTGATCACGGCCGCATGGTGGGCGCTGGCGCTCTGGCCGGTCGGCTCAGTCGAGCCGGAGTGGTTGCTGCGCACCCGCGCCGCCTGCTTCGGCTCGGCGCCCGGTGGCCTGCCCGATGCGGGGGGATGGATCCTCCTCGTCGGGCAACCGCTTGGGATGCTCGGGGTGCTGCTCGCCGTATGGGGCACGGCACTCCGCGCCGACCTCCGCCGGTTGCGGAGCAATCCTTGGTGGCAGGGGGCGTTGATTGTGGGCCCTGCCGTGCTGTTGATGGCCGTCAGCTTGACCGGCCGCCGAGTCGCGGTGGCTGCTGGCGCTGGGGCGGCGCCGTCGATCGCCCCGGCCGGGGCGCTGACGCGCACGGATCTCAACGTGGCCGCACTTGAGTTGCAGGACCAGCATGGCCGCCGCCGTTCGCTTGCCGAGGTGGGCGATGGCCCGACGCTGCTCACCTTTGCATTCGGTCACTGCACGACCGTCTGTCCGACGATCGTACAGGACTTGCGGCGGGCGAGAGCCACCGCAGCTCGGCCTGATGTCCCGGTGGTGGTCATCACGCTCGATCCGTGGCGTGACACGCCGGGTCGGCTGGCGACCCTCGCCGCCCAGTGGCAGTTGCCACCGACCGATCTGGTACTGTCGGGGAGCGTGGCTGAGGTGGAGCATGCCCTCGATGTGTTGGGCGTGTCTCGACGCCGGGACGAGGCGACGGGTGACATCGCTCATGTCGGCATGGTGGCCGTGTTACATGGTGGCCGTGTGCGCGCGCGCGTGGAAGGCGGTTGGGGGCAGGCCGCGCAGCTGCTGGCGGCCCTTCCCCCGCGGCGGCGCTAGAACCGAATCGCCAATCCCAGCGAAATCACCGGATACACCTTCAGGTACTTGTCGACGTCGGCCTGGATCTTGAGCCGCTCATCCTCGATGTCTTGCGCCAGCGCCGAGCCCGGCGTCGCGGCCGACGCGCTGAGGCCGACCGTCGGCTTGCCGATCCCGACGCCGAGGTCCAGCAGCATGGTGATCCCGCCCTTCTTCGACGCCGGCGTTCCCCAGCCAAGGCCGGCGTAGGGCATCGTCTTCGGCCAGCGGCCGGTTCCCGTCACCGTCCCGACCTGCGCCGCGGTGTAGTCGGTGCCGTCGAAGGTGTAGGTGCCGCCGGTCGGCTTGCCGGTGGCGTCGATTTCCGCGGGCGTGCTCATGATCCCACCGGTGAAGTGGAATGACCCCCGCGGTGAGAGGTAGAGGTCCACCAGGCCGGTCATCCCCTTGAACTTGAGGTCGGCGTCAAAGTCGACATCGGACTGGCTGCGGCTGATCGTGTGCGAGAAGCGATACGCCCCGCCACGAATCCCGATGTTCGGGGTGATCAGCTTGGCCACCTCGATCCCGAGGCCGAGCGAGCCGGCCCGGCCCGCGATGAAGAAGTCCGCTTGGGCGGTGAGCGGCAGGGCCAGCAGGGTCATTCCGAGCAACGGCAGCAGGATGGGACGACGCATAGGACGATAGCTCCGATGGGGAGGGGGTGGCTCCCAGTAATATCGACGGGGGGACGGAACTATGGAGGGTTTTGGAGTCTGAGATCGATGGTCGATGATCGATCATCGATGGACGATCATCGATCATCGGGAGTTCGATTATCTTAGAGTTCTGACCCATTCCCGGACCGTTTCCGTGCTCAAGACTGCGCTCCTCGACCGTCATATCGCCCTCGGTGCCCGGATGGTCCCCTTTGCTGGCTGGGAGATGCCCGTCCAGTACCAGGGGCTGGTCGAAGAGCACAAGGCGGTCCGCAGCGCGGCTGGCCTCTTCGACCTCTCCCACATGGGCGAGCTCTGGATCAAGGGGCCCGAGGCCGATCGGGCCCTCGACTATGCCCTGGTCACGCAGCCCTCGAAGCTCGCCGTCGGCAAGGCCCACTACTCGATGATCTGCGCCGCCGACGGCTCGGTGATGGACGACCTGATCGTCTACCGCCTCGGCGAGACGCGCTACCTGGTGGTCGCCAACGGCGCCAACGCCGATGTGGTCTCGGCGGCGCTCCGCGAGCGGCTCGATGGCTTCGATGCCTCGCTCGACGACGCCTCGATGCGCACCTCGCTGGTAGCGATCCAGGGGCCGAAGGCCGCCGAGATCCTTCAGCCGTTCATCGATGTCGACCTGAGCACGGTCAAGTATTACAGCGGTCGTGAGGCCACGGCGTTCGGTCTGCCGGTGCTGCTGGCCCGCACCGGCTATACCGGCGAGGATGGCTTCGAGCTCTTCACGCTGTGGGACGATGCCATCGCCGTCTGGGACGGCCTCCTCGCGGCCGGGAAGGATGCCGGCTTGGTGCCGGTGGGCCTCGGCGCCCGCGACACCCTCCGCCTCGAGGCGGGGATGCCGCTCTACGGCCAGGAGCTCGACCGCGCCACCACGCCGTTCGAGGCCAACCTCGGCCGGGTGGTCAAGTTCGAGAAGGAGGGGGACTTCGTCGGCCGCGCCGCACTGGCCGCCGCCAAGGATCACCCCACCAAGACGCTGGTCGCCCTCAAGCTGACCGGACGCGGCATCGCCCGGACGGGGTACCCCGTCTATCTTCCCGCCGCGGCAGAACCGGTGGGGATTGTTACCAGCGGGACCGCCTCACCCACCCTCGGCTACGCGATCGCCATGGCCTACCTCCCCGTCGCCAACGCGGCACTCGGGACGACGGTCGAGATCGGGGTTCGCAGCCAGCGGGTGACTGCCGAAGTGATCGCCCTGCCGTTCTATCGTCGTTCGACCTGAGCCCTGGAGTCAGCCGTGGAGTATCCGGACAACCTCAAGTATTCGGTTGAGCACGAGTGGCTCGCCGCTGATGGCACCGTCGGCATCACTGCCTTTGCCGTCGAGCAGATCGGCGACATCGTCTTCGTCGAGCTCCCGGCGGTCGGGACGGTGGTGAGCGCCGGCAAGCCGTTCGGCGTGATCGAGTCGGTCAAGGCGGTGAGCGAGCTCTTCGCCCCCGCATCGGGCAAGATCGTTGCGATCAACGACTCGCTCGGCGATGCGCCCGAGACGGTGGCGAGCGACTGCTACGGCGCCGGTTGGCTGGTGAAGATCGAGCCGAGCAATCCCGACGAGGTGCTCGGACTCCGCAACTCCGCGGACTATCAGACGATGATCGCCGCGAGCTGACACCTGAATGCATCCGACAGGGCCCGACCGGGCCCTGTCGCTTTTTCAACACGAGAGCATGCCTCTGATGACGACCGCATCCGCACCCCGTGAAGTCCGCAGCGCCCGTGGTGGCGAGTCTGCGCCGCATTCGTCGTGCCTCGCCCCGAACGAGTTCTCGACCCGGCACGTCGGCCCTCGCCCCGATGAAATCCAGGCAATGCTCGGCGTGCTCGGCTACGACTCCCTCGACGCCTTCATCGACGACGTCGTCCCGGAGACGATTCGCCTCCGCCGCCCGTTGGCGCTGGCGCCGGGGCTCGACGAGCGCGCGGTGCTCACCACCGCCCAGCAGCTCGCCGAACGGAACCAGGTGTTCCGCTCCTACCTCGGCATGGGCTACCACGGCACCTTCACGCCGCCGGTGATTCAGCGGAACATCCTCGAGAATCCGGGCTGGTACACGGCCTACACGCCGTACCAGGCCGAGATTGCCCAGGGCCGCCTCGAGGCGCTGTTGAACTTCCAGACGGTGGTGAGCGACCTCACCGGCCTCGAGATCGCCAACGCGTCGCTGCTCGACGAAGGCACCGCGGCCGCCGAGGCGATGGCCATGACGATCGCGGTCGTCAAGCACGAGGGGACGCCGGTCTTCCTGGTTGACGCAGCCTGCCATCCGCAGACGATCGCGGTGGTGGAGACGCGGGCCGAAGCGCGCGGAGTGAAGGTGATCGTGGCTGAGCCGAGCGCCTTCGTGTTTGGGGTGAGGAGTGAGGGGGCCGTCGTGGGGTGCCTGCTCCAGTACCCCGCCACCGACGGTGTCATCCGCGACTTCCGCTCGGTCGCCGACGCGGCGCATGCCGCTGGCGCCTTGGTGACGGTCGCGACCGACTTGCTCGCGCTGGCGCTGTTGGCGCCGCCGGGGGAGTGGGGCGCCGACGTGGCAGTCGGCAACACGCAGCGCTTCGGGGTGCCGATGGGCTACGGCGGCCCGCACGCGGCCTTCTACGCCACGCGCGACGCCTACAAGCGCCACATCCCGGGGCGGATCATCGGGCTCTCGAAGGACAGCCGCGGTGAACCGGCGCTCCGCATGGCGCTGCAGACGCGCGAGCAGCACATCCGCCGCGACAAGGCGACGAGCAACGTCTGCACGGCGCAGGTGCTGTTGGCGGTGATGGCGTCGATGTACGCGGTCTATCATGGTCCCGAGGGGATTCGCCGGATCGCGACGCAGGTGCACAGCCGCGCGCTGCTGCTGGCGCACGCGCTGCATCGCCTGGGCTATGCCGTCGAGCACCAGCACTTCTTCGACACCGTCTCGGTCAAGGTCGAAAGCTGGAAGCAGGATCGGATCATCGAGGCCGCCGCGGCTCGCCGCATCAACTTGCGCCGGATCGGGACGCATCGCGTGGTGGTCTCGCTCGATGAGACGGTGACGCTCGCCGACTTGGGCGACCTGATCTCCTGCTTCGCGCTCGACGGCGCGCTGCCGTTCATGCTCGACGCGGCGATGGTCTCCGATGAGGCGATCCCGGCCACGCTCAAGCGGAGCAGCGGCTACCTGACGCATCCGGTCTTCCATCGGCATCGCTCGGAGACGGAGATGCTGCGCTACATGCGTGGCCTCGAGGCGAAGGACCTGTCGCTCACCGCGGCGATGATCCCGCTCGGCTCGTGCACGATGAAGCTCAACGCCACCAGCGAGATGATGCCGGTGTCGTTTCCGGGCTTCGGCGCACTGCACCCGTTCGCCCCGCGCGAGCAGGCGCAGGGGTATACGGAGATGTTCCGGCAGCTTGAGGCGCAGCTCGCCGAGATCACCGGATTCGCGCGTGTCTCGCTGCAGCCGAATGCCGGATCGCAGGGCGAGTTCGCCGGCTTGATGGTCATCCGCGCCTACCACCATGCGCGCGGCGATCACCACCGCGACGTCTGCCTCATTCCGACCTCGGCGCACGGCACCAATCCGGCGAGTGCGGTGATGGCGGGGATGAAGGTCGTGGTGGTCGCGGCCGACAGTCACGGCAACATCGACGTCGCCGACCTCAAGGCGAAGGCCGCCGAGCATGCCGCCAACCTCGCGGCACTGATGGTGACCTATCCGTCGACGCACGGCGTGTTTGAATCGTCGATCAAGGAAATCTGCGAGGTCATCCACTCGCACGGTGGCCAGGTCTACATGGACGGCGCCAACATGAATGCGCAGGTCGGCCTCTGCCGCCCGGGCGACATCGGTGCCGACGTCTGCCACCTGAACCTGCACAAGACCTTCTGCATCCCGCACGGCGGGGGCGGCCCCCGGCATGGGCCCGATCGGCGTGGCGCCGCAACTGGCGCCGTTCCTTCCGGGGCACCCGGTGATCGATCTGGGGCACGCGCATCCGGCCGGTACGATCTCGGCCGGGCCGTGGGGCTCCCCGAGCATCCTGCCGATCTCCTGGACCTACATCCAGTTGATGGGGTCGGAAGGCCTTGCCTACGCGACCAAGGTGGCGATCCTCTCGGCCAACTACATCGCCAAGCGGCTCGAGGGGGCGTTCGACCTGCTGTACGCGGCGAAGAATGGCCTGGTCGCGCACGAGTGCATCATCGACATGCGCCCGTTCAAGGCGACGGCGGCGATCGAGGTCGAGGACATCGCCAAGCGGATCATCGACTTCGGCTTCCACCCGCCGACGGTCTCCTTCCCGGTGGCCGGCACGCTGATGATCGAGCCGACCGAGTCGGAACCGAAGAGCGAACTCGACCGATTTGTCGACGCTTTGCTTGCCATCCGCGAGGAGATCCGCGAGATCGAGCAGGGCACCGCGAGCCGCGAGGTGAACGTGCTCAAGGGGTCGCCGCACACCCTGAGCGAAGTCACGGCGAACGAGTGGAACCGGCCCTACAGCCGCGAGCAGGCCGCCTTCCCGGTGGCGGCGCTTCGCGAGCGGAAGTTGTGGCCGACGGTCGGGCGGATCGACTCGGCGTATGGCGACCGGAACCTGGTGTGCACCTGCCCGCCTGTTGAGGACTACGTGTAGCGGGCATACGTAGGGGCGACGCATGCGTCGCCCTTACACACGGGGAGATGGGTGCGCGGCGTGGTGGTTCCGGAGGTGGTAGGGGCGACGGCAACGTCGCCCCTTTCGCGTTTCGGGACCGGCCGTAGGTTATCGGGACGGGGTTCCCCCGAGTTCCCTTTGCCCTGTATCTGGAGGTTCCCATGGACCATGGGTTCACGCCCGGGACGCCACGTCGTGGTTTCCTGGGCCAAGTCGCGGCCGCCGCCGTTGGCGTCGGCGCCGCCTCGCTGTTGCCGATGACCGCGCACGCCGCCGCCATGACCCCGACCGCCGTCGATCCGAAGTTGGAAGCGTGGTTCGGCAAGCTCACCGGCAAGCACAAGACCGTCTTCGACGCGACCGAGCCGAACGACGGGATGCCGGCGATCTGGCCGCGGATCTATCTGAACACCACCGAGGCCACATACCCGGGAGAAAAGGCGTCGGCGATGGTGATCCTCCGCCACGGCGGCCTCGGCATGGGATTCAATGATGCCGTGTGGGCCAAGTACGACATGGGCGAGATGTTCAAGGTGATGGTCGACGGCAAGCCGGCCACCAAGAACCCGTATGCCACCATCACCGGCCTGCCGATCCCGGGCCTCGGCATCGCCGAGCTGCTCAAGGGCGGCGTGCTGGTTGGGGCATGCGACGTGGCGCTCACGGTGTACAGCAGCAAGGCGGCGACCAAGATGAAGCTCGACCCCGCCACGGTCAGGAAGGAGTGGGTCGCGGGGCTCTTCCCCGGGATCCAGATCGTGCCGTCGGGCGTCTTTGCGGTGGCACGGGCGCAGGAGTTCGGGGCGAATTACATCTTCGCCGGGTGAGGTCTCCGAGCGAGCACGGCGGGACCGACGGGCGCAGCATGCTGCGCCCGTACCGGCGGCTCCGGCGCTATCCTTGAGGATGCATCCCATCCGCCTGCTCCCGCTCCTGCTCCTCCCCGCCGCGCTCCCGGCGCAGCGCCCCGTCCCGTTCACGCCCGGGATGACGATTACCGCCTCGACGCGCATCGCGCCGGGGCGGTATCGCATTCCAGCCACCGATTCGGTCGGCATCATCGTCCGGGGCCGCGGCATCACGCTCGATCTCCGCGGCGTGGAGCTGGTGGGCGACACGATGCGGAGCCAACCCGACCGCTTCACCGGCGACGGCATCATCATCGACGGCGGCGCCGACATCACGGTGCGCGGGGTGACGGTGCGTGGCGTGAAGCATGGCCTCGTCGCACTCGGCACGCGCGGGCTCCGGCTCTTCGACAGCGACTTCTCCCACAACCAGAAGCCGCAGCTCTATTCCGGTATCGAGAAGGAGTCGCTGGTCGACTGGCTCTCGTTCCACCAGAACGAGAAGCGGGAGTGGCTACGCCACGGCGCCGGCGTCTATCTCGAGGGCGTGGTCGGCGGCGAGATCCGCAACGTGACGGTGCGGCAGGGGATGAACGGGCTGATGCTGACCCGCACCGACTCGCTGCTGATCTGGAACAACGACTTCTCCTACAACTCCGGCCTCGGCATCGGGATGTATCGCTCGTCGTACAACCGGATCCTCCACAACCGGATTGACTACGACGTGCGCGGCTACTCCCACCGCTTCTACAATCGCGGCCAGGACTCGGCTGGCCTCCTGATGTACGAGCAGAGCTGCTTCAACGTGGTGGCCCACAATTCGGTCACGCACGGTGGCGACGGCCTCTTCCTCTGGGCCGGGCAGTCCACCATGGACACGGGGAAGGGCGGGGCCAACGACAATCTCTTCTATGCCAATGACTTCTCGCACGCGCCGACCAACGGCATCGAGGCGACCTTCTCGCGCAACGCCTTCGTGGCCAACCGCGTCGAGGAGAACTGGCATGGTGTCTGGGGCGGCTACTCGTATCAGTCGGTGATCCTTGGCAACACCTTCCGCCGCAACGTCGAGGCGATCGCGATCGAGCACGGCCAGGACATCCGGATCGTCGGCAATCGCTTCGAGGGCGACACCGCCGCGATCCGTCTCTGGTGGAACAAGATCGAGCCGAGCGACTGGGGTTACCCGAAGTACCGCGATACGCGGTCGCAGGACTACACCGTGCTGGGCAACACCTTCGACGGCACGCGGTTGGCGATGCGCGTCGAGAACACCCAGCGCTTCCGGGCCGACGGCAACAGCTTCATCAAGGTCGATTCCCTCCTGCGCGTGAGTGGCGACACCACCGGATGGTCGATGGTGCAGCGCCCGGGCGAGGCGACGGCGGTGCCGATTCCGGCGCGGTATGTCGTGCCGAAGCTGCCGGGCGGGCGCGATGCCTTGATTCCGGCCGGTGGCCGTCGTGGCCGCGCGACGATCATCGTCGATGAATGGGGCCCGTACGACTACCTGAGCCCGAAGCTCTGGCCGGTCGGTCGTAGCGATGCCACGCCGCAGAAGCTCCGCGTGCTCGGACCGGCCGGCAGCTGGCGCGTGGTGGCAAAGGAAGGCGTCGCGACCCTCTCTGCCGAAGCAGGGCGCGTCGGCGACACGCTGATCGTGACGCCAGCGGCCGGCCGCGAAGGCGACTACCGCGTCGAGTTGGAGTATCGCGGCGCCGCGGTGACCTCACCGTTCGGCGTGCGGACCGCAGCCGGCGTGCCGGTTCGCTTTGCGTGGGTGCGCTACCTCCTCCCGGTGAAGTGGGCGGTCACCTTTGCCCTTACCGATTCGACAGGGAACGCGCCGGCGACCACGTCCGCCGCCTCGCTGCAGGGAGTGATTGCGCAGCGCGACACCACGCGCCTCGACTTCACCTGGTACGGCCCGCCGAAGGGGATTCCGTCGAAGTGGCTGCTGACCCGGGCCGAGGCGTCGACCACCCTCACCCCGGGGCGGTACCGTATCCGCACCATCGCCGACGATGCCGTCCGCATCTATCTCGACGGCAAGCTCCTCCTCGACGACTGGGTGCCGGGCGAGTCGCACGTGAAGGAAGCGGAGTTCACGGCGACCGGCACGCATCAGCTGGTGGTGCTGCATTGGCAGAAGGATGGCTGGTATGAGTTGCGGGTGGATGTGGAACGGGTACTTCGGGGGGGGGGGGGGGGGGGGGGGGGGGGGGGGGGGGGGGGGGGGGGGGGGGGGGGGGGGGGGGGGGGGGGGGGGGGGGGGGGGGGGGGGGGGGGGGGGGGGGGGGGGGGGGGGGGGGGGGGGGGGGGGGGGGGGGGGGGGGGGGGGGGGGGGGGGGGGGGGGGGGGGGGGGGGGGGGGGGGGGGGGGTAGACCTCACGGCCACGTCGGCATCGCGTAGCGACGGATGCGCACGATGTCGTCACGGTCCGTTTCGCTGACGTAGACACCGCCCGCGCCGAAGCCCACGACCGCGCTTCCCTTCGGCAGCGTGACTTGCCCTCGCACCCGCGTCAGGTCGACGATGTCGTAGTGCTGGGCCGAGCTGCTCGGGTCGAGGCGGGGAATCCAGAAGGTGCCGTCGGGTGCTGCCCGGATCGGGGTATCGCTGAACGCCTCGAAGGCCGGCAGCTTGGAGGGAAACGCCCGCTCCGGTCGCTTCGGCGCGGCCCCGCCGCCGGTTCCCATCCCGCGGACCGGCTGCGCCTCCAGCTCGGCCCGTTTCGCGGCGATCTCCACGTTGCTCGGTGCCCGATTCGGCCACGGAAAGGCCACCGGCGCACTCCACCGGCCCGACTGCCAGCTCCGCACCTGATAGGGCGCGCTGCCGATGACGACGAGACGACCGTCGCCAAGGACGAACCAACGGGCGGTTGGTCCCCACACTCGCATCGGACCACCCGCAGAGACCATGTCCGAGCGGTTGGCATCGAAGGTCAATAGCGTGTCGATCCGCTCCGCCTTCGGGTCCCATCGCACCACGGAAATGGAGTCGCTGAGTTCCCGGGCGGCGCTGAACCGCATGACCTCGCCGTACAGGCGGCCACTCGAGTCGCGTTGCTGCAGCATCAACCTCGCCGGGTAGCCGACGGCATCGCCGACACTGCCGTCCGCATGCACGGGGAGCAATCGGCGCTGGGCAAAATCAATGACGAAGGCGCCCCCCTCGTGGCGCGGCAACACATACTCGCTGACGGTTCGATACTCCCGCGGCCCGGCGCCGGTCCGGGCGATGGGCCGCGATGTGCCGGTGGCAAGGTCGAGCGTGGCGATCTGCTGATTCTCCGCGTCGCCGACCAGCAACTGTCCGGGTCGCAGTTCGACCACCCACGAAACGACCGAGAACTCCGCGCCTGGGGTGTGGGTCGGGCGGCCGAGGGCCCGCGGAACCACGGCTTGCCCGGAGAGACCGGACGTCGAGAGCACCAGGGCAGCAACCACGGAACAGGTCGCGAATCGGGATTTCAAGGGAATCACCTGGGAGGGATGTGGGATCTAGCCTAGACGCTCGAGCCCCCCTCGGCGTCGCGCCTAGCTACGCCCCTTACCCGAGGCTGACATCCATCGGAGGAGATATCTTTGACTGGTCACTGGTCACTGGTCACTGGTCACCGTTCACTGGTCACCGTTCACCCCACCTCCGGAGCCCCTCGTGCCTGACGCAGCCGCCTCGCCCCCGCCCCCTGATCATCGGCGTCGTCGGCGGCTCCGGCTCCGGGAAGACCACCGTGGCACGGGCGATCCACGAGGCGACCGGGATCGATGCCGCGTTCGTCGACCAGGACGCCTACTACAAGGACCTCGGCCATCTCTCGATGGACGATCGGCGACGGGTCAACTTCGACCACCCCGACGCGCTCGACAACGACCTGATGGTCGAGCAACTCGAGGCGCTCGCCGCATGGCGACCGATCCAGAAGCCGACCTACGACTACGCCGCCCACACCCGCGCGGCCGCTGTCGTCACGGTGCAGCCGAGTCCGATCGTGATCGTCGATGGCATCCTGCTCTTCACCGACGCGCGGCTGCGGAAGCACTTCGACATCAAGCTCTACGTCGACGTGGCAGACGATATCCGCTTCATCCGCCGGTTGCAGCGTGATGTCGAGGAACGCGGCCGCACCATGGGCGACGTGATCCGCCAGTACCTCACCACCGTGCGGCCGATGCACATGGAGTTCGTCGAGCCATCCAAGCGGTATGCCGACGTGATCCTCCCCGAGGGTGGCCACAACAAGATCGGCGTCGAGATGGTGATTGCGCGGGTGATCCTCGAGCTGCAGCGCCGCGTCGCGTGAGGCTCGCGCTCGTCGCAGTCTTGCTCGGCGCCGCGCCGTTGCAGGGGCAGGGGACCTTCACGCTCGACCGCTTCCTCGAGCTCGAGCGGGTCGCCTCGCCGGCCATCAGCCCCGACGGCAAGTCGATCGTCTACACCCGCATCCAGGTCAACCGGATCGCCGACCGCTACGAGTCGATGCTCTGGCAGGTCGACGACAACGGTACGAACCCGAGGCAGGTCGCCCCCGGGCACCACGCCGCATGGTCACCTGACGGGAAGCGGCTCGCGTGGTTGGCCGACGTGGATGGCACCACACAGCTCATCGTCCGTACCATTGGCGATGGTGATGTGACGCTCACGACCGGCCCCACGCCACCGCTCGCCTTCCGCTGGTCGCCGGATGGCCAGCAGATCGCGTTCACCCGGCTGGTGCCGTTCGCCCCACCCATTCGTGTCACCTCGCCGATCCCCGCCGAGGGCGGCAACTGGGCCGCAGACCCCAGCATCACGACGCGGCTGCGGTCGGCCGAGGGGTGGGTGCAGCTCTTCGTCGTGAGCGCCACCGGCGGCGAGGCTCGGCAGGTGACCGCCGGCGGCTTCGACGTCGGCGCGCGCGACACCGGCGTGCACGGGGCCATCCCCTTCGACTGGTTGCTCGACGGGACGGCGATCGTCTTCGACGGCCTGATCGAGCCCGACGCCGAGCGGCGCTATCAGCAGTCGCAGCTGTACGTGGTGCAGGTGGCGAGTGGCGAACTGCGCCGCCTGACCGGTACCGACGGCTTCTGGCACACGCCGGTCGTCTCCCCAGACGGGAAGTGGATCGCCTTCAGCGGCTTCGGCGAAGGTGGGGCGAGCTACCGCACGCAGCCGCTGCACGTCATCCGCCCCGATGGCGGCGCGTTCCGCACCCTGACCGCCGGCCTCGACCGCGACGCGGTAGGTGCCGCGTGGGACTCGGACGGCCAGACGCTCTGGTTCGGCGCCGAAGATCGTGGCGCGATCAACAGCTACTCGGTGTCGCTCAAGGACGGCAAGGTGAAGCCGGGGTCGAACGGGCTGCACCGGATGGAACTCGCGGCGATCGCCCGGAAGGGCGGCTACGGCCTCGCCATCCGGAGCACCGCCTCGCTCCCGTGGGAGCTGGTGCGCTTCCCGCTCAAGAAGCCGTGGGAGATCCAGCCGGTCACCCACCTCAACGAGGCCATCGCCAAGTCAATGCGCTTCGGCGAAATCGAGGAAGTCGAGTATCACTCCGGTGACGCGCTGGTGCAGGGATGGCTGGTGAAGCCGCCCGACTTCACCGTCGGCAGCAAGCGGCCGTTGCACGTGGAGCTCCACGGCGGTCCCCACGCCATGCACCACCTCGGCTTCTCGCCGACGGCGCAGCAGATGGCCGCGGCCGGCTACCTGGTGCTGTTGCTCAATCCGCGCGGCTCCACTGGCTACGGCAGCGACTTCGGTGCGGCCCTGGGAACGCGCTACCCTGGTGTCGATCTCGACGACGTGATCGCTGGCGTGGACGAGGTGATCGGTCGGGGATGGGTCGACACCACCAAGGTCTTCGTGGGTGGCTGCGGTGGTGGCGGAATGCTCGCCTCCTGGGTCGTCGGGCGGAGTACGCGCTTCGCCGCCGCGTCGGTGCGCTGCCCGGGCAACGACTGGCTCGCCGGGCTCCCTGGCCCGCTCGGTGCCGAGGAGGAGCCGTTCTTCTCACGGCCGTGGCGACAGGACAAACTCGACTGGAGCGAGCGGTCGCCACTGCACGTCGTCGGCGCGGTCCGCGCCCCCGTGCTCGTCGTGGCGGGCGACTGCCGCCGCGCCGTGCCGATCGACGAGGGCGGCGAGTGGTTCACGGCGCTGCAACTCCGGGGCGTGCCATCGGCGCTCGTCCGACTCAATGATGAGTGCGGTGCCGCCACGCGCCATCCCTCGAACTGGCTGCGCACCCGGCAGCTCATCCTCGACTGGTATACCCACGCAATCTCAGGAACTCGATGACGCTCAGGACCGCCATTCTCGGCGCTGCCACGCCGCTCGGTGCCACGCTCGTCCGGATCGCGGCCGATCGCGGCGATCGCCTCGCGGTGGTCGCCGCACAGCCCGGTCGCATTCCGCTCTTCGCCGATCTCGCACGCGAGCATCCCGACCAGGTCGTGCTGGTGGGCGATTCGCGCCGCACGCCGGAGGAGGTCGCGCAGGCGGTGACCGAGGCGCTCGGCGGGGCGGTAGATCGATTGATCCTGGCCGGGTGGCAGGAGCACGCCGGGCCGACCCTTCCCGATCAGCAGGCCAACATCACGCTGCCGAAACTCGACCCGGCACTCGTGCTGGCGCACGTCGACCAGAATGCCGTGCTGCCGTTGGCGCTCGCGCGCGCCTTCCGGCTGCCGCTGCGGAGCGGCGTGGCACCGGCGATCCTCGCGATCACATCGTGGCTTGGCTCGTTCACCGATCGGACGGATGGCGGGCATTACGGCCAGGCGGTCAGCGCCGCCGCGCTGCAAATGGCGATGCGTACCCTCGCGCTCGACCTCGAGCCCGACTCGATTCGCGTCATCATTGGCAACCCGGGCCTCTACCGCACCGCGCTTCACGGACCGGCGGTGCAGCCCTCCGCCGACGAGGTCGCCGCGGGATTGCTCGCGACGCTCGAAGCGGCCGATGAGAGTGTGAATGGAAGGATGGTGGATTGGCGGGGGAGGGCGCTGGCGTGGTGAGGTAATACGATGATGGATGATGGATGATGGATGATGGATTGTGTCATCCTGAGCGGAGCCCGCGTAGCGGGCGGCGAAGTCGAAGGACCTCTTCCCGATGCGCTGGGATAGAGGTCCTTCGACTACGCAGCCCCTTGGGCTGCTCCGCTCAGGATGACACGATCGATCATCGATCATCATCATCATCCATCATCCTACCTGAATCTCACCCCCACCCGATGCGTCGCCCCCGCCCCTTTCAGCTGCTGGAACGCATAGTCCAGGCTCAACCGATCGGCATTGATGCTGCCGCCGAGCGTCAGCGCTGACGCACCGTCGTGTTCGGGCTGGATCGCGGCCTGTGCACCGACGCGGCCGGTGAAGCTCCAGCCGCTGACCGGGACGTAGCTGAGCTCGATGCCACCATTCGGCACGAGCCGACCGCGCTTGTCCGTCATCACCGACGCCGCGATCCCACCATCGAACCAGGTCCCGACCGGGAGCCCGGTCGCCATGGCGCCCAGCGTCACCTTGGTGGGGAGGCGGAGTGCCGGGGTGGAATTGTTGTCGAAGACGCCCTCAGGGTCGGCCAGGACGAGGCCGATCGTGACGAACGAGACGTCCTTGGCGAAGCCGATGTCGAACGACGGCGTGCTCTGCCGGCCGAGGGCGACCTGCTGCGCGAGGTACTTCGCCGTGACGCCCACGCGGAAGCCATTCTGCTGCTTCGAGAAGCTCATCAGGCCGAGGACGCTCGACGCGGCAAAGTCGCCGCCCTGCGCCAGCTTGCCGATGGTCGTGGCGCCGTCCTCACGCTCGGCGCCGTACTCGATGTACTGCACCCCGAAGCCCACGGTCCAGCCGAGCGCCGTGGTGTTGGTGGCGAGTGACGCCAACGAGGCATGCGAGCCGAAGCGCTGGTGCGAGACCACCGTACCGCGGGAATCGCCGACCTGGGCGGGGTTGTAGAAGATCACGTCGGGGGTGTCGCCCGCGACGTAGGCGTTGCCGAGCGCCATGCCGCGGGTCGAGCCGGGGAGGAGGAGGAGCGGCGGCGGCTGCGTCGGCGACTGGGCCGCAGCGGTGCCGGCGAGCAGCGTGATCAGCGCGAGGGGGAGCAGCGGCTTCATGGAGCCCGTCCAACGAAGAAGGTCGGGGAGATGTTGGAGAGTCCGATGTCCGTGAGGATCACCGTCCCGGCCGTGGTCTTGTCGAACACCCAGCGGAGCGACGTGAGCTGCGACGGGTCGAAGCGCGGGTCCTTGTCACGGAAGTCGGTCAGTCGGATCACGTACGTTTGCGGCACCAGCTCGGCGAGCGAGCCGAAGCTGGTCTTGTCGGAGCCGGCACGTCGATAGACCGTCACCTCGAGCGGTCGCCGCGCCACACCGTACTTCGAGAGCGGCAGGGAGACCCGATTGCCGGCGGCATCCATCGCCTCGATCGAGAGCTCGATCGGCGTGGAGTCCTTCACCTCCTTCTTCGGCTTCTCCTTCTTCTCCTTCTCCTTCTCGGCCTTGGCCTTGGCCTTCTCTTCCTTCGCCTTGGCCGCCTTCTCGGCCTTCTCCTTGGCGAGTTGCTCCTTGCTCTTCGGCGGCGCCTTCGCGGTCGAGTCGGCCTTTCCCTTGGTCGAATCGGCCTTCGCCTTGGTGCTGTCCTTCGCGAGGGCGCGCGGCCCCGGCTTCTCGTCGGTCACCGCCAGCGAGAATTCGAGCGCGCTCGCGCTGCCCACCGACCATGCCTTCCGGATCGAGTCGGTGACCGTCACGGTGTAGGCCGCCGGCGGCCCCATCTTGGTGGTGTCCTTCCCGGCGAGGCGGTTGTTCCAGCCAAGCCAGACGGCGAAGCGGCCGACCTGGCCGCCGCGCGAACGGAGCGGCATGACCGATTCCTTCCACGTCGCGAGCGAGTCGCCGGTGATCGTTACGCCCGGCGCGCTGCCGGTGGTCACATCGACGTCCTCGTCGAAGTTGGCGAGCGCGCGGTAGCCGGCGTCCTGGAAGCGGGTCGCGTACATCGTCTTCGGCAGCCACGTCCCCATCACGCGGTGGTCGCGGAAGATCGGGAGGTACTCGCTCTTGCCCCGCAGCGACGCGTCGAGGAAGGCCGAGAGATACAGCTGCGCCATCGCCCGCTGCTCCTCGGGCGGCAGCAGGCCGCGGAGGTCGAGGAAGCGCTCGCCGCGCGGGCCGGCGTCGCTGCTCCCCCACTCGGTGTTCCACTGGCCGTGGTTGGCGCGGTACATCCACACCGCGGCCTTGAAGTGCGGCTGGCCGTCGGTGAAGCGGATGCGCGAGTACTGGCGCAGCCCCATGAACGACGAGACGTCGCCGTCATGCGAGCCGTGGATGACCAGGTAGTTGATGTTGTCGAGGGGAGTGGGCTTGCTGGAGGGTTGGTACTGGCCATCCACCGGGGCAATCGCGGCGATGGCCTTGATATTGAAGTTGAAGTCGAACGTCAGCGCCGCGTTGTCGGGGTAGCGCTTCAGCGTGTTGAAGGCGGCGGCAATCGCGACCGCCTCGCCGCCGCGGGAGTGCCCCATCAGCGCGATGTTGTTCATGTCGACCCGGCGGTGGAACGGGCTGCCGACCGAGTCGTTGAAGGTCTTCCACGCCTTCAGGTGCTGCAGCAGCATCCAGCCGCGCGCGTCGTTCTCGCCACCGATCCCGCCATTCAGGAAGTTCTCGTCGACCGAGACCAGGATGTAGCCTCGGCTCGCGAGCAGCTGGCCCAGATAGGCATAGCCCGGGTCGGAATAGTCTTCCATGCTGTGATTGCCGTGGACGATCAATACCAGCGGAAACGGCCCCGCCCCTTCCGGATACCAGATGCGGCCGTTGACCGGCATCGAGTCGAAGCCGAAGCCCCAATACTTCTTTCGTTCCGGCGTGGCGGTGGCCAGCTTGGTCCCGTCGACCGGCTTCGTCTTGAAGGTCACCGAGTCGCGGTACTCGGCGCGGTGCTTGTCGGTGCCGCTGCCGTAGTACATCGTGTGGACCGGATAGCTGCCTGGGAGCGCGGGGCTTGGCGCCATCACCTCCTGATGCGCGAGGACTGTCGGCGCATCATTGCGCGCCAGGCGCAGAGGCTGGACGCAGGCAGTGCCGAGCAGGGGCACGAGCAGGAGCAATCGACGCATGGTCGCTCTTCAAGATGGGGGAAGGACGGCGTGATCCGGGATGGTGCAGCGGACAAATAAAACACGATGCCCCACCTCCGGGGGGGAAGGCGGGGCATCGTCCCACGCGTGCAACGTCGGCCGCTGCTAGCGCGCGTACTTCTCGAGGTAACGGAGGTCGTCTTCCGGATCCTGCCGCGCCACATACACCACACCGGCGCCGAAGCCGACCACCGCGGAATTCGGCTTCAACGTCGCCTTCCCGGTGAGCTGGCCGGCGCTGTTGAAAATGTCGTACGTCGGCACCTTGTCACTCGCCGGCCGGGTGCGGAGCACCCAGATCTCGCCGTCGGGAGAGATGAGCACCGCGCCCTGCCCCGAGAAGGGCGGCATCACGGCGGGGAATTCCTCGTCGGGGATTTCCCGCTGCGGCGGCCCCTGGGAGGTGGTCGAGACGTTGGTGCCGGCCGTCCCACTGCCGCTGGTCCGCGTGATGCCAATCGGAGAAGAACTCTTCAGGGCGGCGCGATAGGCGTTCCGCTCGGCGGCGGTCATCTTGATCGGCGTGTAGGCCTGCGTCGGGCCGTGCGTGACCGACTTGTTGAGGCCCAGCACATCAACCCGGTACGGTGATGGCTGGACGATGACGACGCGGCCGTCCGGAAGGGCGGTCCAGACTGGCACCGCCGCGAGCGGCTTGCTCGAGATCATCACGCGCATGTTGTTGCCCGACGAACCGCTGGTGTTGACGCTCATCCCCGACGGGACCTTGCCGAGGGTGTCAATCCTCTTGGCGATCCGGTCCCACCGCACGATCGCCATCGAATCGACATTCGGGGTCTTGCCCGGCTCGGCTCGGGGGAAGGCCTGGTAGTAGAGCCGTCCGGTCGCATCGACGGCGCGCGGCACGAGGAGGGACATCCCGCCCTCTCCTTCGGGCGGGAGGATCCCATCCACGACCTTCCCGTCGGCCTTCACGACGTGGATCTTCCCTGCCTGCGGGTCGCCAACCCAGGTGTCGGTTCCCGGGCCGGCGAAGAGGCTCACCGGATAGGTGTACTCGCCCGGCCCACTGCCGTTGCGACCGATCGGGGTGACGGCACCAGTGACGAAATTGGCCATCATCACCTTCTTCTCCTGACGATCGACGACGACGGCCTTGTTCCCCGGCAGTTCGCGGACGCCACCGATCACCGTGAACGGCTCGGTGATCGCCTTGATCGGTGCGCCGGTCAGGTTGATGTTCCGCATCTGCGCCGGCGCGGGCAGTGCGAGCGTGATCGCCATTCCAGCCACCATCCAGGACGCATGCGACACGGACCTACCCCCGGTGAGTTGAGTTCACTCCTGCGACGCCTCAAAGATGCCCGGGCGGGGGGAAGCGTCGCGGCCGGACTTCCCGACGGGGAGCTGGTGACCCGATTCGCGCCCTCCCCGACCGGGGAGCTGCATCTGGGCCATGTGCTGCACGCGGCCTGGGTCTGGGGCATTGCTGAGGCCACCGGGGCCAGGGTTGTGGTGAGAATGGAGGATCACGACCGCAGCCGCTGCACGCCGGGTTTCGAACGCAGCATCCTCGAGGATCTCGCCTGGCTCGGCTATACCACCGCCGACCCGTCACTCGGCTCGCTGGCCTGCGGCCCTCGCCGTATCGCCAAAGCGATGTCCCCCACCGCTATCAGGCCGCCTTCGACCAGCTCGCCGCGCGCGGCCTCCTCTACGGCTGCACCTGCACCCGCGCCGACCTCGGCGCGCCGGGGCCCGACGGTGAACGCCACTATCCCGGCACCTGCCGCGGCCAGCCGATCGATCGCCCCGGGCGCACCGCCGTCCGCGTCGTCCTTCCCGACGAGGAGACCACCGTCACCGATCTTCGCCTCGGCGTCATCCAGCAGCATCCTGCACGCGAGCACGGCGATCCCGTTCTCCGCGATGCGCAGGGCCAGTGGACCTACCAGTTCTGCGTGGTGGTGGACGACCTGCGTCACGGCGTGAACCTGATCGTGCGCGGCGAAGATCTCATCACTTCGACAGGCCGCCAGCTGTTGCTTGGTCAGCTGCTCGGCCGCACCGCACCTTTCGTCACCCTGCATCACCCGCTGCTCTATGCCGCCGACGGCAAGAAGCTCAGCAAGCGCGACCGGAGCGAGACGGTGCGCGCGATGCGCGCTGAGGGCCGGACACAGGAGGACGTGCTCGAGCGTGCCCTGCGGGGAGTTTGATGCAGTGGTGCGAGACGAGATTGCGCGCTGCCACGAGGTCAGCGACGAAACCTTGCGTCGTGATCAGGCGTCGTGGCCGCGGTCACGACGTTGCGCTCCCCCTTCTCGCTGGCGGTCCTCGATGATGTCGCGCTCCACATCGCTTCTTGCTTCGGGCGTGCTCTGGCTGCTTGCCTGCGGCGGCGAGGCGCCGCGCGACGGCGAGCCTGACGCCGCGGCGGCCCAGTCATCGACGCCAACATCGGCCATGGGTCCGCAGGTGGACACGCTTCCCGGCGGTGTCATCCGAGTGACCAACCGCTCCCCGGTCGACAGTGGCAAGTGGTCGCTCGTGCTCGATCGCACCATCCAGCCGCCCGACGACGACCCGGGCGAGTTGCGGACGCCGACGGGGATGGTCCTGCTCGACGATGGCTCGCTGATCGTCGCCGACCAGAACCCCGCCCAGATCCGCCGCTATGACAGCCAAGGCCGCTTTGCCGGGGCGATCGGGCGGGACGGCGAGGGCCCGGGCGAGTATCGGTCGCCCATGCTGGGGATGCGCGGTGACACGCTCGTCGTGCACGATCCGTCCCTGTCGCGGACCAACCTCTTCTCGCTGTCGACGGGAAAGCTCCTCGCGATCTATCGCGGCACGCCGCGGAGCTCATCGCCGATCGGAATCGATGGCAGCGGCCGCATCGTGATGCCGATTCCGCTCAGCTGGCCTACCGCCCCGGGCGCCACGATGCAGAACGGCTTCGTCCGCCTGACGCTGGATGGTCGCCGCACCGACACGCTCAAGTTGCCGGCGTACCTCGCGCGCAACCGCATGTGGCACGTCGATGTGGGGGGACGGACTCGTGTCGGGTTGCATGTGCCGCTGCAGCCAGATCAACTGGACATCGCCGACTTGGCGGGTGGCTTCCTCATCGGGTCGACCGCCAGCGCGACCGTGGTGGCGAGTCGAAACGGCCGCGACACCACGATGCTCTTCTCGCGTCCGCAGGATGCCCGACCGGTCACACGCGCCGAGAAGGAGCGGATCCTCGATCGGATCGTCGAGCAGTTTGCACGGCATACCGAGCGAAACCCGGGGTCCCCGCTGGACGTCCCGGAGTCCGCGCTTCGCAGCGCGTTCCGGCTCTCCGACATGCCCGACGCACGCCCGGTCTACGATGAGCTGTCGGTCGACGGCCGCGGACGACGCTGGCTTCGTCGCGACGAGATGGACCCCACGACCATCCGGTTCGACCTCTTCGACCGCGACGGCCGCTGGCTCGACATCGTCAGCATTCCTGCCGAGCGATGGATCCCCCGCGAGCGGGCGATGAACGACCCCTACGTGCGGCTGCCGGCCTGGGCGTCCGACAGAGTCGCCATTCCGGTGGAAGACGCCGAGGGCGCGATGGCGATCCAGATCTACCGGATTGTGCGCGCGGGGGGAAGACGGCGGAAGAAGTGCGGGGGGAACAACGGTGACGAGTGACCTGTAACCCGGTCACTGGTCACTGGTCACTGGTCACTGGTTACCGTTCACCCCTCACCTCCCATAAATCATCCGATACATCGCCAGATTCCTCACCACCGCCCGCACATACCCGCGCGTCTCGTCGTAGGGAATCCGTTCGACAAAGATCTCGGCGTCGGCAATCGGTGCGCGAAGCTGGTCTCTCGCGATCATGCCGCGCAGGGTCGCCTGGCTCCAACGATCGACGCGCGTGCCACCCGCGTTGTAGGCGGCGAGCGCGCGCTCCGGTTCGGGGTAGCGGCCGAGTGCCCCGGCAAAGTGGCGCATCCCGAAGGCGAGATTCACGTCGGGCACCCAGAGCAGGGCGGCATCGAACTCCGGAAAGCCGAGCGCGCGGCCAAGGGACGGCCCATTGGCGGGCATCATCTGCATCAGGCCGCGCGCGCCCGCGCCAGAGGTGGCGCGGGGCTCGAAGCCGCTCTCCTGCCTGATCACCGACGCCGCCAGCAGCGGGTCGACCCGCTCGCTCATCGCGGTTTCGCGGAGCCGTGTCTCGTACGGGAGCGGATAGATGAGTTGCCAGAGCGTGCCGTCACGCGGGGCACCGGCGGCGAGTGCACGCGAGGCGAGCTGCGCGGCGCGCTGCGCATAGCCATACTCGGCAAATGCTTCGGCCGCGCGCAGCAGCCCGTCCGCGCCGCTCGCGTTCGCGGCGAGCCGATCGAGTTCGAAGCCCGCCTCGGCACCCATGGCGAGGGTGTCCAGCAGCGCCGCGCGTTCGAAGGCGGCGCGCATCGCCGAGTCCACCGGTGCCGGGTCGTGCGTTGGCGCCTCCCAGGGGAGCGTGTCGAGCCGGGCCGCCGCACGAACCGCGTAGTAACTCTCTGGGCCGCGATCGAGCAGCTCGCGCAGGGCCGCCTTGCCGCCATTCGCATCACCCGCCAGCAGCAGCGCGCGGCCGCGCCAGTACCGCAGCGCGTCGCCGTTGACGCCGGTCGGGTTCCGCTCGGCGAGGCCGATCTCGAGATCGTGCACGGCGGTGGCCGGATCGCCGGCTTCGATCGCGATCAGCGAGGCCAGGATGAGTGAGCGGGTGTACTGCGCACTCGATGGATAGCGCGTGACCAACCGCCGGAAGAGGGTCCGGGCCGAGTCGATCGCACCGCGATCAAGTGCGAGGTCGCCGAGCAGGTAGAGGGCGTTGCTTGCCGCGAGGGTGTCGCGCGGAAAGTTGCGAATGGTACGCTCGAGCGCCGGTGTGGCATTGCGGTCGTTGCTGCGAAGCAGCGCACGGGCGCCGTAGTAGGCGGCGTGGCCCGCCAGCGCCGGATCGGTGACGCCTCGAAACTGCGCGGCGGCCTCGGGCCAGCGTCCGATGTCGCCCAGGGCGGTACCGAAACGGAGGCGATCTGACGAGGCGAGCGCACCTTCCTTGGCCGCCGCCGCATAATGCGTCACCGCCTGTGCGGCCCGGCCGAGCGACGCCGCGCGCCGGGCGGCAAGCAGTCGCTGACCGCGATCGAGCGGTGGCTTCAGGAGATCGAGGAGATCGAGCGCCTCTCGGCTGGTCGCCGTGGTGGCATCGCCGGCCAACATCGCGAGCAGTTCGTCGCGCACGGCGAGCTTCGCGGACATATCGCGGGCGCTCTGCCAGCGAAGTCGCAGTGCGGTGCCGCGCGCGCCGAGCCTGGTGTAGGCCGTGATCGCCGCCGCGGTGTCGCCGCTGCGTTCCCGTGCCGTGGCCTCGACGCGTGGCACCCGTCCAGTGGCGCCTGGCAATGTGACCGAGGCGTAGAGCCGCTTGCGATCGGTCGAGTCGGCCGTCGTCGCCGCGGCACGCAACGCCAGCCACTCGCGCAGCGTGGGGAACCGTTGCGCCGCCTCGAGGTAGCTCGCCGCGGCCGAATCGAGGACGTTCAATCGATCATAGCCGCGCGCAAGGAGGAGGAGTCGTCGCCCCTGCTCGTCGCTGGATCGCTGGTTGGAGTTGCCGGCGGCTGCGACGGTCGCGTGGTTCACCGCGTCGCGCGCCCGACCCTCGCCAACTGCGGCCTCGGCCAACAATCGTCGACCGAGTCGATCATACCGGGCATCGAGCCATGGCTCACGCCCCAGCAGTTTGGTGACGGTGCCCCAGCCCTGCCACGCGGCCGCCGCCCGGGCGGCGAGAATCACCGCATCGGGCGTTCGCGTCGTTGAATTGGCCAGCAGCGGAGCGAGCAGCTGCGTTGTCCGCCAGGGCCGGCCCGCGCGCAACGCCGCCTCCGCATCACTCAGTGGTGACTGCGCGGAGGCGGAGGTTGCGAGCAGAAACGTCAGCAGGAAGCGATGCATCCTCTAAGATACGATGATCGATGATCGTCCATCGATGATCGATCATCGACCATCGATCATCGCTCCTTCTCGGCCATCCCCTTCAAGGCCTCGCGAATCCGCGGCTCATCGAGCCGCCCCAGCATCGAGATCACGCGGCGTCGCCGCGCCACCGGTTCGGTCTGCGATTCGGCGACGCTGAGCAGCCAGCTGACATTCTCGCGCCCGCCCGCGTTGCCGAGGGCGTTGATGAGCGCATCGCGTTCGCGGTCGCTGCTGAGCGACGGATAGAGTTCGCGGAGCAGCCGGTAATCGGCGCCCGTCGCGTAATCCCCGCCGAGGCCCTGGATCGCGAGGACGCGAAGTTCGTCGGTGAGCTCCGCTCGCCGCACGGCCTCGCGGGTGAACTGCCGGGCACGGGGGTCGCCCGACCGCGTCAACGACGCAAACGACTGCCGGGCGAGCCAGGGATCGCTCTCACGCGAGAAGGCGATCAGCGTCGTGACCCCTTCGCCCCGGTCCATCGCGGAGAGTGAGGAGAGCGCCGAGGTGCGCAGCGATTCATTCTCGCTTCGGTTGCGCACGACCTCCTCGAGGAGCCGCGTCGTCGCCGCCGCACCGATGCCGCCCGCCTCGTCGCGCCGGCGACTCAGCCAGGAGAGGGCGCTGCGGCGCAGATCACGAGACCGCTCGGTGTCGCGCACGATGGCCGCGAGGGCGGGGGTGACGACGCTGCTGTCGGCGATCATCGCCGGGAGGAGGGCGTCGCGTGCCGGCCGGCCCTCGAGTGACGTGGCCAACGACAGGAGCCACTTGCTGGCCTCTCCGCTGCCGACCGCGCCAAGGTTGGTGCCGTCCCCGGCCTCGGGCGTCAACGGCCCGGCGTGGGTCTCGATCTTGACGATCTCCTTGCCGATGCGTGCAACCACGACACGCACCGGGCCGGCCGCGCACTGGTCGCGGTTCATGTCATTGCCGGAGGAGTAGAAGTAGCCGCCGCCATCGTCGACCCGCAGCAGGGTGGTGCCGTTGCCGCAGACGCCCGGCCGAGCGGCGAAATGGAACTGCACGTTGCCGTCCGGGGCGCCCGCGACACGGCGGTCGAGCGCCTGCCCCGCCAGCGGGGTCGCCGCGGCCGTCAGTGCCAGGATAAGTCCCTCGACGCGGCGGCTCACTTGTCCACCAACTCGAGCAGCAGCTTGGTGGCGCGCGGATCCTTGCTGCTCGACAGCTCGGAGATGGCCTGGCGGCGGGCACTCGGGTCCGTGCCGGTCCGGGCAATGTCGATCAGTTTGTCGAGCGCCGCCGATTCCTTCCGGTCGCCAAGGGCGCTGATCAACGTACCGCGGATGCGCTGATGGGTGGCGGCATCGTAGAGGCGGATCAGCGTGGCCACGTCGGCCGTGCTGCTGATGCTGCGCATGGCGGCGAGCCGCGAATCGAGCGGCTCGTCCTCGTTGCGGGCCAGGGCGGTGAGCCACTGGACATTCGCCTCGCCGCCGACGCGGGCGATTGCCGAGGCAATGCGCGATTGCACCCGTGCCGAGGTGGTCTTGGCATAGACGGCGCGCAACCAGGCGGCGTCATCGGCGCTCGTCCGCTCGCCGGAGAGCGCCTCGACCAGCGAGACGCGCAGCGACTCATCGGCGTCATTCCGTTCGATCACGGCACGCACGGCAGTTCTGGCACGCGGCGACGGGTTGGCCGCGAGCGCGCGGGCCGCGGCGCGCTGCACCGAGGCGTCGCTGCTGCGGGTCAGCTCCTCGAGCGTCGCAACGGCGTCGTCGCCGGGCATCGAGCCGAGCCAGTCAATCGCCTGCAGCCGCATCGAAGTCGACGGATCATTCCGGGCCACGCTGATGAGCGTGCTGGTGGCGGCCGGGTCCTTCTTGCCGGCCAGCACGAAGAGCGCCGTCCGTCGGAGCGGCACCGAGCAGTCGTCCTTCCGCGCCAGGGTCCGCGTGGCCACGCTGCGCGCCGTTTCCGGGTCGCTCTGGAGGAGCGCGTTCAGCGCCTCGCTGCGCACGGCCTGCTCTTCCTGATCGCAGGCGTCGGCGCCGCGGGCCGTGAGCGCGCGCTTCACCAGCGGGTCGTTGGACATGCCACGCGACGAGAGGACGCCGGCAATCCGGGCGGCCAGCGCGTCCCCATCGGGACGGTTGCCACTGCTGGCCCAGGTGATGCCGTTGCCGCTGGTGGTGAAGAGCTTGGTGGCTTCGGCATCACGGGGCGTCAGGACCGTGGTGCCATTGCGGAAAGTCGCACCCGGCGAGCTCGCGGCCGCGCCGCCCTTCGGCGCCTCCGGGGCGGGCTGGGCCGCGCGCCACCGTTCGAGAATGCCGAGCGCTTCCTGCAGTTCCGTTGTGCCGCCGATGCGGTAGAGCGCGAACGATTGCCAGTAGGGGACGTCGCGCGAATAGACCGAGGTCGGGAAGCGCTTGGTGATGTCACCAAAGAGCGACGCGGCCCGGCGATAGTCGCCGCGGTTCAGCGTCTCGCGCGCCAAGCGGTACAGCGAGTCGGCCGGGTCGTCGTGGGCCCACGCCGACGGCGGCTGGTGGCCGAACACCGAGCCATTGATCGCCGTGAACCCGTCGAACGCCGAGCTGAACCGATCGACGCTGAGGGCATACCGATCCAGCGCGTCGGTGTAGTGGAGTTGCGCGTCGCCGAAGTGATCGAGGCTGTAGACCGAGCTGATCGGGTCGAGGCTGATGCTCGGCGCAAGCCGGGAGTACGATCCGAAGGGCGCGGACGGCACAGTCGTCATGATCGGCGCGGGAGTCCGCGGGGTGACCGGTGCGGTGGCCACCTGGGCCGCCGCCGCCACCGGGACGACGAGCAGCGCGAAGAGGGTACGAAGGCGCATGGAGTCTCTCAATTCAGCTGGAGGGAATGGGCCACGACGGCCGACCGGAGGCGCGGCAACAGGTCGCGCTGGTGGACGGCATCGCGGATCAAGGTCAGTTCATCGGCTCGGCGCGGCTCAAGCCCAGCCACCTGCACCAGCACGAGTTCAAGGTCTTCGAGGAGGGCGCGCATCCGCGCATCGCTCGCCACGGGGGAGTCGAGCAGGAGCCTCGTGCTCCGGAGCAACTCGACCCCCTGCGTCACCAGTTGGGCATTCGTCGCGGCCGGCGCGCCCTGTTCCGGCAACGCGACCAGCAGCACTGCGGTCTGGCCCAGGAGTTCTTCCGTGGCGCGCTGATACGGATCGTGGGTCGCACCGGCAACCGTGGCTGGTGCCGGGGGGACCGTCGACGGCTGCGTGCCGAGCCGGCCCAAGGCCACTCCGAGCAACAGCGCCGCGGCCACCGCTCCCGACAGCAGCCCCCATCCCGGCGCGCGGCGAGGCCGCACCGAGATGGTCGGGGCGTCGAGCTCGGCGGTCACTGCCGCCCAGATCGCGTCACGCGGCGCCTCACCCGGTGCCCGCCACTGGCTGGCGGCATCGCGCAACAGGGTGTCGAGCGGATCGTGTTGATTCATCGTCGGTCCTCCAAATGCGGGGCCAGCATCGCCCGCAGTCGTGCCCGGGCCTCTGAGACCCTGGCCTTGCTGGTGCCTTCCGCAATCCCCAGCGCCGAGCCGATCTCGGCGTGGGTGTAGCCTTCCATCGTGTACATGATCAGTGCGATCCGCAGGTTCGGCGGCAGCGCATCGATGGCACTCGTCAGCGCATCGTGCAGGTCCGGACTGAGGCCGCCGTCCATCGCCGGTAGCTGGTGGTACTCCTCGAGGTCGTACTCCCGCTGCCGGAACCGCTTCACCCGCCGCATCGCATTCAGGCAGGTCGTGGTGGCCACCTTGTGCAGCCAGGTGGCAAACGATGACTCACCGCGGAACTGCCCGATCACCCGGAAGAGCTGGACGAAGACATCCTGGGTGAGCTCGCTGGCCAGATGCCGGTCGCCGGCAATCCGGTACGCGAGACGATAGACCCGGTTCACGTGCGCCTCGTACAGGCGACGCGCCGCCTCCCGGTCGCCCGAAACTGCCTGGGCCACCAGCCACCGCTCCTCCTCGCCGGTCCCCGGCGCCGGGGCGGCATGCAGTGCGTCAGTCATCGTCAGGGGGTTGGACACCGGGTGGCGGGAAAGCGTTGGGGGCAACCATCCTTGGTGTCGGGACATCCATTGCTCGTCCCCCCACCAGTGCCGGAGTGCCCATGCTCATCCTCGTCTGTTCGCTTGGCGCCTTGATGATGCCGCCTCGGCTGCCCCCCGTCGATACGGTGCGGGCCCGGGTGGTGGCGACGATCGGCGAGGATGCCCCGCGGACGCCCTTCATGTTGGGAGAGGTCAGCGGTCTTGCCTTTGATGCCTCGGCACGGCTCTACGTCGCGGACTTTCAGGATCCGCGCGTGGTCATCTTCGACTCGACCGGGCGCCATCTGGGCACGATCGGACGGAAGGGAGAGGGGCCGGGCGAGTTCACCGCGCCGACCGGGCCGGTCATCGCCGCGGATGGCAGCCTGTACGTGCGGAACATGAGCCGTGTGCAGCACTTCGTGAAAGATCCCAGGAGTGGGCTTCCCACCAAGTACGATCGTCAATTCGACGGGCCGCTCTACGCGCCGTGGCGCTCGAAGCTCCCCTCGCAGGTCGATGCGCAGGGGCGATTCCACTTTCCGCTCGAGGCGACCCCATCGGCCGACATGCGGACACGATACGCCTATCAGCGCTACCGGCTCGACGGCTCGGCCCTCGATTCGCTCGGGGTGCCGGTGCATCCCACGCTTCGGGCGAGCTGGGCCTCCGTGCAGACGGCGCCCGGTTCCGGGCGGATGGTGCCCGGCCTCAATGTCGTCCCCTTCCATCCGAGTCCGGTCTGGGCCGTCTCGACCACCGGCACCATCCTGAGCAGTCCCGGGGATCGCTACCTGATCGCCGAGACCGACGTCGCGGGGCGCGTGGTGCGGCAGATCACCCGTCCGGACACGCCGCACGCGATTCCGGCTGCGGAGCGGGCCGAGAGCACGCGAGCCCTCTCCCGGCGGATCGACACGTTGAAGGTGCCGCTCAGTCAGGTGAACGGGGCCAGCGAGGAAGTGCGCGCGCGCCGCCTGCCGCTGGTCTATCCGACGATCGTCGGGCTGGTGGCGGCGCCGGACGGCGCGCTCTGGGTGCGGCGGTGGGCGGCGCCGACCAGTGTGGCAGCGACGGTGTTCGATGTCTTCGGGGCCGACGGCCGCTACCGCGAGACGGTGCGGCTCCCGATGCGATGCGCCCCGCAGCCGAGTGTGATCGTCCGCGGGGCGCTGGTCGCGTGCGTGGTGCTCGACCCCGCGAGCGGGGCCGAGCAGGTGGTGGTCTTCAGCTCTCGGCGGGCTTGAACTCCCCTTCCCAGCGCGCCATGACCACCGACGCGAGGCAGTTGCCGAGCAGGTTCACCGACGTCCGCATCATGTCCATGATCGCATCGACGCCGAGGATCACCGCGACGCCCTCGAGCGGGAGGCCGAAGGACGTCAGCGTGCCCGAGAGGATCACCAGCGAGGCGCGCGGCACCGCGGCCACGCCCTTCGACGTGAGCATCAGCGTCAGCATCATCAGCAGCTGGGTGCCGAGCGTGAGCTCGATGCCGGCGGCCTGGGACACGAACACCGACGCGACCGCGAGGTAGAGCGTCGACCCGTCGAGGTTGAACGAGTAGCCGGTGGGCAGCACGAAGGCGACGATCCGCTTCGGCACGCCCATCTTCTCGAGATTCTCCATCGCCAGCGGCAGCGCCGCTTCCGAGGAGGCGGTGGAGAAGGCGATCAGGTACGGCTGCTTGACGTACTTCCAGAAGAGACGCAGCGGCACCTTCGCGATCAGCGCGATCGGCAGCAGGATCACCAGCACGAAGACGATCAGGGCACCGGCCAGCGTGAGCACCAGCGCCGCGAGGTTGCCGAGGACGCCGAGGCCGCTGTTGCCGATGGTGACGGCAATCGCCGCGGCGATGCCGATCGGCGCGAAGAGCATCACGATGCCGGTGAACTTGAACATCACCTCGGTGAGCGACTCGCAGAACGCCAGCATCGTCTCCTTGGCCTTCCCCTTGACCTGCGCCAGCCCGATCCCGAAGAGCAACGAGAAGAAGACGATCTGCAGCACCTCGTTGTCGGCGGCGGCCTTGAAGAAGGAGGCCGGGACGGTGTGGTCGAGGACGCCGGCGAAGGTGGTCTTCGTCTCCGCGAGCTTGGCGCCCTGCTCCGCGCTGGCCGTCAGCTGCACGCCGTCGCCGGGCCGAATGAGGTTGACGGCGCCGAGGCCGATGAAGAGCGCCGCGGTCGTGGCGATCTCGAAGTAGATGATGCTGCGGAGCGCCAGGCGGCCGACCTGCTTCAGGTCATCGCCGTGGCCCGCGATCCCCACGACCAGCGAGCCGAAGATCAGCGGCACGACGATCGACTTGATCATCTTGATGAAGATCGACGAGAACGGCTGCAGGTAGGGCGTCAACGACACGCTCGTCCACACCGCATTGTCGAGGTAGCCGATCAGGATTCCGACGACCATCGAGATGCCGATCCACCAGGTGAGGGGGATCTTGCGCAGGGCAGCGAACATCGGGACTCCGGGGGAGGAGAAGGGTCAGCCGGCCACAGGTCGGTCGGAGAGCGTACCGGCCTTCTGTTCGACGCGGTCCAGCAACTGCTGCCAACTCTCGGCAAACTTCGCCACACCATCGGCTTCGAGGAACGCGGTGCGCTCCGCGAGCGATCCGACACCGAGCGCATCATACGCGATCAGCGTGCGGGCCGCCTCCGCCTCGGCCGCCGGCGTGATCCGCACGTGCGGATCGCCGTGGTCGGCGTAGGCGCGGAACGTCTCTGGCGGCAGCGTGTTCACGGTGTCCGGGGCGATCAGCGCCTCGACATAGAGGACGTCCGACAACGACGGATCCTTGGTGCTGGTCGAGGCCCACAGGGTCCGCTGCGCCTTGGCGCCCTTGGCGGCGAGCGCCTGCCAGCGCGGGGTGAGCAGCGTCTCGCCGAAGGCCGCATAGGCGGCGACGGCGTTGGCGATCGCGACCTGGTCCTTGAGCCCGGCGCCGGCAGCGCCGGCCTTGGCGATCGCGGCGTTGGCCTGGCCGTCGACGCGGCTGACGAAGAACGACGCCACCGAGTGGATGGTGTCGATCGGCAATCCGGCCGCCGCGCGCTGCTCGAGGCCGCGGCAGAAGGCATCGACGACCTCGCGGTAGCGCACCACCGAGAAGAGCAGCGTCACGTTGATGTTGATCCCCTTGGCGAGGCAGTGCGTGATCGCCGGCAAGCCCTCGCGCGTGCCGGGGATCTTGATCATCGCATTCGGTCGATCGACGCGCGCCCAGAGGCGCTCCGCCTGCACGATCGTCCCTTCGGTGTCGTGCGCGAGCGTCGGCGCCACCTCGAGCGAGACGGTGCCGTCGCCGTGGCCGCTGGCATCGTAGACCGGCCGGAAGACGTCGCACGCCGCCTGCACGTCGGCGACCATCAGCGACTCGACGATCTCCGCCGCGGTCGCGCCGCGCGCCGCGAGCACGCTGATGTCGGCGTCGTAGTCACTGCTCCCCGTGATCGCCTTCTCGAAGATCGTCGGGTTGGAGGTCATGCCGAGGAGTCCGTCCTCGCGAATCAACCGGGCAAGTTCACCGGAGCGGACGAGGTCGCGCGTGATGAAGTCGTACCACGGACTCTGCCCGAGGGCGCCGAGCCGAACGAGGGGATGGGTCACGACGTGCTCGCGGTGAGAATGGAACGGACGGCGGCGACGACATGCGCCGGCGTGAAGCCGAATTCCTGGAAGAGGCGTTCGCCCGGGGCGGACGCGCCGAAGTGATCGAGCCCGAGGGAGCGACCGCGGTCGCCGACCCAGCGGGACCAGCCGAAGGTGAGTCCCGCCTCGATCGACACCCGTGCCGTGATCGCCCTCGGCAGCACGCGCTCCTTCCACGCCGGGTCCTGCGCCGCGAAGAGTTCCCACGACGGCATCGACACGACCCGCGTCGGCGTCCCCTCGGCCTCGAGGGTCGCGGCCGCCGCCATCGCGACGTTCACCTCGGACCCCGTCGACAGAATGATCGCCACGGGGGCGGTCGCCGGTTCATGCAGGATGTACCCGCCGCGCGCCGTGTCGGCCGACATGTCGGCGCGCCGCACGAGCGCCGGGAGCTTCTGTCGGGTGAGGATCAGCGCCGTCGGGCCGGTGCTGCGGCCGATCGCCGTCCGCCACGCCGCCACCGTCTCGGCGGCGTCGGCGGGGCGCAGCGTCACCAGGTTCGGGATGCCGCGAAGCATCGCAAGGTGCTCGATCGGCTGGTGCGTCGGACCATCTTCCCCGACGCCGATCGAATCGTGCGTGAAGATGTAGATCACCGGCAGACCCATCAGGCCGGCGAGTCGGATCGATGGCTTGCAGTAGTCGGCGAAGACCAGGAAGGTCGCGCCGTAGGGCCGCACGCCACCGTGGCATGCCATCCCGTTCAGCGTGGCCGCCATCCCGTGCTCGCGGATGCCCCAGTGGAAGCGCGGGCCGGTGCTCGTGGCGGAGAAGACATCGCCGAACGTGATGTTGGTGCCGTTGCTGCCACCGAGGTCGGCCGAGCCGCCGGCCAAACCGGGAATCACGGGTGCCAGTGCCGCGAGGGCCTTCTGCGAGGCCTGCCGCGAGGCGACCGACTCGTCGCTCAGGTCGGGAAGGTGGCTCGCCCAATCATCGGGGAGCGTGCCGGCGAGCTGTGCGCGGTAGGCGGCGGCCTTCGGGCTCGCTGCCATGCGCCCTTCCCACGCCTGCACCAGCTCGCGGCCGCGCTCGGCGAGCGGTGCCATCTCCGCGTACGCCTCGGGCGCGACATGGAAGGGCTCGGTCGGCCAATCGAGGAGCGCCTTGGTGCGGGTGATCTCGTCGGCGCCGAGCGGCTCGCCGTGGGCCTTGGACGAATCGCGCTTGGTCGGGGCCGGGTCGCCGATGATCGTGCGCAACACGATCAGCGTCGGCGCATCGGCATGGGCGGCGGCCTGGGTCAGGGCCGTGTCGATGTCGTCGAGGTCGTTGCCATCGCGGACGTGGAGCACGTGCCAGCCATAGGCAGCGAAACGGGCGCCGACATCTTCCGAGAAGCAGAGGTCCGTGCGCCCGTCGATGGTGATCTTGTTGTCGTCCCAGATGACCGTGAGGCGGTCGAGCTTGAGGTGGCCCGCCAGCGACGCTGCCTCGCTCGCCACGCCTTCCATCAGGTCGCCGTCGGAGCAGAGCACCCAGGTGCGGTGATCGCAGAGTTCCGCGCCGTACTGCTCGCGCAGCATCCGCTCCGCAATCGCCATCCCGACGCCGTTGCCGATCCCCTGGCCCAGCGGGCCGGTGGTGGTCTCGACCCCGACGGTGTGCCCGCGCTCCGGGTGACCCGGCGTCTTCGAGCCCCACTGCCGGAAGCGCTTGATCTCCTCCAGCGGCAGGTCGTAGCCGCTGAGGTGCAGCGCGCCGTAGAGCAACATCGACGCGTGCCCGCAGGAGAGGACGAAGCGATCGCGGTCGGCCCACTCCGGGGCGTGCGGGGCGTGCTTCAGGTGACGGCGGTACAGGACGTACGCCACCGGGGCGAGCGCCATCGGCGTCCCGGGGTGCCCCGAGTTGGCCTGCTGTACGGCATCCATGGCCAGGACGCGGAGTGAATTGATGGTCTTCCAGGCGGCGTCAGTGGCCAAGGTTGCGTCGGTCACGGCGTGTCGAGCTCACAGGTCTGGGGAACGGGGGGGGACAACAGCAAAGATAACGTCCCCACGCCCGTGGCTGAGCCTCCCCGACCGCGACTACTTCTTCCGGCGTGCCCGGGCCACCCCGACCCCGGCCGCGACCACCGCGGCCGCGCCCAGCACTGCGGCCGCGACCTTCTTCCGCTTGGCCACCTTTGCCTCCTTGCCGGAGACCTTGTCGGCCAGCTTCTGGACCGCCGCCTTCGCCGCCGCCCCCGACTTCGCGACGTCCTTCTTCGCCTCGGCCACCGCGTTCTTCACAGCCTTGGATGCCGCCTTCTTGGTCGCCTTCGAGATCGCCATGGTCCACTCCGATGGATGAGATGTACAGGGGGAACGCATCAGTGAAGGGGACGACTAAGCCGCACCCCCTGACACTACGACCATCGATCATCGATCATCGATGATCGATGATCGATAACGGCTCCATCGCGGTTCGGCATGCCGGCAATTCCCGACCAAGGATCTCCCCAAGGCGATCGACCGCTTCCTCGGCCATCGCCCGATGCGTCGTCAGCTTGCCGCCGGCGATCGTCAGGATCTGGTCCTCGCGCAGGATCAGGTGTTCCCGGCTGCGCGCGCTCGCCGCGCCCTGTTGCCGGAGCAGCGGCCGGACCCCGGCCCAGCGGTCCTGAATGTCGGCCGCCGTCAGCTGCAGGGTGGGGAAGAGGTGCTGCACCGCGCGCAGCAGGTAGGCCACGTCGTCGTCGCCCACGGTCAGCGCGTCGGGCGATTCGGTCGTCTCGGTATCGGTCGTCCCGACCACCACGCGACGATGCTCCGGCTCCGGAATGCAGAACATCACCCGCTGGTCATCGGGGTGTCGCAGCGCCAGCGCCTGCGTCAGCGGCAGGCGCGCCGTGGGGAACGTGACATGAATGCCCTTTGTCCCGCCGACCAGACCGCGTTCAGGCAGGCCGATGCTCGCTCGGACTGCGTCAGTCCACGGCCCTGCCGCGATCACCAGCGTGCGCGCCGCGACGCGCTCGCCACCGGGGAGCGTGGCGACGATGCCCTGCGCACCGACGCGGATGGCGGCCTCGCATTCCTCGACGATCCGCGCCCCACGAGACTGGGCGTCGGAAATCGTTGCCCAGACCAAGCCGATGTCGTCGCACCGCGCGTCTTGATAGACCGCGCCGCCGAGGAGCGGGGCGTTGGCCAGCAGTGGTTCGTGGCGGAGGAGGGCCGCCCGGGAGAGCGGATGATGCGGCCCCAAGGCGTGCTTCGCCGCCAACAACCGGTACAGCACGACCCCAACGCCGATGCGGCACCATTCCCACCAGGCCCCCCGCTCCAACACGAAATAGAAGGGGATCGGGTGGACCAGCGTCGGGGCGATCGCCAGCAGCGTGGCCCGCTCCGCCAGCGCCTCGTGGACGAGGTGAATGTCGCCCATCTCGAGGTAGCGGATGCCACCGTGGATCAGCCGGCTGGAGCGGGACGAGGTCCCCCAGCCGACGGTCCGCCGCTCCAGCAGGGTCACGGAGAGCCCGCGCATCACCGCGTCGCGGGCCACTGCCGCGCCCACGATGCCACCGCCAATGATGAGCAGGTCCTGCATTCGGGAGCCTCCCAGGATCGATGATCGATGGTCGATCATCGATGGTCGATCATCGATCATCGGCACTCGGGGACCCCTCCCCGCGCTTCGGGGTAACTTATCCCAACACCGTCCGCCCCGGGGTCCCGTGAATCCAGAGTTCCGCACCTATGAAATCCAGGAAGTGTCCGGGCTGACCGGGCTCTCTCGGGATCGACTGCGGGCCTGGGAGCGGCGCTACGAGGCGGTCCGGCCGGTCCGACAGGCCAACGGGTACCGCGCCTACACCGCCGATCAGGTCGCCCTCCTTCGCGCCTACGGCCGATTGGTGACCCAGGGGGCCAGGATCGGGTCGCTGGTCGGGCTTCCCGCGGCCGAGGTGATTGAGACTGCCTGGCGGGAGTCGCCGGACGGCACCCCCCTTGGGGCGCTGTTGGGCGCCATTCGCCGACTCGATCGCGAAGGGCTGGAGCGCGAGGTGGCCGAGCAGCTGGCCATTCGCGGCCTGACCCGTTTTGCCGACGAGATCGCCATGCCGCTGGCGACGCTGATCGGTGACCTCTGGTCCGTCGGCGACCTTCCGATCGCGGCGGAGCATCTCGCCAGCGAAGTGGTGATCCATGCCCTCAAGGAGGGCCTCCGCACCCAGCAGCTTCCGGGGCCGTTGGCGCTGGCCGCCTGCCTGCCCGGCGAACGGCATGAGTGGGGGTTCCTCACCACGCTCTGCCATCTGCAGGAGTGGGGCTGGGAGATCCGCTACCTCGGCGCCGACCTTCCGCTGGACGAGGTGGTCGAATCGGCGTGGCAGGTGAACCCCGCCGCGGTCGCACTGTCGGTGAGTGACCCCGAAACCTGTGCCTACGTGCTGGATGAGCTGCTCGCGCTGCCGGCACGCCTCCCGAGTCGATGCTTCGTCTCGATCGGTGGGGCGGGGATCGAGGGTCGGCAGGCCACCTTGGCCGGGGCAGGATTCCAGATCGGTGCGGAGCCCTTTGCCCTCGCGCCGCGTTAAATTTCCGCGCCCCCATTTTGCCCCAGACACGACACTCATGACTCTCGATCCGGCCACCCTCACCGCGCCGCCGTCCAGCACCGACGACCTCGCGGCTGTTGTCACCGCCCCAGTGGGACCTGCCGTCACGGGCACGAGTGCCGTGATTGTGGGTGCGGGTATCGGCGGCCTGGCCAGCGCCATCCATCTGGCGCACGCCGGCTATCGCGTCACGGTGCTCGAGCGGCACGCCGGCCCGGGCGGCCGCAACGGACGCTGGGAGTCCGAGGGATTCACCTTCGACACCGGGCCGTCGTTGCTGTTGATGCTGGAGTACTGGCACAAGCTGTTCGCGATGGTCGGCCGGAAGGTCGAGGACTACCTGGACGTCGTGCAGGTGCTCCCGAACTACAACGTGCACTTCGCCGACGGCACCGTGCTGGAGATGACGCCCCAGCTCAACGTCCTCCTCGAGGGGATGGAGAAGATCGAGCCGGGGTGCGGACCGCGGGTGCTCGAGTATCTCGCCCGCACCAAGCGGATGTATGACTCGGGGCTCGAGTTCATCTCGAAGAACATGACATCGCCGCTCGACATGATCTCGCCCAGTCGCCTCGGCTCGCTCGCCAACCTCGGTGCACTCGGTGACCTGCAGAAGCTGATCGCCAAGTACGTCAAGGACGAGCGGCTGCAGCAGGCGCTCTCGTTCCAGGCGCTGTACCTCGGCCTCTCGCCGTACGATGCGCTGGCGATTTATGCGCTGCTGCCCTACACCGAGATCGGCGGCGGAGTGCACTACCCCATGGGCGGGATGTACGAGTTGCCGCTCGCCCTCGAGAAGCTCGGTCGCGAGCTGGGCGTGCAGTACCGCTACGGCGCCAAGGTCACCGAACTCGAGAAGCGCGGCGACACGGTGACGGCGGTGCAGCTCGAGGACGGCTCGCGGGTGGCCGGCGACGTCGTGCTCGTGAATGCCGACCTGCCCTACGCCTATCAGTCGCTGCTCAAGGAGCCGTATCCGAAGATCGAGCAGAAGCGCTTCTCCTGCTCCGTGGTGCTGATGTACCTCGGCGTGAAGAAGGAGTACGCCAACCTCGAGCATCACAACTTCATCGTCGCCAAGGACATGCGCGAGGCGTGCCGCCAGCTCTTCGAGGAGCACGCGATGCCGGAGGATCCGCCGTATTACGTCGTGGCGAGCACGCGCACCGACAAGGGCAGCGCCCCCGACGGCTGCGAGAACATCTTCGTGCTGGTGCTCGCGCCGTCGCAGCACCCCGATCCCGCGCGCCGCATCGACTGGGCGGTCGAGGGGCCGAAGGTCGAGGCGCGCATGCTCGAGAAGCTCGAGCAGTGGGCGATGCCCGGCCTGCGCGAGAACCTCGTCACCAAGCGGCTGGTCACCCCGACCGACTTCACGATCGACTACGGCAATCTGCGCGGCGAGGCGTTCGGCCTGTCGCACAACCTGATGCAGATCGGCGCATTCCGGCCGCAGAATCGTCATCCGAAGTACGGCAACCTCTTCTTCGTCGGCCAGAGCACGCACCCCGGGTGCGGCCTGCCGATGGCGCTGATCTCGGCGGAGTGCGTCACGGAGCGAATCGTCGCGGAGCGACCGGTCACCGGATGACGCGCCTCGTCGAGCAGGGCTACGCGCGCGCCGAGGGCATCACGGCGGATTGGGCGAAGTCGTTCTACTTCGCCTCGCGCTTCCTGCCGCTCGCGAAGAAGCGGGCGATCTTCGCGCTCTACGAGTACTGCCGTCACGCCGACAACCTCGTCGACGATCGGGGGGATCGGCCGATCGCCGAGGTGCGCGCCGAGATCGCCGCCCTGGACGCCGACCTCCGTCGCATCCATGCGGGCGAGGATCCGGTCGACCCGCGCTGGCTGGCGCTGCGCGACACGATGCGGCGCTTCCCGATTCCGCTCGAACCGCTCACCGATCTGCTGGTCGGCGTCGCGATCGATCTGGAGCCGGTGGAATTCGAGGACTTCGCCACCTTGCACCGCTACTGCTATCTGGTGGCCGGCGGCGTCGGGCTGATGCTCGGTCCGGTGCTCGGGGCGCCACCGCAGGCGTTTCGCGAGCCCGGCGTCGGACTCGGCGTCGCGATGCAGCTGACCAACGTCCTGCGCGACATCGGCGAGGATCTCGATCGCGGCCGAGTCTATCTCCCCCGCGAAGAGCTCGAGCGATTCGGACTGACCCGCGCCGATCTCGAGGCCCGCAAGGTCACGCCCGATTTCGTGCGGATGATGCAGTGGCAGGTGGCACGCGCGCGCCGCTACTTCGAGGATGCCGACGTCGTGATCGGTCTCTTCCCCCGTGATGGCTCGCGCCTCACGGTGCGGTTGCTGCAGCAGACCTACGCCGGCATTCTCGACGTGATCGAGGCGAATCAGTACAACGTCTTCACCCGGCGCGCCTTCACGACGATGCCGAAGAAGCTCTCGATCCTCGCCCGCGCGCTGTGGGATGAACGTTTCCTCCCCGGCGCCGTCCCGGGCGAACAGTCCGCATGACCGATCGCGGCGCCCTGCCCGCACCGCTTCCCCCGCCCGGGCCGTTCGCGGTCCGGGCGTTTCAGCGCTATGTGGCGCGCCTCGCGCGCAAGAGCCTTGCGTCGGTGCGCTGGCACGCGCTCGACGACTGGCAGGCGTGGCCGCCGTTGCCCACCCTCGTGGTGGCGAATCACACGAACTGGTGGGACGGCTTCCTGTCGAGTCCGCTCTCCACCGCGATGGGCCATCATTTCCGGATCTTGATGGAGGCGCGCAACCTCGCCCGCTACAAGATCTTTCTGCGGGTCGGTGCGCTCCCCATCGAACGACGGTCACCCACGCAGGCGATGCGCGATCTCGCGCGGGCGACCGCCTGCCTGGCGCCGGGGACGATGGTGTGGATCTATCCGCAGGGGCAGCGCAGTCCGGCCGCGGCGCCGATTGCCGACCTCGAACGAGGCGCTGCCTGGATGATCGAGCGGCACGGCGGACCGATCCGCGTCCTCCCGGTCGCCTTCCGCTACCCCTTCCTCGGGGAGCAACAGCCGGAGTGCTTCATCCTGGCTGGTCAGTCGTGGGTGGAGTCCCCGGGTGCGAGCATGCAGCGCGCGGCCGTGCACGGACGCCTGACCGAGGGCTTGCGGGCGACCATCGCCACGCTCGATGCGCGGCTCGTGTCGGAGTCCCTCGACGATTTCGCCATGCTCATCGCCGGGCGTCCGTCGATCAACACCCGACTGGACGCGGTCCGACATCGCCTCGGCCTGCTCGATGACTACGATCGTCGGAACGGCTGACCGGAAATGCAATGCGCGGGTGCGGCCAGAGGCCGCACCCGCGCATTGCGTCAGGCTGGTGAACGCCTAGAGCTTGGTCGCCTGCTGCTTCCGCCGACGGCGGCTGGCGGCCGCCATGCCGGCAAGGCCAGTGGCGAGCAGCGTCATGGTGGCCGGCTCGGGCACGACTTCCTGCGGCGGCGACGGCTGGCGATACAGGAATTCCTGTGCGCCGCAATTCGGGTTCCGCGCCAGGTCGCAGGTGATCAGCGCCCAGTCGGAGTACGTCGTCAGCGCCGGCGACGAGTTGTAGAAGCCGGTGGTCAGGCCGAGAAACGCGCCGTAGTTGGTCACGAGGTTGTTGAGTCGGGTGGTGGTGTTGTTCCCGTACCCGAGCAGCGCCCACATCGCATCCTGGATCGCGCCATCGCGCGCCTTGGTCGCGTTGGTCGGCGCGACCTGATCCTGCCAGAGCATCTGGTCGGCGAGGTATGCCGCCCAGCGATAGGCATCCGGGGACGAGCCGCCGGTCGCCCCGTTCCGGGCGTGCGAGAAGTCGCTCCCATCCAGCGGGGTGATCCACGCGTTGTACGTCTGCCCGCCACTGATCCAGTGGTTGTAGTCGACGCACCAGACATAGAAGGGGGAGCCGTAGACGCTCGGTGCCGTGTCGAACTGGCCGAGGTACGGACCACCGACCACATTGCCGATCACGGGAGCGCCGGCGATCGAGCCGGCAAACCGGAATCCATCCTGATATGGGGTCTGAGCCTGCAACGGCGCGGCGATCAGCGCGGTGGCCGACAGGATCTGGAGGAGGCGAGCGTTCATGGTGATTCTCGGCAACGGGGAATCGGAGCAACCAGGGTACGGCCTCCTTCTATGGCAACGGTGGGGCCACGAGCGATCCACCGGGTCGTGGCAATCCGGTTGCGTCTCGCTAAGTGATTGATGGTATTGAAGTTGCAGTGATTTCACCCGGCAACGTCAGCGTGTCGCCGGTCCGGCAGGTGCCGCGGAGGCACTACGGCTGCGCCTCGTTTTGTGGCGGCGGTCCATCAAGAACGACGAAAGGTGTGGTATCAGGCCCACGGGGCTGGGGGGCGTTCTGCAGTACTTGACGTGGAAGGCGCTGCACGTGATTGGCGCCGTGCTCATGGTGGGGAATGTGACCGTCACCGGCGTCTGGACGATCCTGCTCTGGCGGGATCGTGCCGAGCGGACGCCCAGGCACATCGCCAGGGGCATCCTCTGGACCGACCTGCTCTTTACCTTCCTCGGCGGTGCCCTGATGACGATCGCCGGCATCATGATGGTCCGTCAGGGCTATCCCACCGGGGCGTGGCGGCAGGTCCCCTGGCTCGTGCAGGGGATCGAGATGCTCGGCATCTCCACCGCGATCTGGCTGGCCCTGCTGATTCCCGATCAAGTCCGGATGGAGCGCTGCCCCGACAATCAACTCCCGCGCTTCCGCAAACTTTACCTGCGCTGGAGTCTCATTGGCTGGGTCGCCACGGCGTTCCTCTTTCGGGGCATTTGGGTGATGACCACCAAGCCGACATGACCGACTCGCTGACTCTTCGCCTTCGGCTCGCCGTCGCCTCCGCGGCGGAGTTGGGCGAGGAAGAAGCCGCGACTGGTGGTCGCCGAGTCTTCCTGGCACGGGCGCGTACTGATACCCCGGAGGCTGCTCCCTCCCGCCGCGTGGTGCTGCATCCGGCGGCGCCGGACGGCCCGACCCGCGAGGCGCTCGTCCGCCGCACCGATCAACTGCTGGTGCTCACCCATCCAGCCATCGCGGCCCCGATCGCAACCGGGGAACTCGAGGGGCGGGCCTGGATCATCGATCCCATCCCACCCGGCATTCCGGTGCTGCAGCGGCTCGCCGATCGCGGCACCCTGCCCCTGCGCGAGGCGATCACCATCCTCCGCGATGTCGCCCGAGCCCTCGCCGCGCTTCACCGGCGGGAGCTGACCCACGGCCGGCTCTGGGCCGGCACGGTGATGCTCGATCGCCGCGGGACCGTGCTCACCTCGTTCGGGCTCGTGGCCGACGCCACCCCAAAGGACGACCTCCATGCCCTCGGGGCGCTCGCCTGGGAGATGCTGGTCGGCTTGCCGCCCCAGGCGGCCGGGAGCTGGCCGCTCCGCACGTATCGCCCTTCCGCCCCGGCGGACCTCGAGCGGCTGGTCGGCGGGCTGCTCTCGCGGGATGGGGAGCCGCGTCCGGGTCGGGCGGAGGAAGTGCTCGATGTCCTCGACCACTTCCCCCCGCTCACCCCGGAACCGATCGCCGATTTCCTCGATGGCGTCGCCGCAGGCGGGGGACGTCGGAGCCGCCGCCGCCGCGGACTCATGGTGACCCTCGGGTCACTCCTGGGGCGACTTCGGGGCAGCTGAGGGCCGGCTCACTTTCCCGTCCATCCACACTCGGCTATTTTACGGGGATGTTCATAAACGATTCTCAGAAGGAAGCAGATTAGTGGCACGCACCAGACGTCGCGGTGGCACCAACGTCGCACCACCGTCCGAAGCAGCGGTTCTCCCAGGTCCCGCCGGCACCACCGTTTCTCGCCCCGCTGGACGCACGTACGGCTCCCATCGTGAATGGCTCCTGGCCAGGCACGGTTCGGTCTGCGCGTACTGTGGCGCCAAGGTTCCGCCCGAAACCATCACGCTCGACCACGTCCGGCCGCGTCGCGGCCAGTCGGCCTACGACCGGCCCGACAACCTGGTCCTCGCCTGCCGCCCCTGCAACGCCGCCAAAGCCGACATGCCGCTGCTGGCGTTCCTGATGGCGCGCCGCGCGCGTGGCGTCTTCCTGCTGCACTACGGCGATCACCTCTCCGATCCGCTGAAGGAATTGGTGCGGAAGTCGAGTGAGCGGCCGTTGTTGCCGCCGGAGAGTCGGTGAGGGGAAGGTCGTAAGTCGTAGGTCGTAGGTCGTAGGTCCAACGAAGGCCGGCTTCCCATGAGGAGGCCGGCCTTCATCACTTACGACTTACGACTTACGACTTACGACCCATACACCCTTACGACTTCCCAACCACCACACCCTTCCCCCCCAACGCCTCTCCCACAATCCGCGCCTGTTCCGCCTTGTGCGCCGAGAGATAGCCTTCGGCCGGCGAGGCACGCTCCGGGCGGCCGATGTAGCGCATCGTCACCCCGGCCGGGAGGATGGTGCGCATCCGCGGCTCGATGAACGACCAGGCGCCCATGTTGCGCGGCTCTTCCTGGACCCACGCCACGTCGGTCAGCGACGGATAGCGCGACAGCAGTTCCTTCACCTCACGCTCGGGGAAGGGATAGAGCTGCTCGATCCGGGCGATCGGCGGGCGATCATCGCCGAGCTTGGCCGCCTCTTCGACGAGGTCGTAGTAGACCTTGCCGGTGCAGAGCAGCAGCGTGCGCGCCGCGGCGCGGCGACCGTTGGTGGCCGGATCGTCGAGCACCGTCTCGAAGCGGCCCGCGGAGAGATCGGCCAGCGAACAGCTCGCGGCCGTCGCGCGGAGCAGCGACTTCGGCGTCATCACGACCAACGGACGGCGGATAGCCCACTTCGCCTGACGGCGCAGGACGTGGAAGTACTGCCCCGACGTGGAGCAGTTGACCACGCGGATGTTGCCTTCGGCCGCCGACTGCAGGAATCGCTCGACGCGACCGCTGGAATGCTCCGGCCCCTGACCCTCGTACCCGTGTGGCAGCAGCAGCGTGAGCCGCGACGTGACGCCCCACTTCGAGAGACTCGACGCGAGGAACTGGTCGAGCATCACCTGTGCGCCGTTGACGAAGTCGCCGAACTGCGCCTCCCACACCACCAGCGCCTCGGGCGCCGCCGTGGCATAGCCGTACTCGAACCCGATCGTCGCCAATTCCGAAAGCGGCGAGTTGTGCACTTCGAGCGGCGCCGAGGCGCCTGGCAGCGCCTGCACCGGCGCGAAGACGTCGCCATTCACGGCGTCGTGCAGCACCAGGTGACGATGCGAGAAGGTGCCGCGCCCCACATCCTGCCCCGTGAGCCGGATCGGCGTTCCCTCGACGAGCAGCGAGGCAAACGCCAGCGCTTCGGCGTGCCCCCAGTCGATGCCGTGCGGTTCGATCAGCGCGCTGCGACGCTTCTCGAGCTGCTTGACCAGCTTCGGGTGCACGGTGAAGCCGGCCGGCCACGAGAGCAGCTGCTCGTTGAGCGACGAGATCATCTCGGCCGGAAGCGCCGTCTCGAGTTCGCCGGCCACGCCCGCATCGCGCACCGGCTCCGCCGACGGCGCCGGGCGGCCGAGCGACGACTTGAAGGACGTCTGGATTTCGACGAAGCGGTCGTACGTCCTGGTGACCAGCGCCTCGGCATCGGCGGCCGAGAGCACGCCGGCACTCGCCAACTGCTCGGCGTAGCGCGCACGCACCGTCGGCATCTCCTTGATCCGCGCGTACATCACCGGCTGCGTGTAGCCCGGCTCGTCCGTCTCGTTGTGCCCGTGGCGGCGATATCCCACCAGATCGATGAGCACGTCGTCTTCGAACTTGACCCGGTACGCCATCGCCAGACGGACGGCCGCGAGGCAGGCCTCCGGATCGTCGGCGTTGACGTGGATGATCGGGATGTCGAAGCCCTTGGCGAGGTCCGACGCCCAGCGGGTCGAGCGACCATCGCGCGGGTCGGTGGTGAAGCCGACCTGGTTGTTCGCGATCAGGTGGACCGAGCCGCCGGTGTGATAGCCCGCGAGGTCGCCGAGATTCAACGTCTCGGCCACGACGCCCTGCCCCGGGAAGGCGGCGTCACCATGGATGATCACGGGCAGGGCGGCCGTGGTGTCGACCACGGCCTCGCGGCCGCGTCGATTGGTCTGCGCGGCACGCGCCCGGCCATCGACGACCGGCCCGATGAACTCGAGGTGACTCGGGTTCGAGAGCAGCGCCACCGTGATGGCCTTGCCACCCTTGGTGACAAAGGCCCCCTCGGCCCCGTGATGGTATTTCACGTCGCCGGTGCCACCATCGGGCGTCATCCCGCCGGTCAACTGCTTGGCGCCCTCGAATTCCGCGAAGAGTGCCTCATACGGGCGGCCGACGGTGTGCACCAGCACATTCAGGCGGCCGCGGTGCGCCATGCCCAGCACCACGTCGCGCGCACCGGCCTCGGCCGCGAGCTCGATGGTGAGGTCGAGCATCGGGACCATGATGTCGAGCCCCTCGATCGAGAAGCGCTTGGCACCGAGATACGCCTTGCCGAGGAAACGCTCGAGCCCCTCGACCTGCGTGAGCCGCTCGAGGAGGGCATGCTGCGCCTCCGCCGTGATCGGCTGGCGATGGGCGCCCGATTCGATCTGCTGCCGCAGCCAGACGCGCTGCTCGTGCGAGGCGATGTGCTCGACTTCGTAGGCGATCGTGCCGCAATAGGTGGCCTGCAGGTGCGGCAGTGCCTCGGCGAGCGTCTTCCCCGGGACGGCGATGCGCAGCACGTCGGTCGGGATGGTCGCCATGGTGGCCTCGTCGAGGCCGACCGTCGCCGGGACGAGCGCCGGGTCGCCGACCGGCGGCGTCCCGAGCGGATCGAGCTGTGCCGCCAGGTGGCCATGGGTGCGGAACGCCTTGATCAGCGCCATCCCGGCCGCGACGTGTTGCAGCTGGGCTGGCGACGTGGTCGTGGCGGCACTGGCGATCGGCATCATGCCGGTCCAGCCGGCGGACGCCGGGGTCGCGGTGACCGGCGCCGCGGGTGCGGAGGCGGAGGCGGTGAGCGGCGCCGGGTGCGGCCAGCGCAAAGGCCGCGAAGATCCCTTCGTAGAAGCCGTGCTCGCCCTGGAGGAACTGGTCCACCAGCTTGAGGAAATTCCCCGACTCCGCGCCCTGGATCACGCGGTGGTCATACGTCGAGGTGATCATCATCACCTTGGCGATGCCGAGTGTGGCGATCTGCTCCTTCGACATCCCGCTGAATTCCGGCGGATAGGCGATCGCGCCGGTGGCGAAGATCGTCCCCTGGCCGGGCATCAGGCGCGGCACCGACGCCACCGTCCCGATGCCGCCCGGGTTGGTGAGCGTCATGGTGGCGCCAGCGAAATCGTCGGGCATCAGCTTGTTGGTGCGCGCCTTCTCGACCAGCCCCTCGTAGGTCGTCAGGAACTCGGCGAAGCTCATCGTATCGGCACGCTTGAGCACCGGCACCATCAGGCCGCGACTGCCGTCCTTCCGCTCCACGTCGACGGCGAGGCCGAGCTGGACGTGCTCCGGCACCAGCTTGTAGGCGTCGGCGCCGCTCTTGAGGACGCCGGTCCCCATCACCGGGAACTGCTTGGCCCCCTGCACCAACGCCCAGGCGATCAGGTGCGTGAACGAGAGCTTCTCGTTGCGCCCGGCCGCCTTGAGCTGGCTGTTGAGCTCGGCACGCCGCGCCTCGAGGACCCGAACCGGGAGCTCGCGGAAGGTCGTCGCGGTCGGAATCGCGAGGGAGGCGTCCATGTTGCGGGCCAACGCCGCCGCCGGCCCCTTCAACTGGACGGCATGGGCGGGCACGGGGACGTCAGGGGCCGCGGCGGGGGTCGCCGCTGGGGCCGTCGCGCTCGGGGCGACCAGGGGCCGCTCGAACGGGACGGGGGTCTGTTCCTCGAGCAGGGCCTCGAAAATGGCCTCGGCCGGAAGGCCGACTTCGGGCTGCTCGGAATCGTTCGGATGCACGGCATCTCCGGCTTGGAGTCAACCTGACAAGATAATCGAGGAAAGCGGGTGAACGGTGACCAGTGACCCGTAACCAGTAACCAGTAACCTGTAACCCGGGTCACAGGTCACAGGTCACTGGTCACTGGTCACCGTTCACCCCAACCACCCTCCGGCTAGATTTCAATTCATGCTCCCCCCCTCTCCAGGCCGCCGAGCCGTCGTCATCGCCGGACTCCGGACCCCGTTCGCCAAGTCGGGGACCGTGTTGCAGGACGTGACCGCCGCCGACCTCGCCCGCCATTGCACCCGTGAACTGCTCTACCGCACCGAACTCCCCGGCGACGAGGTCGACGAGGTGATCTACGGGCAGGTGGTGCCGTCGCCGTTGCTGCCGAATGTCGGGCGCGAGGTGTCGTTGCTGCCGCAGCTGCCGAGGACGGTGCCGGCATACACGCTGAACCGCGCCTGTGCGTCTGGCGCGCAGGCGATCTGCAACGCCACCGATCAGATCATGGCGGGGCATGCCGACGTCATCCTCGCGGGCGGGGTCGAAACGCTCTCCGACGTGCCCATCCTGCACACCCGCAAATTCTCCCAGATCCTCGTCTCCGCCTCCAAGGCGCGGTCGCTGGGCGATCGGCTCGGCCTCTTCGCGCAGGTGCGCGGACGCGATCTGGTGCCGGTATCCCCGGCGATCGCCGAGCCGAGCACCGGGCAGAGCATGGGGCAGTCGGCCGAGAAGATGGCGAAGGAGAATCGGATCTCCCGCGAGGCGCAGGACGAACTCGCGGTGATGAGCCATCAGCGGGCGGCGGCGGCCACGGCCGATGGACGCCTCGCAATGGAAATTGCGCCGTGGTTCGGTGGGCGCGGGATGGACCAGGTCATCGACAGCGACAACCTGATTCGCCCCGAGACCTCGCTCGACGCGCTCGCCAAGCTCAAGCCGGTCTTCGACCGCACCTACGGCTCCGTCACTGCGGGGAATGCCTCGGCGCTCACCGATGGTGCGGCCACCACGCTGCTCATGAGCGAAGAGAAGGCGCACGCGCTCGGCTATCGGCCGCTCACCGCAATCCGCGCCTACGCCGTCGCGGCGGTCGATCCGGGATGGCAGTTGCTGATGGGCCCTGCCTACGCGGTGCCGATCGCCCTCAAGCGCGCCGGGATTTCGTGGAACGATCTCGGATTGGTCGAGATCCACGAGGCATTCGCCTCGCAGGTGCTTTCCAACGTGCAGGCGTGGGGCTCCGCCGATTGGGCGCGTCGTCTCGGCCTCCCCGGTGTCGTTGGCGAGGTCGACTGGAGTCGCACCAACGTGATGGGTGGGTCGCTCGCGATCGGCCATCCGTTCGCTGCGACTGGCGCACGACTGGTGACCTCGCTCTCGAACGAGATGGCGCGACGCGATGTGCAGTTCGGTCTCATCTCCATCTGCGCGCAGGGCGGGATGGGCTTTGCCATGGTCCTGGAGCGGGTCGGATGAGCGCCTTTTCCGTGGAACGGCGCGGCGGGGTGGCGATCGTCACCTTCGACACGCCCAACGAGACCGTCAACAAGATCAGCAAGGCGGTGGGCTGGGAATTCGAGGATCTGCTCGGTCGGCTCGCGACGGATGAACCGGTCAAGGCGATCGTGCTCCGCTCGGGCAAACCCGACACCTTCATTGCCGGCGCCGACATCGAGGAATTCGTTGCGCTGCGCAGCGTCGAGGAGGCGCAGCGACTCTCGCGCGATGGCCAGTTGTTGATGCAGAAGGTCGCCGAGTCACCGAAGCCGATCGTCGCGGCAATCCACGGCGCCTGCGTCGGTGGCGGGATGGAGCTGGTGCTGGCGTGCCGCTATCGCGTGGCGTCCGACCATCCCAAGACGATGCTCGGCCTCCCAGAAGTGCAGCTCGGCCTGCTGCCGGGCGCGGGCGGCTCGAACCGGTTGCCGCGCCTGATCGGTGTGCGCGCCGCGCTCGACATCATTCTCGCCGGCAAGAACGAACGCGCCAAGAAGGCGTTCACCCTCGGCATCGTCGACGAGCTCGTGCCCGAGTCGATCCTCCTCGACACCGCGATCGCGGCGGCGGAACGGCTCGCGCGCGGGTGGAAGCCATCGCGGAAGGGGCGCGGCCTCGGCGGCGCGCTGCTCGATGGCACGCCGATCGGTCGGCTCGTGGTGTATGGCAAGGCGAAGGAAGCGGTCACCAAGAAGACCGGCGGCAACTACCCGGCGCCACTGCGTGCGCTGGAGGTGGTGCGGACCTCGATGGAGCAGGGGATGACGCGCGGTCTCGAGGCCGAGGCGCAGGCGTTCGGCGAACTGGCGATGTCCGATGTGTCGCGACGCCTGGTCGAGATCTTCTTCGCGACCACCGCCATCAAGAAGGATGATGGTGTCCCGGCCGGTGCGGGACGAGCCACGAAGGTGCGCCGCATCGGCGTCGTCGGCAGCGGCTTCATGGGCGCGGGGATCGCCGGCACGGCCGCGCTCGCGGCCAATGTCGAGGCGCGGATGACCGACGCCGAATTGTCGCGCGTGGGGAAGGGCATCAAGGCCGCGACGGACTTGATGACGGCGCGGCTCAAGAAGCGGCGGATGACGCCGCACGAGTATCAGCGGACGCGCGCGCTCCTCAGCGGCACCGGTGACTTCTCCGGTTTCGGTGGCGCGCAGATCGTGATCGAGGCGGTCTACGAAGACCTCGGCGTCAAGCGCCAGGTGATCGCCGACGTCGAGGCGGCGGTGCCCCCACACGTGATCATCGCGACCAACACGTCGACCATTCCGATCCAGGATATCGCCGCGGGCGCGCAGTATCCGGAGCGGATCCTTGGCATGCACTTCTTCTCGCCGGTCGAGAAGATGCCGCTGCTCGAGGTCATCCCCACCGCGGTGACTTCGGCGGATGCCATCGTCACGGCGGTGCAGTTCGGCCGGGCGATGGGGAAGACGGTGATCGTCGTCGCGGATTCGCCCGGCTTCTGGGTCAACCGCATTCTCTCGCCGTATCTCAACGAGGCCGGCTTCCTGCTCGAGGAAGGGGTCCCCATCGAGACCATCGACGCGGCAATGACGTCGTGGGGTTTCCCGGTCGGACCGGTCGCGTTGCTCGACGAAGTCGGCCTCGATGTCGGCGAGAAGGCGGGGAAGGTGATGTACCAGGCGTTCGGCGAGCGACTCACGCCATCGAAGGTGATCGCGGCGATGCGCGGCGATGATCGGCTCGGTCGCAAGAATGGCCGCGGTTTCTACTTCTACAAGGATGGGCACAAGACCGGCGCCGACGGCTCGGTCTTCCAGTTGCTTGGCGTGCGCCCGGCGAGTGAAGTCGACATCGAGCGCGTGCAGGAACGGCTGGTGTACGCCATGCTCAACGAAGCCGCGATGGCGATGAGCGAGGGCGTGGTGCGCGTCCCGCGCGACGCCGACATCGGGGCCATCTTCGGTATCGGCTTCCCGCCGTTCCGGGGTGGGCCGTTGCGCACGCTTGACGCGATTGGCGCCGCCGAGGTGGTGGCCAAGCTCGAACGGTTGGAAGCCACGCACGGTCCGCGCTTTCGCGCGGCACCCGTGCTCGAGGAGATGGCCCGCATCGGCGGCCGCTGGTATCCGGCCGACGGCCGCTGACCCCGCTCCGCCGCCGCGCCGTGCTCGCCCTGGTCGCGGCGGGTGCCATCGTCTGGCTGCTCGCACGCCAGGAGAGTCAGTTCTCGATTGTCGGCATGGACGGGCCGGCCTCCTCGGCCCTGGGGTCGTTGCTCCCGGCCGTCTCGGCCGGCCTCACGATCGCGATGTCCCTCGTCATCGTTGATGTCGTCGGCGGTCCGGTCGTCGCCGTCCTCGCGGCCATCTGCGTCCTCCTCCTCCCCGATTTTCTGCCGCTCCACCGCAGCTCGCTGATCGGTCCGCCGCTCCTCGCCACGACGATCGGGATGCTCGCGGTCATGCTCGCGGCACCGCGCTTTTCGCTGGCCTACGGTGCCGTGGCTGCAGTCGGGGTAGTCTGGGTGTCGCCACAGGCGATCGGATTGGTCCCGGCCGCGGTGGCGTGGGCCCTCCTGCAACCCAACGGACAGCGCGGGCGCGTGCCGCGCGCCGCGCTCTCCCTGCTGCCGCTCGGCATCGCCGTGCTCCTCACCACCCTGGTCGGCAGTGCCTGGCCCGCGCCGGTGCATTTCGGCTGGCGCGGCGGCCTCGACGCGGCGCTTGGCGCCATCGGCCACGTCCTCGCCGCCCAACAGGTGCCCGCCATCACGTCGCCGTCGCTGCGCTGGGTGATGGTCGCCGACACCACGCTGATCCTCCTGGCCCTCACCGTGATGGCCTGGCGAGGTGCGAGCGCGGCGTCCACGCCTGATCGTCCCCGTCGCTTCTATCCGGCAGTCTGCGTCCTCGCGACCAGTGTCTCGGTGGGACTCCTCGCGCATGCCATGCTGCTCCCAGCCGCGCCGCTGCCCAGCATCGAAACGGCGATGTCGCTTGCGGTGCTGGCCACACTCACGATTGCTGTCTCCGTCTCGGTGCTCTGGCCCCGCTGGCGCTGGTGGGGGAAGGGAATCGCGGTCGTGCTGCTCGCCGGATGGCTCGGCGCGGCTGTCATCGGCTAGAATCCAGCATGACTCCAGCTACGCTTCGCCCCGCGACCGCCGCCGATGTGCCGCTGATCCTCGACCTGATCCGCGGGCTGGCCGAGTATGAACGGCTGCCCCACGCGGTCGTCGCCACCGAGGAGGGGCTGCGGGCGTCGCTCTTCGGCCCGATCGCCGCCGCCGAGGTGGTGATTGCCGAGGTTGACGGCGCGTCGGCCGGCTTCGCGCTCTTCTGCCACAACTACTCGACCTTCCTCGGTCGGCGCGGGCTCTGGCTCGAGGATCTCTTCGTGCGCCCGGCGTTCCGCGGTCAGGGGATCGGCCGCGCGCTGCTGGTCCACCTCGCCGAAGTGGCGGTGGCACGTGGCTGCGGACGGCTCGAGTGGTCGGTGCTCGACTGGAATGAATCGGCGATCGGCTTCTATCGGTCGCTGGGTGCGGTGCCGATGGATGAATGGACCACCTTCCGCGTCACGGTGACGGTGAAGCGCTGAGCAACCTCCCGCGGTGGGACGATGGCACCTGGCCCGGACTGCCACGACTCGACGGCCCAGTCGCCGCCGACGTCTGCGTAATCGGCCTCGGGGGCAGCGGCCTCACGGCGGTGCACGAGCTCCTCGACCTCGGCCAGCGCGTCGTCGCGGTGGACGCCGGCATCGTGGCCGGCGGCGCGGCCGGACGCAACGGCGGCTTCCTCCTCGCCGGTCCGGCCGACTTTCACCACGATGCGGTCGCGACGCACGGGCGCGAGCGGGCCACGGCACTCTATCGGCGCACCCTCACCGAGATGGACCGCATGACAGCCGAGACGCCCGGGGCGATTCGGCGCGAGGGGTCGCTGCGGATCGCCGAGAGCCCCGAGGAGCTGGATGACTGCCGCGCCCAGCTCGCCGCGATGCACGCGGACGGTCTCCCGGCAGCGTGGCATCGTGGTCCGGACGGCGAGGGACTGTTGATCCCGACGGACGGCGTCTTCCACCCGCTCCAGCGCTGCCGTGCCCTCGCGGAAGGGGCCGTGGCGCGGGGCGCGCGGCTCTATGAACAGTCGGCGGCCATCGAGATCACCGGACAGGGTGTGCTCACGGTCGAGGGCAGCGTGCTTTGCAATGCGGTGATCGTCGCCGTGGACGGCCGCCTCGAGTCGGTGCTCCCCGAATTGGCCGGACGCGTGCGCACCGCCCGGCTCCAGATGATCGCCACGACACCCACTGACGAGATTCGTACCCGGTTCGCCGTCTATTCGCGCTACGGTTACGAGTATTGGCAGCAGCTGGATGACGGATCCGTGCTCCTCGGCGGCATGCGCGATCGCGGTGGGGAGGGCGAATGGACGGACATCGCCGAGCCGGCCGAACCGGTGCAATCGCTGCTGGACACGCACCTCCGCGAACGGTTGCGGGTGACCGCCTCGATCACCCATCGCTGGGCCGGGGCGGTCGGCTACACGCCGGACGGCCTGCCGATCTTCGAGGAAGTGCGGCCTCGCGTCTGGGCCATCGGTGGCTACTCGGGCACGGGCAATGTGGTCGGTGCCATCTGCGGGCGGGCCGTGGCACAGATGGTCGTGCAGGGGAGTGCGCCTGATGCGGCGCTCTTCCGCGCATGAGGAAGCGCACCGGCGGACTCGTCTACTCCACGGATACCGGCCGCACCTGCCCGACCTGTCGGCGCGGGGTCGGCGACTGCCGCTGCCGCGAAAGTGGCCCGCCGCCGAAGCGCGATGGCGTGGTGCGCGTCGGCCGCGAGACCAAGGGACGCAAGGGCGCCGGCGTGACGCTGGTGACCGGCGTGCCCTTGGAGGGCGAGGCCCTCGATGCCCTCGCCAAGGCCCTGAAACAACGGGTCGGCTCCGGCGGTACGGTCAAGGATGGCGTGATCGAGCTGCAGGGTGACCATCGGGACGTGGTCGTCGCGGAACTCGCCAAGAAGGGTTGGACCGTCAAACGCGTCGGTGGCTGACGCTTGTCCCCCGAGCAATCCGGCATCATTCTCTCGCATCCCCCACTCAGGAGTATCCCCATGTTGAAGCGTCTGATCGCACCCCTCGCCTTGCTGGCGATGCTGGCGACGCCCGTCGTCGCGCAGGACAAGATGAACCACACCGAGCCGCCCAGTGACCTGATGCCGTTGCTCCATCAGTATCTCGATTGGTTCGTGAAGGGCGCCGAGCAGATGCCGGAAGCGAACTACAGCTTCAAGCCGACGCCGGAAATCCGCTCCTTCGGCGAGTTGGTCGGGCACATGGCCAACAGCAACTTCATGATCTGCGCCGGCATTCGCGGCGAAAAGAGCCCCAGCACGACCGACTTCGAGAAGGTGACCGGCAAGGCGGCCCTGGTGAAGGGTGTGAAGGATGCGCTGACCTACTGCCACACGGTCCAGGTCTGGGCCAATGCGCACGGGCACGATCAGGTCGACCTCTTCGGGATGAAGGGGAGCGTGACGTGGGCGCTCGCGTTCAACATCGCCCACAACGCCGAACACTACGGCAACATGGTGACGTACATGCGAATGAAGGGGATGACCCCGCCGTCAAGCCAGGGGAACTGAGCTGGCTTCGCTGCGACTGCCCCATCCGCTGGTGCTGATGCTGGGGGGCGTGGCCATCGCGGCCGCGCTCACCTGGCTGGTGCCGGCCGGCGAGTATGAACGGGTGGTGGACGCTGCCACCGGGCGCACCATCGCCGTCGCCGGCACCTACCACGCGGTGCCTGACGCGCCAGTCGGGCCCTTCGCCGCCGTGATGGCGGTGCCTCGCGGCATCGCCGAGGGGATCGAGGTGATCCTCACCATCTTCCTCGTCGGCGGGGCCTGGTACCTGGTCGACAAGATCGGGACCCTCGGGCGCGCGGTGAACGCCCTCGCCTCGCGCTTTCGTGAAGGAAGCCTCCTCGCCCTCCCCCTCCTGATTCTCTTCTTCTCGATGATGGGTGCCGCCGAGAACATGCAGGAGGAGATCATCGCGCTGATCCCGGTGCTGCTCGTGCTCGGGAGTCGACTCGGCGTCGACGCCGTCACGACGGTCGCGGCGAGTGCCGGTGCGGCGATGATCGGCAGTGCCTTCGGCCCGACCAATCCGTTCCAGGCGGGCATCGCGATGAAGCTCGCCGAGCTGCCGACCCTCTCCGGCGGCGCACTGCGCACGGCGATGTGGCTCGCGGGGACGGCGCTCTGGGCCGCCTGGACGCTGCGGTGGGCCTCGCAGCACCGCGTGCCGGTGGCGAGCGAGCAGGTCAGCCACGCGCCGCTGAGCGCGCGCGACGGGCTGATTCTCGCCTGCGTCACGGTGCCGCTCGCGATCTACATCTACGGCGCCCTCAAGCTCGACTGGGGCTTCAACGAGCTTTCCGCGGCGTACTTCATCGGCGCCATCCTCGCCGGGGTGATCGCCCGCCTCAAGCTCGATGACACCATCATCAGCTACCTCGAGGGGATGCAGTTGCTGCTCCCCGCCGCCCTCCTCGTCGGCGTCGCCCGAAGCATCACCCTCGTGCTGCAGGATGGGCACATCATCGACACCATCCTCTACAGCATGGCCACGCCGCTCGCCAATGTCTCGACGACGGCCGCCGCCCTGCTGATGGTGCCGCTCCACGCGCTGCTGCACGTTCCCGTCTCGAGCGTGAGCGGGCAGGCCGCGCTGACGATGCCGATCATGGTGCCGCTCTCGGACCTGCTCGGCGTCTCGCGTCAGGCCACGGTCCTCGCCTATCAGGTCGGCGCCGGCCTTTGCGAGCTCCTGACGCCGACCAACGGGGCACTCATGGCCATCCTCCTCGCCGCCAAGGTCCCCTTCGGCGAGTGGCTCCGCTTCGCGACCCGGGGCTACGCGCTGATGCTGGTGATCGGCGTCGTCGGAATATTGGTGGCAGTGGGATGATCGATGATCGATGGTCGATGATCGATTTACCCGCGATGCAGTATCGATCATCGATGGTCGATCATCGATCATCGACTACTCCGAGTTCAACGCCATGACCTTCTCTTTCAATCGCGACATCCGCTTCGCCCAGACCCTCCCCTCCCGCCTCTACGTCGACCCGACGTATCTGGCGCTCGAGGAGGAGAAGATCTTCGGGCGCACCTGGCAGCTGGTCGGGCGGGTGGCCGACCTGGCCGAATCGGGGAGCTTCATCACCGCCCAGATCGGTGACGAGGCGATCGTCATCGTGCAGGACCGGGGCACGCTGCGCGGCTTCCACAACATCTGCCTGCATCGGGCGGGCCCGGTGGCGTCGGGGTGCGGCACACGGCAGACGCTGCAGTGCCGCTATCACGGCTGGACCTACCGGCTCGATGGGACGCTGCTGCGCGCCCCCGAGATGGAGGGCACCGAGGGCTTCGACCCGGAGTCGATGCGGCTGCTGCCGGTGCAGGTGGCCACGTGGGGACCACTGGTCTTCGCGAACCTCGATCTCAAGGCGCCGCCGCTCGAGCATTTCCTGGAGGGGATCGGCGAGCGGACGGCGCGCTTCCATCCCGAGGCGATGCGCTTCGTGATGCAGAAGCGCTGGACCGTCGAGTGCAACTGGAAGGTGTACGTCGACAACTACCTCGAGGGATACCACCTCCCGGCGGTGCATCCCGGGCTCTACAAGGAGCTCGACTACGATGCCTATCGGGTCGAGCCGCACCGTTACTGGTCGCTGCAGCACGCGCCGCTCCGGGCCGGACATGGTCCGGAGCGCATCTACGTGCCCAATGGCGAGGGCGACGACGCCCAGTACTACTGGTGCTTCCCCAACGTGATGCTCAACATCTACCAGGGGCAGATGCAGACGAACGTGGTGCTCCCCTGTGGGCCCGACCGCTGCGAGGTCGTCTTCGAGTGGTATGCCGTCGATCCGCCGGCCGATGCGGCCACCGACCCGAAATGGACCTCGCTGATCGCCTTCAGCGACGAGATCCAGGACGAAGACATTGAAATTTGCGAACGGGTCCAGCAAAATCTCCGCTCGCGCGTGTATGACCGCGGCCGCTATTCCGCCCTGCGCGAGAACGGCGTCCACCACTTCCATGCCTTGCTGCACGAGTTCCTGACATGAGCCGACTGACCCGCTCGACCGTTGCCCTCGCCGCCCTCGTTGTCGCCTCGACCGGCTGCGCCCGGCAGGGCGCCATCAGTCCCGATCCGGCCGCCCCCGATTCCTTCGACGTGGCGATGGAGACGAGTGTCGGCACGATCACGCTGCGTAGCCGCCGTGCCTGGGCGCCGCACGGCGTCGACCGCTTCCATCGGTTGGTGAGCGAGGGCTTCTACAACGACGTCCGATTCTTCCGGGTGGTACCCGGCTTCATCATCCAGTTCGGCCTCTCGGGCGACCCGAAGGCCACTGCCAAGTGGGAAGCCGCTCCGATCGTCGACGACACCGTCAAGGTCACCAACAAGCGCGGCACGGTGGTCTTTGCCCGCGCCGGCCAGAACAGCCGGACCTCGCAGCTCTTCTTCAACACCGTCGACAACGGCCTGATGCTCGATGCGGCCGACGGCTTCGGCTTCCCGCCGTTCGCCGAGATCACCAGTGGCGTCGAGGTGCTGGACAAGATCTTCCAGGGGTACGGCGAGGCCCCTGACCAGGGGAGGATCATGAGTGCGGGGAATGCCTACCTGCAGGAGAACTTTCCGAAGCTCGACTACATCAAGTCGGCCAAGGTCACCAGCCACTGGCCGTAGGGGAGGGAGGGGTGTCGGGATGGCCTGGTTCGGCGAAGAGTGCTAAGCACTCGCCCGGTACTTGCGGTTTTTTTTTCTCGCAGGTAACTCTTTAGAGGCGTTGTGACGGGCTAGTCGCGTGCGGGCGTCGATGATCGCTCCGATCCGCTCCCGTTTCAGTGTCGTCCTTTCTCTCCCCATCCTGCGAGGCACCAGATGCTGTCCCAACTTCTTCGGGTTACCCGCGTGGTTTCCGTGGTCGCGATACTGGTGGTCGCCGCTAACCGTCAGGTCGTCGGAGCGCTGTCTGCGACCGAGTCGGAGTCCAAGTGTGTCAGTGGCGGAACGGATTCTTGCATGGAGAATTCAAGCCCGATCCTTGTCAACCCCAATAGCCACTGTACTGTCAAGGACGCCTGCGCAACCTGCCACTCTTCCACCGGAACTTGCTGGAGCAAGTCCAACTACGTTGAGATTCCGGTCGGCCAGTGAGCGAAGGCCGACGAACCCCGAAGAGTGGGGCTCTCGCCGTGGAACCAGTGCCTCGCCTCCACCCAGTGATTGCGGTGGTATTTGCGGCGCTGTCCATCGCCTGTGGAACGCCCCCGGCTGATTCGAGCCAACTCGCTTATCTCCGCGAGGGTGTTCCCGCTGAGGACAGTCTCCGAAGTGAGCAAATAGGTCCCACCGATCTCATCGCCAGCGCGTGGATGATCGGGGGAAACGAACGCATCATTGTCATCTCGGACCTCAAGCCGCCCTATCTGCACGTGCTTGATGCAAGCACAGGACGGCACATCAAGTCCCTCGGAGCCCATGGCGAGGGTCCGGGGGACTTTTCTGATGCGCCGTCCTTGATGCGGGCCAGCTTCGCCGGCGATACCCTATGGATGCTGGACGGGCCCCGGAGGCGAGTTACTGGATTTGCACTCGCAGCGCTTGCTTCGGACACTATCGCTCCACGTGCTGCCACTGTCCAGATCGACAGTGTACTCCCGTACACCGCTGACGGACCAAGTAGTACAGGGTTGATTGTGGCGATGGCGCAAGATCGCAAGGACGGACTGTTCCCGCTACGAATCCATAGGGGTGGGCAGAAGACTGATGTAGGGCGCCCCAGAGAATTCGCAGACAGTCGTTTGACGCCGCGATACATGGGAAACGCCTACCTAGGTCGTCTGTGCTACTCCCCCGATCGTCGCGTGACCGTGCAGACATTCACTTTCGCAGGAAGGATCGATCTTCTCGATTCGATCGGTACGATGGTGGGCAGTATGGAGGTGCCGTATCCGTTTCGTCCGGACCCGTACATGGATACGACGAGTGGGAAGCAGATTGATTTCAACCCAATCCTTCCGCGGGTCCGTTGGGGATACTATGACTGTGCGGTAACGGACGGATTTCTGTACGCGCTCTATGACGGGCGACTGAACGGTGCGAATCCACCCAACCCGGTGCCCCGATCCGAAGTCCACATCTTCGACTGGACTGGTCGTCGAGTCCGCACAGTGGTACTGGACCATTCGACCACCGGGATCAGCGTGCCTCCGGGCGACAGCGTGCTTTACTCGTTTGCGGAGGACTCGGGTCGCTTTGCGGTCCGCCGAACTCGCCTCCGACAAAGGTAGCCCCCCCAAGGCCTGGTGGGGCGATCGCCTATCACCCTCTCGGAGGTATTGATTGGAGCACCGAACTGAGCTTGCCGTTACGGTGGGACTGGCCGTGGTGGCCCTGGCTGTCGTTTTCCGCGGCTCCGGCGACACCCAACCGCCAGTCGTTCGACCTACCTCGAACGCAGACGATGCGAGGTTGTCCGAGGGTGGGCGGAACAGCGACCTCCCGGATGAAGCGACCTTGGCGGAATGGTACTCGATCGGTCATTTGATCGGCCCGGAGAGCGCGCCGATTCGGATTGTCGAGTTTGGGACCTTCACCTGCACGTTTTGCCGCACATTCGCTGCATCGATTGACACTATCCAACGCCGATACCCCGGCCTCGTGTCGGTCAGGTGGTTGCACTATTCGCTTCCAGATTCAGTTAAGTCGGGGAGCACAGACTTCCTGGCGGAGGCCTCCGAGTGCATGCCTGGAAGTTTGGAATTTGAGCAATTCTACCGCATCGTTCTCCTTGAGGGTCGACCCCTGGACTCCCGTGGCGCGCTCTTGGTCGCTGCGCCCAAACTCGGGGTGCGGGATCCGCTTCGCCTCATGGCCTGCCTTGATTCGGAGTCGAGCCGGGCCCGGCTCGACCAGCACACCCGCGCAACGGCGTGGATCGGCCCCGTCGGCACTCCCGCCTGGTACCTCAACGGACGCCTTTTCGTCGGTGCCGTTTCGACGTTCCAGCTTGACAGCCTCGTTCGCCGCGAGCTGCGGAGGGAGTAGGAATAATCGGGGAGGGGGGGCGGCGGGCGGGAGATATCGCCACCGCCACCGTTGCGCCCCCCGGCCCCACCCCGCTAGACCTTCAGTGCCGCCCAGTGGCTGGGCGGCACCACCACCGCGAGGGAACGATGAAGGACAAGCAGCTCGACAAGCTCGTCAAGAAGGTGACCGGCGTGGCGCGGACCGAGAAGGACAAGAACAAGCGCTTCGTGGACCCCACCCTGGAGGCCACGAAGCGCCCGGAAGAAGCGGCCGATTCCGACCGCCAGTTCCTCTTCAAGGAAATGAAGAAGCGGGAGTTCTAGATCCCCCGCTGCAACAGCTCGCGGACCACCTCGATCTGCTTGTTCGTCGGGAGGTCGGCGGTCGCCTGACGCAGCGCGTGGGCGCGCTCCAGTGACTTCGGATCGAGCAGCAGCTCTTCGCGGCGCGTCCCGCTCGCGGCCACATCGATCGCCGGAAAGATCCGCCGTTCCGCCAGTTCGCGGCTGAGCACGATCTCGGCGTTGCCCGTCCCCTTGAACTCCTCGAAGATCACTTCATCGGCCTTCGACCCGGTGTCGATCAGCGCCGTGGCGATGATCGTCAGCGATCCCTTGCCCACGCGCGGGTCCACCGCGCGCGCACTGCCGAAGAAGCGCTTCGGGCGCTCCATCGCCTCGGCCCCGATGCCACCCGACAACGTCCGACCCGACCCACGGTCGATGTTGTTGTACGCGCGCGCGAGCCGCGTGAGCGAATCGAGGATGATCACCACGTCCTCGCCCAGTTCCACCCGCCGCCGCGCCCGCTCCAGCGTCATCTCGGCGACCGCGACGTGGCGCGCGGCACCGTGGTCGAACGACGAGGCGATCACCTCGCCGGCGTTCGCCATCTCCATCTCGGTCACTTCCTCCGGCCGTTCGTCGGCCAGGAGGATGTACACGGTGGCGTCCGGCTGATTGGTGATGATGCCGCGCGCGATCGCGGTCAGCAGCGTCGTCTTGCCGGCCTTCGCCGGCGCGACCACCAGGGCGCGCTGGCCCTTGCCGAGCGGGCACAGGAGGTCGACCATCGCGGCGGTGATGTCGGCACCGCGGCCGACAGGGCCGAGCGCGGAAAGGCGGAGCCGCTCCTTCGGATGCGAGGCGGTCAGCCGGTTGAAATCGGGCCGGCTCAGGCACTCCGCCGGGTCGCGGCCGAAGAGCGAGGCGACCTTCTCGAGGGCTGGTCCCTTCCCGTTCCGCTGGGCGATTGCATCGCCGGCGATTTCATCGCCCGGCCGCAGCTTGTGCTTGGCGATCAGCGATTGCGGGACAAAGACATCCTGCCCGGTCGGGAGGTAGCTCGATGCCCGCGAGCGGAGGAAGCCGCCACCCCGCTCGGTCAGTTCGAGGACACCCTCGACCTGCCGCGTCCCGCTCCCGCCGACGGGTGCTTCCTCGAGCGCCGTACCGCCCTCGCCCTCACCCGGTCCCTCAAGCCGCGGCGCGCCGCCCCCGCTGCCACCTGGCCGACGCCCCCGCCCACGTCCACCCCGTCGCCGCGGCTTGCCACCCTGCCCACCCCCATTGCCCCCGCGCGGATCGCTCACGAGGCACTCCGGCCGAGGGCTGCGCGCACCAGCGCGGCTCCGTCATCAAAGCCGTTCCCCTCGGCAATCGCCAGCGGGGTGTAGCCGGCGCACTCGAGCGTCGGGTCGGCGCCGGCGTCGAGCAGGAGCGCAACGAGGGGAAGTCGCTTGGCAGCGAGCGCAGCGTGGAGCGGGGTGTTGGTCATCGCATTCTGGGAAAGGGGGTGAAGACTGGCGCCGTGCGCCAGCAGGATCGTCGCGGCGCGCGGGGCACCGAAGAAGGCAGCAAGGTGTAGCGGGGTCCAGCCATCGACCGAGTAGGTATCGGCCAGCGTTGCGTCGTCGTCCAGCAGCGCCTCGAGCCGTGCCACATCGTCAACAGCCGCCGCCTCGTGGATGCTGCGTGGCCAGGATTGACCCGTCAGCCAGCACGCCACCTCGCCCGCGCGATGGTACAGCGCAGCCAGGAGGGGCGTTTCACCAGTGGGGGCCCGCTGCGAGAGCAGGGCGGGGTCGGCCTGAACGAGCGAGCGAACCTGCTCGAGGTCGTTCCGCCGACAGGCATCGAACAACGTGTCGGTCACGTACCCTGGGGGTGTGGGCGGCGGGAGGCGCGCCCTCGGGCGCAGCCAGCCCGACAAATCACGCACCAGCGCCGCGATTTCGCCAGTCCCCGCCAGCTACTCCGCGAAGATGCTCCCGTGGGCCGGGGCCAACCGGGCCGAGAAATGCCGCAGGGCGGGCGGTTGGGAAGTGATGCGCATCCCCCGGATCCGGTCCCGGCGCTCCCCGACGTAGCTCAGCACCTCGGCCAGGTAGTCCACGTGGCTCTGGGTGTAGACGCGCCGTGGGAAGGCCAGCCGCACAAGCTCCATCGCCGACGGCTGCTCGGTCCCGTCCGGTTGCTGGCCGAACATCACCGAGCCGATCTCGACGGACCGGATACCGCCGACCAGATAGAGCACGCAGGAGAGCGCCCACGCCGGGTACTCGGTTTGCGGAATGTGCGGCAGCATCGCCTTGGCATCGATGTAGAGCGCGTGGCCGCCCGGCGGCGTCACCATCGGGATCCCCGCCGCCGTCATCCGATCGGCGAGGTACGCCACCGACCGCACGCGATAGCGGAGATAGTCCTCGTTGAGCGCCTCGTCGAGGCCGATCGCGATCGCCTCGAGGTCGTACCCCGCGAGCCCGCCATAGGTGGGGAACCCCTCGGTCAGGATCAGGTTGTCCCGGCAGCGGCGCGCGAGGTCGTCGTCGTTCACGGCCAGGAAGCCGCCGATGTTCGCCATGCCATCCTTCTTGGCACTCATCGTCGCGCCGTCGACCTCGGCGAACATCGCCTGCGCAATCTGCGTCGGCGTCTCGTGCTCGTGGCCCGGCTCACGCTCCTTGATGAACCAGGCGTTCTCGGCGAAGCGACAGGCGTCGAGGAAGAGCGGCACGCCATGGCGATTGCAGGTGGCGCGCACGGCGCGGAGGTTCTCGAGCGACGCGGGCTGGCCACCGCCGGAATTGTTCGTGACCGTGTACATCACCAGCGGGACCTTCCCCGCCTGCTCCGTCAGCACCCGGTCGAGCGCCTCGACATCCATGTTCCCCTTGAAGGGGTGCCACACCGACGGCTGTCGTCCCTCGGCGATCGGCAGGTCGAGTGCCGTGGCACCGCGCGCCTCGATGTTGGCGCGCGTCGTGTCGAAGTGGGTGTTGTTCGGCACGATCTGCCCGGCGTGCACCACCGTGCCGAAGAGGATCCGCTCGGCGGCGCGCCCCTGGTGGGTCGGGATCACATGTCGCAATCCGGTGATCCGCTGCACCGCGGCCTCGAAGCGATAGAACGAGTCGGCGCCCGCGTACGACTCGTCGCCGATCATCATCCCGGCCCACTGCCGCGACGACATCGCGCCGGTGCCGGAATCGGTGAGCAGGTCGATCAGCACGTCGCGCGCGCGCAGCAGGAAGAGATTGTGGTGCGCGGCATCCAGCGCCACGCGCCGTTCCTCCGCCGTGGTCTGGCGAATCGGTTCGACGCTCTTGATGCGGAACGGTTCGATGATGGTGCGGGGTGCGAAGGTCATGTGGTGGCGGCGCGCTGGCGCCAGTAGAGGAAGACGGGGATGCCGAGCAGCAGCAAACCGCCGCCGCGGAGGGCATTGCCCGGATTGGAGGCCAGGGAACCGAGCACCACATACGCCGCGGCGGCGACGAAGGCCAACGTGGTCCACGGATGCAGCGGCACGAGGAATGGCACGACCCGATCGCCGTCGGCGCGGCGCAGCGCAAAGAGCGTCGCCGCGGTCAGACCGAAGAAGATCCAGTCGGCGAAGACGACATAGTCGAGCAGTGCGCCGTACGTTCCCGAGAAGAGCAGGAGGATTGCCCAGGCGCCCTGCACCACGATCGCGGCCACCGGCGTGCGCCAGGTCGGATGCAGCGTCGCGAACGACTTGAAGAAGAGCCCATCGCGCGCCATCGCCTGGTAGACCCGCGGCGAGACGAGAATCACCAGATTCAGGAAGCCGAACGTCGACGCCACGATCCCTGCGGCGATCAGCCGACGTCCGCTCTCGCCCGCGATCCCCGCCATCGTTTCGGCCGCGGGCGCGTGGCTCGCGGCCAATCCGGCCGGCCCCAGCACGCGCAGGTACGCCACGTTCACCAGCAGATATGCCACCACCACGCCGATCACGCCGAGGATCAGCGCACGCGGGAGATCGCGCTCCGGATCGCGCAGCTCCTCGGCGATGAAGTTGGTCTGCTGCCATCCGCCAAAGGCGAAGAGCACCGGCACCAGTGCCGCACCGACCTTGAGCAGCGTCGACCCCGCCTCGATCGGCGCCTCGGCCTGGTTCACCGCGGCCGGGGCCGAGAACGCCGCGATCACCAGCACCGCAATGGCCAGGAGCTTGAGCAGCGTGAAGACGTTCTGGGTCCACGCCGCCGGCTTGACGCCGATCACGTTGATGCCGGTCAGCAGGAGGATCGCCCCGGCCGCCAGCATCGGCTGCTGCCCGGCGGGGAGGCCAAAGAGATCGGTGGCGTACCCGGCGAATGTCATCGCCACCGCCGCGATCGCCCCGGTCGCCATGATGAGCAGCAGGGCCCAGCCGTAGAGGAAGCCGGCGAGCGGCCCGAACGCCTCCCGCAGGTAGGCGTAGCCGCCGCCGGCGAGCGGTCGGCGTCGCCCCAGCTCGGCGAAGACAAAGGCCCCCAGCAGCGCGATCACCGCGCCCAGCACCCAGACCAGGAGGGTGCCGTTGCGGCTGCCCATCCGGGAGGCGACCACCGACGGATTGAGGAAGATCCCCGAGCCGATGATGCCGCCGATGACCATCATGGTGGCGGAGAACAGCCCCAGGGTGCGGGCGTAGCCGACGGGTGGCGGGGTCGTCACGGTCGAGGGGGGCTCCCGGCGCGCAGGTGAATGTGAGGCGTGAGGGGTGAGGTGGGAGAGCATAGGAGCATCGCGGATTGGCGCCCCCGGCACAAGGCGACCCCCTCCGGCTACTTTTCCGCCGCTCGCGGTCGCTTCCGACCCCCCTGTACCCGATTCGAGGCCCGCCCCTGCAATGATGCGTTCCGGCCTGCTCTGGCTCTCCGAGCGGAAGTCCATCTTCAACTTCGTCCGCAGCAACGGGCTGGCGAAGAAGTTTGCCTCGCGATTCGTCGCCGGCGAGACCCTCGCCACCGGCGAAGCTGCCGCCAAGGAGCTCCAGGCCAAGGGGATCACCTCATCCCTCGATCTCCTCGGCGAGAGTGTCCATGCCGAGGCCGAGGCCAACGCTGCGCGCGACGCCTACATCGCCATTCTCCGCGGGATGAAGGCGGCCGGTCTCGAGGTGAATGCCTCGCTCAAGCCAACCCAGATGGGGCTCGACATCGACGAGGGCCTCGCGGTACGCAACATCACCGCCATCCTCGAGGTCGCCAAGGAGACCGGCGCCTTCGTCCGGATGGACATGGAAGGGTCGGCCTACACCCAGCGCACCATCGACTTCTACGAGAAGCAGGTCCCCGAGGCGCTCCGCAGCCACACCGGCCTGGTGATCCAGGCGGCGCTGCGTCGTTCCACCGAGGACATCGAGCACCTGATTCGCATCGGCGCGCGCGTCCGCCTCTGCAAGGGCGCCTACATGGAGCCGGCCGAGGTGGCCTACCCGGTCAAGGCCGACGTCGACGCGCATTATGTGCGGCTGATGCATCGCCTGCTGACGGACGGCAACTACCCCGGGATCGCCACGCATGACGAGGCGATGCTGACCGAGGCGAAGCGCTTCGTCGCCGAGAAGGGTATCGCCCGCGACCGCTTCGAGTTCCAGATGCTCTACGGCGTGCGGCGCGACCTGCAGGAACAGTTGGTGCGCGAGGGCTACCGGATCCGCGTCTACATCCCGTTCGGCACGCAGTGGTATCCGTACCTGATGCGCCGGCTCGCCGAGCGCCCCGCCAACATCGCGTTCATTCTCGGCAACGTCGTCAAGGAGGGGTTGGGGCGCTCGTGACGGAGTTCACCCTCTGGGGCTACATGGCCGCGCACGATCGCGCGGCGGCGTTCACCGGCAGCGACGAACGCGCCTATTCGGTGGCCCTCTGGGTGGACGATGATCCCGACGCACGCGGCCGCTTTGGCGGCGCCCTGCTCTTTGTCCGCTGGGCACCCGGTGGCGACGCGCCCGACGGCCACCTGGAGTCCGACTACCTCGTCTGGGGCGACACCCCCGACGACGCCCGCACCCGCCTTGGTGCCCTCTCCCTGTACGATGTGAAGGCCACCCTGGACGAACTCATCGCCGCCGGCCGGCCGGAAGAATTTTGACTGCGCCGGTCGGGACCGTCCTCGCCCGGGAAGGTGGCAGCTATCGTCTCCTCCTCGATGGCCGCGAATACGTCGCCATCCTCCGCGGCAAGGCGAAGCGCGCCGAGGATCGGGCCATCGCCGGTGACATCGTCACGATCGACCCGGCCACGCTCACCGAAGAGACGCTCGCGATCACTGGCGTCGAGCCGCGGCGCTCGTTGCTTGCGCGTCGCGTGCCGGATGGACGCGGGACGCGGCCGGTCGCGGCGAACGTCGATCAAGTGGTCGTGGTCATCGCCGCCGCCGACCCCGATCCGATTCCGCAGTTGATGGATCGCCTGCTGGTGGTGGCCGAGGCCAATGAGATCCCCTGCTGGGTCGTCGTCAACAAGACCGATCTCGGATCGGCTGCCCCGATCGAGGCGCACCTGCGGGCGTCGGGCTATCGTGTGCTGCCCACGGCGGCGCGCGCCGGCGAAGGGGTGGAAGCACTGCGCACGGCGCTCTTCGGCGCGACCTCGGTGCTTACCGGGCCCAGTGGTGCAGGGAAGTCGTCGTTGCTGAATGCCCTTGAGCCGGGGCTCGGCCTGCGCGTCGGGGCCGTCTCGGCCAAGGTCGGTCGCGGGACCCACACCACCGTCACGGCAACGATGATCCCGATGGCCGGGGGCGGCTTCGTGGTCGACACGCCGGGCTTCAGTGAAGTGGGAGTGTGGGACCTGGCGCGCGGGGAACTCGATTCCTGCTTTCCGGAGTTCCGCGAGTTCGTTGGCAGCTGCAAGTACGGCGATTGCCTCCATCGCATCGAACCCGGCTGCGCCATCCGTGCCGCCGTGGCGCGCGGCGACATTCCTGCCGCCCGCCACGATTCCTACCTCGCCATCCTTGCCGAACTCGAGGGACTCCCCGAGTCCTGGGAGTAGCAGCTACTTCGGCGGGAGCGCCGCGCCGCGGCGGCAGTTGTCGACGCCATCCAGCCCCGCCTCCGAACAGAGTACCTCGCGCCGCGGCACATCAGTCGGATACAGCACGACGATCTGCTCCCCCACCGCGACGAAGCACTGCTCCCGGTTCTTCCCCGGGGGCACATCCTGGCAGAAGGCGATGCCATCCGCCGGCTTCGCCGTGACGTCGATGTAATTCTTGACCACGCCGACGAAGCAATACGGCTGGTAGGCCGGGTCGCCATTGGTGCAGTATTCGATCGCCTTGTCGTTGTTCTGCACGGACATGCCGCTCGCATTGGTGCCGAGGCTCTGATAGCAGAGCGGACGCCACTGCGTGCCAACCTTGTCGCACGCGGCGGTCGCGAGCCCGAAGCGCCCGCCGGTGCTGGCCAGGATGATGCCGCCCTGCAGCTGATAGCAGGCGCTGCGGTACTTCGGCTCGGTCGCCGAGCAGGGATAGAGCGCGTCGGTGGAATCGCGCATCTTGAAGGTGATCGCGCCAAGCGCCGGGGCGTGGTTCATCCCCGCCATCCCGCCATGGGCCGAGTGGTCCGCCGCGGCGTTCGCTGCACTCGACTTCTCCAGCGCACGCACCGAGACGTGGTGGCCACCGGCCATCGACGCGATGGCGTTCTCCATGAAGGCTCCGCCGTAGCACGCCTCGCGGTCCCAGCCATTCGCCAACCAGTCGCAGCGGGTCAGCGCCGCCGGCAAGTCCCAGTTGAGCGCCATCTCGAAGCCGTGCCCGAGGCCGTGGACGCACTGGAAGCGAAGCCAGAGCTCCTTCACGTCCGACGCCACGGCGTCACACAACGTCACCGCGCGCGTCGAGTCGAGTGTCCCCTCGGCCGTCAGGTAGGACTGGATGACGCCGTGATAGCAGCCGGATTGATAGAGGCCGTTGCAGCCGCGGAAGACGGTCGACACGTCGTCGCCCGGCTTCCACGCGCGAATGCCGATCACGTGCGTGTAGCCGTGTCCCTCGCGTTCGACATCCTCATGCGCCTTCCCGAGTTGCGCGAGCGCGCCCAGCGCCATGCCGGTGCGGCCATTGGCCGCCAGCCCGACGAAGAAGTCTTCCAGGCAGGTGCGGCGCACTTCCGTCGAATCCGATCGGCACTGCCGATGGGCGAGCGTTGCGAGGCCGGCACTGTCGCCGCGGGTCGCAAGGGTGTCGATGGTGGCGCTGAGCGCCGTCGGCGTCAACGGCGTCTGGGCGGCACAGGCCGCGCCCACGAGGCAGGTGACGACCGCGACCCCTACCGTCCACGCCGCTCGCTTCTCGCTTCTCGCTTCTCGCTTCACGCCGTCTGCTCCCCGTTGGTCTTCTTTGTCCACCGATCCGCATCCCGCGTCTCCACCTTCGCCATCATCGCGTCGAACGCCACCTGCAGATCGATCCCCTCGCGGTTCGCCATGCAGATCAGCACGAAGAGGATGTCGGCCATCTCCATGCCCATACTGCCCTCCGCCTCATCCCGCTTCTTGGTCTTCTGGCCGAAGCGGTGATTCACCTCGCGCGCCAGCTCACCCACCTCTTCGCTGAGGCGCGTCATGTTGGTCAGCGGATGGAAGTAGCCTTCCTCGAATTGGGCGATCCAGGCGTCAACCCGGCGCTGGGAATCGGTCAGGGACATGGATGGAGGGGGGTGAGGGAGGACGGCGAACAGCGAACGGCGGGAACGGAACGGTGAACGTGAACGGAACGGGAAACGTACCCGTGAGGATGCGAAACGCGTTGCGTCCCATCCCCCGTTCACCGTTCACCGTTCACCGGTCACTGGTCACTGGTCCCTCACCCCCACCTATACTTCCTCCCCAAACCAACCTGCCGCCCCAAACGGAGACCCTTGATGCGCTCTCGGGACCGAATTCTCAATAACCTCGATCAGATCTACCGCGAATCGTACGACCTCGCCAAGGGCGCCGAGGCGACCACCCGGATGGCCGACCTGGACAACGCCTACATGCGCGACCAGCTGATGCTCGAGATCCTCCTCGACATCCGTGACCTCTTCGCCGTGACCCCCGCCGCCCCGGCCTCCTCTGGGCAGACGGCGCTGGAGAAGCTGGCGGCGTTGAAGCGGCTGGCGGGGAGGTAGGCGGCGGGGCGATCTTTCCCCCCCATGGCTACTCGAACCCCTGCGCGCTCGCGGTCCGCCACCAAGCTCGACAAGGCCGACCTGCTTGAGTTCTACCGGTTGATGCTCCTCTCCCGGCGCCTCGACGACAAGGAAATCCAGCTCAAGCGCCAGAATCGGATCTTCTTCCAGATCTCCGGCGCCGGGCACGAAGCGGTCCTGGTGGCTGCGGCGAAGGTGTTCCGCGCCGCCCACGACTGGTTCTACCTCTACTACCGCGACCGCGCCTTCTGCCTCGGCCTCGGCATGACCGCCACCGAGCAGCTCCTCTCGGCCGTGGCGGCCGCGGAGGATCCGAACTCCGGTGGGCGCCAGATGCCGTCGCACTGGGGGCACAAGGAGCTCAACATCGTCTCGACCTCCTCGCCGACCGGGACCCAGTTCCTGCAGGCGGTGGGCGCGGCCGAGACGTGGCTGCGCGCGTCCGCCGATGAGCGGCTGAGCGAGCTGACCCGCGGCGACGAAGTGATCCTCTGCACCACCGGCGACGGCACCACCAGCGAGGGCGAGTTCTGGGAGGCGATGAACTCCGCCTGCAATCTCAAGCTGCCGGTGGTCTTCCTGGTCGAGGACAACGGCTATGCGATCTCCGTCCCGGTGCAGGTGCAGACCGCCGGCGGCTCGATCTCGAAGTTGCTGGGTTCCTTCCCGAACCTGCTGATCATTGAAGTCGATGGCTGCGATCCGGTGGCCTCCCACGAGGCGATGCAGCGGGCGCACGACTACTGCCGCCAGCGGAAGGGGCCGGCGCTTGTCCATGCCCACGTCATCCGCCCCTACTCGCACTCGCTCTCGGACGACGAGGTCCACTACCGGACCACCGCCGAGCGCGAGGCCGACGCCCTCCGCGATCCGGTGACGGTCTTCCCGCGGCAGTTGGTCGAGCAGGGCGTGGCGACGGAAGCGGAGTTGGCGCTGATTCAGCAGCAAATCGAGGAAGAGGTCACCATCGCGACCGACATCGCGCTGGCCGCGCCGCAGCCGGCGTTGAACACCATCTATGACTACGTCTATTCGCCCGACGTCGATCCGACCGCGGAGCAGTTCGACACCGAGGACGATCCGCAGACCAGCGGCGACCCGACCACGATGGTGGACCTGCTCAACAGCTGCCTCAAGGACGAGATGACCCGCGATCCGCGGATCGTCATCTTCGGTGAGGATGTCGCCGATGCCTCGAAGCCCGAGGCCTTGGGCGACGTGAAGGGGAAGGGCGGCGTCTTCAAGGTGACGTGGGGGCTGCAGAAGCTCTTCGGCTCGGACCGGGTCTACAACTCACCACTCGCCGAGGCCAACATCGTCGGCCGCGCGATCGGCCTGGCCACGCGCGGGATGAAGCCGGTGGTCGAGATCCAGTTCTTCGACTACATCTGGCCCGCCTACATGCAGATCCGCGACGAACTCGCGCTGATGCGCTGGCGCTCCAACAACGCCTTCGCGTCGCCCGTGGTCATCCGCGTGACGTATGGCGGCTATCTGAAGGGCGGGGCGGTGTACCACTCGCAGACCGGCGCGGCGATCTTCACCGGCGTCCCCGGCCTCCGCGTGATCTGCCCGAGCACCGCACTCGATGCCAATGGCCTCCTCCGGACGGCGATCCGTTGCGAAGATCCGGTGATCTTCCTCGAGCACAAGCACCTCTACCGCCAGGCCTACAACAAGGGCGCCTACCCGGGCCCGAACTTCATGATTCCGTTCGGCAAGGCGAACGTGGTCAAGGAAGGCAGCGACGCCACGCTGATCACCTACGGCGCCGTGGTCCAGCGCGCGGTGCAGGCCGCCAAGGACCTCGAGGAGGCCACCGGGCAGCGCGTCGAGGTGATCGACCTCCGCTCGCTCAATCCGGTCGACTGGGACACCATCGCCGCCTCGGTCAAGAAGACCTCGCGCGTGATCGTCGCCTACGAGGACTCGCTCTCGTGGGGCTATGGCTCGGAGATCGCCGCGAAGATCGCCGACGAGATGTTCGAGTGGCTCGATGCCCCGGTGCGCCGCATTGCCGCCACCGACACCTTCGTGGCCTACGCGCCGGAGCTCGAGGACGTGATTCTGCCACAGGTGGAGAGTCTGGGGAAGGCGATGCGGGAGATTCTGGCCTACTGAACAACGTCGTAGGTCGTAAGTCCTAAGTCGTAGGTCAAGAACGGTGAAGGCCGGCCTCCTCGTTGGGATGCCGGCCTTCATGACTTACGACCTACGACCTACGACCTACGACCCCCTACAGCCCCTTCACCTCTGCCGCCGCGCTGATCGCATTGTCGATATCCCGCGTGATCGCGCGGGCCTGCTGCGTCGCCAGGGCGAGGTTGTCGCTCATGGCGCCGACGCCGCGTTCCTTGATGCGCAGCAATTCCAGCCGAAGCCCCTGCATCATCAGCACGCTGCTCTCCAGCTTGTCGGTGATCTCGGTGCGTCGGTTCTGCAGGTCGAGACACGCCTTGAGCTGACGGTCGAGCATCGCCTGCTGGCGGTCGCGCTCCTCGCTCTCCGGCCGCGACTTGAGCTCGGCCAGCCGCGCCTCGATCGTCACGACGTCCTGCACCCCGACCCGATCCATGTCGTTGAGGGTGCGCGCCAGCTGCCCGGCGCGATCGTGGAGACCATCGATGGTCTGGATCATCTCGGGGAACATCGAGCGGTCGGTGTCGGTCAGCGAGCCCCAGAGCGAGATGATCGCGCTGCGGTCGCCATAGACCTGCTGCATCTTCGGCAGCCACGGCCCATACTCCTCGGGCTTCGGCGCGGCGACCTGCCTGATGCCCTTGAGCGCCTTCGTCTGGCTCGCCGGAATGGCGTCGGGGGCATCGGGGCGATTGAGCACGTCGCGCCACGAGTACCCCGCCTGCCACAGCTCGGAGTAACGCTTGAAGAGGCCGATCGACATGCCGCCGGCCACAAAGAGGAACCACGGCCCGTCGAGGCCGGTGGCCACGTTGATCATGAAGCAGCCACCGACCACCGCGGCGAACTTGGCGAACTCCGCCCGCGCCTGGCGCACCAACTTCGGCTCGCCCGTTTCGGGAAGCGCCGGCTCGTTGTTCTTGAGGCCGCGGCGCACCGCGCGCCCCTGCTCACGCGCCACCCGCCCGGCGTCGCGGAGACCACCGACGTCCCGCGCGGCCGGACGGCCGGGGAGGTTGTTCCGATTGCCGGCGGCGTCGCCCAGCGGGGCACGGGTCGGGCGCGCCGTCCCGCGATCACCCAGCGGCGGACGCGCCAGCGGGCGCGGCGAGGGGCGGGTCGGATTGCCTGCGCGGTTGGGTGAGGCAGTCCGATTCGGCGCCGCGGCACGCTCGGCGGCGCGCATGCCCAGCCCGGTCGGGCGATAGCCAGCCACCGACCGGCTCTCGAGGGCCCGGCGAAGCGCCTCGGCCGACGCCCAGCGGTTCTCGGGGTCCTTCTCGAGGCAACGCGCCACCGCCAACGAGAGGTCCTCCGGGATGTCCGGATACTTCTCGTGCAGCAGCGGTGCGACCTCCGTGATGTGCTTCATCAGGATACCAGCCACCGTCGGGGCGTTGAACGGCAGCTCCCCCGACAACATCTGATAGGCAACGACGCCGACCGAATAGAGGTCGCTGCGGCCGTCGATCTCGCGCTCGCCGGCGGCCTGCTCCGGGCTCATGTACGACGGCGTACCGATCGCCATCCCCGCGGAGGTCAGCGTGGCGCTGCTGGTCGACGACATCGCCTTGGCGATGCCGAAGTCCGTCACCATCACGCGGCCGCGAGTCCCCTCGAGGAGGATGTTGTCCGGCTTGATGTCCCGATGGATGATCGACAGCGCGTGTGCGGCCGAGAGTGCGTCGGCCGTCTCACGCATGATCCTGCGCGTCTCCTCGGCCGGGACGCGGCCACGGCGACGAATGCGCGCGGCGAGCGACTCGCCCTCGATCAGCCCCATCACGAAATAGACGATGCCTTTCCCCTGGCCGACGTCGTGAATGGGCACGATGTGCGGATGGGCCAGCTTGGCGGCCGTCTGCGCCTCGCGCGTGAACCGCTCGCGGATCTCGCTCGAGAACGCCAGCTCCGGCGGGAGCGCCTTGATCGCCACCCGTCGTTGCAGTCGCTCGTCCCGCGCGCGGTACACCACCCCCATGCCGCCGCGACCGATCTCTCCCTCGATCGTATAAGCATCGCCAAGCGCCTCTTTGAGGAGGGCCGGCAGAGGATGCGGTGTGGGATCGGTCATTCAGGATCCGGGCGGCGGGACAATGACAGTCGCGATACGGGACGCTAACCCCGGAATTTGTACCGAGATGCACCTGCGAGCAACGTGCCGAGCCGCACCTGCCGTCGCGACAGGAAGTGAAGTTTCCTCCCTGAAACGTTTGTGCCCCTCTGGCGGACCCTCCGCGGACCTATCGGCCACCCCGGCAGGTATCTTGGGAGCAGGGCTGGCACGGCGGATGCCCCTTGCCTCCCCATCGCGCCGTGGACCGGTGCACCGCCCCCCTGCGGTCCCCGTCCAGGCGCTGTGTCTCAAGGAGAACCTCGTGACTGAACGTCTGACCCTTCCCGTCCTCCCCCTGCGCGACGTGGTGCTCTTCCCGGGCGTCACGGCTCCGATCGGGGCAGGCCGTCCCATGACCCTCAAGGCGATCGAAGCTGCCCTCGCCTCGCCCGACAAGCTCGTCTTCGCGGTGGCCCAGAAGGAAAACATCGAAGCCGTCTCCGCGGACGGGCTCCACCTTATCGGCACCATCGCCAAGATCGGCCAGCTGCAGCGCGGCATGTCGGGGATGCAGTTGCTCCTGCACGGCGAGCGCCGCGCGATGGCGTTGCAGGTGATCGAGGAGAACGGCCATCTCGTCGCCGTGGTGCGCGACATGGACGACCTCCCGCCGGTGGATGATTCGGATCCGGGCTTCGTTGCCCTGCATCGCGAACTGCGCGCCCGCGCCGCCGAGTTGGGCCAGAAGTCCGGACTCCCCGACGAAGTGGTGCAGCAGGTGCTCAACGGCGTCGACGAGCCGGGGCGCTTCGCCGACCTCGTCGCCGGCTATCTCGATCTCGACGCTGCCGGCCGCCAGGGCCTGCTCGAGACGCTCGCCGTCGACGAGCGGCTCCGCCGCGTCCTCGTGCACGTGCAGCGGCAGATTGCCGTGCTCGATGCCCAGGAGGACATCAAGTCGCAGGTGCAGGAAGAGCTCGGCGACCGGCAGCGCGAGATCTATCTCCGCGAACAGTTGAAGACCATTCGGCGCGAGCTCGGCGACGAAGACGATGGCACCGAGGTCGATGAGCTCGAGCTGCGCCTCGAAGGGCTCGATCTGCCCGAGGAGGCACGCAAGGAAGTCGATCGCGAGCTCGGCCGGTTGCGCCGGATCGGCCGCGAGACGATGGAGTCCCAGGTCATCCGGACCTTTCTCGAGCATGTCGCCGAGCTGCCGTGGAACGAGACCACTGAGGAACACCTGGAGATCGCCGAGGCCTCGAAGATCCTCGACGCCGACCACTATGCCCTGGGCGACGTGAAGGACCGCGTGCTGGAGTTCCTCGCCGTGCGCGCCATGCGCGCCAAGCGCGATGCTGCGCCCGCCACGCCCTCGGACGACGCGGAGCCCACCGAGGCGTCGACGCCTGTCGATGCGGTGCGTCCGTCACCCTCGGGCGACGGCGCCAAGGATGACGAGACCACCAAGCGGTCGCCGATCCTCCTCTTCGTCGGCCCTCCGGGCGTCGGCAAGACCTCGGTGGCCAAGAGCATCGCCCGCGCGATGGGGCGGAAGTACGTCCGCATCTCGCTCGGCGGCGCGCGGGACGAAGCGGACATCCGCGGTCACCGCCGCACCTATGTGGGCGCCATGCCGGGCCGCATCATCCAGGGGATGAAGCAGGCCGGCACCCGCAACCCGGTCTTCCTGCTCGACGAGATCGACAAGCTGGGCGTCTCCTTCCAGGGCGACCCGGCCTCGGCGCTGCTCGAAGTGCTCGACCCGGCGCAGAATGACTCCTTCACCGATCACTACCTCGGGATGCCGTTCGACCTGAGCGAAGTGATGTTCATCGCGACCGCCAACGTCCTCCAGAACATTCCTGGGCCGTTGCTCGACCGGATGGAAATCGTGGAGTTCTCGGGGTACATCGAGGCGGAGAAGGTTGCCATCGCCGAGCAGTACCTGGTGCCGCGGCAGATCGAGGCCAACGGCCTCACCGCTGAGCAGATCACCTTCGCCGGTCCGGCGTTGCTGGAACTGGTGCAGCGCTACACTCGCGAGTCGGGCGTCCGGCAGCTGGAGCGCGAGGTCGGCCGCGTGGCGCGGAAGGCCGCGCGGAAGATCGCCGCAAGTGAGGTGGACCGGATGGACGTCACCGCCGCGGTGGTGCGCGATCTGCTCGGCCGGCCCAAGCTGCATCCCGAGGAGAAGGCCGCCGTCGACCAGGTTGGCACGGCGACCGGGATGTACTACACGCCGCAGGGTGGCGACATCATGTTTGTCGAGGCGTCGACCATGCGCGGCAAGGGCGAACTCGTCCTGACCGGCCAGCTGGGCGATGTGATGAAGGAGTCGGCACGTGCCGCGTGGACCTACGCGCGCTCGCATGCCGCGGGGCTGCACATCAAGGAAGAGATGTTCGACCGCGACGTGCACATCCACGTCCCGGCCGGCGCCGTCCCCAAGGACGGTCCCTCGGCGGGCATCACCATGGCCACGGCGCTGGTCTCCGCGCTGTCCGGGCGCGAAGTGCGCCACGACATCGCCATGACCGGCGAAGTCACCCTGCGCGGCCGAGTCCTCCCGATCGGTGGCGTCAAGGAGAAGCTGCTCGGGGCGCTGCGCGCGGGGATCACCACGATCATCATCCCGAAGGCGAACGAGCCCGACCTCGACGACCTCCCCGAGGAGGCACGCAAGCGGATGGACATCCACCCGGTCGAGGAACTCGGCGAGGTCCTCGCCATCGCCCTCCGCGATGTCCGCTACACCGAAGGGAAGCTGCTCTTCGGCGACGAGAATCCGCGGGATGTGGTGGCGTTGCAGAGTCCGTTCCGGCACTAGGCGATGATCGATGATCGATGATCGATGATCGAGAGGGTATGAATGCGAGAGGGCCGGTCCTCACACCGAGGCGCCGGCCCTCCTGCTGTATCGATCATCGATCATCGAGCATCGATCATCCTGCTGTTCACCCCATCTCCACCCTGTTCCGCCCCGAACTCTTCGCCCGATACAGCGCCTGATCGGCGGCTTCGGCGACCTGGGTGGCCGTCGTGCCCGAGCCGGGAAAGGCGCCGACCCCGGCGGAGACGTGCAGCGGGATCGGGTCGCAGCCGGGGAGGATGATCGGCGTCTCGGCGAGCGCCTGCCGCAGCTTCTCGGCAGCGGCACGGCCATTCGCGGGCGGGCACTTGCGGAGGATGATGCCGAATTCTTCGCCACCATAGCGGCCGAGGAGGTCGGAGCCTCGGATTGCCTTCCGGAAGACCCGGGCGACGTGCACCAGCACCTGGTCGCCGACGAGGTGGCCGTAGGTGTCGTTGATCCGCTTGAAGTGGTCGAGGTCGAGCATCAGGAAGCAGAGCGGCTCGCCGTGACGCTGCGCAAAGGCCACCGCATACTCGAGCTCCGCCATCAACGTCGCGTGGTTCAGGATCCCGGTGAGGCCGTCGCGGTGCACCAGTTCGCGGATCCGCCGGCCACGCTCCGTGCGCGTGAGGACCAGCTGCAGCAGGTGGCTCCGCTCGACCGGCTTCGCGAGGAAGTCGTCACCACCGGCCCGCAACCCTTCCATCTGATCGGCGAGTGAATCGCGCGCGGTCAGAAAGACGATCGGCACCAGCGCGAGTCGCGGATCCTGCCGCATCAGTCGCGAGAGCGCGTAGCCGTCGACATCGGGCAAGTCGACATCAAGCAGCACGAGGTCCGGGGTCTCATGGGCCAATGCGTCGCGGGCCACCTGGGCCGATGCCGCCGTCGTGACGCGCGCGTTCATCTGGCCGAGCCAGGTGGCGACGAGCTGGGATTGCGCCGGATCGTCTTCGACCACGAGAATGTTGGCCGGCGGCGCGCCGATCTGGGCCAGGGCCCGCGCGTACTGCGCCAACCCCCTCGGCAAGGCATTGGAGCCGAAGACGGCGTCGAGCCCGGCCGCCGCCGTGCGCAGGCGGTCGAACTGATCAGTCGGGTCGGCAAGGACCACCGCGCGCGGACGATCGTTGGTCGCAGCGGACCAGTAGCGGGCCAGCGAGAGCGGGTCGGTCTCGGCGTCGGTGCCGATGACCACCAGGTCAGGCCGCTCCGCCGGCGGCACGTCGAACGGATCGACTTCGCCGGTCCGGACCGTGACCATGAAGCCCACCTCTTCGAGCGATCGCACCAGGGCATCGCGAGCGGTCGAGGGATTCATCATCAACAGCGTGCGCCACCCGAACCCGGGAATCTTGCCGAGCACGGCAGGCAGCCCGACGTCGGTCGCCGCGTTGTTGAAGGCGTCCTCGAGATCGCGGATCGCGTGCGAAAAAATGTCGGCTTCGCGGATCGTCGGCGCCGGCGGGGTGAGGATGCGATGCTCCATGGCGCGTGACACGTCGGTCACCCGCTGGAAGCCATACGATCCGCCCGAACCGGCCAGGCGATGAAAGCGTTGCCGAAGCGATTCCAATGCGTCAGGCTCGCCGGCCCGAAAGGCGGCCACATCCTTGCGGAGCTCCGCCAGTCGCGCCGGAGCCTCGCGGATGTACTCGTGCTGCAGTTCGAGCATCGGGTCGTCAGCGTCCAGCGGCAGTTCGTCGGTCATCGGCCCTCCCGCAATGCGGCGAGGGTGGTGCGCGCCGCCGCGACAAATGCCGCGCCGCTGCCCCAATGCCCCGAGAAGCGCTCGCCATCGCGAGCTCCGACCAGGGCCGCACGATCATCGACGACGAGGAGCACCGGTTCGCCGGGCCACGCCGCAGGGGGAATCACTGTCATCGGAATGGCGCCGAGCGGCACCTCGGTGGTCGAGGCCACGTCGAGGGTGACCCCGGACGCGGCGGCCCGACGGAGATGCGGCGCCAAGGTGAGGCAGCCATCGGGGGGCGCCAACAGCTCCACCGAGCGCTCCGCCCTGGCGATCTCATGCCCCATCAGCTGCACCGCGCCGCGCGACGAGGCGAGTTCAACCAACGTCGGCGTCGCCGGCACGGCGAGCGCCGCGAGTGCCTCACCCAGCCGATCCATCGCCTCGCCCTGCCGGTCACTCAACCGCGCCAGCAGGGTACTGGGAGGCTCCGGACGGAACTGCCGAGGCCGTCCCTCTTCCACGCGCGCCGCCCCCTTGGCCACCAACCCCTCCAGCGCGGCGTAGACGTTGGCGCGCGCCAACCCCGCAGCGCGGGCAATGGTGTAGCCCGTGCCGGGGCCGCCGGTCAGCAGGACCTCGTAGATGAGGCCCTCCGTCGGGGTGAAGCCAAACGGTGTCAGGTCGAGCCGACCCGCCATCTCAGGAATACTCGAGGTGCCAGCCCAACCGCTTCGCGATCTTCGCCAAGCGGAAGGTGATGTCGGCCTGACGCGAGGTCATCCCGCCATCGTCCGGCGAAAGCGGCCAGCAATGGTAGGTCACCGGTGTGCCCGCCTTCGGCTGCGATCGCAGATTCTTCGGATGCCACACGCCATCGGCGTCGACATCCTCGAGCAAGCGGACAAAGACGGTGGTGGCGCTGGCCGATGACGCCAGCTGCCCCATCCCGGCCAGCAGTTCGATGTAGTGAAGGGCCAGCGGCACGTCCTTCACCAATCCCTTTGGATCCATCTCGATCGGATCGCCGAGCAGGACATGCAACGGCTTCATCGTCCGACTGCCGATCGGGATCATGTAGGACTTGTCCGGCGTCGGCTGGGCAAGGTATTGGCCGAGTCGGTCAAGGAAGCCGCCGCGCTCACGCTGCAGCGAGGGCATCGAGGAGATCATCGCCAGCGACCACCAACTCGGCGGGGTGGCCTCGGGATGCAACTGCCATCCGCCGCCGCGCTTGATGAACGGATCCTCGGACATCGGCGAGCGGAGGAAGGCCGAGACCGACGACACGACCTTGTGGGCCGCGCCGCGAAGCCGCGGGTCATCCTCGCGACCCGCCTCGGCCAGCGCCGCGCACACGCCATCGCGGATCAGGTTGCGGTACGTCTCGGCCGTGGCCGGCTCGTCCTCGGACGGGTCGGCAAACTCCCCGTAGAGCAGCAGGTCGTCGTCGCGCGACAGCGTCCGGTAGAGCAACCGATCTGCCAGGCGGAACGGGCGCGTCGTCGTCGGGACTCCCAACTGGAGGAGTCGGCGATACTGCGCCACCGTCCCAACCTCGAGCGTCCCTTCCTTCTCGGACGGGGTATACGCGAGGTAATTGGCGCCCCAGAGGCCGGTCTCCTGCTGACGGGTCGTGACCGCCGAGACCTGCTCGGACAGCACCACCACGCGCAACGATTCCTGCAAGGTGGCCGGGGCAATGCTCCCGGCCGGGGCCAGTTCGGACTGGGTCCGGAACCGGATGGAAGGCCCGCCGTGCTCAGCCAGCCACGTCAGCGGGATTCGATGGGTCGTAGGCAGATCCAGGGGACGACTCCTCGCGGGGGACCTGATCGGAGGGCGGAAAGACGGGGCGGAATATAGTAGTAGTGGGGAGTGAATGCTAGCTTGACGATAGGGTGTAGCTCATGAGACTACTATCGGATCAATCGGAGGGATGGTCGATGATCGATGATCGATGATCGATTGTGAGGGACGGTGATCGCAGCAAGGCACTCTTGTCATTCCGGATGGCAATCGATCATCGACCATCGACCATCGATCATCGTAGTTCTATACGCTACAACGCACCACAAACACCGTCCCACTCTTCATCAACCCGCGTTCACTGGTCAGCACCAGGGTCGTGGGGCTGAGCCAGCTGATTCCTTCGCCGAGCGGCTCTTTGCCGAGGATGTCGCAGGCGGTGGGCTTCCCCTTGGGGGTCACCTTGCCGGTGGGGAGGACGCGGAAGGGGAAGAGATCGCGGTAGGTCCGGACCATCAGCTCGTTGCCATCGGCGGAGAGGGCGGCGCCGGTCACCAAGCGTCCCATGCCGGCGTTCGGGGTGATCGCCAGCGAGTCGACCCGCTCGGCGGTCGCGACGCGCTTCCCCCAGGCCCCCGACGCGACCCGGAAGAGGAGCACGCCGTCGCTGCGACCCTTGGTGACCAGGAGGACATCGCCGGCGGCGTTGACGACCATCGCCTCGACGTCGTGGGCACCGTCCGGGTACCGGAAAGTCAGCATCTCGGCGGGGCGGGGTGGTCGGTCCCCTTGGAAGGCGGCGTCGAGGGTCGGCTCGGTCAGCCGGATCATGGTGACGGCGTCCCGCCGTTCGAGGTTGTCCCCGGTGTCGGCGATGTAGACGCAGCGGCCGGTTGGGCAAGGCCCGAGGGCAACGTCCTCCCAGTCGGTGTTGCTGACACCGGTCAGCGGGAGGGTGGCGAGGAGGGTCCCGCTGGTATCGATCAGCAGGAGGTCGGGCGGATTCCCCGAGTCGTTGATTGTCCAGAGAAGCCCGGCGCGCTGGCTGGTGACGGCCGCGCCGCTCGCTTCTGCCAACCGCGGGTGGGCGAGGGTGCCGCTCTGGCGGATGGTTGTCGGGGGGACCATGACCCAGCCGGCGTCGACCCGCGGGACTTCGGCGGCGGGCGCGGGCTCGGGTCGGCAGCCAGTCGTCGGGCCGAGGAGTGCGCCGAGGGCGAGCAGTCCCCGCCAACTCGGCGTCACTTGACTGGCTTCTTCCGCGCCAGCTCCACGACGTAGGCGGCGACGGCCTCGACCTCGCGATCGGTGATCCGCGAGCCGCCGCGTGCCGGCATGACGACGCCGCTCTTCGAGGTCTTCGCGTCGAAGCCGGTCTTGATGATGGTCACCAGCTCAGGCTGAGTCCCCTTGCTGTGCAGCCACTTCCCGTCGGCCAGCACCGTGTTCTTGCTGACGGCTGGCATCCCCTCACCGGCCTTGCCGTGGCAACTGAAGCAGAGGCCTCGGCCCTCGAAGGTCCGCTTGCCGAGAGCGAGCATCGCGGCCGTCGAATCGGTCGCCTGCGCCGTCAGGGCGGTCGGGGAGGCCAGGCAGAGGGAGAGCAGCAGAGCGGGCAAGCGCATCGCGAGCGACTTCCTATTGGTACTGGATGTAGAGTGGAATGGGCTGCATCGCCAGCACCTGGGCCAGCGTCAGCATCGGCTTGTCGTTCTTGTAGAACAGCTTCAGGCCGGCGAACTGTACCGGTCGCCGGGTCACGACGAGCCCAAAAATATTCTGTTTCAGGGCCGGGGCGCCAAAGCCGTCGGCATCGATCACCACCTGGACCCTCGGGTCGAGCGTGACGTCGCGCTCCCGGGTCAGCATCCCCTCGGTGAAGCGGTGGACGACCAGGATCTTGGGCGGGATCCCGGCCTCGTCGACCAGCTTCGCGAGCAAGGCCTGCACCTGGTTGACGTCGCTGGCGTCGAGCGTGCCGATCCGCTTCCCCGGCACCTTTCCCGGTTGCATCGCAAACTCCGGATCGATGCCGAGGTGCACATTGGGGCGGCGGAGCCACGGGAGCAGCCTGGGAATTTCGGCGGCGATCGGGCTGCGGCCTGCCTGCACGTCGAGGAAGAGCAACCAGCCTCGGGAGTCCGCCCAGGCCGCCACCTTCCCGATCAGGGCATCGCCATGCTGCAACCGATAGAGCCCACGCTCCCCCGGGTGCGCCTGCGCCACGGTGACGATCAGGTGCAGTGCCCGGAGCACGGGGCGGGAGGTGTCGGCCGCTTCCCAGCGCTTGGCGGTCTCCTCGAGGCGGGCCATCATCTGCTCGGGGGGGATCTCGCCCAGGATCCCCATCCGCGTCGAGAGCGGGTTCCCGTAAAAGGCGATGATCCGGTGCTTCGGGAGGAGGGCGTCCCGCCTGGCGACGATCTGGCGGGAGGCCAGCGGGGGGCGCACCGTGTCGACGGCCACTTCCGGGCGCCGGATCGGGGGGCCGGGGAGCTGGGCGGTGAGGGGCAAGGCAACGGCGAATAGGACGGCAGCGATCAAGGGGGGTCGCATCATGGGGAAGGATACACTCCCCGATGCTCCCCTTGGACCACCTCGCGCGGACCACTACGATTCAATGCGCACCAACGACCTGAAGGATCGCACATTCCGGAGCAGTGACCCCCTGTGAAGATTGCCATCTCGACCGGCGGCGGCGACGCTCCCGGCCTCAATGCCGTCATTCGTGCCGCCGTGCTCACCGCCCATGATCGCGGCTGGGAAACCGTCGGCATCCGCCGTGGCTTCCACGGCCTCCTCGACGGCAGCGGTGTGGTCCCCCTCGGCGCCGCGGAAGTCAGCGGCATCACGCACCTGGGCGGCACCATTCTCGGCAGCACCAACCGCGGCAACCCGCTGCGCTGGCCGAAGCTGCAACCCGATGGCCGGGTGGTGGAGATCGATCGCGGCGACGAACTCGTCGACGCCTTCCGCCGCGAGGGGATCGACGCCCTGATCTCGATTGGTGGCGACGGCTCGCTGGCCATTGCGGGGGTCTTGTGGGAGCGTGGCCTCAAGGTGGTCGGCGTGCCGAAGACGATCGACAACGATGTCGTCGGGACCGACACAACCTTCGGCTTCGACACCGCCGTCTCCACGGCGACCGATGCGCTCGACAAGCTGCACACCACCGCCGAGTCGCATGACCGCGTGATGGTGGTCGAGTTGATGGGGCGCGAGGCAGGGTGGATCGCGTTGCACAGCGGCATCTCCGGGACGGCCGACGTCATCCTGATTCCGGAAATTCCCTTCTCGCTCGAGAAGGTCTGCGAGAAGATTCGCGAGCGCGAACGGCACGGGCGACACTTCTCGATCGTCGTCGTTGCTGAAGGAGCGCAGACCGTCGATGGCGGCCCCGTCTTCCGCGAGCGGCGGAGCGCCGGCACAGTGGATCGACTCGGCGGCATCGGCGAACAGGTGGCCCACGGCATCGCGCAGGTCACCGGGAAGGAGACGCGATCGCTGGTCCTTGGCCACCTGCAGCGCGGCGGCTCGCCGACCACGTTCGACCGGTTGCTGGCGCTGCGCTTCGGTTCCGCCGCCGTCCGCGCCATTGCCGATGAAGACTTTGGCACCATGGTGGCCTACACGCCGCCGGTGATCTCGCGCGTGCCGATCGCCGACGTGGTGGGCCGGATGAAGACGGTGCCGCTCGATTCAGGGATCATCCTGACCGCGCGGCACCTGGGGATTTCGTTCGGCGACTGAATCGAGAGTAACCTGTGACCTGTGACCTGTAACCCGGTTGATCCATCCTGGTCACTGGTCACTGGTCACTGGTCACTGCGTTACGCCGGCATCTCATACGTGATGACGTAAAACATCACGCCCTGTGGCGACGCGATCCCTGCCATCCGGCCCACCGTCTGGATATCGACCGGCGGCATGAAGACGCTGCCGCCGTTCGCGGTGACCTTCGCCGCGGCGGCGTCGACATCGTCGACCGTCATGTAGACCGCCCAGTGCGACGGGAAGCTGCCCATCTCGGGCGTGATCGCCATCATCCCGCCCACCATCCGGTCGCCGGCATGGAAGACCGAGTAGTCCATCCCCGGCATGCTCATCTTCTCGATTCGCCAGCCGAAGAGCGCGCTCCAGAAGGCGCCGGCCTTCTCGGTCTCGTAGGTCGCGAGCTCGATCCAGCTCGGCGTGCCGTGATGCATCGAATCGGCCGTCATCCCCGGTGATGCCCCGGCCTGCCAGACATCCATCTCCGCCTTGAACGGATCGAAGGTCTCCGCCATCCGCCCCGTCGGTCCGACGTCGAACGCCGGCTTCCCCAGCCCGCCCAGTTCGTTGGCCTTGGCAGACACCGCGTCGGCGCTCTCGACCCGGATCATCAGGCCGATGCCGGGTGGCGTGCTCGGGGGCATGTTGGGACCGGTGGTATCCCACATTCCGCCGACTTCCTCGCCGCCGACCTTGATCAGGTGGCCGCCCATCTCGGGGGGCAGCGCCGTGTACTCCCACCCGAGGACGGCGGTGAAGAAGGCCTGCGCATCCGACGCGGCAGGCGTAAGCACGTTGATCCAGCAGAATTCGCCAATCCGACGCGGACCTGAGAGCATGAGGGGACTCGGAGAAGAGGGTTGTTCAGTCGCGCATGTCAATGCGCGGCGCCGGCAAGTCCGGCGTGTGATGCACGGCGGTGAACGGTGAACGGTGAACGGTTAAAAGTGATCTGTGACCGGTGACCAGTGATCAGGAACTGGTAAGGGGTGAGGGGGCGCCCATTCGGACGGATGTTCGCGTCCTCCCGTTTCACCTGCCAGCCGTAACACGTTGGTCACAGGTCACAGGTCACTGGTCACCGTTCACCCAAGAAGCTCCGCACCATCTCGAGTCCCTCCGTCGTCAGCACCGACTCCGGATGGAACTGCACCCCCTCGACCGGGTGCAGACGATGACGAACTCCCATGATCTCGCCGTCGTCGTCGGCGCGCGCGGTGAGCAGCAGCTCCGGCGGCAACGTCGCCTCGACCACCGCGAGGGAGTGGTACCGGGTCGCCTCGAGTGGCGACGGCAGGCCAGCGAAGACACCGAGGCCGTCGTGGCTGATCGGCGAGGTGCGGCCGTGCCGCGGATGCGCCGCACGCGCGACGGTCGCACCGTAGGCGGTGGCAATCACCTGATGGCCGAGGCAGACGCCGAGGATCGGCGTGATGGGCCCGAGCGTGCGCACGACGTCGAGCGCGAGTGCGCATTCCTCCGGCCGCCCCGGCCCCGGCGAGAGGATGATGTGCGTCGGCGCCAGCGCGCGAACCTCCTCCAGGGTGAGCGCGTCGTCGCGGCAGACCATCGGCGCCTCGCCGAGTTCCTCGACGTAGCGCGCGAGCGTGAAGACGAACGAATCCTCATGATCGAGCAGGAGAATCATCCGCCCTCCGCGAGCGCCGCCATCAGTGCCGCCGCCTTGTCGAGCGTCTCCTGGTATTCGGCCTCGGGGTCCGATAGTGCCGTGATGCCGCCGCCCGCGTGCAGCGAGGCGATCCCCCGCGCGACGGTGACGGTGCGAATGGCGATGGAGAAGGAGCAGCCGCCATCGAGCCCCAACCAGCCGATCGCCCCGCAGTAGGCGCCGCGCGTCACCGGCTCGAGCGCAGCAATCACGGCCATCGCGCGCAGCTTCGGGGCACCGGTGACCGAGCCGCCGGGGAAGGTCGCGGCAAGCAGGTCGAGCACGTCGCGCCCCTCGCGCAGCGTGCCGGTCACCGTCGAGACGAGGTGATGCACCGTCGGATGCGACTCCAGCGCACAGAGCGTCGGCACGTCGACGCTCCCTGGCGCACAGACCCGCGCGAGGTCGTTCCGCAACAAGTCGACGATCATCACGTTCTCGGCGCGGTCCTTCTCGCTCGACACGAGATCGGCAGCGAAGGCGGCATCACTGGTCAGCTCCTGCCCCCGCGGCCGTGTCCCCTTGATGGGGCGCGCCTCGACCGCGCCGGTCGCGGCGTCGAGGCGCACGAAGCGCTCCGGCGACGCGCTGAGCAATTGCACGTCGCCATGGTCAAGGTAGGCAGCGAGCGGCGCAGCACTGCGCGCGCGAATCCGCCGGTAGAGGGCCAGCGCGCTCCCGTCGAACGGCGCGCTGAATCGCTGGGCAAGGTTGGCCTGGAAGATGTCGCCGGCGAGCACATGCTCGATCACCGTCGCGACCGCGTGCCGGTATGCATCGGCCGAAAAATCGGCGGTCGCGGTCGTCGGGGAGAACGTCCCGCGCGCCGGGTTCGGGCGGTTCGCCAACTGCGCCAGCACGGCGTCGGCTCGATGCTGCGCTCGCGCCGGGTCGGGCACGCCGTCCGCATCGATGCCGCTGCTCACGAGCCACGCGGCGCCGCTGGCATGATCCCACGCGATGACCCAGTCATACAGCGCCAGCGACAGGTCGGGGAGGTCGAGTGGATCGTGCGCGGCGCGCGGCATCCGGTCGAAGGCGGCGCCGAGCTCGTAGCCGAGCCAACCGATCCAGCCTCCCTGGAAGGGCGGCAAGGCGGCGTCAATCGGCGCATCGGACCGAAGGGTGCCTCGGAGCCGGTCGCGCAGTGCGGGCCAGTCCGCGGCCCAGCCGCGGAGCGTCGCGATCGGATCGGCGGTGAAGTAGCTGTAGCGGCCGAGGTCGTGGTGGTCCGCGGCGCCGTCGAGCAACACGGGAAAGGGGAGATGCGCAAACCGCTCGAGGAGCTCGAGCGGTTCGGGGGGCGGATCGAGCGGGATGATGACCGGCCTCATCACCGGAGCGGCGGTCACCCCGTGATCCACCCGTCGGATTGGCCTTCGAGACCCGGGAAGCCGCCCTTCGGTTGCCACTGGACGGTGGCCTCGATGCGCTCCGCCATCTGGAGGTCCTTCTCCGTGATGCCGCCCGCGGAGTGCGTCTGCATCATCACCACGACCCGTCCCCAGTGGACTTCCAGGTCGGGGTGGTGATTGCCGGCCTCGGCCACGAAGGCGATCGCATTGACCGCGAGCATGGTGCTGCGCCAGCCGTCGGTCGTGTACTCGCGCCGGAGCCAACCGTTGGACGCCCTCCATCCGGGCAGCACGGCGAGGCGTGCAGCGAGCTCGGGGCCGTCGAACAGCGGTTCGTTGCTCTTCATGGCGTCAATCCAGTCGTTGCGAGTAGGTGGCCGACTGTCCGACCGACTCCTCGACCTCGATTTCGAGGAAGGTGAGGTTCGCCCCTTCGGCCGCGAGATCCTCACGCACCTTCACCGCGACCCATTCCGCGATCATCTCGGCGGTGGTGTTGGCGATCGGCAGCATGGCGCAGTCCTTGGTGGGGAACTGGTAGGTCTGCTCGCCGAAGTACTCGACGAAGGTCATCGCGCCGTCGGTACGGAACGCGAGCTTCGGATTGTTGGTCGGGAGCAGGACCCGGTGGTCCATGATGTCGACGTAGCGCCGGACGATCCGCTTGAGGATCGCGAAGTCGACCACGAAGAGACACTCGCTGTCGATCGGCCCTTCGACGGCCACGCTGATCCGGTAGTTGTGACCGTGCAGCGACTCGCAGGTGTGCCCGCGGAAGGTGATGAAGTGCGCCGACGAGAAGACCAGGTAGTCCTTGCTGACCGTAACGCGAAATGTGCCCACAGCATGCTCCAGAATCGTTGCCGCGCGGACGAGAGGTGCCGCCGCGGCACCAAGTTACCACGACATGCGCCGACTCACCATCGGACAGGTGTCCACGAATCAGGACACTCCTCCGCTCTGGGCAGCGACGTAACTCCTTGTGGGGCATGGGATTTCGGTGTGGCACGGCGCTGGCACCTCCAGGAATCGCCGAGGCCCCCGACGGGCCTTCGATCGATCATCGATCATCGATCATCGATCCACACGATTTCAGACTCTGCTGGAGGCTCTCATGCGCACCGCATCGTTCGTCTTCACCCCGATGGCCGCCCTGGCCCTTGCCATCACTCCGCTCTCGGCCCAGGTCCGCGCCAACGTGCACATCGACATTCCGATTCTTGGCACGCACCGCCCCGTCATCGTGGACCGCGATGACCGCTACGACGACCGCCGCTACATCGTCGAGGTGCGCGACTACTCGTCGCGCAACTACGGCCAGTGGAAGAAGGAGTACCGGAACTGGCGCCCCGTGACCCTCTACGTGGTCAATGGCCGCTACTACGAGCGTCCGGTCCGCGGTGCCCGCCCGGTCTCGGTCTACTACTACCGGAACCAGTACTTCTTCGAGCCGCGCGATCGCGACTTCTACCGGTACCGCGACGATCACCGCAACGATCGCTACGACAACCGCGATGACCGGCGCGATGACCGCCGCGATGACCGATACGACAATCGCGACGATCGGAACGACCGTCGCGATCCCCCGCGCCCGAACACCCGGTACGAAGACCGGTCCCGGCCCCGCCAGTAACCGGCGGGGCAGTTCCCGAGGCTAGTGGGCGATGTGCTCGCCGGTGATCTCCACGGCGGGCAGTTGCCCGGTCAGCCGCAGCGAGACGTTCCAGAGCCGCGCCCCGACCACCGCGTCATGCGAAAGCAGCGATGAGGTGGCGGGGCGCGAACGCTTGAAGTACTTCCCCGAAACCCCCTCGACATCCCGCGATGCCGCCAGGTACAGCAGGGAGGTCGCCGCGTCTTCCGGCGAGATCGTGAAGCGCTTGGCGAACGGCCAGAGCCAGTGCGACCACCAGCGACGGTATCCGGACTCGAGCAATTCCGTCCCCACCACGCCGGGGTGGCAGGCATTGATCGTCACGCCACTGCCTTCGAGACGGTGCGCGAGGTCGTAGCAGAACATCACGTTCGCCAGCTTCGAGCGGCCATAAGCGGTGATGCCGTTGTAGCGCTTGGTGCTCTCCCAGTCTTCGGGGTCGGTCGCCCGCTGGTGGGCCTCCGAAGCGACCATGATCACCCGCGCCGGGGCACTGGCCTCGAGCAGCTCAAGGAGGCCGGTCGTGAGGAGGAACGGTGCGAGGTGGTTCGTGGCGAAGGTCGCCTCGACCCGATCCACCGTCTCCCGGCGCTGCATCTCAAACGTCCCGGCATTGTTGATCAGGACATCCAGCCGAGGCGTCGCGGCCTTGACCTCCTGCACCAGGCGGCGAACTTCGGCCTGGCTCGAGAGATCGGCCACCAGCAGCGTGATCCGCGCATTACCGGTGGCGGCGATGATCTCGCGCCGTGCCGCCTCACCGGCTTCGCGGTTGCGACAGGACATCAGGATCGTCGCGCCGAGGCGCGCGAGCCCCTCGACCGTGGCGCGGCCAATGCCGCGACTCGCTCCCGTGACCAGGCAAACCTTCCCGTCCATCACTCCTCCCGCCGGTGTTCCCGGCACAATCCCGAACCTGCCAGCCCCAATTATAGCCGCGGGGGATGTACTTTTCCCCTGTGGACCTCAAGCGCGACCATTTTCTCCCGCCCGACCCAGATGCCTACCACCGGGCCGACCATCCCCGCGGTCGGGTCATCGTCATCGCGCCCACCCGGGCGTCATGCGAGACCATCGAGCTTGCCCTCCATGCGCGGGTCGAGACGCTGCTGCAGCGGAAGCATGGCGCCGAGCTGATCGAGTGGGCGGGGGCCGGCAAGGGCTTCGGCATTGTCGCCGGGACCGGGACCGGGAAGACGCTGGGCACCCGGTTGATTGCGGAAGCGATCCTGCGCGAGCCTCTGCGCATCGGCGTCGTCAACCGCGAGCGCGAGGCAACACCGGACACGCCTTCGTGGAATGTCATCGTGGTCACCACGGGCATCGCCCGCCGCTGGCTGACCGACGGCTTCGTGACCCCCCGCGACACGCTGATCGTCGACGAGATCCACCAGACCTCCGCCGAGCTCGAACTCTGCCTCGCCCTCGGGAAACGAACCGGGTGCCGGTTCATCTGGCTCTCCGCCACCGTCGATCCGACCTTCTATCGCGAGTACCTCAGCAGCGACGAGATGCTGGAGACCTCGGCGTTCGACCCGGCGCTCCGTGCGCACGTCACGGTCGAACCGAAGCAGCCGGAAGCGTATCTCGACGATGCCACCATCCGGCGCTTCGTGCGTGAGAACCGAGGCGTCGCGGTCTTCCTCCCAACGCGCGCCGAAGTGGAGCGGCTGGGCGAGGGACTCGCGGCGCGCTTCCCCAAGCTCAACGCCGCCTTCTACCACGGGGGCGAGCCAATCAGGATCATTCGCCCCTTCCTCGAGGGCGAGGTCAAGAAGCCGTATCTGCTGGCGATGACGGCGGCCGGACAGTCGGCGCTCAACCTCCCCGGCCTCGACACCGTGATCATTTACGACGCCCGCTACGGCAACGTCGTCGATCGCGGCAAGAACGTCCTGCATCGCCTCTATCTCGGTGCCAACGAGATTCTCCAGATGGCTGGCCGCGTGCATGGGCGCGTCGCCAATGGTCAGGTGGTGATCCTCTCCGATCGGCCGCTCGACTTCGCCACGCTCAAGCCCGCGCCGCCGGAGTTCCAGCTGGCCGGCGATGCGGAGCGTGTCGCGCTGACCTGTGCGGCGATCGGCGTCGACGCCAGCGGCCTCGAGTTGCCGGTGCCGCTCGATCGCACGGCGTACCGCGAGGCGATGGCGCGGCTCACCTCGCGCGGATTGATCGAGAACGGCCGACTCACCCGGTACGGCCGCGATGTCGAGGCACTACCGGTCGAGCGGCCGTGGGCGGAACTGCTGGTCCATGCCGACGAGACGCTGTTGCCGCTGGTCGCCGGCGCGAGCGGCATCGACTCGCTGCACCGGATGACCCGCGAGGAGCGCGATCTCCACGGGGCCCTCGTCCCGGGCAGCGATCACCTGACCGCCTACAACCTGCTGGTCGAAGCGGTGAACCAGTGCAGCACGCTGGGCGAGGTGCACGGACTGCGTCGCCACGTCTTCGACGAGAAGGCCCTCGGCCTCTGGGCCGAGAAGCGGGGCGTGCTGCAGAAGGCAATCGAAGACGGAGCGCTGGCGATGGCCTCCGTCTATCGCGCGCTCGATCTCGAGTTGCCGGCGACGATCCCGTACGCCGATCGCGATCGGCGCGCCGCATTCATCGACCTGCTGGCGCGGATCGCGCCGTTCGAGCTCGTGCTCGACGAGCGGACCGTGGACGGACAGGACGCCCGCATCTCGAAGACCTCGGTGGCCGGGAGCTGGGGCGCGGTCGCCGGCAACCTGCGGTACTTCGCCGACCGCTTCGGCACCGCGCGCGCGAGCATCGAGGGGACGACGATCCCCTTCGACCTGGTGCGCCGCTATGCCAGCTATGGCGCACCGCAGGTGGTGCTCGCCGGGCACAAGCATCGGCAGGGGCTCGGCATCTCGCGCCGGCTCGCCTACTTCGGCTTCGAGCTCGAACACGATCTCAGTCACATCGAGGGCGAGATCCCCGACGCGCTGCAGGCCGAGGCTCGGGAGCTGCTCACGGAAGGGTTGCTCGATGGCTCGGTCGAGCATCCCGACCGCGGCCGCATCGTGCGCATCGTGCGCGACCTCGACGAATACTGGCGGCGTAGCGGCGGCGCCTTGCAGGGGGTCGATCCCGCCACCATCCGTGCGCTGATCCGGGCGCAGCTCGAGGATGTCACCAGCTGGGCCGGCTTCCAGAAGACGCCGATCACGCTCGATGCCGAGGCGATGATTCCGCTCGACGCGCGGCGCCATCTCGACGCCTTGCCCACCTCGGTGCGCATCCATGGCGACGCGTCGCCGATCGGCTACGAGGTGCGCAACAACCTGCCGATCGCACGGCTCTATCTGCGCGAAGGGCAGGCCCGACGGTTCGTGGCGGAGGACATTCCGGTGCTCGACCGGCCGGTCGTCTTTGCCGTGAAGCGCGCGGATGACCTCCTGCAGGCCGAGGATCTGGCCGGGCTGCAGGCGATTCTCGCGCGCCCGCTGCCGCGACGCATGGATCCCCCGGGTCGGCGTGGCGCCGGCCACGGACCACAGGATCGCGAGCGCAATGCCCGGGGCCGGGGTGGTCAGGGTGGTGGTCGCGGTCGAGGCCGTGACGACCGTCGCGGTGGTGGTGGAGGAGGCGGTGGTGGAGGGCGTGGCGGCAAGGGCGGCGGCAAAGGCGGACGCGGCGGAGGAAAGCGGCGGTGAGCCTCGGCGTCATCCTGGCGCTGGTGATGGTGCAGGTGCTGTTCGCGTCGCTCGCCATCACCGGCAAGTTCGTGCTGCCGTTCGTTCCTGCGTTTGCGCTGGTCGCCTTCCGGCTCGCCGGTGGCGCCATCGTCTTCGATCTCGTGCGTCGTCGCCAGACGGCCGTGGTCATTCCGTCGGGCGATCGCTGGCGACTCATCGGGCTCGGGCTGCTCGGCCTCGCGCTCAACCAGACGCTCTTCCTCTTCGGACTGCGCCACAGCACCGCGATCAATGCGACGATTCTCGTCGCCACCATTCCGGTGCTCACGGCCATCATCGGCGTCGTCACCGGGCGCGAACGTCCCGCGCCCCTCAAACTTGCCGGGATGGCGATTGCGATCGCCGGCACCGTCTGGCTGATCGGCCCCGATCGCATCGCCTTTGATCATGACACGGCGCTCGGCAACCTGGCGATCGAAGTCGGCATGGTGGCCTACGCGCTCTACCTGGTCTACTCACGGGCACTGGTGCGTCGGCACGGCTCGATTCCCTCGGTCGCCCTGATCTTCACCTCCGCCGCGATCGGCTACTTCCCGATCGGCGCGTGGGCGCTCTGGCATCTTGATTGGACCACGGTCCCGGTCTCGGCGTGGTGGTGGACGCTCTGGATCGTGTTGGGGCCGACGGTGGGGACCTACTTCCTCAATCTCTGGGCGCTCAAACGCACGTCGTCGAACGTCGTGGCCGGCTTCGTCTACCTGCAACCGATGCTGACGGCGGTGGTCGCACCGCTGGTGCTCGCGGGCGAGCAATTGACGCCGCGGGCGATCGGCGCCGGGCTCGCGATCTTCGTGGGGTTGGGGTGCATCCTCCGCGCCGAGCAGGTGGCGCTCGAGGCCTCGGCGGCGGGCGCGGAGAGCTAGCGGGCCGCGGGTCGGGCCCGGCCACGTCCCGCGCGCACCAACCGTTCGAGCCGTTCGCCGAGGCGGTCCACCGCGTCGCGGTGCGCGGCGAGCGCCGTGGCCAACTGCGCACGTTCTGCCATGAACGACTCCATCGTGGCGGTCAGGTGAGCATCGCGCGCGCTGCGTCGCGCCGCCACCATGTTCGCCTCCTCAATCGCGGGCCAGAGCGCACGGGCCGAACTCTCGAGGCCGCCGGCGAGCTCGGTGATGCGGCGGGCCGTCACCTCGCTCGCCTCCGCCTCCCGAATCGCTTCGGTCAACGCATGACGGAGCGTCTCGAGCTCCGATTGCAGCGCGGTCCCGTCGCTGGCGAGGGTCGCCGTCTGCGCCGCGATCGCGCTCGACGCCTCGGTCGTGGCATCCGCCAGGCGCCGGATCTCCTCGGCGAGGACGGTGAAGGTCCGCCCCGCGGCGCCGGCGCGGCTCGCCTCGAGCGCTGCCGTGTTCGCCAGCAAATTGGTGCGGAAGGCGACGCCGCTCACGGTGTCGTTGCTCGCCGCGATCGCTTCGCTGTGCCGATCAATCGCGGACAAGTCCACGCTCAGCGCGGCAAGCCCGTCAACGGCGCGCGCGATGGCATCGGTGGCGGCGCGGGTGTGCGCGCGCGCCTCCACGACCGCCGTCTCGAGGCCGTCACTCCGCGCGCCGATCGCCTTGCTGCCATCACTCAACTGGGTGAGCACCTCGCTGGCATCGACGGGCAACGGCAGCCCGCGGCCGTCGTCGGTCACCAACTCCGGCAACAATCCGGTGGCATGCGCCAACCCGCGACTCACTTCGCCGGCATCGTGGGCAAAGCCGCTGAGTTGCATCTCACGCTCGGCTTCGCGTCGCCGAACCCGAATCGTCGAGGAGATCGGCCCGAGGAAGGCGAGCAGCCATTCCCGCTCGCGGCGCCCGAATGCCCCCGGAAAGCGCCCCTCGAGGTACACCTCGCCGAGCGGATCACCGCTGCGTCCAATGGGCGCCACGACCGATCGCCGCTCCTCGAACGTCTCGGCGTCCGGCACGAACGTCCCCTCGGGGCGTGCGCGCCGGGGCGTACCGACCGTGACTTCGAGCTCCGGCGTCCCGATGCGGATCACGACCGCTTCGGCCTCGAAGAGCTTCCGCAACTCTTCGGCGCTCTCGCGAATGCCGGCCTGGAGGTCGGCGTCGTCCAGGAGGCGCTGGGCCAGCCGATAGGCCGCCAGGTCACGCTTCCGAGGATTGACCATCGGCAGGGCGAGAATCCCGCCCAAGCCGAAGAGGGCCAATAGCGGAAGCGTCGTGAAGACAGGGAGGAGGGGCAACCCCACCGAACCCAGTAGTTCGGGCACCAGCGAGCTCACCACCGCTGGGACCAGTCCGAAGAGGACCGCTGCCAGGGTCCAGCTCACGGCCTGGCGCTGGGAGGCCCGGCGATTGGACGAGGCCAACGAGAGGAGGAGCGCGCCGACCGCCAGGGTGGCCCCGACCGGTTCGAAGGTCTGCCGCAGGAAGAAACCGTCGACCACCCGAAGGAGTGGGGCCTCCCCAAAGGCGATCCCCCCGGCGGTGGCCACAAAAAGGGCGCCGTGGAGGGCGTACCAGCCGGTCACGATCCCGAACCAGAAGCGCTGCTGATGGTTCCAGGCGACCGCGAGTGCGAAGTGGACCACGACGGGCGTCAACAGGTAACGCCACGGGCCGATGATCAGGAAGAGCCCGAGCGGGGTCGTCTTGCTGACCGGCGCGTCAATGCTCAGCAGGGCGGTCAGGACGGCCGCAGCCGAGACGAGCCCGAGGAACGGGGCGGTCGGGGGGGCATCCGGCGTCTGGATGAGCGCCAGGACGCCCAGTCCGAGCAGGAGCAGGGCAACCAGGCCGGAGACGGCGACCACGGTCGAGTCCGGCGCTGGTGAGATGAGGAGGGGGCCGACGACCAGCCCCGCACTGATGCAGGCGACCGCCGCAATGAGCGGCCAGCTCCCGAGAGGGCGGCGGAGTGACACGGAGGCGGTCGTTTGGGCATCAGTCATGGATGAGGGAAGAATATGGCCCGTCGGAGCGGGGAGAGGAAACCGCCCCACGTCACCAACTGAAACCAAGAGGCCCCCTTGGGCGTATCACCTGACATGACCCAGCCGATGATGACCCCGACCCTTCCGTCGGTCTTCTCGCCGCTCGCGAAGGCGCTCCTCGATTCGTTCAACGAGGGCGTCATTGTGTTCGACAAGGACGGGCGGATTCTGTACCTCAACGCCTCCGGGCGTGATTCCCTCGCCGAGGCCGGGCTTGACCCCGCCGGTGAGAAGGACGACCTCCTCCCTGAGCTCGCTGGGATGGGTGGTCGGCTTGCCCCGATCCGGGTTGGTTCGCTTGAGCTCGGTGAGGCGATCTTCCTCCCCCGTCGGGAGGGTCCGACCACCTTGGCGGAGCGGGAAAAGGACGCCATCGTCCGCTCGCTTGAGGCCCACAACTGGCGCCTCGCGGAAACGGCGAAGACCCTCGGCATCTCGCGCACCACGCTCTGGCGTCGCCTGCGTGCCTATGGCCTCCACCGGGACGGGCGCACCAAGTGGGATCAGGCGTCGTAGCGCTGTTGGCCTTTGCCCTGATCGGGCAACAGGCCGCCGACACCACCACGTACGCCGACCGAGCCACCAGAGACCTGGTGGCTCGTGCGGTTGCGCGTCATGCCTCCGCCGATACCACCGTCCGCGATTACCAAGCCCACCTCCGCTATCGCGTGTCGTTCGGGATCGGCCAACGGCGCTGGGCAAATGTGCCGACCGCGGCCGTCGAAGAGCAGGACGGCACCGTCCACTGGTCGCTGCCGAACGATCTGCGCGTCGACATCCTCGGCCGTCGCGAGGCGTCCCGTCTCGATGGCGTGAACCTGATATCGTCGTTCGACCGGCCCTGGTTCGTCCCGCGCACCCTCGGCGACTCGATCCGCGTGCTGGGTGGCGATGCCTCGTCGCGCGCCGCGCCGCATCCGCTCTCGAAGGGCGCCGAGGCGATCTACCGCTACGCCGCGGGCGACTCGCTGGTGATCGGCATGCAGGGCCGCCGCTTCGCCATCCGCTCGATCACGATCACGCCGCGGGAGAACGCGGCGATCGCCGTGGCGGGCCGGCTCTGGGTCGACACCGAGAGCGGCGATGTGGTGCGCTTCACCTTCCGCTTTGTCGGACGGGAACTCTGGACCGATCTCGATGACGAGATGTCGGGCGATTCGGTCGGCGCCCGGCGTGCAGGTCGCATTGTGCAGCAGCTCATCCAGCTCGATGCCGACCTGGAATATTCGCTGCAAGAGAACAAGTACTGGTTGCCGGCACGGCAGGTCCTCTCGGGGCGTGTGACGGTGCCGCTCGGCGGCGGCCTGACCGTGCCCTTTGAGGCGACGACGACCTTCGATGACTACGAGGTCAACACCGGCAAGGGCGTCGTCTTCACGGCGCCATTCCGCGATTCGACGTCCCGGCTCAGTCGTGAGGAGCGCGTGGCCCAGCGCGATTCGCTGCGGGCGGCCCGGCGTGACAACGTCATTCCCGATTCCCTCCGCGCCCGCGACAACACCGGCTACCTCGCCCGGGGTGGTCGGTATCAGGTCCATCGTCCGCCGGTTGATTCGCTGCGGCAGTACGCGGCGTGGAGCGATTCCCTTGTTCTCGAACAGGATCCGGTCGAGCGGGCCCGCCTGCGCGAGGCGATGGCCGACGTCGCCGGCATCGTCGAGGACTTGCCGCCGGGGTTGAGCGGCAAGCCGGGATTCGGCTTCGCCTGGGAAAAGCTCCCGGAGTTGATTCGCTTCAACCGGGTGCAGGGGACGACCTTCTCGTACGGCCAGCGCTTCGGGACACCGTGGGGATTCACGACGGCGTTCGCCACGGCGCGCTATGGCCTCGCCGATCATCGGGTCATGGCAAGCGGCATGATCGTGCGCGACGCGCCGAGCGGGCGCTTCACGATCGCCGGTGGGCGCGACCTGGCCGACATCGATCCCTGGGCACGCGGCCTGACCTTCGGCAATTCGCTCCGCGGCATGCTGGTCGGCCGCGACGAGGGAGCCTATCTCCTCTCGCAGGGCGTGCGCCTGCAGCTCGAGCGGAGCACGGGATTGGGTCGGGAACTGCTCCTCGCCGGCTATGTCGCCGACCAGCAGAGCGTGGTGACTGAGTCGAACGGTGGCCTGCCGCACACGTTCGACAAGTCGTGGTCCTTCCCCGGCAATCCCTCGGTCCGCGAAGGTCTCGCGACCGGTGGGCAGCTGCGCTACACCGCGCAGCAGTATGGGCACGCGTTCGGGCTGTCGGTGGAAGGTGTCGCGGTGGATGGGGAGGTCGCGGGGCGGCTGACTGCCGATTGGCGGCAGACGTGGTGGCGCGGCGCGGTAACGTTGCGGCTCAAGGGTGGACTCGCCCAGGGCAGCGACATGGTGCCGCAGATGGCGCTGCGTGCCGGCGGATTGAACACCGTGCGCGGCTACGACTTCGGCGTGGCCAGCGGCGACGCCCTCTGGTCGGCCCAGCTCGACCTGATGCGTGCCGGTCGAGGCGCCGTGAAGACGGTGCTCTTCGCCGATGCCGGCCAGGCCGGGCGTCGAGACGCCTTCGGCGACGCCCCGTTCCTCTCTGGCGCCGGCGTTGGGGTCACCGTGCTCGGCGGAATCATCCGCGCCGAACTGAGCCATCCGATCACCGAGCGCGCGGGCCGCGGACTCCGCTTCGACCTGATCTTCGGCGGCACGCGGTGACCCGAGGCCGACTGATGGTCGGGGTGGGCCTGCTGCTGGTGGCCGCCGGGGCGGGGTTCTGGTGGTGGCGTGGGCGCGACGGCGCGCTGCCGCTGGGCGGCGTGCCGGCGAATGCCATCGCCCTCAGTTGGAAGGGGAAGTTCAAGGGCAGTGCCACGCTCCCGGCGACGGTGAATTGGTGCCCCGGGAGTCGCGTTGCCATCGTCGAAGGGCTCTCCAACGACACCGGTTTCGTCATGGTCGTCCATGCGGCCGACACCCTCGCCAAGGGGACGATGTCGGTGCTGCCCGCCGAGTTCATCGCGGCGGCAGGCGGCCCGCGCCCAGCGGCCTCGAGTGCCCTGCGGTGGCCTGCCGACACCGCGATCCTCGCGGGGTATCGCGGTCAGAATGGGCTGGTGGAGCTGGTGCCCCAGGGTGGCCTCCTCTCCGCCACCTTCACCATCCGGATGCAGCCGCCGATGTCCTCCGACACGATCAGTGTCACCGGGGCATTCCGGAACCTGAAGGTGGAGTCGCGGGCGGTGGGCTGCCCCTGACGGCCGATGATCGATGATCGATCATCGATGATCGATCATCCTCCTCTCCGAACCCCGCCTTGACGAGTATCTTCCCCTCATGGAATCCACCTACTTCCGCCGCGGCTTCGGCCTCAAGGGCGAGATCGAGGCGCAGCGTTCGGCGGACTACGCCAGCGGGATCGTCGAGACCGTCCGCGCCAACGGGAATCGGCTGCAGGTCGGCCCGCTGACCTTCCGGCTCGCCAAGGAATTCGGCTTCTGCTACGGCGTTGATCGCGCCGTCGACTATGCCTACGAGACCCGCCGCAAGTTCCCCGATCGTCGGTTGCTGCTGGTCGGCGAGATCATTCACAATCCGCACGTGAATGAGAAGCTCGCGGCGATGGGGATCATCTTCCTCGAGCACAACCCCGGCGCGGACTTCGACTTCACCGACATCACTCCCGAGGACGTGGTCATCATCCCGGCCTTCGGCGTGACGATGAAGGACTTCCAGCGGCTGCGCGCCATTGGCTGCGTCCTGGTCGACACCACCTGCGGCTCGGTGCTCAACGTCTGGAAGCGGGTCGACAGCTACGCCCGCGATGGCTACACGGCGGTGATTCACGGCAAGCACTACCACGAGGAGACGCAGGCCACGGCGTCGCAAGCGACCAAGCACGAGGGCGGGAAGTACCTGGTCGTCTTCGACATGGCCGAGGCGCGGATGGTCTGCGACGTGATCGAGGGGAAGGGCGATACGACGGCGCTGGCGGCGCGATTCGCCAAGGCGTGTTCGCCCGGCTTCGACTTCACGGCCGACCTGCGGCGGATCGGGGTCGCCAACCAGACCACGATGCTCTCGGGCGAGTCGCTGGCGATTGCCGCCGAGCTCCGGAAGTCGCTGATCGTTGCCTATGGCGAGGCGACGATCGCGGACCACTTCCGGTCGTTCGACACCATCTGTTCGGCCACCCAGGAGCGCCAGGATGCCGTCGTCGAGTTGCTCGAGGATCCGCTCGACCTGATGCTGGTGGTGGGGGGGTACAACTCGTCCAACACCTGCGCCCTCGCCGCCTTGGCCGAGAGCAAGGGCGTCCGGACGTACCATATCGAGGATGCGGAAGGGGTGGATCCGGAGGCCGGGACGCTGCGGCACCAGCCGGTTCGCACCAAGCGGGAAGAGATCCTCGCCGACTGGTTGGGTGACGCGAAGATCATCGGCATCACAGCCGGCGCCTCGACGCCCAACAACAAGATCGGCGAGACCATCGCGCGGGTGGGGTCGATGATTGGGGTCGAGGTCGGGTAAAGGCGAGAAGCGAGAGGCGAGAAGCGAGAAGCGTGGCTTGGCGGGAGGATCTCTCCGCTGGGCCACGCTTCTCGCTTCTCTCGCTTCTCGCTTCTCGCTTCTCGCTTCTCGCTTCTCGCCTTGACAATAAACCAGTCATACGACTGCTTTATGTATGCCAAAGTCGCCAGTAACGGCCGCCATCCACGACCCGATCTCCGCCATTCTGGGGACCCGCGGAAAAGTGGCGGTGATGCGAGTGCTCGCTTCGGCCGCAAACCCGCTCCAGCAGCGAGAAGTTGCTCGGCGGACCGGCATGGCGCTCCGGACCGTCGAGCTGGCGCTCGACGACCTGCTCGCCTCCGGGATCGTCGAACGGGTGGTGGGAGGACGCGAGCGCCTGGTGCAGGTGCGCTCAGCCCACCGGCTCACCCCCTCGATCCTCGCCGTCCTCCGCGCCGGCGCCGACCACTGGCCAGCCCTCCGCTCCGAGCTCCGGGCCGCCGCCACGACCCCGAATGACCCCACCCTCCTCGCCGTCGCCGTCGTCGGACGGGTCGCCACCCGCTCCGAACGGATCGGCGACCCCCTCGACCTGCTCCTGCTCACCGCCGACGACGCCACCGCAGCCCGCTGGGTCGAACGCTTCGCGTCCCTGGGCGACGGCGTGGCCGCCAGATTCGGTGTCACGCTCCGCCCGATCGGCTACGGGCTGGACGCCGCTCGAGAAATGTGGGCAGCGCGTACATCAGCGGCAGAGCAGACCGTCCGCCAGGCGGAGCGGGTTCACGGGGCAGAGCTCCTGGTGCTGCTCAGCGGCGGCTAAGGGTCGATACTCGCCGGGCCGAAAACCACGGTTCCGACTTCACACCAAAGAACCGTTCGACCAACCGCGCCCCTGCTCACACTGCGTCTCTGCGGGATACAGCCAGTGCCATCGGAAATCTTCACCACATGTACGCAATGCACACATTTGCGATTCCAAGGCCGAAGTGTACATTGATCACATATGCCTAACTCGTTGCACGACAACGCCAAGCCGAAGTCGGGCTATCATCACGGCGATCTCCGCGCCGAGTTGATTCGCGAGGGAATCCGTCAGCTGGAGCGGGGTGGGATCGCCGACCTCTCGTTGCGGCAACTCGCCAAGAGCGTCGGCGTGACGGGGTCAGCCCCGTACCGGCACTTCCCTGACCGCCGGGCGTTGCTGGAGGCGATCGCGGCCGAGGGGTACCGGAGGGTAGCGGCGACGCTGGCGCCGAGCGGGGTCAGGGCGGCGGAAGGGGCAAGGCGGATGGTGCTCTTTGCCGATGAGCACCCGGCCTGGTGGGAGCTGATGGCGGGGTGCGGAGGGGCAATCGGCCCCGATCTCGAGGAGGCCCGAGGGACCTTTCTGGCGGAACTGGTCGGCGTGGTGGAACGGTCGATCGGTGGCGGGGCGCCCGAGGAGGCGATTCGTCTCGCCGTCGCGGTCTGGTCCGCACTCCTCGGCCTGGTACAGTTGCGGGCCGGCGGCGGGGTGGCGCTGCTCGACGCCACCATGGTGCCGGAACCGGCGGCGTTGGCCGAGTCGATCGTTACCGGCCGACCGATGCCACCAGCTGGCGGGCGACCGCGGTGATCGTGAGCGGCGCCGATCCCTCGGCGCGATTGTTCACGATCAGGTAGGCCGGGACCCGGAGCTCGAGGGCCGCCTTGGCGAGCGCGGCCAGGTCACCCCGCAGCTCGCTGTTCTCATCCTGGACCCGATCGTACGGCGAGAAGGCATCCACCGCCGTCGAATAGGTGCGTCCGGGCCGGAGCAGTGCGCGGGCGATCAGGAAGTCGGCCGTGATGGCATCGTGGAGCAGGAACTGCTCGCCGATCGATGGCATGCGCGTCCAGCTGTTGAAGAGGTGCGCCACGCCGTGGGTCCGCAGCACCGCAAAGTACTCCGGGCTCAGGTACTCCTGGTTGCGGAGCTCGACGGCGTAGGGGATGCCGCGCGGGAGCTTCCCGAAGAAGGCATCGAGCCGCGTCGCGAAGTCGGCAGCGCTGATCTTGGCGGTACGCGCAATCGTCTGGAACTCGAAGACGAACGGCCCGATATGCTCGGCAAAATGCGCCTGCATCGGCCCGAGGACTTCGCTGGTGAAGAGGTCGGCGTTGAGCCAGTCAGGGTTCAGTTGCCCGAAGTGGGCCCGCTCCTTCGGATTCGCAAAGGTGTGCGCGGTGATCCGATCCCAGACCTTGCTGACACAGCGGAAGTCGGCGGGGAGCGCCGCAGCATAGCTCGCCAGCGTCCGCTCGGAGGGCGGCGTGTAGAAGAAGGAGTCGATCCCCACCGTGCGGAAGAGCGGCCAGCGCGCATACTCCGCCAGCATCTTCGCACCAGCCCCGGTTGCCGGATACGGCTTCTCGTAGATCAGCCCCGTCCACCCCGGATACGTCCAGGAGGAACAGCCAAAGCGGATCAGCGGGGAGAGCTGATCCGCGAGGGCGGCGACTTCGGCGGGGAGGGGCCAGGAGGGATGCACCCCGAAACTATACTACCAAATCGATCATCGATCATCGATCATCGATGATCGATTACTTCCCGTCCTTCACGAAGTTGAAATCCAGCTCCAGCTGAATCGGATCGTCCACGCGCGCCACCACCGGCACGCGGGGCACCGCGATGCCGAACTCGGAGAAGGTGAACTTCGTCTTGGCAGTCCCGGTGAGGCCGGTCGGGCTGGCGGTGGCGGTGACCGTCCAAGTCGTCGGCTTGGTGACCCCCTTGAGGGTCAGGTCGCCCACCAAGGTGAAGCTCAGCGCGCCGGTGGTCGGCATCTTCGCCGGGAGGCCGGTGATCTCCTTGACGACGAGCACGGCGTTCGGGTGGGTCGCCGTCTCGAGGGTATTGCGCTGCACGTAGCCGTCGCGGCGATCGCGATCGGTCTTCAGCAGGGTGAGGTCGATGGTGATCTTGGAGCCGGAGGAGACCACCTTGCCCGCCTTGTCGAGGGCGATCCCGCCGGTCACGCCGGCCGTCTTGCCGACGACGTCGTTCTCGATGGTGTTGGCGGCGAGCAGCTCCCGCACCTGATAGCGCGCCTCGGTGCCGGTCGGATTCAGCGTGTAGTGGCTCTGGGCAGCCAACGGGGCGGCGGTCAGGCTCAGAACTGCAAGGGTCGTGGCAATGCGGGTCATCGGGTCTGGGACTCCAGTTTGGGTGCTTCGCAGGTGACGAATCAATACGGGGCGGGGGCACGGGGGGTTGGACCGCGATCGATGATCGATCATCGATGATCGATCATCGATGCCTCCGAACTGCCCGGTGGGCGGGGTCCCATTCTGGCCAGCATCCGCTCCAACCGCTCCAGATGGCTGATCGTCACGGTCAGCGCCCCGAACGATTCCTCCACCACGCCGCGGAAAATAAAGGGCCCCTGGTCGAAGAGGACGTGGGCGCGTTCCCGGTAGACGGCGGGGAAGAGGACGCACTCGATCAATCCGTCGCCGTCGTCGAAGGTGACGAACTGCATCGGTTCGTGGGTGGCCGTGTGCACCGGCTTGCCGGTGGTGTACATCCCCGCCATCAGCACCCGCTTGCCGACGTGCCGGTGCAGGTCGCTGCTCTTCACCAGGCGGAAGCGGGTGAGTTCCTCGGCGTGCAACGCCATCGGATGCGCGTCGAGGCAGAAGCCGAGCAGGGCCCAGGCATCGCGTCGTTTGCGTTCGGTGTCGTAATCGCGGAGCGCGGGGACGGGTGGTGGCGTCGTGAGGAGCCCCCCCGCTCCAGGTGCCAGCTCGCGGTCGGTCGTATCGCCCACCCACAACAGTTGCGGCCGAGTCATCCCACCCGCGATCCCATCGAGCGCACCCACCTTCACGAGGAGGCGGAGGTCATCGGGCGGCAGGGCGGTGCGGGCGCGCAGCTCCGCCAGCGAGGTGAAGGGACCGCAGGCGTCGCGTGCCGCGAGCAGCTGGTCGGCGCCATCCCGCGACAATCCCTTCACGAACATCAGTCCGACGCGCATCCCGTCGGGGTGGCCGGTGCAGCGCCAGGCGCTGGCGTTCACGCAGGGGGGCAGAATGGCGACGCCCATCCGCCGCGCCTCGGCGACATAGGCAAAGCTGCGGTAGAAGCCGCCCTCGTTGGAGAGCACCGCGGCGATGAATTCCGCCGGATGATTGGCGCGCAGGTAGGCGCTCTGCTGCGCCACCTGGATGTAGGAGCAGGAGTGGCCCTTGCAGAAGGAGTAGCCGGAGAAGGAGAGCACCATCTCCCAGACGGTGATGATGCTGGCCTCGTCCCGCCCGCGCGTCCGCGCGCCGCGCACGAACTCCTCGAAGTAGGCGGCAAGCTGTTTCCCCGGGCGCTTCTTCGCGAGCGCCTTGCGCAGGCCGTCCGCCGCGGACCAGTCGAGTCCGGCGAAGGCATGCGCGACGTTGACCACGTCCTCCTGGTAGACCATCACGCCGAACGTCTCGGCGAGGGTGTCGCGCAGCGAGGGATGCAGCGGCTCGTACTCCATTCCGTGCAACCGTTCGAGGTACTGCTGGATGAAGCGATTGGCGGCGGGGCGGATGATGCTGGTGTTGAGCACCAGCAGTTCGAACGATTCGGCCTGGCTCTTCAGGTTGAGCATGCGGCTCGCGGGCGACTCGGTGTAGAAGACGCCGAGCGTGTCGCCGGTGCGGAAGAGGGCGCGCGTTGCGGGGTCGTTGCCGGCCTGCTGCGAGGTGTAGTCGAGTTGCACGCCGGTGTTGACGTGGACCATGGCGATCGCATCGCGGATCACCGCGAGCGAGCGGTTGCCGAGGAGGTCGATCTTCACGAGCCCGGCGTCTTCGGCGCCGTCCTTCTCGAACTGGATCACCGGCACGGTCAGGTCCGGCGCATCGGCGAGCCGCTTCGCGGCGGGCTCGAGCGGCACCACGTCGGTGAGCGCGCCGGGGACGATCACCACGCCGCCCGGATGCAGCGAGAGATGCCGCGGCGTGCCGACCAGGCTGTCCGCCAGCGTGGTGATCCGGTCCCATCCCTGCGGCAGTCGCATGCCACGGAAGTTGGGATGCGAGGCGAGCAGCTCCTCGACCGGTTCACCGCTGCCGAAATGGGGGATGCGCCGGGTGATGTCGCGGATCTCGGCGGCCGGACGGCCGAACACCTTGGCGACTTCGCGCAGTGCGCCGGCGAGGCGGAGGCAGTTGTGGTTGGCGACCATCGCCGCGCGCGGCCGCGGATGCTTGCGGAAGACCCACGCGAGGATCCGGTCGCGCTCGTCCCAGGGGAAGTCGAGGTCGATGTCGGGCGGATCGCGCCGCGCCGGATTGAGAAAGCGCTCGAACAACAGCCCCGCGCCGAGCGGCTCGACGTGGGTGATGCCGAGGCAGTAGGAGACGATCGAGTTCGCGACCGAGCCGCGGCCGCAGTGGGTCGGGCCGTGGAGGACGATGTCGCGCACCACCAGGAAATAGTCGGCGAAGCCCTTCATCCCGATGATCGCGAGCTCGTGCTCGAGTCGATCGCGTGTCACCGGCGCGATGGTGCCGTAGCGACGCAGGGCGCCCTCGTAGGCCAGTGACCGCAGCTGCTGCAGCGCATCGCTCGCCTCGGCGTGGCGCGGTGCAATCGTGCGACCGATCGGGATGCGATACTGGCAGCGCTCGGCGATCACGGCCGCCGCGGCGAAGGCGTCGGGGACGTCGGGAAAGTGGCGTTCGAGATCGGCGGCGGGGCGGAGCCCAGGCGTCGCGAGGGCGGGCGACCGCGAGAGGCGCGCCGTGCATTCCTGGGCCCGGCGGCTGCTGCGCCCGTCGCTGTTCGCCATCACCCGAGAGCGTGCCGTTGCCGTGGATGGCGTGGATCAGCCGGTGCCGGTTCCAGTCCTCCGCGTGTGCCATCACCACGCCCCCGGTGACGACGGCGGGGATGCCGAGGCGGCGGGCGGCGGCGAGCACGGCGTGGCGATCGGGGCCCGGACGCAGCTCGGCGCAGAGGCCGGCGGGACCAGAGAGCTTTACCAGTCGTTCGAGCAGGGCCACGTCCTGCGTGATGACGGTGAGGCCTTCGCGATCGACGGCGAGCTGGGCCGAGAGCGCAAGGTCGGGCTCCCAGTGCACCGCGCTCACGGCGCGGCCCAGCGTGCCCCAGCCGCGGGCGTCTTCGGCGAGGATCACCGCGTCCTGGCCGTTGGCCACGAGGTGGGCGCCGAGAATCGGGCGGATGCCGGCGGCCTCGCACGCCTTCTGGAACTCCACGGCGCCGTAGACGCCGTTGGTGTCGGTCAGCGCGAGGGTGCGGTACCCTCGGCGTGCGGCGGCCTCGACCAGGACCTCCGGCGAAGAGACGCCGAGGCCGAAGGAGAACCAGGAGTGGACGTGCAGGTGGGTGAACATCGTCGATGATCGTAAGTCGATGGTCGATGATCTATGACTTATGATCGACTACCCAGCTCTCCTCCCCCCGATGGGACACTCCTCCACGTGCGCCCCCGGCAGTCGCCCGATGCTCATCAGGAACTCGCCGACGATCTCGCCGCCCATGAACTTGAACTCGCGCTTCATGAGCTTGACCCACTGCGGCTTGTCGAGAGGACCCTGCGCGTCGAGCCACGCCGCGAAGGAACCATGCTCGGCGATGAGGGCCACCACGCGCTGCGCGTTGTGGATGGCGGCGTCGACCTTGAGGCGATTGCGGATGATGCCGGCGTCGGCGAGGAGACGGTTGCGATCGACCTCGCCGTAGCCGGCGACGACGTGCGGGTCGAAACCGTCGTAGGCGCGCCGGAAACCCTCGCGCTTCTTCAGGATGGTCTCCCACGACAGCCCGGCCTGATTGATTTCGAGGATGAGGCGCTCGAAGAGCCCGGCGTCGTCGCGGAGTGGGAAGCCATATTCGGTGTCGTGGTACGAGCCGTGGACCGGGTGGCCTGGCGCGATGGTGCAGTAGGACATGGGGCCTTCCGGAGCGCGTCGATCGATCATCGATGATCGATCATCGATGATCGATGATCGATGGGGTTGACCCGAATATACACCGAAGCTAGGATTCAGCCAGATGCCCTCCGTCGCCTTCCTCCGCGCCATCAACGTCGGCGGCCGCCAGGTCGCCATGGCCCCGCTGCGTGCCCTCTTCGAGTCCCTCGGCTTCAGCGAGGTCTCGACCTACATCGCCAGCGGCAACGTCCGCTTTGGTGGGCGGGGGCGCGGAGCGGCGCTCGAAGCGAGGATCGAGGCGGCCCTCGAGGAGGAATTCGGGTTCGTGGTGGAGACCTTCGTCCGAAGCGAAGCGGAACTGCAGGCAGTCCTCGACAGCGTGCCGTTCTCGGAAGCCGAGGTGGCCGAAGCCCATGCGCTGATGGTGGCCTTCCTGAAGGGGCCGGTGAGTCCGGAGGTCGCCCAGGCGGTGGCAGCGCTGAGCACACCGGTCCAGCGCTTCCGCGTGATCGGACGAGAGTTGTACTGGTTGCGGGTCACCCGCGAGAGCGAGCCGAAGGTCGAGCGGGCGGTGGACAAGCTCCTCAAGCCGATGACCGGGCGCAACGTGCGGACCATCGCGGCGCTGGCCACTTAACGAAGCGCCGCGGCTGCCGTCCTTGCGGCATGCCCACCACATCCATCGTTCGAGCGGCGCGCGGCGCCTCGTGCTGGTCGTTGCTCCTCGTCATCCTGACGGGATGCGGCAGCGACGGCACCCCCACCATCCCCGAATCGCCGGTCGTGGTCGTCACTCCACCGCCAGCTCCGACGCCGGTCACGTTCGCGGGGGTGACCGCCGCATTGACGATCAATCCGGCACAACTCCCCAACTACGCGGCGCCGGCACTCCCGCCACACTATGCCGGGCTGATCGGGAGCAACACGGACAATGGCCGCAACGCGCCGGTGACCGATGCGGGCGCCACGCTCGGCCGGGTGCTGTTCTATGACCGGCAACTGAGCCTCAACAACACCAAGTCGTGCGCGTCGTGCCATGCGCAAGCGAGCGGCTTCAGCGACGAGGCCCAATTGTCGGTGGGCTTCGAGGGCGGACTCACCGGTGCCCATTCAATGCGGCTGGTGAATGCCCGCTTCTACGGCCCGGGCAACTTCTTCTGGGATCGTCGCGCGGCGACCCTCGAGGCACAGACGATCGAGCCGATCCAGAACGCCGTCGAGATGGGCTTCGATGCCGCCCATGGCGGCCTCGCCGCAGTGAACGTGCGGCTGCAGGGACTCGCGTACTATCGCGAGCTGTTCGCCCTCGTCTACGGCGACTCCACCGTGACCACCGATCGGATGCAGCGGGCGATGGCGCAGTACGTGCGCAGCATCCTCTCGACGTCGAGCCGGTGGGACACGGGATACGCGCAGGTCTTCAATCCCGGCCTGCCGGATCGCGGCGTCAACACGCCGATCCCGACCTTCACGGCGCAGGAGAACCGCGGGCGCGAGCTCTTCTTCACCGCACCGCCCCAGGGCGGCGCCGGGTGCGCCGCCTGCCATGTCGCGCCGACCTTCGCGCTCGCCGGCAACTCGTTGAGCAACGGCCTCGACGCCGGCGAAACCCGGATCTTCAAGTCGCCATCGCTCAAGAGCAGTGGCGTGCCGGGCCGCTTCATGCACGACGGACGCTTCAGCACGCTCGATCAGGTGGTGGCGCACTACAACAACGGGGTGCAGGACGGACCGGCGCTCGACCAGCGCCTCCGTGGCCCCGGCGGAACGCCGCTGCGGCTCAACCTGAATGCCGGCGATCGCGCCGCGCTGGTCGCCTTCCTGCAGACGCTGACGGATACGCAGCTGGCGGGTGATGCGAAGTTTGGGGATCCATTCAAGCGGTAGGGCGAGAAGCGAGAAGCGAGAAGCGAGAAGCGTGGTGTCGCGGAGAGATCTTCCCGCAGCACCACGCTTCTCGCTTCTCCCTTCTCGCTTCTCGATTACGGCTTCGCCACCTCGTTCTGCTTCTGCAGCCCCGCGTCGATCGCCTGATTCGGCGTGCGCAGGCCGCGATGGCACGTCATGCAGGTCACCTGCGCCGCGCCCGACATCTGCATCTTCGGGATGTGGTCGGCGTTGATGGCGTTCACCATCGTCTGCATGATCCGCGCACGCGACTTGTTCTGGCGCGACTCGTCGGCCCAGCTGCCGGCGACATGACAGGTGGTGCATTGCGCCGTCAGGGCGTTGGAGTAGCTCTCCATCGTGGTGAGCACCTCGGCCGCGGTCTTCCCCTTCAGTACCTGAATGTTCTTGAAGACCACCTCGGCGGGCTCGTTCTCGCGGCCGGCGATCGACGCGGCGACCGTCTTCAGCACGCCCGCGCGGAGCTTGATCAGCGAGTCAGGTGAGGGGCGCGGACCGCCGCGACCGCCGCCGGGCTGACCAGGCTGGCCGGGAGTGTTCGGGGCACCTGCTGCTGGCGGCGCCGGGCGCGCGGGAGCCGGCGCTGCAGGTGCCGGCGTCGCGGCCGGGGTCTGGTGGCAGGCCACGAGGAGTGCGGCGGAGGCGAGTCCGAGGAGCGTCGTGCGCGAAGAGACCATGGAATGGCTCCGAGAGGGGTGAGCAGGGGTTTCGAGGGAGAGACGACCGAAAATGTACCGTGTCGATCGAGGGAGGTACGCCGGGAGCGGCCCCGCCGTTGTGTCGTGGCCGACTTCCGAAGCCCCCCGGCGTCGCACTAGCCTTGAGGATGACCAGTACCCCGATCGCACGTCGAGCTACCCCGGCGGACCTGCCCGAGATCCGCCGCGTCGTGAACCTCGCCTATCAGGTCGAGGCCTTCTTCATCGAGGGCGACCGCATCACGCCAGCGGAACTGCTGGAGCGCTTCTCGCGCACCGGGGCCGAATTCCTGGTCGTGGACCGGGCCGACGCCGACGGCCTCGTTGCGGTGGTGCACTTCGAGAACCGCGGCGATCATGGCTGGTTCGGGCTCCTCGCCGTCGACCCCGCCGGCCAAGGGGCGGGCCATGCGCGCACCCTGATCGACGCCATGGAGGCCCGCTGCCTCCAGCTCGGCCTCCCCAGGCTCCAGCTCGAGATGGTCGACCTGCGCCTGGAATTGCCGGCCTTCTATGCGAAGTTCGGCTTCGCCGAGGTGGCGCGGAAGCCGTTCCCGAACGGCGAGAAGCTGAAGATGGCTGCGGAGATGATTGTGTTGGGGAAGTTCGTGAGTCGTAACCAGTAACCTGTAACCCGTGACCTGTAACCAGATGAGGTACCATCACTGGTCACTGGTCACTGGTCACTGGTCACTGGTCACTCGTCACTCGTCACTTTTCTGTTACACCCTGAAACCCACCCCCCGTCCCCTCCGTACTTCCCCGCATGACTCGGTTGCCCCTGAACGTCCGTTACCTGCTGCAGTTCGCCGCCCTCTCCTTTCTCTGTCTGGGGGCGCATGAACTCATCCACCACCTCACGGTGCGGCTGACGTGCGGCACGTGGGGAACGATGAGCTTCTGGCAGTTCCAACGGCCGACCGGGTGCAGCGCCGATGGACTCTCCGTCGTGGCGACGCTCGCCGGGCCGCTGCTGACCTGGCTGCTGATCTGGGGCGGCCGCGCGATGATCCATCATGGCGAGGCGCGCGCGGGTGTCACGCTGATCCTGGCCAACCTGCCGCTGGCGCGTGTCGTGACGGTGCTGATTCGCGGCGGCGATGAAATGGTGGTCGCTCGCGCCTTTGCCCCCGGCAATGTCCTCTGGTTGCCGATGCTGGCGTTGACCCTGCTGCTCTTCTGGTCGCCCGTCCTCACGGCCTATCGTGCGCTGCAACACAGCAACCGACTGCAGCTGCTCGCGGCGTTTCTGGTGCTGCCCCTGTTCTGGGACATGCTGCTCAAGCGCGTCTGGTTGAGCGCGGTCTTCGCGAGTCACCCCGACACCATTGCCGGGATCCCCGAGGTCTTCCTTGCCGCCACGGGGGTGGCGATGCTGCTCCTGGTGCTGCTTCGGCGACCGGCGCCCGCACCGCAACTCGCCCGCGCCATGATTTCGCAGGAGACCTTCGCCATCTCGGGGGCGTGGAAGGTGAAGTAGCTTCCCTCCATGCGCGTTCTCCTGCTTCCCGACCTTGCCCTCGTCGAGCGCCCCGCACCGCGCCCCGGCGAGGGCGAGTTGCTGGTGTCCGTGCGCGCGGTCGGGCTCAATCGTGCCGACCTGTTGCAACGCCTCGGCCGCTATCCGGCACCGCCGGGGTGGCCGACGGACGTGCCCGGGCTCGAATACGCCGGCGTCGTCACGGCGATCGGCGAGGGTGTCACCCGCTTTGCCATTGGTGATCGGGTGATGGGGCTCGTCGGTGGCGGCGCGATGGTGGAGCAACTCGTCATCCACGAAGCGGAGGCGATCCGGGTCCCCGATCGACTCGGCGACATCGAGGCGGCCGCCGTCCCCGAGGCCTTCCTCACGGCGTGGGATGCGTTGGTGATTCGTGGCCGCGCGGTGGCCGGTGACCGCGTGCTCTTCCATGCCATCGGCAGCGGCGTCGGCACCGCCGCCCTGCAGTTCGCGCCACTGCTCGGCGTGACGATGATCGGCACGTCGCGCACCGCCGGCAAACTCGAACGCTGTCGCGCGCTCGGGTTGCACCACGGCGTGCTCACCACCGACGATGACTGGCCCACGGCTGTCGACGCGCCGGTGCAGCTGATCATCGACACCCTTGGCGCGAAGGCCCTCACCGCCAACCTCGGCCTGCTCGCCCCACTCGGCCGGTTGGTGGTGCTCGGCACGATGACGGGAAGCGAGACGACCATCGACCTCGGTGTCGTGTTGCGGAAACGCCTCTCGATCATCGGGACGGCAATGCGCAATCGCGGAGCAGCGGAACGGCGGGCCCTCATGGCGCGCTTCGACGCCGAGGTGTTGCCGCACTTCGCCAGCGGCGCACTGACGCCCCTGGTCGAGGCCGTGGTGCCGATGACCGAGGCCGTTCGCGGCTACGATCTGTTGGCTGGGAACACGACGTTCGGCAAGGTGGTGTTGGCCTGGTGACCAGTGACCAGTGACCAGTGACCAGTGGCCGGGGCGCGGCCGCTGGCCGCGCGGGTGAGGAGTGAGGGGGGACCTACGACCTACGACTACGACCTACCCCCCGTTGACACCCTCCGTCCCACCCGCCAAATTTCCCGAAGAAACACCGAATCTCCACCTCCCTATTCCGCTCCGGAGTCTGCCATGCTCGCCCCAGGTCTCGTTGCCCAGCTGGAGTCCACCCGCAAGTTCTTCGGCACCACCACCTCGATCTTCGAGGAAGCCGATGCCGGCTATTCGCCGACCGCCGAGATGTACACGGTGGCCGGGCAGGTGGCGCACGCCGCCGACACGCTGGACTGGTTCGTCGACGGGGCGTTGGGGAAGGGATGGGACATGGACTTCGAGGCGTCGATCGCCCGCGCCAAGACGCCGCGCACGCTGGCCGAGGCGCGGGAGATGCTCGACCGCGCCTTCTCGCGTGCCATTTCCGTCGTCGGTGCGGCCTCCGACGAGACGCTGCTCGAGCCGATCCCCAACGACATGATTCTCGACGGCGCACCACGGATGGCGGTGATCAGCGCGATCGTCGATCACACGGCGCATCATCGTGGCTCGTTGGCGGTGTATGCGCGGTTGCTGGGGAAGGTGCCGCCGATGCCGTACGCCTGACAGCGAACGGCGAACGGCGAACGGGGCGGGCGTAACCAGTAACCAGTGACCCGTCACCAGGGCCCACTGGTCACTGGTCACTGGTCACTCGTTTCATTCGGTCCAGCGCCCGCTGCAACGCCACCGCCTTCGGCGCGGCACAGAGTTCCTCGCTCGGCCACAGTTCGAATTGTCCGCCGCCGTCGTGCAGGCTGGTCGCCGTGAGGACCAGGCTGCGCACGGCGATGCGCCGGGTGAGGGCGGCATCGAGGGCGCGGCAGGCGGCGCGCCAGAGGTCGCTGTCGAGCGGTGAGGCACCGACACCGATGGCACGTTCGGCGATGGTGTCGTCGGCGTGACGGACCGTGACCACCAGGCGTCCGGCCATCAACCGGCGGGTGCGCAACCGCCGACCGATCTCCTCGGCGAGTGGCCGGAGGATGGCCGCGAGTGCCTGGCGGTCGTTGGTGTCGGTGGCGAGTTCGTGGGTGAGTCGGAGCTCGGCCTGCACCTCGGGTGAGAGCACCGGGCGCGGGTCGATGCCGTGCGCGTGCCGATGCAGTGTCCCGCCCGCCGCCCCGAAGGCCACGCGCAGTGGCGTCTCGCCGAGCGCCGCGACCTCACCGATCCGCTCGAGGTGATAGTCGTCGAGCCGACGACGCACCAGCTCCGGCACGTCCGGCAGCAGCTGGACAGCCTCCGGGGCGAGGAAGGCGGCCTCATAGCCCGCGGCCACGGCCCAGATGTCGGCACCGGCCTCGCGCTTCACCACCGTCGCCGCACTCTCGCTCACCAACTTGTTGATCGCCACGCCCACGGCCAGCGGCAGTGAGAGGCGCTCGCGCACCGTCCGCTCGAGCCGACGCGCCACCTCGACGGCCGGACCGAAGAGCCGCTCGGTGCCGGTGAGGTCGAGGTAGGCATGCCCCCATCCGCGCGGCTCGATCACCGGCGCCACTTCGGCCAGGATGGTGTGCAGTGCGGCGTGCGCCTTGGCATAGCGGCCCGGGCTGGGCGGCCGGACGATCAGGTCGGGGCAGATGCGCCTGGCCAGCGCCACCGCCATTCCCCGCGCCACCCCCGCCAGCCGCGCCTCCGCGCTCACCGCCAGCACCACCGCCCGATCGGCCGCCAGCGGGGCGATGGCCATGGGCCGCCGCCGCAACTGCGGGTCGCGGAGCACCTCGAGGGTGGTGCAGAAGGCGGGCGGATCGACGAAGAGGATGGTGCGCATGGCGGATACCCGAATATACACCGAAAGTCGATGATCGATGGTCGATGAGCGATGGTCGATGCCTCCAATGTCGGGGATGTAGCTTGACCGTGCGCCAAGGATCGATCGAGTCATGGACCATCGATCATCGATCTCACGACTTACGACTTACGACCGGACTCCGCATCCCAATCCTCGCCCCCCTCCTCGTCACCACCTTCTACCGCCTGCAGATCGCCGGCGGCACGGTCCCTCGCCAGGGGCCGGTGCTGCTGGTGGCCAATCACCCCAATTCGCTGCTCGATCCGATGGTGGTGCTGACGGCGGCGCGGCGGCCGGTGCGCTTCCTCGCGAAGGCACCGCTGTGGGATGACCCGAAGACGTCGTGGCTGGTGAAGCTCGGGCGGGCCATTCCGGTCTACCGCGCCAGCGATGATCCGAGCAAGCTGGCGCGCAACGCGACGATGTTCGACGCGGTGCACGCGGCACTCGCGGCGGGCGATGCGGTCGGGCTCTTTCCCGAGGGGATCTCGCACAGCGAGCCGTCGATCACGCCGCTCAAGACCGGTGCGGCGCGCATTGCGCTCGGCGCGGCCCCGCTGGTTGGCGGTGCCTTCCCGATCATCGCAGTCGGCCTGGTCTTCCGCGAGAAGGAGATCTTCCGCTCCGAGGGGTTCGCGCTGGTCGGGGAGCCGATTGCGTGGGACGACCTCGCGGCACGCGGCGCACGCGACGGCGACGCCGTCCGCGAGCTGACCGATCGCATCGACGCAGCGATCCGGCAGCAGACGCTCAACCTGGCGCAGTGGGAGGACGCGCCGCTGGTCGACGGCGCGATGGAGATCTGGGAGGCGGAGCAGCGTGCGGCGCCGGAACCGGCGGAGCGCATCGCCCGACTCGCCGCGACGACGCGGATCCTCGCGGAGGTGCGCGCCGAGCCGGATGCGACGACCGAGGCACTCGCGCGCGAGGTGACCGCGCACGTGCGCCGGCTCACGCGCCTCGGATTGCGGCCGGCCGATCTCGGGCTCGACACGACGGGGCGGACGGCGGTGGGATGGGCCACGCTGCGCATTCCGCTGCTGTTGCCGCCGTGGATCGCGGTGGCCGTCGTCGGCTGGCTGCTCTTCGTGGTGCCGTACCAGCTCACCGGCGTGGTGGTCGATCGCTTCACGCTGGAGCGCGACACCCGCTCGAGTTGGAAGTTGTTGATCGGCGCGGCGCTCTATGCCGTGTGGGTGGTGGCGCTGGCGATCGCGGCGGGGCTCTGGCTCGGCTGGTGGTTCGCTGCCGTGACAATCCTGCTGGTGCCGGTGATCGGCCTGGCCGGGCTGCTGGTGCGGGAGCGGTGGCACGGCGCCTGGGCCGATGTCCGCCGGTGGGCGTTGCTCCGGTCCCGCCGTAGATTGGTGGAGACGCTCCGCCAGACGCAGCACGATCTCGGTCGCCGCCTCGACCAACTCTTCACGCAACATCCCCCGCGAGGTTCCCGATGACCGCAGCCACGGTGGCCACGCCGGACGGCCAGGATTCGCCCAAGGTCATCTGGTCGTGGGCGCTCTATGACTGGGCCAACTCGGCGTTCACCACACTGGTGGTGACCTTCATCTACGCCACGTATTTCACCAAGGCGATGGCGCCCGACGAGGTCACCGGCACGGCGTGGTGGTCGCGCGGCGTGGCGATCAGTGCGTTGCTGACGGCGTTGATCTCGCCGCTGCTCGGGGCCGCCGCCGATCGGAGCGGGGCACGCAAGCGCTTTCTCGCGCTCGCCACGGCCATCTGCATCGCCGCGACGGTGGCACTCGCCTTCGTTGCACCGGGGATGACGAACGCCGGGATGATCGCGCTGACGCTGTTCATCATCGCGGAAGTGGCCTTCGAGTCGGGCAATGTCTTCTACAACGCCTTCCTGCCGACGATCGCCTCGTCGGAGCGGATCGGTCGCGTCTCCGGCTACGGCTGGGGCCTCGGCTATGTCGGCGGGCTGGTCTGTCTCGCCATCGCGCTCGTCGGCTTCGTGCAGCCCGAGGTGCCGTGGTTCGGGATGAGCAAGGAGGCCGGGTGGAATATCCGCGCCACCTGCCTCCTCGCCGCCGGCTGGTTCCTCGTCTTCTCCATTCCGATCTTCCTCAATGTGCCCGAGAAGCGGATTCCCAACGCGACGATCTCGCTGCGCGCGGCGATCGCCGAGCTCGGGCGGACGGCCCGCGACATCGCACGGTACCGGGAGATCCTCCGCTTCCTCGTGGCGCGGCTGATCTTCAACGACGGCCTGGTGACGGTGTTCGCCTTCGGGGGCATCTACGCGGCCGGCACGTTCGGGATGACCTTCGCCGACGTGATCCTCTTCGGCGTGGCGCTCAATGTTGCCTCCGGGCTGGGCGCCTTCCTCTTCGGCTTCGTCGACGACAAGATCGGTGGCAAGAAGACGGTGCTCTGGTCGCTGGCGGCGCTCACGCTGGCGACGGCGATGGCGGTGTGGGCGCCGACGCGGAATTGGTTCTGGGTTGCCGGCATCCTGATCGGGATCTTCGTGGGACCGAACCAGTCGGCGTCGCGGTCGCTGATGGCGCGATTCGTCCCCAGCAAGCATCAGTCGGAGTTCTTCGGCTTCTTCGCCTTCTCGGGAAAGGCGACGGCGTTCATGGGGCCGCTCCTGCTCGGCCTGGCCACCACCCAGTTCGGTTCACAGCGGGCCGGCGTGGCGACGGTCATCCTCTTCTTCGTGATCGGCGGGGTGATCCTCGCCTCGGTCAACGAGGCGAAGGGGATCGCGGCGGCGCGGGAGAGCGACGCGGTCAACGCCGGTTGATTCTCCGCCGTATCATTAGGTAGTACCCCTGCAGATGATTCCCCGTTCTCACTGGAGCACTCGCGTGTCCATTACACGTTGGTCGGCGCCTTCGTTGGCGCTCCTGCTCGTTCCCGCTGCGCTTTCCGCGCAAGCCAAAGTCAACCAGTATGGCTACCCTGAGAAGCACGCTCCGCAGCCGACGGCTGCGGCGATCTCGGTCGCCGACCTGATGACCCGCCTCTACATCTTCGCCGACGACTCGATGATGGGTCGCCAGGTCGGACGCCCGGGCAACATGCAGGGCACCAACTACATCGCGGGCGAGCTGCAGCGTCTCGGCATCAAGGCCGCGGGCGAGAACGGCAGCTACTTCCAGGTGCTGCCCTACATGCAGCGGAAGTTCACCGCGCAGTCGGCGATGACGGTCGGCGGCCAGATGCTGCGCTTCGGCGTCGACTTCGCCCCGGTCCCGGGGGCGCGCGCGCCGAAGGCGATCGACAACGCGGCGGTGATCTACGGCGGCGTCGCCGGCGACACCACGCAGCAGATCAGCGCGGCACAGGCGGCCGGCAAGGTGGTCGTCCTGGCAGCGGCGCGTCCACTCGCGGCGTCGCCGATTGGCGGCGGCCCCGGTGGTGGTGGCGCCGGCGGGCGCGGTGGCTTCGGCGGCGGTGCGGCGGGCGGGAACGCGCGCTTCGCTGGTGCCGTGGCGGTGATCACGGCCGACCTCGATCCGCTCTCCCCGGCTGCGCGCGCCATGATCAACGAGCCCCCCGCCGCGTATTCGGCGGCTGATGCCAAGACCACCGTCGTGGCGGGCGATGTGATCGTCAACACCAAGGGCCAGCTCGGCGTGGTGCGTGGCGACAAGGTGATCGGCGGCACGCTGCCGGCCGGGATGACCCCGGCGACGATCCGCGCCTGGAATGACTCGGTTGCGCGCGCGGACTCGATCGCACGTGCCGGTCGCGCGGGCGCCGGTGGGGCGGCGGGTGGCCGTGGCGCGGCGGGTGGCCGTGGTGGTGCGGGTGGTGCGCCGGCTGCCAGCACGGAAGCTCCGGCCGCCAACATTCGCGTCACGATCGCCACCGCCGAGAAGTTGCTCGGTGGCAAGGTGCTCGCGGGCCTGCCGCTCGGCAGCGCCGGCGCGACCGTGTCGGCCAAGCTCGACTTCTCCGAGAAGTGGACCGACTACGGCCGCAATGTCGTCGCCATCGTCCCGGGCTCCGACCCGAAGCTCAAGAACCAGTATGTCGTGATCGGCGCGCACAACGACCATGTCGGCTATCGCCAGGGTGGCGTGGACCATGACTCGTTGCGTGTCGCGGCCCAGATCCGTCTGCGCGCCTCGATGGCGAGCGGCGACCTGCTGCCGTTGACGCCTGATCAGGCGTCGTCGCTTCCGAAGGTCAACGTCGATTCGCTCCGGAAGGTTCGCCCGGCGCGCCCCGACTCGATCAACAACGGCGCCGATGACGACGGCTCGGGCTCGATGGCCCTGCTCGAGATCGCCGAGAATATCCAGGCGATGAAGGTGAAGCCGAAGCGGTCGATGGTCTTCGTCTGGCACGCCGCGGAAGAAGCGGGGATGTTCGGCTCGCGCGCGTTCTCGTCGAATCCGACGGTGCCGGTCGACTCGATTGCCGCGCACATCAACATCGACATGATCGGTCGCGGTCGGGCCGAAGACGTGATCGGTGGTGGCGATGCCTACACCGGCATCCTCGGGGCCTACCGCCTCTCGAAGGAGTTCGGTGACCTGGTCTACAGCACCAACAAGACCAGCACCAGCAAGCTGACCCTCGACGACCGCTTCGACGACCCGACCCTCGGCACGCTGGTCAACGGCGTCACCAAGTGGCCCGGGTACAACAACCTCTACGGCCGCAGCGACCATGCGCGCTACGCCGAGAAGTGCATCCCGATCGTCTTCTTCTTCACGGGCCTGCACGGCGACTACCACCAGGTCACCGATGAACCGCAGTACATCGACTATCCGCACTATTCGCGGATTGCCAACCTGATCCGCGATGTCGCGGTGGCGGCGGGCAATGTGAGCAAGCGGCCGTCGTTGGATGGGATCTGCGTACGGAGATAGTGGATGATGGATGATGGATGATGGATGATCGATGATCGATGATGGAAACGTGAGAGGTGAAACGTGCCCCGAGGTGGGGAACCGTTTCACCTTTCACGTTTCTACTGGTCACTGGTCACTGGTCACTGGTTACCCCTCACCCCTCACCCCTCACCCCTCAAACAGCGCGAGCTGTCCCGCTCCGGGGCTTGGCGTCCGCAACTCCTCCTCGCGCCGCATTCCTTCGCGCGGGTCGAATCCGAGCCGGTCCATCAGCGTGCGCAAGCGGTCGTCGAGTGCATCGGCATACGCCTTGGTGACACCGCGGCGGTCGCCATAGTGCTCGCGATAGCGGCGTGCCAGGAGGGGCCGGTGCTGCAGCAACCAGGGAAAGAGCGTGTGGCGGGTGGCGGGCCCGAGCCGCAGGGGGCCACCACCCGCCCACCGCGCACCGGCGTGGCGGGCGGCCGCGAGCAGGGTCTCGAGCGTGACGGTGTCGTCGGTGAGTCCCGGCAGGATGGGCGCGATCAGCAACCCGACCGGCACGCCAGCCTCGGCAAGCCGTTGCATGGCGGCAAGCCGCGCCTTCGGGGTGGGTGTCCGCGGTTCGAGTTGCCGGAGCAGCGCGGCGTCGAGGGCGGCCAGCGAGATGTGCACCGAGACCCGGTGCTGCGTGGCCAGCTCGGCGAGGAGGGTCGCATCGCGCGCCACCAGCGCCGACTTGGTGATGATGGCGAGATGCAGGCCGCGGTGTTCGGTGAAGACTTCCAGCAGCGCGCGCGTCAGCTTGAAGCGGCGCTCGGCAGGCTGGTAGGGATCGGTCGCGGAGCCAATCACGATCGGGAGGCTGTCGACTCGTGCGGGGTCGAGGTCGCGCCGGAGCAATGCGGCGGCGTCCTCCTTGACCAGGATCCGTCGCTCAAAGGCCTGCGCCGAGGGGAGCATGGCGGCCTCACGCGCGGTCGGCAGTGGTGGGCGCTGGTTCGCGGCGCGGTCGATGGTCCAGCGGTGCGTCTCGCGGGCGTAGCAGTAGGCACAGCCGAACTCACAGCCGACATAGGGGTTCAATGACCAGAACCGCATCCCGGTGGCGGCAGGGGGATTGAGGATGCCGCGCGCGTCGAGCGAGAGGAAGCGGGTGGAGGGACCGCGAGTGCCGAGAGGGGTGAAGTGAGTGGGCATGGGGAGAAGTCGTAAGTCGTAGGTCGTAGGTCGTAAGTCGGCAGTTTCTTGGCGTGATGGACGCACCCCGCCGAGCGTGACCTACGACTTACGACCTACGACCTACGACCCCAATTCAGACGCACCGACTCCAGCCGCAGGCCACGCAGGTCTGACACCGGGCGCTTCGGGCGATCGGTCCCTGACATTCTGGGCAGCGGGCTGGAAGCGTCGAGTCGGCCCGCGTCGTCTCGGCGGCGGGGAGCGGCTGGAAGGTGGTGGGCGCGAGGGCGCCTCGAGCGACGGTGGCGAGGGGAACGGCGGAATTCATGGCGACCTCAGCTTCGGCGTTTATTCGGCTTGGTGTACCGAATATACGCCGAAGAGAGAATTCGTCAAATGGGGAGCTAATATGTCGGTTTAAAGGCGCGAATGGGGAGCTTTTAATTCCCAGTTCTCATCATCAATCATCCAACCGTACATTGGAAAACGACCTGTCTCCAACCGACCCACCCTCTCGCGATGCTCGGGGGGCGAGGTCTGGTGTTTCCATCTTCTCGTTGAGGTGTCCGGATGGACCAGTCCAGTCGATATGCCGATCTCAGCCTTCGCGAGGCCGACCTTGTCGCCGGCGGGCAGCACATCCTCGTGGCGTACAAGATGAAGCCGAAGGCAGGGCACCCCTATCTCGCCGCGGCCGCCCACTTTGCCGCGGAGTCGTCGACCGGCACCAACGTCGACGTGGCCACCACCGATGACTTCACCCGCGGCGTCGACGCGCTGGTGTACTACATCGATGAAGCGACCGAGGAGATGCGGATCGCCTATCCGCTGGCGCTCTTCGACCGCAACATCACCGACGGCCGGATGATGCTGGTCTCGTTCCTGACCCTGGCGATCGGCAACAACCAGGGGATGGGCGACATCGAGTACGGCAAGATTTACGACTTCTACGTGCCCGAACGCGCGATCCAGCTCTTCGACGGTCCCTCGAAGGACATCTCCGACCTCTGGCGCATTCTCGGGCGGCCGATCAAGGACGGCGGCTTCATCGTCGGCACGATCATCAAGCCGAAACTCGGCCTCCGGCCGCAGCCGTTCGCGACAGCGGCCTACGAGTTCTGGCTCGGTGGCGACTTCATCAAGAACGACGAGCCGCAGGGGAACCAGGTCTTCTCGCCGATCCGGCAGACGATCCCGCTGGTGGCCGACGCGATGCGCCGGGCGATGGACGAGACCGGTCAGCCGAAGATCTTCTCCGCCAACATCACCGCCGACGATCACTACGAGATGTGCGCGCGGGCCGACTTCATTCTTGAGACCTTCGGGCCCGACGCCGACAAGGTGGCCTTCCTGGTCGACGGGTTCGTCGGCGGCCCCGGGATGATCACCACGGCTCGTCGCCAGTATCCGAATCAGTATCTGCATTACCACCGCGCCGGACATGGCATGGTGACCTCGCCGCAGTCGAAGCGCGGGTACGACTCCTACGTCCTGGCCAAGATGAGCCGGCTTCAGGGGGCGTCGGGCGTGCACGTCGGCACGATGTCCTTCGGCAAGATGGAAGGCACCGCGGACGATCGGGACATCGCCTACATCATCGAGCGCGACGAATTTCAGGGGCCGGCCTATCACCAGCGCTGGTACGGCATGAAGCCCACGACGCCGATCATCTCAGGCGGCATGAACGCGGTGCGCATGGCCGGCTTCTTCGAGAACCTCGGCCACGGCAACGTGATCACGACGGCGGGTGGCGGCTCATACGGACACATCGACTCGCCGGCGGCCGGGGCACGCTCGATGCGCCAGGCGTATGACGCCTGGAAGGCAGGCGTCTCGCTGCTCGAGTACGCCAAGTCGCATCACGAACTCGCCCGCGCCTTCGCGTCGTTCCCCGGCGACGCCGACCGGCTCTTTCCGACCTGGCGCCAGACGCTCGGCGTGGGGCGCTGAGCCGTGCCGACCGGCGGCAAGTCGACGCTCACCAAGTTCCTCATCGAGGCACGCCGTCGCGTGCCCGGCGCCACCGGTGAGCTGAATGCCCTGATTACCGACGTCTCGCTGGCCTGCAAGGCCATCGCCAAGAAGGTGGCGTACGGTTCGTTGGGGGAGTTGCTCGCCACGCCGGCACCAAGCGGCGCCCCGCTGCAGACCGCCTGCCACGAACTCTTCGTCCGGGCCACGAACTGGGGCGGCCAGTCCGCAGGGATCGTGAGCGGCGCGGAGGACGGTGTGTACCTCCTCCCCACCGGCACCCCGCGCGGGAAGTACCTGCTGCTGTTCAATCCGCTTGAAGGGGCAGCGAACGCGCGGGTCAACGTGCCGGTCGGATCCATCTTCTCGATTCTGCGCGCGCCGCGACCGAAGGAGGATCCGGTCGCGGAGGACTTCCTGCAGCCGGGCGAACGCCAGGTCTGTTCGGGGTATGCGATTTACGGCCCGGCCACGATGCTGGTGCTGACGCTCGGCCATGGCACGCACGGCTTCACGCTTGACCCGCAGCTTGGGGAGTGGGTGCTGTCGCACCCCGAGATCACGATCCCGGACGTGACCAGCGACTTCGCGATCGATCCGGGGCAGAGTCGGCACTGGGGTGTCCCGGTCAAGCGCTATGTCGATGAGTGCCTCGCCGGCCACGCCGGCCCACGTGGCGCAGACTTTCGGGTGCGCTGGATCGCCTCGCTCGTCACCGAGGCGCACCGGATCCTGATGCGCGGCGGTGTCTTCCTCTCGCCCGGGGGGAATGGTGATTCCACCACGGCAACCTCACCACGACTGCTCGACGAGGCCAATCCGATTGCGTACCTGATTGAGCAGGCGGGTGGGTGCGCCAATACCGGCCATGGCCGGGTGGCCGATGTGGTGCCCGCCGCCTTGCGGCAGACGACGCCGCTCTATTGCGGGTCGCGCCTCGAGGTCGAGCGCATCGCCCGCTACCACGCTGTTCCCGCGGGGGACTCGTACAACTCGTCGCTCTTCGCCCACCGCGGCCTCTTCTCCTCTCCAGGCTGAGATTCCATGTCTGCCAGGCACCCGATCATCGCCATCACCGGCAGCAGCGGCGCCGGCACCACCTCCGTCACGCGCACCTTCGAGAACATCTTCCGGCGTGAGAAGGTGCACGCCGCGGTCGTCGAAGGCGACGCGTTCCATCGCTATGACCGCATCGAGATGAAGGCGAAGATGGCCGAGGCGGAGGCGCAGGGGATCCGCCACTTCTCGCACTTCGGCGAGGAGGCCAACCTCTTTGCCGAACTCGAGCGGCTCTTTCACGATTATGCCAACACGGGAACGGGAACCGCGCGGAAGTACCTGCACTCACCGGAGGAGGCCGCGCCGTATCAGCAGGCACCGGGCACCTTCACCGCCTGGGAGCCGCTGCCGGAGAGCGAGCTGCTCTTCTACGAGGGGCTGCATGGGGCGGTGGTCACGCCGACCGTCAATATCGCCCGCCACGCCGACCTGCTGATCGGGGTCGTGCCGGTCGTCAATCTCGAGTGGATCCAGAAGATTCACCGCGACAAGAACACCCGCGGCTACTCGACCGAGGCCGTGACCGACGTGATCTTGCGCCGGATGCATGACTACGTGCACTACATCGTGCCCCAGTTCACCCATACGCACATCAACTTCCAGCGCGTGCCGGTGGTGGATACCTCGAATCCGTTCATCGCCCGGACGATCCCGACGGCAGACGAGTCGCTGGTGGTGATCCGGTTCGCGAACCCGCGGGGCATCGACTTCCCCTACCTCCTCAGCATGCTGCACGATTCCTTCATGTCGCGCGCCAACACGCTGGTGGTGCCGGGCGGCAAGATGGAGCTGGCAATGCAATTGATCTTCACCCCGATGGTGATGCGGTTTGTGGAGCGGCGGCGGACGTTGCAGGGAGGGTGAACGGCGAAGGGTGACCTGTGACCGGTGACCAGTGACCAGTGACCCGTGAGACGTAAGAGGTGAAACGTGCCCGTGTGTACGGTTCACGTCTTACGTCTCACGTCTCACGTCTTACGACCTACGACCTACGACCTACGACTCACGACTCAGGACGCTCCCATGCCCCCAATCGCGTACCTCGGCACCGGTCTCCTCGGCAGTGGCTTCGTCGAGGCGGCCTTGGCGCGTGGCGACCAGGTGACCGTCTGGAACCGGACCGTGGCAAAGGCCGAGGCGCTGGTGGCCTTCGGCGCGGTGGTCGCAGCGACGCCCGCCGAGGCAGTGCGTGGTGTCGAGCGGGTGCATCTCGTGTTGCCGGATGATGCGGTGGTCGAGTCCGTAATCGCCGCCTTGCGGCCCGGCCTTTCACCAACGGCCATCATCATCGACCACTCGACGACACTCCCGGTCAAGACGGCCGAGCGCTCGGGGCGGCTGAACGCGGAGGGGGTGCACTACCTCCACTGTCCGGTCTTCATCGGACCGGCCGCGGCGCGGCAAGGCACCGGCACCATCATGGTGTCGGGGCCGCAGGCGCTCTACGAGACGGTGGCCCCGGCGCTCGCTGTGCAGGCGACGAAGGTGGATTACTTCGGTGAACGGCCCGACCTCGCGGCGGTCTACAAGCTCTGCGGCAATGCCCTCATCCTCGGGATCACCGCGTTGATGGCCGACACCTACACGGTGGCGCGCGGTGGTGACGTGGCGCCGACCGATGTGCTCGCGAAGCTGCAGGAGTATTTCAACGCCGCCAACATCGTGGCGGGCCGGGGCAAGTCGATGGCCGAGGCGAAATACGCACCGGGCTTCGAGTTGACGATGGCGCGGAAGGACATGCAGCTGATGCTGGAGACGGCAGGCGACGCGCCGCTCACCTCGTTGCCGGGGATCGCGGCGCGCATGGATGTCCTGATTGCCCAGGGATACGGGCACGAAGATCTCGCGGCACTTGGCCGCGACGCGATCATCCCCCGGACATCGCCCCCACGATGAGGAAGGGCTCGCTTCCCGACGCGACGGCGTCGGGGAGCGGGGTGTCGGGGAGCTCGTTCGAGAGGTCCCGTTCGCAGGCATGGAAGCGGATGAACGGCCGGCGACGCTGCGTCGCATGGTCGCGCATCGTGCCGCGCAACATCGGATAGCGCGCCTCCACGGCGTCGAGCACCCGGCGCTGCGTGACGGGCGCCTCGATCGGAAAGGCGAGCTCTCCGTCGATGCGCGCCAGCGCCAGCAGCGGGGCGGGAAGAATCACGCGAATCATGGCAGCGTCTGCACCTCGACCGAGAGCACGGCCGGGAGGTCACGCACGATCGCCTCCCAGCTGTCGCCACCGTTGGTCGAGGCATAGACCTGGCCACCGGTGGTGCCGAAGTACACTCCGCAATCGTCCAGCGTGTCCACCGCCATCGCATCGCGGAGGACGTTGACGTAGCAATCCTGCTGCGGCAGCCCCTTGGTGAGCGCTTCCCATTCGTTGCCACCGGTGCGGCTGCGATAGACGCGGAGCTTACCTTCGAGCGGGTAGTGCTCGCCATCGCTCTTGATCGGGACGACGTAGATCGTCTCGGGCTCGTGGGCGTGCACGTCGATCGGGAAGCCGAAGTCGGTGGGGAGGTTGCCGCTGATCTTGTGCCAGTTCTCGCCGGCGTCATCGCTGCGCATCACATCCCAGTGCTTCTGCATGAAGAGCGTGTCGGGGCGCGACGGGTGCAGGGCGATCCGGTGTACGCAGTGGCCGACTTCGGCCGTTGGATCGGGGATGTACTTCGAACTCAATCCGCGATTGATCGGCTTCCAGGTCGTCCCGCCGTCGTCGGTCCGAAAGGCGCCTGCCGCGGAGATCGCCACGAAGATCCGCTTGGGGTCGGTCGGGTGGATCAGGATCGTGTGCAGCCCCATCCCGCCGGCGCCCGGAGCCCACTGCTCTCCCGAGCCGCAGCCACGCAGCCCCGCCAACTCATGCCACGTCGTGCCGCCATCGGTCGAGCGGAACATCGCGGCATCCTCGGCCCCGGCATAGACGGTGTCGGCCTCGGTGAGCGACGGCTCGAGGTGCCAGATCCGCTTGAACTCCCACGGATGCGGCGTGCCGTCGTACCACTGGTGCGTCCCCGTCACCCCGGCGTAGGCGAACTCATTGCCCACCGGATTCCACGTCACGCCGCCGTCGTCCGACCGCTGAATCAGTTGACCGAACCAGCCACTGCTCTGCGAGGCGTAGATGCGGTCGGGATTCAGCGGTGACCCCTTCAAGTGGTAGAGCTCCCAACCCGGGAAGTGCGGTTGCGAGACCTCCCAGCGCTTGCGCGCGCCATCGGAGTTGAGGATGAAGGCACCCTTCTTGGTGCCGACCAGCACGCGCACGCGGCTCATGGGGAGTTGTCCGGGAGGGGGGGTCAGCCGCGGCCGTCAGGCCGCGGCGGTGAACGGTGGTGAACGGTGAACGGTTTCGTAATGGGTGAAACGTGAGACGTGATTCGGGAATCTGGAAGGGGTGCCGGGGTCACGTCTCCCGTCTGACGTCTCACGTCTCACGCCTGTCCTACGTTTCAAATGTTTCAACCCGAAACTTCCAGCCTATCGCTCGCGTCGGGCCATTGTCGTTTTCCCCCGAGTCCTCAAATGACCAGGCAGGAGTTCGTCCAGCGGCTCCGTGATCGCGCCCTCGCCCTTCGTCCGTACCTCACGGTCCGACGAATCGGGGCGACGGTGGCGGTCGGCATGGCGGTTGGCACCCTCTTTCTCGGCACCGAGGCGATGGTGCGAGCGCGTCTCGGCCGCCCGGAGAGTCGGTTGCCGACGGCGCTCTACTCCCGTCCAGTCCCGTGGGGCGTCGAGGAGGCGTCGGAGTCCTCGCCGTCGCCGATCGCGCCGCTGGAAGGCACCGCCCTCGAGGCCCGGCTTCCGGTGCGTCTTGCCTCGGTCCCCCCGGCACTGGTCCAGGCGGTGCTCGCCGTCGAGGATCAGCGCTTCTACGATCACGACGGGGTCGACCTGCGGCGCATCGGTGGCGCCTTCCTCGCCAACGTGAAGGCGGGCGGGATCGCGCAGGGCGGCAGCACCATCACCCAGCAGCTGGCCAAGAATCTCTTCCTCTCGGCCAATCGCACCCCTGGGCGCAAGCTGCGCGAGCTGGCGTTCGCGACCGTGCTGGAGTTCCGCTACGACAAGGCGACCATCCTCGAGGCGTACCTCAACGAGATCTACCTCGGGCAGGATGGCAGCCGGGCGATCCATGGCGTCGGCGCCGCGGCGCGCGCCTACTTCGGCAAGGACGTTCGGAAGCTCTCGCTCGCGGAATCGGCGCTGCTGGCCGGGATGATCCACGCCCCGAATCGCCATACGCCGACGCGGCACGCCGACGCGGCGCGCGATCGGCGCAATCTCGTGCTCGGATTGATGGCGGAGCAGGGACGCATCTCGGAGGCTGCCAAGGAGCGGGCACAGGGGAGCCGCATCATCACCCGGCCATCCTCGGTGAGCCAGATGGTCGATGGTCGCTACTTCCGCGACGCGGCGATCGCCTCGTTGCCGACGTCGCTGCCGCCACGTGGCGGGGCGGTCTACACCACCCTCGACGCCCGACTGCAACAGGCGGCGCAACGGGCCGTGCGGCGCGGCGTGTCGCGGCTCCCGCTGCCCGGGGTCGAGGCGGCGCTGGTGGCGATCGATCCGCGGAGCGGTGAAGTGCTCGCACTGGTCGGCGGCCGAGACTACGCGTTGTCGCAGTACAATCGGGCCACGGACGCGCGCCGCCAGCCAGGGAGCGCCTTCAAGCCGATCGTGGCGCTGGCCGCCCTGGGGCGGCGCGGCGACGACGCGCCGGCCTTCACCCTCGCCTCGCTCGTCGACGACACTCCGCTCTCGCTGAAGACGCCGCGCGGCATGTGGCAGCCCAGCAACTACGACGGCGACTTTCGCGGCCCGGTGACGGTGCGCACGGCGATGGAGCAGTCACTGAATGTCCCGTTCGTGCGCATCGGGCTGGAAGTGGGACCGGCGAAGATTGCCGCGACGGCGAAGCAACTCGGCATCACCTCGCCAATGCCGTTGGTGCCGAGTCTCGCGCTCGGCAGTGCGGAGGTGTCACTGCTGGAATTGGTTCGTGCGTATGGCGTCCTTGCCAACAGCGGTTCGCTGGCCGCGACGCGGATGGTGCTGAGTACGACGAAGCGTGGCGATGCACCGCCGTCGGCGAATGCCGCGTCCGTGACGAACGTGGCCGATCCGGCCACGGCATGGCTGGTGACGTCCGCATTGCAGGGCGTGGTGGATCACGGGACCGGCGCGGGTTTGCAGGAGCGGATCAACACCAGCGGGCTCGCCGGCAAGACCGGCACCTCGAGCGATTGGAAGGACGCCTGGTTTGTCGCCTACGCGCCGAATCTCGTCGTCGGCGTCTGGGTCGGCTACGACGACGGTCGGTCGCTGCACACGACCGGCGCTGGCGCCGCGCTGCCGATTGCGGGCGACTTTCTCGAGGCGGCCTTCTCGGAGAGCGACCCCGACGAGTTCGAGCGGCCGGAGGGAATCACTGAAGGGCATGCAGGCGCGGCCCCCGGCGAATGGAGCGACGGCTGCGGCACCACCGAGTATTTCCTCGAAGGGACGGAGCCGAGCGAGCACGACTGCCTCTACATCGACGTCCCGGAGATGCCGGGGCTGGACGAGGTGCGCGGCGCCTTGCAACGCCGCGCCGAACGGTTGCTCGGAGCGTTGATCGCACGGGGCTTCGAGCAGCGGCGCGGTCGGCGGTGAACGCGGCCGCGCTGCGGTCGGTCTATTTCGCCTTGAAGGCCCGTTCCAGTGCCTTCTTGCCGCCGACCACCGGAATCGTCACGCTGGTGTGATCGAGGTCGACGGTGAGCTCGGTGCCCGCCGCCGGCCAGAGCGTGAAGTCGCGGTCGCTAGACATGATCATCACCGCGATCCGCTTGCCGGCCGGGATGATCTGGTCGTCCGGTTCGAGGTCGAAGGTCAGGTCGACGAACTGACCGGGCACCGGCGGAGTGCCGCGGTCGAGCGAGTGATAGTCGCCGCCCGTCGTCAACTGCTTCCAATTCTGCGGATCGGCCCAGCCGCGCGTGATCAGGGACGTGAGAGCGTTCGGCGCCTCCGTCCACGGCAACGACACCATCCACACCGAGAGATTGCCGGCGGGCTTGTTCAGCGCCATCCGAATGCGCACCTGCGTCGTCCCCGAGAGGTGCACCGCTTCGCTCAGGATCGGCGTGGCATAGATCAACCGATTGGGCGAATCTGCCGCCTTGGCCAACACCCCACCACTGAACTCCACGTTGTCGACCAGCGTCTCGCGGCCTTGCCCGCCGCCGGGCTGCAGGGCGAGCGTGCCGGCCGTCTTGCCGCCCCGCCCGAGCCCCAGCGTCACCGCCTTGGCGTCGGGATTCGGGAAGTCGCGGTACGGTGTCGGCGCCTGCATCGACGCGCCTTCGCGCACGATGAACGCCTTCGGGTCGCGCTCCACGCCGTTCTCGATGCCGAAGAGATAGCGCGTGAACCAGCGGTTCATCAGCACCATCGGCGGTTCGCCGCCGTGGCCGCCCTGATGGTAGTACTGCTGCACCGGCACCTTGTTCTGCTTGAGCACCTCGACGATGCGCTGGCTGTGCTCCGGCACGACGTTCCAGTCGTTGAAGGCGTGCGCCATCAGCGTCGCCGCGCGGATCTTGCCGGCCTTGGTCCGCAGGTCGCGATTGGCCCAGAAGGCGTTGTAGTCGCCCGTGGTGCGATCACGGCCGGTGGCCATCATGCCGTCACGGTAGGTGGCGTTGCAGTACGCGCGCGTCGCCGGGTTGCCGCTGTTGACGAAGTCGTAGAGGAAGTCGATGTCCTCGCCGAGCCAGCCGCCGGGATGGCGCACCAGGCCGTGCGAGCGGTAGTAGTGCCAATAGGAGGTGTTCGGCGCAACCGGGATGATCGCCTCGAGTCCCTCGACACCGGTCGTCGCCGCCGCCACGGGGATGGTGCCGTTGTACGACGTGCCGGTCATCCCGACCTTGCCGGTGGTCCAGGTGGCGCGGACCTCCTCGGTGCCGGTTGGCGTGGTGTAGCCCTTGGCGCGGCCGTTGAGCCAATCGATCACCGCCTTCGGTGCCAGTTCCTCAGGCGGCCCGCCGACGGTGACGCACCCTTGCGAGAGGCCGGTCCCCGGCGCCTCGGAGTGGACCACCGCGAAGCCGCGTGGGACCCACGTGCGCACGAACGACGGCGAGATCATCGCCTTGCTCGGCACGTACTCGATCTGGGGCTGCGAGGTCCGCCTCGGCGGCGTCGCACCGACTTCCTGCTTCACGTCCCAGAGAAACTGCCGCGCTCCCGACGTGCGCGAGTAGTAGGGCGACGACTCGTAGATCACCGGGACCTTGAGCCCTTCCGTCTCGGTCTGCCGCTGGCGCGTCACGTCGACGAACATCCGGTCGCGCTTGCCGTCGCCGTCCGAGTCGAACTCGGTCTCGACCCAGAGGGTCTGGCGAATCCACTGCGTGGTGTCAGCAAAGCCGGGGACAATCTGCGCCTGCCCCCCGATGAAGACCGGGACGGTCTTTGCCTGCTGGGCAGGGAGGCTTGATGCGAGGGCGAGCGTCGCGGCGAGGAGCGCGGCGGCGCGGCAGCGTGCGGGGCGAGGGGACATGGGCGTCACCGGGCGAAACGTGGGCCGAACGGGATTCTTACGGCGAGAGGTCCGACGGAGATAAGATAGGGGAGATTTTGCTGATGTCACCCGGAGCCTGGGAGGGTCGCTGATGCTGCAGTTGTTGATCTGGGCCGGTCTCAGCGGGCTGATCACCGTGGGCGTCGGCGCGGCCATCGTCGTGGTGAACCGCCGTCGCGAGCGCGAGGCGCTGGAACTCGCGATCCTGGAGGATGTGGCCGATCGGGTGGATGCGCTCGATGGCGTCGAGGATCGGCTGGCGCGCCTGAGCGATCGGCTGGATGCGGCCGAGCAGACGATGTTGCCCCCACCGGAGCGCTGATGCCTCGCCCTCGCACTGCCATGCTCGCCGCGTTGCTCCTGGTGACCGCCTGCAGCGACACCGGCACCAGTGCCACCTACCAGGTCGCCGACAGCTACGAATCGGTGCAGGTCGGCCCGGTGCGCCGCTGGTATCGGCTGCACATCCCCGACCATCCGGCGAAGGGGCCGAAGGCGCCGCTGATCCTCGCCTTCCACGGCTACGGCCAGACCGCCGAGGCGTTGGAGCGGGTCACCGGCCTCAGCACCGCCGCCGATGCGGCCGGCGCGATCGTGGTGTACCCGGAGTCCTACTACAGCAGCTGGGACGTGACCGGCGAGGCCGAGGAGCTCTTTCAGGTGCGCGATCTCGACTACGTCCGCGCCGTCATTGCGCAGGTGACGGCCGATCACGTCGTCGATCGAACCAAGATCGTCGCGGTCGGCATGTCGAACGGCGCGATGTTCGTGCAGCGACTCGCCTGCGAGGCCTCCGACGCAATCGTCGGCTTCGTCGCCGTGGCGGGGATGTTGCTCCGCCCCATGGCCGCGACCTGCGATCCGCCGAGTCGCGTGTCGGCGATGTACATCCTCGGTGGCGACGACGCGGACTTCCCTTCGGCCGGAAACGCGGCGCTGCTGTCGCTCGACAGCGGACTGGCGTTCTGGGCAGGGCGGAATGGGTGCGGCGGCGTGCAGACGTCCGTCCTCCCGGACACCGCCCAGGACAGCACGCGCGCCACGCGGCGCAGCTACTCGGGCTGCGACGCGGGCACGTCGGTGTCACGGGTGTTGATCAGCGGGGCGGGCCATTCATGGCCGGGGCAGAGCAGCCCGCCGAATCCGGATGGGTGGGGGCGCACGTCGCGCAACTTCAATGCGACGCGCGCCGTGCTCGACTTCGCGAAGAGCGTGCGTCGCTAGCGTCCGCCGGCCAGGTCGCGGCGCACCGTCAGCTTCTTCCCCTTGATGGTGCTGGCGCGGAGCGCGGCAATCACGTCGATGATGCGCTCCTCCGGCACCTCCACCAGCGAGAAGCGATCGGTGATTTCGATCGCACCGATCTCGGCAGCCGGCATCTTCGCCTCGTTCACGATCGCGCCGACCAGGTCGGCGGGGCGCAGGTTCTGCTTCCGTCCGGCGCCGATGTAGATCCGCGACATCCCGGCCGCCTTCGCGCGCTTCTCGCGCGGCATCCCCTTCGGCGCCGGCGGCGGCGTGAGGTCCATCGCCTGGTCTTCCTTCGACCCCGCGCCGGGTCCGCGCTCGTGCGCCAGTTGGATCGCCGCCATCGCGATCTCCATCAGGTCGTGATTTTCGCTCAGGCTCTCCACCACCACGCGATACGGCTCGCTCTCGCCGGCAACGATCGCCTCGCTGATCGAGGTGGCCGTCAGCCCGATCCGCTTCGCCTGCACATCGAGGAAGGTCGGCAGCTGCGCCATCGTGACGCGCTGCCGCGTCGATGCTTCGATGTTGCGGAGGAGACGATGCTCGCGCGGCTCGACCAGCGTGATCGCCACGCCCTCGCGACCGGCGCGACCGGTCCGGCCGATCCGGTGCACGTACGCCGCCGGCGACTCGGGGACATTGAAGTTGACGACGTGCGAGAGCTGGTCGATGTCGAGGCCGCGTGCGGCGACGTCGGTCGCGACGAGCAGGTCCACCGCGCCGCTGCGCGTCCGCTTCATCACGCGGTCGCGCGCTTCCTGCGTCATGCCGCCGTGCAGCGCCTCGGCGCGGTAGCCGTGGCCGCCGAGCGTTTCGTGCAGCGAGTCGACCTCGGTGCGCGTGCGGCAGAACACCAGCGCGAGCGTCGGCGCCTCGAGGTCGAGGATGCGCCCCAGCGCGGCGATCTTCTGCGGCCGTGCCACCAGGTACGCGGTCTGCCGGACCTTCGGAGCTTCACCGGCCAACGGCTCGGTGCGGGCGACGTTCACCCGCAGCGGATTGTTGAGATGGCGCTCGGCGATCTTTGCGATGCGCGGCGGCAGCGTGGCCGAGAAGAGTGCGGTCTGCCGCACCGAGGGTGCGGCGTCGAGGATCGCCTCGAGTTCGTCGGCGAAACCCATGTCGAGCATCTCGTCCGCTTCGTCGAGCACCACGGCCGTCAACCCGCCCAGGTCGAGGGTGCCGCGACGGATATGGTCGAGTGCGCGGCCAGGCGTCGCAGCGACGACGTGCACGCCGCGGCGGAGGATGCGGATCTGCTGGTCGAAGGCTTGACCGCCATAGATCGGCACCACCGACGTACCGAGCGCCTTGCCGTAGCGGTGGAACGCTTCGGCGACCTGCATGGCCAGCTCGCGCGTCGGCACCAGCACCAGCAGCGCCGGACGGTTGGCGACCGGCGGGGTGCTGGCGAGCCGCTGCAGCAGCGGGAGGGCGAAGGCGGCGGTCTTGCCGGTGCCCGTCGCCGCCTGGCCGAGGAGGTCGCGGCCCTCAAGCAGGGCGGGGATCGATTCTGCCTGAATCGGCGTCGGCTCTTCGTAGCCGAGGGTGGTCAGTGCCTCGACCAGCGAAGCGGAGAGGCCGAGGTCCTTGAAAGTCGTCATCGCCAAAGATAGTCCCCGGGACCGTGGGCGCCGTGGGTGGACCTGCGCCGGCCGATCCGGCATTCTTCGGCGTCTGTCATCCCGCCTCGTGGAGTCCCGTATGACGCGATCCATCCGACTGGCAGTGCTGGTTGTGCTCCTGGCGCAGCCACTCACCGCCCAGACCCTGCCGAAGCCGGCCGCCGTGCGCCGGATTGCCGATTCGCTGGCGGCGGCGTTCGTGACGTCGGGCGGGGCGCCGAGCGTCGCCGTCGCGATGGTGCGCGGCACCGATACCCTCGCCTTCGGGGCCTGGGGGAAGGCCGATCTGGAGAACAGCGTCGCGGCGACGACACGATCGGTCTACCGGATTGGTTCGGTCACCAAGCAATTCACCGCCGCGGCCGTGATGCAGCTGGTGGAACAGGGGAGGATCGCCGTCGATGACTCGATCGGGGCGCAGCTGCCGACGCTCCCGGCGGCGTGGCGCGGCGTCACGATTCGACAGCTTCTCAACCACACGTCCGGCATCCCGTCCTACACCGATCTCGGGCAGCCGTGGTTCCGGCGCTTCGCGGAGGAGATGACTCCCGACACGCTGGTGGCGCTCACGGCGGCCAAGCCGCTCGACTTTGCGCCGGGCACCAAGTGGAAATACAACAACACCGGCTACGTCGTCCTCGGGATGCTGATCGAGAAGCTCACCGGGCATGCATGGGCCGCAGACATGCGTGAGCGCTTCGCCGTGCCGTACGGGCTCGACGACACGCAGGCCTGCCTCACCGCGCCGGTCATCTTCCGCCGTGTGCATGGCTACGAGCGCGAGAAGACCGCGTGGATCAACACCGTCTTCCTGCACATGTCGCAGCCATACGCGGCCGGCTCGATGTGCTCGACGATCGGCGACCTGACCAAGTGGAATGCGGCATTGCATGGTGGCAAGGTCGTGTCGGCGGCGTCGTATGAGATGATGACGACACCGAGCGGCGCCGCCGCGACCGGTGCGCTCCCCTACGGCTTCGGGCTGGGCCGAGCGATGATGGGGGAACGGGTGGTGATCACGCACGGGGGCGGCATTCCGGGCTTCATCACCTCCAATGCCTGGATCCCGTCGCTGCAGCTCTCGATCACGGTGCTCACGAATTCCGGGTCGGCGAAGCCGGACGACTTGATGCGCATGCTGGCCCGCGCCGCCGTGGGGGCGCCGTTGGTGATGACGCCGCCCGCGCCGGCCCCGAAGAAGCCATGAGGCGGTGGTGCCTGCTGGCGCTGGTCTGTCCCGTTGCGGCTGTCGGGGCGCAGGGTGCAGCGCCGGCGCTGGCCCCCGAGATGCGCCTGCCGCCTCGCATCGAGGCGCGACTGCCGTTGCGGATGGCGGGTGCCGGCTTGCCGGAAGAATTGGCGCCGATCCTCGGCGTGCGCGAGGACTCGCTGCGACGCACGCCGCGCGGGGTGTTCTATGACGAAGTGGTGGTCGGGGGTGGCGAGGAAGTGCGTCGGGGCGACAGCGTGGCGGTCCACTTCGTCGGCTATCTGGCGAATGGGACACCCGTGACGCAGTCGCCGAAGGAGCCGTTCCGCTTTCGGTTGGGCACCGGGCGGGTGGTCGACGGTTGGGAGGACGGGCTGGTGGGAATGCGGGTCGGCGGGCGACGGATGCTGGTGATCCCTGCCGCCCTTGGCTATGGGGCCAAGGGGAGTGGGCCGATCCCGCCCAATGCGACGCTGGTGTTTGACGTGATGGTGGTGGAACGGAAGTGATCGCGCCAGGCCACGCCGGAGTTACTCCGGCGTGACCATCGCGTGAATCGTCACCAGTTCGAGGACGCGGAGCGACCGGCGCATGGTGGGCAGCTGCAGGGTCACTTCCTCGCCGACTTCACGGTCCTTGAGGGCCCGGCCGAGGGGTGAGGCCAGCGAGATATGCCCGGCGTCGATGTCCATCATCTCGGCGAGGACCAGGGTGTATTCCTCGATCTCACCGCTGCCGACGTCCTCGACCTTCACCTTGGAGCCAAGGCCGACCTTGTTCAGCGGGGCTTCGGTGTCGGCCAGCTGGGACAGCTGGTTGAGGCGCTGGTGGAGCTGGCCGAGCCGCGCCTGCACGAACTGCTGCCGTTCGAGAGCCGACTTGTACTCGGAGTTCTCGCGGAGATCGCCCATTTCGACGGCCGTGGCGATGGCCTGCGGCAGGGTCACGGCGAGCTCATGGCTCAGTTCCGTGATCTCCTTGCCGAGCTTCTCCCGCATTTCACGAATCATTCGGACGTCCGGGCAGCAGTAGAACAGGCGGCCCACCCAGCGCGGAGCGCCAGGTGGACCGGAAAGACATCCCGAAATGTAGCCCCCTCCTCACCAAAGGGTAAGAACGGAGGAGCGCTCCCACCGACCGAGGTCACTGATGCGTGTTGTGGCACTTTTGCTGGCGCTCGCGGCGTGCGCCCATGCGGCTCCTCAGGCCACCCAGCCCAATACGGCAGCCCAGGTGATCGCGGCCGACTCGGTGGCGCGGCGCCAGCTGGCGGCCGTCGCCCAGGTGGCCCCCAGCATCCGCCAGGAGGTGCGCTACGCGACCCGAAACAACTTCACCGGTGAAGTATTGCCGGGATATGGCGTCGCGGTGGTCCTGCTCCGGCGAGAGGCCGCCGAGGCGCTCGGCCGGGTGCAGGCCCGGCTCGCCGCGAAAGGGATGGGGCTCAAGATCTGGGACGGCTACCGACCGGTCCGGGCGACCTTGGCCATGGTGGCGTGGTGTGAACGGACCGGGCAGACGAAGCTGCTGGACGATGGTTACATCGCGAGACGTTCCCGGCACAATCAGGGGGTCGCCGTGGACCTGACCCTCGTGGAACTGGGCTCGGGGCGCGAATTCGATATGGGAACACCATTTGATGAGTTCTCTGCCCGATCGCACACCGCCAACGCGACGGGCGTGGTGGCGGCCAACCGGCAGTTGCTGGTGCAGGCGATGGCGGCCGAAGGATTCACGAATTACGTCGACGAATGGTGGCATTTCTCGTTCGCCGTGCCCGACGCGGTCCCCTACGACCTGCCACTGGAGCGGTGGTAGCGGTCGGAATTCCTTGATTCCGACCTACCCCGTAGGTATTCTGTCCCCGCTCAGAATGCCATCGTGCCCGTGTTCATTTGCTGGTTGGACCCGTAGCCAGGATGCACCCTTGATCCGACACCTGCGCATTTCGTCGCGGCGTCACCTCCCCCTGCTCCTCCTCGGCCTCGTCGCCGTCACCCTGACTGGGTGCCTCGACGCCAGCCAATATCCCCAGTCGACGCTGACGCCGAAGGGCGACTACGCGGAGATGGTGGACAAACTCTTCCGAACAACGCTCTGGCTTGCGACGCTGGTTTTCATCGTCGTCGAGGCGGGATTGCTGTGGGCGATCTTCAAGTTTCGCGGCAAGCCCGATGACGCCGAGCCGAAGCAGGTGCACGGCAGCACGACGGTGGAGATCATCTGGACGGTGATCCCGGCGCTGGTGCTGGCGGTGGTCGCCGTGCCGACGGTGCAGACGATCTTCGAGACGGCGAAGGTGCCGGCCGCTTCGCCGGACGGGCAGGCGCCGCTCCGGGTTGACGTGGTGGGCCACCAGTGGTGGTGGGAGTTCCGCTACCCGGAGCTCGGCATCACCACGGCCAACCAGCTGCATGTGCCGGTGGGGCGTACGGTGGATCTCCGGATGAAGACGGTGGACGTGCTGCACTCCTTCTGGATTCCGCAGTTCGCCGGCAAGCGCGACGTCTTCCCGAATCGCGAGACGCGGCTCTGGTTCACGGCGAAGGAGACGGGGGCATTCCCCGGCGCCTGCGCCGAGTTCTGCGGCATCCAACACGGCCGGATGGACTTCTACGTGATGGTCAACACGCCCGAGGAATTCGCCGGGTGGGTTGCCACGCGCCAGACCGACTCGTTGCTCGGGCCGACCGGGTTGCCGAAGCCGCCCGCTGCGCCGGTCGTCGACACGACCGCGAAGGCCGGCAAGGGTGACGTGGTGGTGGCTACCGCGCCGGCGATGCCGGTGGCGCCCGCCGCGATGGCGGATCCGAAGGTCGCCGAGGGCGAGAAGTACTTCGCCTCAAAGGGTTGCATCGGCTGTCACTCGCTCAATTCCGTCGGCGCGCCGAAGGGGATGATCGGCCCGAATCTGGGCGGGATCGGCGTCCGGAAGATGATCGCCGGCGGTTGGCTGCCGAACACTGACGAGAACTTGCATCGCTGGATCAAGACCCCGCAGCTGGTGAAGACCGGGGTGCTGATGCAGGTGCCCGAGATGACCGACGCCGAGGTGGACGCGCTCGTCGCGTACCTCCGCACCAAGCAGTAGGAGGAGACCATCATGGCCACATCCGTTCTCGAGCAGACCCACGTCGCCAAGCGCAGCACGCTGGTCGAGTGGCTCACGACCGTCGACCACAAGAAGATCGGCATCCTCTACGGGGCGTCGGCGTTCCTCTTCTTCCTGATCGGCGGTATCGAAGCGCTGATCATCCGCGCCCAGCTGGCCCGGCCGGACGCGACGCTCGTCTCGCCGGAGTTCTACAACCAGCTGTTCACGATGCACGGCACCACGATGATCTTCCTCGGGGTGATGCCGCTCAGCGCGATGTTCTTCAACTTCTTCATCCCGCTGCTGATCGGCGCGCGGGACGTCGCCTTCCCGCGCCTCAACGCGATGTCGCTCTGGGTCTTCATCCTGGGCGGCCTCTTCATGAACTTCTCGTTCCTGATGAACGCGGCGCCGAACGGCGGCTGGTTCGGCTACGCGCCACTCTCGTCCCGGCAGTACTCGCCGGGATTGAACATGGACTTCTGGGTCATCGGCCTGCAGATCCTCGGCATCGCCTCGCTGGCGGCCGGCGTGAACTTCTTCACGACCATCCTGAACATGCGCGCGCGCGGCATGACGCTGATGCGGATGCCGATGTTCGTGTGGACGACGCTGATCACCCAGATCCTGGTGCTGCTGTCGTTCCCGGTGATCACGGTGGCGCTGATCCTGTTGATGGTCGACCGCACCTTCGGCGCCTCGTTCTTCTCGGTGGGCGGCGGCGGCGACCCGATGCTCTGGCAGCACCTCTTCTGGGTGTTCGGCCATCCCGAGGTCTACATCCTGATCCTGCCGGCGTTCGGCATCATCTCCGAGATCCTGCCGGTCTTCTCGCGCAAGCCGCTCTTCGGCTACAGCGCGATGGTCTTCTCGAGCGCGTTCATCGCCTTCCTCGGCTTCGGGGTGTGGTCGCACCACATGTTCTCCACCGGGATGGGGCCGCTCGCGGACACCTTCTTCTCGCTGGCGACGATGCTGATCGCGATCCCGACCGGCGTGAAGATCTTCAACTGGATCGGCACGCTCTGGGGCGGCTCGCTCCAGTTCAAGACGCCGATGCTGTTCGCCCTCGGCTTCATCGCGATGTTCATCACCGGCGGGCTGTCCGGCGTGATGCACTCGGTGGCGCCGGCCGACTTGCAGCAGACCGACACCTACTTCGTCGTGGCCCACTTCCACTACGTGCTCTTCGGCGGCTCGATCTTCGCGCTGACGGCCGGGGCGTACTACTGGTGGCCGAAGATGTTCGGCACGATGCTGAACGAGACGATCGGCAAGTGGCATTTCTGGCTGATGCTGGCCGGCTTCAACCTGACGTTCTTCCCGATGCACTTCGCCGGGCTCCTGGGGATGCCGCGCCGGATCTACACCTACCCGGCCGGGCTCGGCTTCGAGCTCTTCAACATGATGGCGACCGTCGGCGCGTTCCTGCTGGCGTTCTCGATCCTGGTCTTCATGTACAACATGTGGGTCACCGTTCGCCGCAACGTGCCGGCGCCGGCCGATCCGTGGGGCGGCGCCACCCTCGAGTGGACCATCCCGTCGCCGCCGCAGGAATGGAACTTCACGGTGGAGCCGGTGGTCGCCGAGCGCGACCCCGTCTGGGCGATGAAGCGCGCGGCTGGCGTGCGGACCTTGCCGGAGCCGACCCTCGACAGCGGCAAGGGGATCCACCTGCCGGGGCCGTCGTGGTGGCCGCTGGTGGTGGCCGTCGGCATCCTGGTCTTCTTCATCGGCTTCATGGTCAAGCACAGCTACGCGTTCCCGTTCGGGCCGATCACGATCGTCGGCTTCCTGCTCACCGCCGTCGGCATCTTCAAGTGGGCGTACGAAGCCCCTGATGCCAACGCCCCCAAGCACTGAGGACGTGTCCACGATGAGCAGCGCGACGCTTGCCCACGACGAGACGCACGACGCCCATGAGGCGCACCACACGTCGTTTCCGATCGACAATCGGAAGCTGGCGATCTGGAGCTTCATCGGGTCGGAATGCCTCTTCTTCGCGACCCTGATCTCGACGTTCCTGATCTACAAGGACAACCACCCGAAGGGGCCGGGGCCGAAGGACATCTTCGAGGTGGGCCTGGTCACCGGCGGCACCGCGGTCCTCCTCTTCTCGTCGTTCTTCGTCGTGATGGCGCTGAACGGCGCGCAGGAAGGGAACCGGAAGAAGATGCTCGGCTGGCTGGCGGCCACGATCGGCTGCGGGCTCTTCTTCATGGGGATGCAGGTCTACGAGTTCTCGCACTTCTACCATCAGGGGCTGGGGTACACCACCAACCTCTTCGGCACCTCGTTCTACACGCTGACCGGCTTCCACGGCACCCACGTCGCGATCGGCACGTTGTGGCTGATCACGGTCTTCAAGGACGCGGTGAAGGGGAACCTCCCGCCGGCGAAGGCGCTCAACCTCGAGTTGGCCGCCCTCTACTGGCACTTCGTCGACGTCGTCTGGATCATCATCTTCCCGGTGGTCTACCTCATGAACATGCGGGGTTGAGCGATGGCTTCCCACGCCACTGCAGCCCATGACGGGCACACGCCGACCAGCTCGGCCAAGTACGTCCAGATCGCCGTGGTCCTGTTCGCCCTGACCGCGCTCGAGGTGCTGTTGTTCGAGGTCTCGGACGGGCACCTCAAGGAGTCGATGCCGGGGATCTCCGCGATGGTCTCGCCGCTCTTCGTCGAGATCCTCCTTGGCCTCTCGGCGCTGAAGTTCTGGTTCGTCGCGATGTTCTACATGCACCTGAAGCAGGACACCAAGGTGCTCCAGGTGGTCTTCGGCTTCTCGCTGGTGATCGCCGTCGTGGTGATCGGGGCGATGATCGTGCTCTTCGGCTACAACCGCGGCCTCTGGTGGTTCAATACGCCGTGGTAACGTGACGGCGAACGGCGAACGGCGAACGGCGAACGGTCGGCTCCTTGATGGGGCCGACCGTTCTTTTTGTGCTACAGTGTCGTGGAAATCCCACAACACATTGCACTGCGTTTTGAACTGTTGCATCGGCGATGCAAACCGTTGGAGCGAGTCCCCATCTTTGGGAGGATGTCGCCGAGGGCGAAAATTCTATCTTGTTCACTGGTAATAAGTTATGGCGTGATCATTTCTTGGCATCAGTCCTGCTTCCGTGGGCGGCACGAAGCACCATCCTCCCCCCCTCTGCTGCGGCAGGAGAATCCGACATGCGCTTGAACTCTTTGTATGCCCTCGCGGCCACCGCGGCGTTGGTTTCGCCGTTGTCGGCCCAGACGATCATCAAGGACAATTCGTCGCCGGTGTCCGTGACGTCCATCTCGGACTACACGACCGAGTTCGACAAGATCGGCGGGATGAAGGTGTCGTGGACGCTCAGCCCGAGCGGCGGGTCGTCGGCGATCTGGGGCGATATCTCCGCTGCGTCCGGCATCGGCGGCGCCTGGGGCATCTGGACCAACAACCTCAAGATCTGGGGCGACGCCTCCACCGATACCTTCGGCGACAACGTCTGGAACTTCTGGGGCAACGGCATCACCTCGGTGACGATGGAAGCGCTCCTCGGCAACGGCGTCTTCGACGTGCTGACCTGCAGCAACTCGCCGTGCAGCACCGAGAACAGCGCCTCGGGGAAGGAGTTCAACTGGAACGGCAGCGGACCGTCGTCGCGGGTGACCTTCTCGAATCCGATCGCGGTCTCCCCGAACGCGTACGTCGGCGATCTCTACGGCACGCTGAAGATCGAGTTCGGTTCGACCTCGAGCTGTCCCGCCGGCTACTCGTCATCGAACAACCAGTGCAAGATGCGGACTGGCTATTCGTGCAGCGTTGGCTATGGACTCTTCAACACCGATCAGTGCAAGGAGCTCATCCCGACGCAGTGCAACAGCTATGGGTACAACTACCATGCGGCGAGCGGCAAGTGCAAGCGACAGGGTCGTTCGGACCAGAATCCGACCTATGACATCACCTCTGCCACCAGTGTGTACGACTACCAGCCCAAGGGCCAGTACTGGATCCCGGCGACCTTCGGCGATGGCAAGTGCGACGGGAGCAAGAATCCCCTCGTCAACCAGTCGGGCAGCGGCGACAACACCAAGTGTCTCGAGCAGTTCTCGCAGGACATGGACAACCTCAGCATTGATCAGCCGGGCGGCCCGCAGGATGTCGTGCCGGAGCCGGCCACGATGACGCTCCTCGCCACCGGCCTGGTCGGCATGGCGGCGGCCCGTCGTCGGAAGCAGGCCGCGAAGTAACCCTTCGCCGTCGCTGGACAACAGAAGAGGCCGACTCCCGCAGGAGTCGGCCTCTTCTGTGCATGGCCCAGGTGCCGCGGCTGGACTACATCCGCCCCGCTACCCCTGCCACCGTCGTCGCGACCCACCCGGCCTCAGCGGCCGTGAGGTCGAACTCCTCGACCATCTCCTCGAAGCGGCGCAGGTCGAATGGCACGGGCGGCAGCGTGGCGTACACCGGAAAGTCGCCCTGGATCGGACAGACGTTCTCCAGCACTTCGTCGTCACGCGTCAGGATCGCAAGGCCCGTCATCCGGCAGGTCGCGGGGCGGTGCGCGTAGATGAGGCAGCCGCCCTCCGGCCCGAGCGCGGGACAGGGGAGGTTGCGGAGCGACTCACAGAGGGCATCGAACGACACCTCGTCCACTCCGTCGACGTCCCACGGCGGCCCCCACCCCTCGATCAGCTCGCGGTACCTCGACAGCTGCGCCGCGGCACGCTCCGCGACCTCTGCCTGAGTTTCGGGCGGCAGCGCCGCGAGCCCTTCCGCCACGAGCGCCGCATCGGCGGGCGAGATGTCGAAGGGCCCATGGCAGCAAGCGGTGCAGCCGCTGCGGCAGGGGACCACGCTGGGCCCTGCGGCGGCGACGCCGCGTGCAAACCATTGATCGAGGACGGGGAGGAGCGCGCGGTACTGGGACGGGATCATCGTCGCGCTCCGTCGGGCGAGGGGGTGGTGCCTAGCTGCGCGAGGCGGCCCGGGTGAGGAGAAGCCAGCCCGCCAGAAAGGCGACGCCGCCGAGCGGCGTGACCGCGCCGAGCCAGCGCTGGCCGGTGGCGACCATCACGTAGAGTGACCCGGAGAACAGCGCCACCCCAACCAGGAAGCTCCACGCCGCCGCGCCGGCGCCGGGCGCCGATCGGGAGATCAGCCACGCCACCGCGAGAAGGGCGAGGCCGTGATACATCTGGTAGCGGACGGCCGTCTCGAAGATCTCGAGGTCGCGAGGTTCGAGCCGCGATCGGAGCGCATGCGCCCCGAAGGCACCGAGGGCCACCGCCACTCCGGCCAGGATGGCGCCGAGCGTGGCCGCGAGTCGGGAGGTCAACCCGGGTCGTCCGCGTCGGGGGTCAGCTGCGGCATTCCCATCGCGTGGTAGCCGTTGTCGACGTAGATCACCGTGCCGGTGATCCCCGTCCCCAGCGACGACGCCAGGAAGGCGGCGACGTGCCCCACGTCCTCGGCGTCGAGGTCGCGCACGATCGCCGAGTTCTCCCGGTAGTAGCGGAGCATGGTGCGGATGTAGCCGATCGCGGTGGCGGCGCGCGAGGCGTACGGTCCAGCCGAGATGGTGTTGACCCGCACCCCATGACGCCGCCCTGCCTCGAACGCGAGCGTCCGCGTGTCGGACTCGAGTGCCGCCTTGGCCGTGGACATCCCGCCGCCATACCCTGGCACCACGCGCTGGCCCGCGAGGTAGCTGAGCGAGACGAACGACCCACCGGGCCGCATCAGCGGGCCGAGCTCGCGCACGAAGGCGACGTGGCTGTACGCCGAGATCGAGATGGCATCGAGGTAGCCGCGACGCGACGTGTCCATCAGCTGCTTCCGGACCTCGGGGCCGTTGGCGAGCGAGTGCACGACGATGTCGAGGGGCTGCTCGCCAAAATCCTTGCGGAGCGACGCGACCACCCCGGCGATGGTGAAGTCCCCGCGGTCGCGGTAGCGCTTGCTCTCCTTCACCTCGGCGGGGACGTCGTCCATCGTGTCGTAGGCGGCATCGAGCGGGTAGATCTTCTCGAAGACCATCGGACTGCCATCACGAAGCGTCAGCGACTCCGCGATCTTGCCGCGCTCGATCAGCGCCTCGAAGATCCCCAGTGCGGGGGGCCAGGTGCCGATGCAGACGGTGGCACCCGCCTCGGCCAGGGCCTTGGCAATGGCAAAGCCGAAGCCGCCATCATCGGCGACGCCGGCAACAAAGGCGCGTTTGCCACGGAGATCGATCGGAAGCATCTGGCGGAGGACTCCAGTTGAGTTGGGGCAAAGATAATGGCCCAAGAGGGGTGGGTGAACCGGAGCCGCCACCACGTGAAAAGTGACCAGTAACCTGTGACCAGGGGAGCAGGCTGGTGCCCGTCCGCAAGGTCGCTGGTTACTGGTCACTCGTCACTGGTCACTGCTGTCCGGCGGCCAGGCCGCCGGTCAGCTACTTCCGCGGTTCGAGAATCTCCTTGATCCGCGCTGCCGCATCGGCGTAGTGCGCCCGCGTGATGGCGTCACCCTTGCCAGCCGCCGCCGCGAGCTGGCCACGGACCGTGGCGAGTTCGACCCGAGCCAGCGCCTGGAGGTCGGACTGGGAGACATTCGGGCCAGCCGCAGCGGCCGGAAGCCCGGCCGGCGGGGCCGGTGGGGCCATCAGCGCCCCGAGACGGTCGATCCAGGCCCGCTGGAGGGTGCGGCGATAGGCATCCGGCGCCTTGCCGCTGCTCAGCTCCGTCCAGACGCCGGTCCGCACGTCGGCCATGAGCTCCGCCGGCGTGTAGGTGCCGGTGCCGAGCGTCTGCAACTCGGCCAGGCGGTTCAGGCGGCCGGCCTGGAGCAGCTGGCCCATGACACCAGTCATGTACCCCTTGATCCGGTCGGTCGCGCCGAGGACACCGACGCGATCGAAGATCGCCTCGTCAATCATCCACGTCGGCGTCTGCAGCGCCTCGGCCGTCAGGAAGCGGACGGCCTCCCGCTGGCGCGCCTCGGTGATCGCCGTGTACTGCCCGCCGACCTGGTCCATGTTCTTGCGGGTGTAGTCCACGCCGCCGACGATGGTGAGGACGTGGCCCATGTAGCGCTGCCACTGGGCGCCGACCTGACCGTACATCTCGTTCAGCTGGGTGTAGTCGGCGCCCTTCTCGTAGCTCCACTCCATCAGCTTCGGCATGATGCGCTTCAGGTTCATGATGCCGTAGCGGCCGGCCTTCACGCCGTCGTCGCCGAGGTCTTCGGTCTGCGAGCCCGGGTCGGTGCCCGACGGGTCGCCGAAGCGGTACATCGGGTCGTTCTCGTGGAGCTTGATCCACTGGTCGAGCGTCGCCTTTTCCTCATCGGGGCTCTTGGCGCCGATGATCGGGCGATAGCCCCACGAGATCGAATACTTGTCGTAGACGCCGATCCGCGGATTCATCGCGACCGCGCCGTCGCCCGGCTGGGCCACGTAGTTGAAGCGGGCATAGTCCATGATCGACGGGGCGGTCGCGTACTTCGCCGTGAACGTCGGCGAGCGGAGCGAGTCCACCGGGTACGACGACGACGCCTTCATGTTGTGCGGCAGGCCGAGGGTGTGGCCGACCTCGTGCGAGGAGACGAAGCGGATCAGCTCGCCCATCACCTTGTCGTCGAAGTCCACCATCCGCGCGTTCGGGTTGATCGCCGCGGTCTGGATGAGGTACCAGTTCCGCAGGAGATTCATGACGTTGTGGTACCACTGGATGTGCGACTCCAGGATCTCGCCGCTGCGCGGATCCGGGACATGCGGCCCGCTCGCGTTCTCGATGTCGGAGGCGAGGTAACGGATCACGGCGTAGCGCGCGTCGTCGACCGAGAACTCCGGATCTTCGGCCGGCGTCGGGGCGCGCTTGGCGACGATGGCGTTCTTGAAGCCGGCGGCTTCGAAGGCGGCCTGCCAGTCGTTGACGCCCTGGATCAGGTACGGGACCCACTTCTCGGGGGTCGCCGGGTCGATGTAGTAGACAATCTGCTTGACCGGCTCGACCAGCTCGCCACGCAGGAAGGCGGCGGTGTCCTTCGGCTCGAGGCGCCAGCGCGAGATGAAGCGGCGGCGGATCACCCGATCCTCCTCGCGGCCGTAGTCGGTCTGCTGCACGCCGAAGTAGCCGACCCTGCTGTCCATGAGCCGCGCCATCATCGGCTTCTCGGGCAGCAGCAGCATCGAGTGGTTCATCACGATGGTGATGGACCCGGCCGACGGATTCGACGGCGCCGCGCCCGCATCATACGTCATCACGACGCGCGTCTCGATGTTCTTCGGGAAGGAGCGCATCGACTCCAGATAGGTCCGCGCCGGGTCGAGGCGACGGATCTGGTACTGGGTCTTCATGAACGACGGCAGGCCCAGCATCGCCACGTCGGTGGTGTAGAGCGGCGTCACGTCGACGACGAGGGTCGAGTCGGCGCCGTAGGAGGCGACATCGAAGCCGGCGATGATCGGCTCGACATTGGAATTGCGGACCGCCATGGCGATCGGCTTCGTGCTGTCGGCCACCGTGCTGAAGGAGACCTGGCGGAGGTAGACCTTGTCGCCGTTCCGGACCCAACGCACGACGTTGCTGCCGTTCATCGTGCCGCCGTAGCCGATCCCGGATGCCGTCTCCGCGATGCGGGAGACGACGATGAACTCCCGGCCGAGCATGGCGCGCGGGATCTCGTAGTACCACTTGTCAGCGACCTGATGGACCGTGAAGGCGCCAGGGTCGCTCTTCGCCTTGGCGGTGATCACATCCTTGTACGGCTTCGGGCCGGTGCGGGCGGCGGCCGGTCCGGCACCGGGTGCGCCGCCCGGACGCGCGCCGGAATCAGCGGGGGTGGTCGGCGCGCCGGCCGGCCGGGCCGCCGGCGTGGGCGCGGCCTTCGGCGCCGACTTGGCGCAGCCCGTCACGAGGACGAGCAGGGCACCGAGAGTGGCAACGGATGAACGATGATGCATCAGTGGAGATCCTCTGCTGCAGGGGTGGCACGCGCCCTATTCGGCACGCAAGACCTCGAGCGGCGGGCGCTCGAGTACATCGAGGGAATTCCAGAGCCCGACCAGCGTGGTCAGGCCGACCAATCCTGCCGCGAGGCCGAGCATCGGCCAGAGCGGCAGCGTGAAGCGTGACTCGAACACGAAGCGGGAGAGTGCCCAGCCGGCGCCTCCTGCCAATACCGCAGCGACGATCGCCGCCCCGAGCCCGAGTGCCGCATACTCGACGCTCAGGATCCGGAGCACCTGCCCGCGCGTGGCGCCGAGCGTCCGGAGCAGCGTCCCCTCGCGCACGCGCTGCCAGCGCGACGTGGCGATGGCGCCGACGAGCACCACGGTGCCGGTGGCCAGCGAGAAGAGCGCCATGAAGCGAATTGCCAGAATGATCCGGTCCACCACCGACTCCAGGGCGCGTTGCACTTCGCCCAGGTCCACCGTCGTCACATTCGGCGCGCCCTCGGCCAGTCGCCGCTGAATGCGGCCGCGAGCCGCGGCATCGGGGACGCGCGCCAGCGTCACCAGCGAATGGGGAGCGCGCTCAAGCGCGCCCGGGGCGAAGACGACGAAGAAGTTGGGTTCGAATCGGGCCCAGTTCACCGCACGGAGCGAGGTGATCACGCTGTAGACCGGCACCCCCTGCACGTCCCAGGTGATCCGGTCGCCGAGCGTCACCCCCATCTCTTCGGCGAGATCCTCTTCCATCGAGATCGCGACGGCGTTGCTGTCGGCCGTGCCGCGCTTGGTGGAATCGGTGCCGAACCAGTTGCCGGAGGTGACCCGCTCTGCCGGACCCAAGACCGAACGATACGTCGAGCGGTACTCCCGGCGAAATGCCCACGCCCCGCCGCCGGCCCCCCCGCGCCGTCCCCCCGGTCCCCGGCGACCCTGTTCGCGGCTCTGGGCCGCGCTGTCCGGGCCGCTGGTGTCGGCCGCGACGCCCTCGGCACCACCCAGGAGGGCGGTGACCGGTTTCCCCTTGACCGAGGTGATCCGCATCGGGACGATCGGCTCGAAACGGTCGCCCGGCAGCCCCTCCGAGGCCAGCGCCGCATTGACCGCCGCTCGCTGGTCGGGCTGGATGTCGAAGAGGACCAGATTGGGCCGCCCCGACTTGCCCCCACCGTCGAGCTTCAGGTCCTGCAGGAGGTTGTGCTGCGCGGTGAACAGCGTCGTCAGGAGAAAGGCCCCGAAACCGAGTGCCAGCACGACTGTGACGGTCTGATTGGCCGGACGATGCAGATTGGCCAACCCCTGGCGCCAGAGGTAGGGCCAGCTGGCCGGCGTGAATCGACGCGCGGCCCACATCAGTGCCAACGAGGCCAGCCAGAGCACCAGGAGGGCGCCGCCGACGGCGGCGGCGAACCAGGCACCCTGCACCAGGGAGCCGACCTGCACGGCGGCGAGGCCCACGACGCTCGCGACCAGCGCCACCACGGCCAGCGCGCGGTAGAGGTCCCAGCGAATGCGGAGCGGCGTCACGCTGCGCCGGAGTGTCGCCAGCGGCGAGATCTCGCGGATTCCGAGGAGCGGCAGCAAGGCAAACACCGCCGATGTCCAGATCCCGAGGCTCATGCCGATGGCAATGGCACGCGGCGAGGGGAGGACGCGGACGTCGACCGGGATGAAGTCGGCGAGCACCATGGGCATGACCTGCTGCAGCCCCACGCCGAAGAGCGCACCCAGCGCGGAGCCGAGCAGCCCCATCCCGACGGCCTGCATCAGGTACACGGCAAAGATCTGGCCCGAGGTGGCACCGAGGCAGCGGAGCACCGCGATGCTGTCGAGGCGTTGCCGGATGAAGACGTGCACCGCGCTGGCGACGCCGAGTCCGCCGAGCAACAACGCGGCAAGCGCGACGAGCCCGAGGTAGTTGCCGAGCCTGGTGAGGGCGTTGGTGAGGTTGTCGCGATCATCCGCAACGGTGCGCACCCCGACGCGGTCCCCGCGGAGTTGTGGGCGGGCCGCCTTGGCAATCGCCTGGGCGTCGCGGCCCGGCGCGAGCTGCACGAAGTCTTCGTGCTGCACCCGCGCACCGAAGCCGAGCAGCTTGGTCGAGGCGAGTTGCGACGTGGCAATGAAGACGCGGGCGCCGAACGCCATCTGGAGTCCCACGTCGCCGGGGACGTTTACGACCGTGCCGATGATGTGGAAGCGTCCCTCACCCACCGAGAGCGTATCGCCCACCTTGGCGCCCAACGCCGGCAGCAGCGAGGGATCGACCAGCGCGTCGCCAGCCTGCAGTCGCGGCCAACTCCCCGCGGGCGCGGTCTCGACGGCGCCGTAGAACGGCCAGCCGGGATCGACGGTGCGCAACTGCACCAGGCGGGCATTGCCGCTGGTCTGCAAATAGGCCATCGCGGCGAGCGAGACCGACCGCGCGACCTTGGTGCCCGGCAGTTTCGCGAGGGAATCGATCCACTTCGTCGCCGCAGGAATCTCGGCGAGCGGCTTGCGGCCCGTGAAGGCGAGGTCCGCACCGAGCAGTGCCTGTGCCTGCTCGGCCACCGACACAGTGAGATTGTCGGTGAAGGAGTTGACCGCGACGAGGGCGCCGACGCCGGCCGTGACGGAGGCCGTGAGGAGGAGCAGGCGCTTGCGCGCCGCCCGCGCCTCGCGCGAGGCGAGGCGCAGCACGAAGCCGAGCGAGGTCATCGGGTGGTGTCCGAGACGATCGCGCCGTCGGCGAGTCGGATGGTCCGTCGCGCGAGGGCGGCCAATTCGAGATCGTGCGTCACCAGCACCAGCGTCGTGCCGAATTCGGCGTTGAGCGCCGTCATCAACTCGACCACGGTCGCCCCGTTCGCGGCGTCGAGATTGCCGGTCGGCTCATCGGCGAAGAGAATCTTCGGGCGGGTCGAGAAGGCCCGCGCCACCGCGACGCGCTGTTGCTCGCCGCCGGAGAGTTGTCCGGGGTAGTGATGCGCGCGCGCGCCAAGGCCGACGCGCGCCAGCAGCGCATCGGCGCGGGCGACGGCATCGTCGGCACCGGCCAGCTCGAGTGGCACCTGCACATTCTCGCGGGCGGTGAGCGTCGGAATCAATTGGAACGACTGGAAGATGAAGCCGACCTTCTCGCGGCGAAGTCGTGCGCGGGCATCCTCGTCGAGCGTCCCCAGATCCACGCCGTCGAGCAGGACGCGTCCACGTGACGGACGGTCGAGCCCGGCGAGCAGGCCAAGCAGCGTGGTCTTGCCGCTGCCCGAGGGACCGACGATGGCGAGGAAGTCGCCGGCATCGAGGTGGAAGTTGATATCCTTCAGGACATCGAGCGACTCGCCACCCGAGGGGTACTCGTGGCCGAGGGCTTCACAGGTCAGCATGAACGAACTCCGAAGGGGGCAAGGCCGGGTGCGGACAACGTCGACGTCTCTGGGCTGGTACCGGCTCTGGTGGCTGGCAGGTTCCCTGGCCGCATGCAGCGGGAGCGCCGCTGAACGCCCGGACTCCACAACCCCGAAGGATAGTGGCGTCGTCGCGGCCCCGGTGGCCCCGCCGCGGGCCACGGTGCTGCTGGTGGGCACCTCGCTGACGGCCGGCTACGGGCTGGACCCGTCGCAGGCATGGGCCACGCTGCTGCAGGCCAGGGTGGATTCGGCCGGGCTCCCCTTTCTGGTGGTCAACGCCGGCGTGAGCGGCGAAACGTCGGCGGGGGCGCTCCGTCGCACCGATTGGCTCTTCGGCCAGGGGCCGATCCGTGTCCTGGTCGTGGAGACCGGCGCGAACGACGGGCTCCGGGGGCAGCCGGTTGACTCGCTGCGCGCCAACCTCGACCTGATCCTCACCAAGGCCGCCGCCCTGACGCCGAAGCCGATCCTCGTGGTGGCCGGGATGGAGGCGCCACCGAATCTTGGCCGTCGCTACGCTGAGGAGTTTCGCGCGGTCTTCCCCGCCGCGGCCAGGACCCATGGCGCGGTCTTTCTCCCCTTCCTGCTCGACGGCGTCGCCGGGGTGGAGGCGCTCAACCAGCCCGACGGCATCCACCCCAACCCGCAGGGCGCCCGGCGGGTGCTGGACAACGTCTGGAAGACACTGCGCCCCATCCTCGACAGCCTGAGCCGCCAACCGTAGCTGCGGTCGTTCGGCGATCGAGGCTACTCGTGCCGAATGGCGTCGATGGGGGAGAGGCGAGCGGCCCGGAGCGCGGGATAGAGTCCGAAGACGAGGCCGACGAGGATCGCCGAGCCGGCCGCGACGGCCAAGGTGTCGCCGGTCACGGCCGCATACACTTCCGCCTGCGTTCGAGCGCGCATGAAGGAGGCCACGCCGAAGGCCGTCGCGAGTCCGAGCGCCACACCGACCGCCGACCCGCTCGCGGTAATCGCAACCGACTCCGCAAGGAACTGCACCACGATGTCCCGCCGCCTTGCCCCGGTCGCTCGTCGGACACCGATCTCGCGGGTGCGCTCAAAGACCGAGGCCAGCAGGACGTTCATGATGCCGATGCCGCCGACCAAGAGGGAGATGCCGGTGATCGATCCCATCAGGAGTTTGAACACCAGCATGCTCTGCTGCGCCTGCCGCAGTCGGTCGCTGCGGTTGGCCAGCGCCAGCCGGTCCGCATCTCCGGGAGGGAGGGCGCGCATCCAGGCGGTTGCCCGCGAGACGACCTCGGCGGTGGATTCAAGGGTGGATCCCCCGAGCAGGAGCGAGGGGAGGGCACCGCGAAAGGGCGGTGCCACCAGTCCAGCGAAGCGTGTCTGCGGAACCCACGCGATCATCTGGGAGTTGTCCGGCTTGGCCGTCACGCCGACGATCTCCACCGACGTGCCTTCCAACGTGATCCGACGGCCCAGCGCACGCGTGTAGTCCGTGCTGCGGGTCAGTCGGCCAGCCAGGGCCATGCTGATCACGCCGACGGCACTGCTATCCCGGACCTCCTCAATCGAGAGCCATCGTCCCGCGAGGAGCGCGTTCTCCTCCACGATTGGCGGTCCGGCCTCGAGTGAGATCACTTCTGTCCCACGCGCGGAGTCGTCGGGAAAGCCTCCCAGCGTCGCACCGCCGGAGAACCGGAGGGTGGCCGAGCCGATGCCACCCAGCGCGGCGCGGAGCGTCGCCAAGTGGGTTTCGGTGAGCCGAAGGGTGTCCGGACGGGGCAGCGTGAGTCCGTCGAGGGTACGGTTGGTTCGCGAGGAAATATGAACCAGCTGCAGGTCGGTCGTCGCCGCAATCTGCTGCCGAGCATAGGCTTCCACGCCATCCGCAACGGCAAGGACAGCGACCAGCGCCCCGGTGCCGACGATGACGCCCAAGGCCGCGAGGGCGGTCCGAAGGGGGTTGGCGGATAACGCACGGGCGCCGATGAGAAGGGAGTGCCATGACATGGCCCCTTGAACGGGAGTAAGCTCCGTTTGGTTTCATTTTGAACCGACCGCCGAGGACGGGACGGGAGATGCCGTCCGGCGGATCCGCCGCGTCGCTGGAGGAATCGACCCACACCCGATAGCCTTCGTCCCATGAGCGTCTTCGATACCAATCATCAGCGTGCCGCCTGGCTGGTCGCCCTGCTCGGCGTCGGCATCTTCATCGCCCTGGTCCCCTATGCCTCGGGATTGCTGGGCGCCCCGATCCTGTTCGTGGTCTTCGGCGGAGTCCACGAGTGGTTGGTGCCGCGGGTGCGGAGCCGAGCGTTGGCGAGTTCGCTGGTGATCGTGCTGGCGATCGTGCTGATCGTGGTGCCGCTGGTATGGATGGTGTCGCTTCTGGTCGGGCAAGCGCAGAGCGCCGTCCAAGGCGTCATCAATTCGCCCGTCCTCGATCGGATCTCGACCTTCGAGATCGCGGGTTATCCGATCGGCCCCGACCTGAAGGCCGCTGGCGCCAAGGCCGCGACGTTCGTCGGTGGCGGCGCCATCTCGTTCCTCGGCACGGCGACGCGGCTGACGCTGAACCTGCTCTTCACCTTCTTCGGACTCTACTACCTGTTGCAGGATCCGAAGGGGGCGTGGCGCGGGCTCCGCCCGTACATCCCGTTCTCCGACGAGAACGTCGCGATCCTGCAGGATCGTTTTGTCGCGGTGACCAAGAGCACGATCGTCGGCACTGGCGTCTCCTCGGTCGCGCAGGGGATCCTGATCGCAGCCGCCTTCACCGTCAGCGGGCTGGGCAACGGTGTCTTCTGGGGCGTCGTGACCGTGGTCTTCTCGATTCTCCCCGTCGTCGGTGGCGGGCTGATCTGGGGGCCGGGCGCGCTCTACCTCTACACCACCGGGCGACCCGGCGCGGCGATCGGCCTCGTCCTCTTTGGCGGCATCGTGGTCGGCAACATCGACAACCTGATCCGCCCGATGATCTCGAATCGCTATGCGCAGATCCACCCGCTGATCACGCTGGTCGGCGCGATCGCCGGGGTGAGCTACATCGGGCTGCTCGGTTTGCTGGTCGGTCCGTTGGCGTTGTCGTATTTCTTCGAGCTGCTGACGATGTATCGGCGGGAGTATTTGAGGCCGGTGGTGAGTGCGTCGTAGGTCGTAGTCGTAGGTCGTAGGTCATCCCGAGCAACGCGAGGGATCTGCGTGATGGCGAATACGCAGGTCCCTCACTGCGTTCGGGATGACCTACGACCTACGACTTACGACCTACGACAGCAAAGCAAACGGGCCCGGGGAGAATCCCCGGGCCCGTTTGCTTTGCCTGCGTCGTGCTTAGTTGCCGCCCTTGATCTCGACTCGGCGGTTCTTCGCACGTCCGGCCGCGTCCTTGTTGTCCGCGATCGGCTCCTCCTCGCCACGCCACTTGACCGCGATCCGGTCGGCAGCGACACCCTGCGAGATGAGGTACTTCTTGACGGTCTCGGCACGCGCCTGCGACAGCTTCATGTTGTAGGCGTTGGTGCTGATCCAGTCGGTGTGGCCGACCACGTCGACGTTGACCTCAGCATGCTCCTTGAGGGTGGTCGCGACGGTGTTCAGCGTGTCCATGCCGCCCTTCGTCAGGTCCGAGCGATCGAACTTGAAGTGGACCGACTGCAGCGCGAACGCGTACGCCGGCTTGGCCGGCGGGGCCGGCGGCGGCGGGGTCGGACGAACGACCGGGGCCGGCGGCGGCGGAGCCGGCGCGCGGACGGTGACGTTCGCGGTCGACATCAGCTTGCCCTTCTTGCTGTACGCCATGACCTGCGCGGTGCCCTCGCCAGCGGCGGTGTACATGCCGGTGAGCGAGTCGACCTTGCCCGGGCCGCTGAGGCGATAGACCACGGCGTCCGGCTTGCCGCAGTAGGTCGCGTCGGCGGTGAACTGCTGGGTGCCGTTCGGCAGCAGCGTGGCGCTCATCGGCGTGATGCCGATCATGTCCTTGGCGTGATCGCAGCCACCGTTGCCGAACAACAGCGAGACGCCGGCCTGGTGACCCAGGTAGGTGTTCGAGTTGTCACCGAAGCCGCTCGGGATGTAATCCGCGAGGGTCTCGAGGCGCAGGTTCAGCCAGCTGGTCGGCTTGACGCGGAGGCCGACCATGCCGCCGACGCCCATGTAGCCTTCGTCGATGCCCTTGGTGAGCTTGGTGTAGCTCGGGCCCGCGCCGACCATCAGCGAGAACAAGCCGCTGAGGGGGGCGTTGTAGACGAGGTGGGCGCTGATCGGCGTCGCGCGCAACGGACGCGAGATCGCGCCGATGGTCGACGGCACATTGGCCTGGTTGCCGCGGAGGTCGGTCGGGTTCAGTGACCCGGTCAGCTCCAGCGCGAGGTTGTTGCCGACGAAGTAACCGATCCGCCCGCCGCCGCCGATCCGATTGTCGTCCGGACCACGGATGAGGTAGGCGTTGGTGTAATCGGTGTACCGACCGAAACCGCCGATTTCAAAGGTTCCCTTCGATTGGGCGGCCAGCGGAGCCACCGCGAGCAGCGCGATGGCCGCAACGTACCCTGTGAGACGCATTTCCTTCCTCCTGGTTGACAACCTGCCACGGGGTGGACCCCACCCGGAAAACTTCGTAACTACTGACTCACCAACGGTGTAGCACCTGCAATGTCCTGTACACTAACGAAACATCGGGTCCGGACTGGCGCAAGAGTGGCGCCACCGCTCGACACCCCCGCGAAGGGTGGAGAAATCGGGCTGAGCCACCCTTTCCCGTGCCATGTGACCCCGGCCAATCATTAGGGATCCGGCCCCATTCGCCACGAGTCCTGCAAGCTCCCCCGCCACGGGACTATTTTCCGGCTGCCCCTTTCTCTGACCCACCGGTTTCCCGTCGATGCCTGCTTGCTCCCTGATCCGCCGCTGCCTGCTGCTCCTCGCCATCCTCGCACTGCGCACCGCGCCGGCGGCAGCCCAATGGCGCGTCGAGGCCTGGTTTGGTGACGCCTGGAATGCCCGGGCCCCAATCACCTTTACCCAAGACGGCCAACCCGACATCAAGCTCACACCCAACTGGAGCACCCGGCCTTGGCGACCGACCTGGTACTACTCCGGCCGGGTTGCCAAATGGTCAGACGATCGAGGGTGGGCCTTCCACTACATGCACCACAAGATCTACCTCGACAACCCGCCGGCGGAGATCACGGCGTTTCGGATCACCAACGGTATTAACATGTTGCTGGTAGAGAAGTTATGGCGCACCAAGGGGTGGGAACTCGCCCTCGGCGCCGGCCCCACGCTCATCGTGCCGTTCAGCACGATTCGCGGGAAGACCTATGGCCGGACGGAGGGGATCTTCGGGTCGCGGTACGATCTGGGGGCCGCCTCCCTCGAGGCCGGGGTGGCAAGGCGGCTGAAGCTCCTGCCGTACACCTACGGCTCGCTGACCGCCGCGGTCACCGCAACGACCATCAGCGCCAAGATCGCGGACGGTCGAGCGAAGACGATGAACTACGCCCTGCATTTGCAGTACGGCCTCTCGCTGCAGAGCAAGCCGTGAGGATTCCGGACGCGGTGTCCTGATCCGAGGACACCGTCACGGGGCCCCGGGTCTGGGCAAGTTGTACAAGTCTTTGTGGGAAAATGATTTGGCCGCTCATCGTCGAGCGGCCTTTCCTTTGCCCCGGTGAGGGTGTCCCCTTCCGGAGCCGAGTCGATGCTGTTGCTGCCAGCCCTTCTGGGGATCGCGTTCGCGGTCCCAACGACCGTAGTCCACCTGTCCCATCCGAAGCCGACCACCTCCGCCGCAGCCGCGGACAGCAGTGCGGTGCTCTTTTCGAGGGCGCGCGAGCTGGCCCGTGCTGGCCACCCCAGCGAGGCGCTCGCCGCGTACCACGCCGCCGCGGTGCGCGCCGACAGCCCCGATGACTGGGCCCGCTTCCGTCGCGACATCGCCTGGATCGCCACGCCGAAGGAACTGACGGTCTGGGATGCGACCGCCACGACGGACCGTCCGGCCCAGCTCCTGGCCTTCTGGAACGAGCGTGACGTTCGGGATGGCCTCGCGACGGGCGGCCGCCTCGCCGAGCATGTCCGCCGGCTCGATGTGGCGCTGGCGGAGTATCGCATCCGGCCGAAGCGTGGTCGGTCACCGATCATCCGGACGGCATCGACTGCCCCCTCCGACATGTATGAGCGCGAGGTCGGCATCGGCTCTCCGCTGCGCGACTACCTCCCGGGTCAGGGAGAACTGGATGACCGCGGCGTCATCTTCGTTCGGCAGGGCGAGCCGGTCGCGCGCCGGTACACCTCCGACTCGCGCGTCGAGGGGTGGGTCTACGCCCGCGAGGGGAAGACCGTGGCGGTCTTCTTTACCGAGGCACTCTTTGACGGGTCGTCGGGGAACACGATGCTCGTCGCGTCGCCACCGTCCAGCGCGTTCTTCGTGGTGTGCGACTTTGATCGCACCTTCTGCGGGAACTCGGGGGCGATCGAGCAGCGTGAAAAGCTTCGCCAGCGAACCATTGGCGCCATTCGCGCGCTGACCACGACCGATACGGCGAAGCCAGCGGAGCCGTGAGCTGATTGCAACCTGGAGCACGACGGTGACGTACCTTTCGGTACGTTGCCGTCGTGTCGCGTTTCCGCTGATCGTCCATCGTTCCGTCGAGGCTCCCATCCGTCACTTTCCGTTCGGTCGTGTCGCCTGCGCGCTCCTGCTGGTTGCCTCTCCGCTGCGCGCGCAGGAGGCGAAGGACCGCCCGCTGATCGATTCGCTGTTCGCCGCGATGGCGCAAGCCGATGCCGCCAAGGACCTCCCCGACCTCTCTCGCTGCAGCGTGACGCCGGGGTCCTTCGCGCGGATGTGCGAGGGATTGCTGCTGACGCGCCGGGCGGAGTTGGCCGGCCAGTCCGATGATGCCAATCGCGCGGAGGCGCTGCTCCGGCGCACCGTCGAAGAGAAGCCCGAGTGGGCGGTGGCGTGGTACGGACTGGGCGTGGCGCGCTTTGAGTTGGCGCGCTTCAAGGTGTTGGCTCGCGAAGGTCCGCGGCAGGGCGCTGGCGTGAGTTGGGTGGCCGGTGGCACGGCGGCGTTGGTGCGCGCCCTCGAACTCGAACCCACCCTGCTCGGTGCCGGCGAGGCCCTCGCTCGCGCGCCGATGCCGCGCGAAGGGGTGTCGCGCGTCGCCGAGCGGTTGGCGATCCTCAAGCGGTTGCGTGGCTCGCTGACGATGACGCCGGCCTCACGCCTGGCGCTCGGCCAGCTGGAACGCGAGGCCGGCAACGCCGACACCGCGACCGTCCTGCTCGGCGAGGCGATGGCCGCTGGCGCCGACAGCGGCGTCGCGATGCTGGAGATGGCGCGCGCGCTGCACAAGGCGGGGCGTCCGGTCGAGGGGCGCGGGCTGCTCTTCGCCGGCGCCGAACGCACCACGACACCGGAGTCGAAGCGTCGTTACCGGGAAGAGCTGAGCTGGGTCGCCACGCCCCAGGAGATGGCGTCGTGGGACTCGGCGGCCGCGCCGCAGCGCAAGGCATGGCTCGAGAACTTCTGGGGCGGGCGCGATGTCCGCGAAGGGCGCGCCGAGGGTGAGCGGTTGATCGAGCACTACGTGCGCATGGACTACGCCTCCAAGAATTTCAAGATCACCATCCCGCAAGTTGGCCGGCAGAAGACGCGGAGCGTCGCCGTGGCGACGGATGTGGATTGGATTCCGACCACCACGGTGGTGAGCAGCGACGCCCCCACGCCCACCGCCGAGCAGGTCGATGCCGAAGCCGATCTGGCGTCGGACAACAACTACTCCGCCCTGGTCGGCGTCAAGGTGCCGTTCCGCGTCTTCAGCGTCACGCAGGACCTGATCGATGACCGCGGCATCGTCTGGATCCGGCACGGCAAGCCGGACCTCAAGACGGTGACCGTGGGGGGCACCGCCGGGGAAGCGTGGCTCTACCGACGCTCGGGCGAGCCGGCGCTGGTGCTCTTCTTTGCGGAGGCGGACTTCGATGGCAGCACCGGCGCGAGCGTGCTCGTTCCGACGCCCGCCGGAGGCCTCCCGGAAGCGATCAACCAGCTCTGCGGTGGCGGGATGGGGATGTGCGATGGGCTGCAGGGCAACGCCGTCAGCGCCGGCCGTGGTAGCAACACGGACGGCTCCCCGCGCCGGATCGGTGCGTCCGAAGTTCGCGCCTCGCCGGACCAGATTCGCAACCAGCGCAATGCCGGCATCGCGCAGATCAAGCGTGCGGTGACCAGTGACGCCTTTCCGCGCACCTTCGAGGCACCGCTCGACCCGATCGCCCAGATCTACGGGCTCGATCGCGCGTCGGGCGGCTCGCCGCGGTTGGTCGTGGCCTTCGCGCTCCCGGGTGAGAAGCTCACCTACACGACACCGCCGGAGGCGGGCGGCCGCGCGATTTACCCGGTGCGGGTGCGCCTCCTCTCGATCGATCAGGCGACGGGTGCGCGCTACGAGCTCGACTCGTTGCGTCAGTTCGCGGCCGCCACGCCACTCAAGGAAGGGCAGTACCTGACGGGCGTTGCCGAGATGAAGGTGCCCGCCGGGCGGTACACCACGACGCTGGTGCTGACGCAGGATGGCGGGAAGGGGGCGTTGGCGCGGCTTGCGGCCGTCGAGGCACCGACCAACACGGGGCTCCGAGTGAGCGACGTGGTGTTGGGCCGCGAGGGGAGTGGGGTGACGTGGAATTCCGGCAGCACGCGCGTGGCGATGAACCCGCTCAACGCCTACGCCAAGGGGGCGACGGCCGAGCTCTACTATCAGCTCAGCGGATTGAAGGTCGGGCAGAGCTACGCGACCAAGCTCGAGTTCCTCCCCTCCTCGGAGAAAGAGACCAAGCCGAAGCTGTCGCTGAGCTTCTCCGCCAGCGCCGACGCCGACCGCGTCGAGGTGGCGCGGTCAATCGGCCTCGAGAATCTCGAGCCCGGGAGCTACCGCCTCCGGGTGACGGTGTCCGGGGCGGGGGCCACCTCGACGGCGACGGCCTGGCTGGTGATCGCGAAGAAGTAGCTGCGCCCCTTGCGGGCGCCGGGCCGTGGCTGCATACTTATGCACTATGCAGAAACCGACCCTGGCGCTCGCCTTCTCCGGCGGCCTCGATACATCCTACTGCGTCCCCCGGCTGACAGAGCGGGGGTTCTCAGTCCATACGGTCTTCGTCAACACCGGCGGCACCACCCCCGAGCAGTGCGCGGCGATCCGCGCGCAGGCGATGGCGGTGGGTGCGGTGGACCACCACGAGGTGGACGCCCGTGACCTGGTGTTCAACCGCTTCGTCCGCTTCCTGATCCAGGCCAATGTCCTCCGCGGCGAGGTGTATCCGCTCTCCGTGGCGGCCGAGCGCACCCAGCAGGCGATCTCGGTCGTGGCCGTGGCGCGGGAGATCGGGGCGGTCGCGGTGGCGCACGGCTCGACCGGCGCCGGCAACGACCAGATCCGCTTCGACATCGCGCTCCGCGTGCTCGCGCCCGAGCTCGAGATCGTCACGCCGATCCGCGAGGAGAATCTCTCGCGCGAGGCATCGATCGCCTACCTCGAGGCGCGCGGCTTGCCCGTGCCGCCCAAGTCGGGCGCCTTCTCGATCAATCGCGGCCTCTGGGGCACCACCTGGGGCGGCGGCTGGACGCATGACACTTGGGCCTCGCCGCCGGAGGAGCTGCTCGCCCCGCCGGCCGATGCGCCGGCGCCGCGCGACATCGTCATCTCCTGGGTGAACGGTGTGCCGGTGCTGGTCGACGGCAAATCGGGACCCGGGCACGTCCTGGTCGACATGCTGAGCGAGCTTGCCGCGAGCTACGGCATTGGCCATGGCATTCACGTTGGCGAGACCGCCCTTGGCATCAAGGGGCGGATCGGCTTCGAGGCCGGCAGCGCGCTGATCCTCATCAACGCGCACCGCGAGCTCGAGAAGCTGGTGCTGACCAAGTGGCAGTCGTTCTGGAAGGATCAGCTCGGCAAGTTCTACGGCGACCGCCTGCACGAAGGCCACTACTTCGATCCCGCCCTCCGCGACATCGAGGCGATGGTCGAGTCGTCGCAGCAGAAGGTGACCGGCGAGACCCGCGTCCGGCTCTCGCCGGGACGCTTCCTCGTCACCGGCGCGCGCTCGCCGTGGTCGATGATGGACCGTGCCGTGGCGACCTACGGCGAAGAAAACGTCCTGTGGACCGGCGACGAGGCCAAGGCCTTTGCCCGCGTCGGTGCCATTCCCGAGTTGCTGGCCATGCGGGCCGATGCACGTGCCCGCGGAGAGGAGTGAGATGGTGGTGACCACACGGGTCCGGCTCGACCGGATTGCCTCGTCGACGCGCAATGCGGCGTTGACGACTGAAGTGATCCTGGGCGACGAGATTGTCGCGGCCGAGGGCTACGTGCTCGCGGTGCGCATCCTCACCGACAAGAGCAGCTACAACACGGTCGAGGATCTCGGCGGCCGGATGGTGTCGCTCCGCTCCGGTGACGTCCTCGCCGGCACGCTCGGCGTGCGGCGTGCGCTGCGTGGCTACGCGGGCGAAGTGCCCAAGACGATCGCGGTGGGCGACACGATCGAGGTGCTCAATCTCGGCGGCATCCTGGGGCGCTGCACCTCGGCGAATCCGGATATCGGCCCGCCGTTCATGGCCGAGGTGCTTGGCGCGGTCCTGTCATTCCCCGAGCTGGGCGACCGGATCGGTCGTCCGGCGCACATCCGTGACCGCGCGGTGCCACCCGCCGAGACGCTCTCCTGCGACATCCCGGTGGTCTTCATCGCGGGCACCTGCATGAACGCGGGGAAGACGGTGGCCGCGACCGAGCTGGTGCGCGGCCTGGCGCGTGGCGGGCTGCGGGTCGCCGCGACCAAGCTCACCGGCGTGTCGCTGATGCGCGATGCCCTCTCGATGCAGGACGCGGGCGCCGTGGCGGCGCTGACGTTCAACGATGCCGGCGCGGCGAGCACACACGCCGGGATGACGGTGCCGATCGCGCGAGGGATCTTCAACCGCCTGGCCGATCCGCGCGGGCCGCGGCCCGACGTGATCGTCGCCGAATTGGGCGACGGCATCCTCGGCGAGTACGGCGTGCAGGACATCCTGCGCGCCAAGGACTTGATGGCGCTCGGCGCCGCCTACGTGATGGCCGCGCCCGATCCGGTCGGCTGCTGGGGCGCGCGCGAGATCATGCGCGACGAGTTCAACCTGCCGATCACCGCCATCACCGGTCCGGCGACCGACAACGCCGTCGGCCGCGACTACATCACCGCGTCGCTCGGCTTGCCGGCGTTCAATTCACGCCGCGATCCCGAGGGACTGGTGGCCGCCGTGCGCGTCGCGTTGGAGCAGTGGCACGCCGCGAACGGAGTCCGCGCGTGAAGGTGGCCGTGCTCGGTGCTGCCGGATATGTCGGCGGGGAACTGCTGCGGCTGGTGCTGCAGCACCCCGACATCACCGAGGTCGTCGCCACGTCACGGTCGCAGGCCGGCAAGCCGATCGCCGATCTGCATCCGGCGTTGGCGCTGCTGACCGACGCGCGCTTCGCGGCGCACGCGCCGGGCGAGGTCGCGCGCGGCAAGGACGTGGTCTTTCTGGCGCTGGAGCACGGCGACTCGACCAAGTTCATGGGCGAGATCATCGATGCGGGGCCGGGATTGATCGTCGACCTCGCCGCCGATTTCCGGATTCAGGATGGGTCGCTGCACGCGCGGCACTACGGTGCACACGCAGCGCCGGCGCTGGTCCACCACTTTCGCTACGGCCTCGCCGACGTGCTGGGGACATCGCTGCGTGGTGCCCGCGCGATCGCGGCGCCCGGTTGTTTCGCGACGGCGGCGCAGTTGGCGCTGTATGCCATCGCGGACCTGCCATTGGCCGCGCCGCCGGTGATCTTCGCCGTGACCGGGTCGAGTGGTGGCGGGCAGTCGCTCAAGGCCACTGCCCATCATCCGACCCGTGCGCACAACCTCTTCGCGTATGGCGCGATGTCGCACCGGCACGAGGGGGAGATCCTCGAGCAGTGGCGTGGCTGGCGCGGCGACGCGGCAGCGCATGCTCGGCTGGTGCCGCACTCGGGGCCGTTCGTGCGGGGGATTTATGCGACGCTGCATGCGACGATCGACGTGGGCGCGGCGGGGACCGCGGCGGGTCCGGCACGGGCGCGGCAGGCCGCGCCCCTACACGTCCCGACGGATATCACGAGCCACGTCCGCACACGATACGCGGGCCGCCCGTTTGTGCGGGTGGGCGATGCCCCGCCCGAACTCACCCATGCGGTGGGCACCAACCTCGCGTTGCTGCACGCGGTCGTGTCTCCCGACGGGCGGGAGGTGCAGGTGGAGTGCGCGATCGACAATCTGATCAAGGGCGCCGGTGGCCAGGCGATCCAGGCGATGAACCTTGCCCTCGGGCTTGATGAACGGGCCGGCCTGCTGGCCCCGGGACCCTTTCCATGCTGAATCGCGACGATGGGCCGGCGCTGCTGCCGGTGTACGCCACCTTCCCGCTGCGTGCCGTCTCCGGCCATGGTTCCTGGCTGGTCGACGAACAGGGCGAGGAATGGCTCGATGCCTATGGCGGCCATGCCGTGGCCACCTGCGGTCACTCGCACCCCGACGTGGTCGCCGCGATTGCCGATCAGGCGGCGCGGCTGATCTTCTATTCGACCGCCGTGCCGCACGCCGGCCGTGAGCACCTCGCCGAGATCCTCGCGCGACTCGCCCCCGGCGGACTCGGCAAGGTGTTCTTCTGCAACTCGGGCGCCGAGGCGAACGAGAACCTGCTCGGGATGGCACGACGCAAGACGGGCCGCACGACGATCGTCACCATGCTCGGTGGATGGCATGGGCGGACGGCGGCGACGCTCGCCTGCACCGATGGCGCGCGGTACGAGGCGGGGGCGCGCCGGGCCGGCGTGCCGCTCTCGCGGAAGGTGCCGTTCAACGATCTCGCGGCGCTGACGGCGGCGATGGACGAGACGGTGGCCGCCGTGCTGCTCGAACCGGTGCAGGGATTCAGCGGCGCGCGGACCGCGACGGTCGAGTTCCTCGAGGGAGCCCGGGCCCTGTGCGACAAGTTTGGCGCGAAGCTGCTCTTCGATGAGGTGCAGTGCGGCACCGGGCGGCTGGGAACGTTCACGGCAGCCGAGAGCTTCGGCGTGATGCCCGACGCGCTCTCGCTTGCCAAGGGTCTGGCCGCGGGCCTCCCCATTGGGGCAGTCGTGGCGCACCCGTCGCTGGTCGACGACATCGCCATCGGCGACCTCGGGTCGACGTTCGGCGGGGGGCCGGTGCCGTGCGCCGCGGCACTGGCCAACATCGCGGTGATCGAGCGCGAGGGGCTGCTCGAGAATGTGCGCCGGGTGAGCGCGCAGATCCGGAGCGTGGCCGAGTCGCTGCCGCATGTGCTGACCGTGCACGGGCGCGGCTTCCTGCTGGGTCTCGAGCTCGACATCCCGGCGGCCGATGTGCAGCGGGCGCTCTGGGCCAAGCGGATCCTCACGGGAACGTCCACCGATCCGAAGACGCTGCGGCTCTTGCCACCGCTCTCCTTCAGCAGTGATGAGGCCGCCCTGCTGCTGGCTGGGCTCCGCGAGGTGCTGGCGTGAGCGGACGCGACTTCCTTGCGATGGAAGAGTGGGAACCCGAGGCGATCGACGCGCTGCTCGACCTGGCGGGTCGCTGCAAGCGCGGCGAGATCACCGACGGGCTGACCCGCAAGGTGCTCGCGATGGTCTTCATGGACCCGTCGCTCCGGACGCGCTCCTCCATGGAGACGGCGATGTTCCTGCATGGCGGCCATGCGCTCGCACTGGAGCCGGGGAAGGGAAGCTGGGCGTTGGAGACCGAACTCGACGTGGTGATGGACGGCACGACGGTCGAGCACATCATCGAGGCGGCGCGGGTGTTGTCGCGGTATGCCGATGCGCTGGCGGTGCGGTCCTTTCCGAAAGGGAATGACTGGGCCACGGAACGGCTCGACCCGACGATCCGCAACTTCGCCCGCTTTGCGGAGAAGCCGGTGATCAACCTCGAGTCGGCGCGACGCCATCCCTGCCAGGGGCTCGCCGACGCCATGACGATGCGCGAGCATCTCGGCGAGACGGTCGGCAAGCGCTTCGTGCTGATGTGGGCATGGCACCCCAAGGCGCTGCCGACCGCGGTGCCCGCCAGCGCGGCGATCGCGGCCGCGCACCTCGGCATGGAGGTGACGATCGTGCGCCCTGCCGGCTACGACCTCGACCCCGACGATTACGTGGCGATCGAGACGCTGGCCGGGAAGCGCGGCGGCTCGCTGAAGCTCACGGAGGAACTCGACGGCGCGATCGAGGGGGCGCACGTGGTCTACCCCAAGTCGTGGGGCTCGCTGGCCCACTTCGGGAATCCCGAGGCGGAGCGTGCCGGCCGCGAAGGGAAGCGCGATTGGCGCCTCACCCAGGCGCGGATGCGCGCGACCGCGGCCGGGAAGGGAATCGCGATGCACTGCCTGCCGGTGCGCCGCAACGTCGAGATGGACGGCGACGTCCTCGACGGGCCGAACAGCGCCGTGATCGACCAGGCGGAGAACCGGCTGCATGCGCAGCGGGCGCTTCTCCTCGAAGTTATCGGGACAGCACGATGATCGATGATCGATCATCGACCATCGATCATCGAATTCAGATCTTGACCACTAAGTGGAGCTCCTGCGCATGACCATTGATCCATCCCAGGGCATCGTCGGCCTCAAGGGCGCCCTGCGCTATGTCCGCGCCTACCGCGATCACGTCTTCGTCGTGAAGCTTGGCGGGGATGTGCTGTCGGACAAGCACAACCTCGACACCGTGGCGGGGCAGCTGGCGCTCTTGTCCTCGCTTTCGATTCGTCTGGTCGTGGTGCACGGCGGCGGCACGCAGGCGAGTGCCCTGGCGCGCCGGCTCGGCCAGGAACCCGAGATGGTCGCCGGGCGGCGCGTGACCGACGATGGCGCGCTCGAGGTGACCAAGATGGTCTACCGCGGCCTGCTGAACACCGATCTGGTGGCGGCGTTGCGGCGCCATGGGGTCCAGGCGACCGGCCTCTCCGGCGTTGATGCCGACCTGATCACCGCGCATCGTCGGCTGCCGCTGCGGGTGGTGGACGACGCCGGCGTCGAGCGGACGGTGGACTACGGCCATGTCGGCGACATCGACAAGGTCGACCCGCGGGTGCTCGAGACGCTGATGAACGCGCGCTTTGTGCCCGTGGTGTCGTCGCTGGCGGGTGACGCCGAGGGCAATGTCTACAACGTCAACGCCGACACGGTGGCGGAGTCGCTGGCGATCGCGCTCAAGGCACAGAAGCTGATCTTCATGACCGGCGCGCCCGGCGTGCTGCGCGACCGGAACGATCCGTCGACGCTGGTCACCTTCGCCGACCCGGATGATCTCGCCGAGTTGATGGCGAGCGGCGCGCTCGCCGGCGGGATGCGCCCGAAGGTCGAGGCGTGCATTCGCGCGGCGACCGGGGGCGTCGAGCGGACGCACATCATCGATGGGCGTGCACCGGATGCCCTCCTGCTCGAGGCGTTCACCGGCTCGGGCTGCGGCACCATGATCGTGGGTCGAAAGGAGAAGGCTACCTATCTTGGCGTCGACCTGGCCGACTGAAGTCACCACGCTCCGCGAGCTGGTGGCCATTCCCTCGATCAGCGGGAATGAGCTGCCGGCCGCGGAGTATGTGGAGCATGTGGCCCGAGGCCTCGGCCTCGACGTGGTGCGCGACGACACCTCCGTCCGCGTCAGCGTCGGCGACGAATCTGCCGGGCCGACGCTCGCGCTGGCCTCGCATCTCGACGTCGTCCCGCCGGGCGAGGGATGGAGCCGCGATCCGTTCACGCCGGTGATCGAGGGCGACCTCCTCTACGGTCGTGGCTCGGGCGATGCCAAGGCATCGGTCGTGTCGATGCTGCATGCCCTCGGCGATGTGGCGGCCTCGGGGCGTGCGCTGCGCGGCCGCGCCCTCGGGATCTTCTCGTACGGCGAGGAGACCCGCAACGCGACGATGCCGATGGCGGTCGAGCGCGCCGGGCGGCTCGATGCTGCGCTCGTGGGCGAGCCGACCAACCTCGAGTTCTCGGTGGCGCAGCGCGGGCTGATGATGGTGGATCTGGTGGCACACGGCGACCAGCGCCACGCCGGGTACGCGGCCACCGAGGGATTCACCAATGCCATCACGGTGCTGGCCCGCAATCTGGCGCGGCTCGACGGCATCGCCAGCGCGAGGGTGCATCCCGTGCTCGGCGTCACCACCGTGACGCCGACGATGCTCGAGGCTGGCGTCTCACGGAACGTCACGCCCCCCACCGCGCGCGCGGTCCTCGATATCCGCTCCACGCCGGACTGGACACACGACGAGCTCGCGGTTCTCCTTCGGGAGCAGCTCGACTGCGAAGTGGTGGTCACTTCGACGCGGCTGGTGCCGTGCGAGACGCCGGCGGGGTCCGCCCTCCTGGCGGCAGCGCGGCGCGCCCGCCCCGAGTCGACGTCCTATGGGTCGCCGACCTGCTCCGACTGGTGCTTCCTGCGGCATCTCGATGCCATCAAGGTCGGTCCAGGCACGTCGCGCCGCTCGCACACCCCGGATGAATCGGTCAACCTCTCCGAAGTGATCGCCGCGCGGGCCTTCTACGCCCGGGTGATCGAGGAGTACCTGGCATGAGTCGCAGTGAAACGCTCTGGTCACCAGGCGCTGCCCCCGATGCCCAGATGCTGGCCTACACGGTCGCCGACGATCGCACGGTCGACGCCCGGTTGCTGCGCTGGGATGTCCTCGGCTCGCTCGGCCATGCGGCCTCGCTCAAGGCCGGGAAGGTCATCTCCCCGCGCGAGTATGCCACGATGCGCCGGGCCTTGCTCGCCGCGCTCCGGGCCATCGATGCGGGTGAACTGCAGATCGGGCCCGAGCATGAGGATGGCCACAGCGCGGTGGAGCTCTGGCTCACCAAGCGCTTCGGCGATATCGGTGAGCGGCTCCACACCGGCCGCTCGCGCAACGATCAGGTCGCCACCGACCTGCGCCTCTTCCTGAAGGACGAGGTGCTGGCGCTCCACGGGCAGATGACCGATCTCGCGGAAGCGCTCCTCGCCTTCGCGACGACGCACCGGCGCGTGCTGTGGCCGGGCTACACGCACCAGCGGATCGCGATGCCGTCGTCGGCCGGACTCTGGGCCGCCGCGTATGCCGAGGGACTTCTCGACGCCGCAGACGCGGTGCACGGCTTCTGGCAACGCCTCGATCGCTCCCCGCTCGGCAGCGCCGCAGGCTATGGTGTGCCCCTGCCATTGGTGCGCGAAGCCTCCGCCAAGGCGCTCGGCTTCGGCGGCATCGATCAGGTGGTCACCTCGGTCCAGGGCAGCCGCGGGATGCTCGAGGCAGCGGCGCTCTTCTGGTGTGGCGAGGCGGCGCATCACCTGGCGAAGCTGTCGGCCGACGTGATCCTCTTCTCGGCCGACGAGTTCGGCTGGCTGACGCTGCCGACGGAGCTGTCGACGGGGTCGTCGATCATGCCGCAGAAGCGCAACCCCGATCTCTTCGAGTTGACCCGTGCACGTGCGGCATCGCTTGAGGGCGACTTGGCCACGGTGCTGGCGCTCAAGGGGCGGTTGGCGGGCGGGTATCATCGCGACTTCCAATTCCTGAAGGCGCCGCTGTTCCGCGGGCTGGACCGGATGCGCGAGATGCTGGCGATGCTGACCACTGCGATCCCTCGACTCGGGGTGAATGCCGATCGTGGACGGGCGGCACTCTCGGGCGAGGTGCTCGCGACCGATGAAGTGATGCGGCGAGTGCGCGAGGGTCAGACGTTTCGGAAGGCGTATCGCGAGGTGGCCGCCGAGGTCAAGCGAGGGATCGCAATGCCGGCGATCAGCAGTGCGTCGCTGATTGCGGCGCGGCAGAGCACCGGTGGCATCGGCAACCTGCCGATTGTCGCATTGCGGAAGCGCCTCCGGACGTCGCGGCGGTGGCAGGTGGCCGAGCGTCGCCGCTTTGCACGCGCACTCGCAGCGCTGACGGCGCGGAGGGGACGATGAGCCTGGAGCGCCGCAAGCGACACCTGAAGATTCTCGAGCTGGTGGCCACGCGCCCGATGCGGACGCAAGACGAGCTCGCCGAAGCGCTCTCGCAGGAGGGATGGGAGGTCACGCAGAGCTCCGTCTCGCGCGACATCTCGACGCTCGGCCTGATCAAGGTGGAGGGGATCTACCAGCGAGCGGCCGCGTCGCGGCTGCGCGAGATTGCCGACCCGAATGAACGGCGGCTGGCGGAATCCCTGTTGGCGGTCGATCCGGCGGGCGATGCCCTGCTGGTGCTCCACACGCCGCCCGGCGAGGCGCAGCGCGTCGGCAGTGCGCTCGACCTGCTCGGCTGGCCCGAGGTGGTCGGGACGCTTGCGGGCGACGACACGATCTTCGTGGCCACACGCAACGCGGCCTCGCAGGGGACGATCCAGCGTCGCCTGAACGCCTTGATGGACGGACGCAGCTGAGCGCCCCGCGCGCGGTTCGCGGGGCGTTCGCGGCGCTCGCCCTCCTCGGCGCCGGGTGCCGTACCCAGGCGACCCAGGAACGCGAGCGAATCGCCGACTCGGTCGTCGCGGCGGAGCAGGCGGCGGCTCCGAGCGCCGCCGCCGCCATCCAGTGGGCGCGCGTCGACGAGGTGCCGCACCTCCGGCTCGAAGGTGCCACCGCGGTGGTGCGCGACACGGTCTATCTCATCGGTGGCGTCGGTGCCGACGACACCCTCTCGGCCATTCGCACGGTCGATCGCCTCGATCAGGTTGGCCGAAACTGGTCCCTTGGTCCCGAGCTGCCGAGTGCCGTGTCGCACGTCCAGGCGGCGGTGATTGGCGACAGCACGATCTGGATTGCCGGCGGCTTTCTCGGTCGGCACGGCGGGCCGCCCACCGCCGAGGTCTGGCGGCTCGATCGACGACTCGGACGCTGGGTGCCAGGTCCGTCGCTTCCCGAGGCGCGCGGCGGCGGGGCGCTGGTCGCGCTCGGCGATACCCTCTACTACGCTGGTGGCTGGGGAACCGATCGGGTCATCGATCGGGGCGAGGTGTGGCAGCTGTTGCCGCGGGCAACGGCGTGGCGGTCCCGTACTGCGATGCCGATTCCTCGTGGCGATGCGGCCGCAGTGGCGCATGACGGTCGACTGATCCTCCTCGGTGGGCAGCAGAGCCACGACCGCACGCCAGTCGATCTGGCCGACACGTGGGCCTACGACCCGCGCACCGATCGGTGGAGCGAACTCGCCGCGATGCCCACGACGAGATCGCACATGACCTCGGCCACCGTCCGGTGGGGCGGCTGGGTGCTCCTCCCCGGCGGCGGCGACATCGGCGCGGGGCGGCGCTTCTCCGACGACCTCCTCGGCTATGACACGCAGCGCAACGTCTGGCGGCGCCTGCCGGCGCTGCCGGTGCGTCTGCGCGGCGCCAACGGCTGGTTACGCGGGGACACGCTGCAGCTGGCGGGCGGCGCCGAAGTGAACAACGCGCCGTCGAATCGGCATCGCTGGATGCGGTCCCTGCGCGGTGTCTGGATGCAGCTGCCGGGGCAGGGACCTTCCGCCATTGATGAACGCCTCACCGTGGCCGGCGATGAGCTCGTGGTCTTCGGCAACAAGAGCCGATCGACCTGGCACTACCACTTGCCGAGCGGGCGTTGGGCCGCGGAAGATGACTGGCCCTACCGACCGCGGCAGGGCGAAGTCGTCGCGGCCGTCTCCGATGGCCACGGCGTCGACCTGCTTGGCGGCACCGCATTGGGCGACTCGACCCTCATCCTGCAGTCGTTCGAGGTGGCACGTCGACGGTGGTCGGTCGGGCGCGCGATCCCGGACAGCGTGCGCAATCCAATGCTCGTCAGCGCGGCGGGCGCAACTTGGCTGATCGGGACTCCGAGGTGGCGCCGCCGGCCGGAGCCCCGGCAGGTTGCTGCCGGTGTGGTCTACCGCCTCGGGTTCGGCGGTGTGTGGGACTCGGTCTCCGTTGTGCCCGAACCGCGGTTCAATCCTGATGCGGCGGGGGATGCGCAGCACATCTGCGTGTTGGGTGGTGACAACGCCACGGGGAATTGGTCACGCGGCATCCAGTGCATGGACCTCGCCACCTCGAGATGGCGCTCGACTGACGCGGGTGACTTCGACTCGGTCCCGGGCTACGTCGGCCGGCTGCGCAACGCCGTTGCGGTGAACGGCCAATTCTTCATTTTCGGGTGGTCGGGCTACGCCTTCGACCCGGCACGCAACGTCTGGGACTCGGTGCCGCGGTTGCCGATGGAGGCTCGCGTCGGCACGATCGTCGCCGACGGCGATCGCCTGCTGCACTACTCGCCGAAAACCGGCGGTCTGTGGATGATGTGGCCGTGACCTTTCATTGGCCGTCGCCGTTGGGATTCCTCTTCCTCGGCTACGTCCTCTTCGGGTTGCCGTGGCTGGCGCATCGCAGCGGACAGCGCATGGCCGGCCAGAGCCCGGGGCAGTCGGTGCCGACCCGACAGCAGGTCTGGCAGTCGGTCGTGGTGATGCAGTTGATCATGCTTGCGTTCGCCTGGCTGACGGGCCGCGAGTTCGGCTATCCCTTCCTGGCATGGGAGGGCGTCTCGATCCGCGCCGTGCTCGTGACGATCGCGGCGCTCGCCGGATTGCTCGTGCTCCGGGTGGTGGTGCGGCGCACCCGTACCGATGCGGAGCGGCGCGAACTCGCCGTCTTCAAGTTTGCGCCGCGGACGCCCCCGGAGTGGCGGGCCACGGTGCTGATGATCGGGGTGACGGCGGTGAGCGAGGAGGTCGCGTATCGTGGCGTGGGCCACGCGCTGCTCTGGTGGATGTTCGGGAATGGCTACCTGGCGGCAGGCCTGGCAGCGGCCGCTTTTGCCGGCGCCCACGCGGTCCAGGGGCGCAAGAGCATGGCGATGATCTTCGTCACGGCGCTGGTGATGCATGCGCTCGTCGCAGTGACGGGGACCCTCCTCCTCGCGATCGTGGTGCACGCCGCCTTCGACCTCTACGCCGGGTGGCGGATCGCGGTCGAGGCGCGGACCCTGCTGCCGCAGGAGAGCTGAGGGCCCCTACAGCCCCAGCAATGCGAGGAGATCGGCAGGGGCGCTGCAATAGAAATCGGGTGCCGATTCCTCGAGATGCGTACGGTCGAACGGCCCCCACGTCACGCCGACAGTCTCGACACCGGCCGCGCGCCCGCTGTAGACGTCGTGGTGCGAATCCCCCACAAAGAGGCACCCCGCCGTCGGCATGCCCAGCCGCGCCAGCGCCTGCTCCACCGGCTCGGCGTGCGGCTTGGGGTGGGTCACGTCATCGGCCCCGACGATCAACTCGATTGCCTCCATCAGGCCGACCAACGACAGCCCCCGCTCGGCACCGTAGCGGTTCTTGCTGGTCACCAGCGCCGTGCGATACCCCGCCGCCCGAATCTGTCGAACCATGTCGACCACGCCGGGATACGCCGTCACCCGGCTGTCGTGGTTGTCGAGGTTGTACTCGCGATAGGTGGCGATCCAACGCTCCATCGTCGCGGGGTCGCTGGTCCACGCCCCGAAGATGCTGCGGAGCGGCCGCCCCATCCCCGCAAGAATCTCCTGACGGGTGACCGCCGGCAGGTCGTGCACCGCAATGGTGTGCAGGTAGCTGTCGACGATCAGGTCGACGGAATCAATCAACGTCCCGTCGAGGTCGAATAGAATGGTCTGGTAGGTCCGCATCCGGGCAACGTAGTGGCCGACCGCCGGAACGGAAGAGGACGACGCCGACCGCGCGCGCCACATAGGGACCGACCGGTGTCGCGGGGGGTGCCTCGTGATGGATGAGCACGGTGTCATCGGCCGTGGCGAGCGCTTCGATCCGCAGTCGGTCTCCCAGCGTTGGCGCTGCCGTGCACCACCGGAGGGTCGCCTCGAGACGGGCGATCGTGGCGGCATCGCGATGCCAGGCCGCGATCCGCGCGAGGCGATGGATGCGGGCCACCAATCGCGGGGGCCCCCAGCTGGCCCGACGATGCGCCTCCCGCACGGCCCAGCGCATCGCCGAGTCGACGATCTCGTGCACCATGACGTCGGTCATCGCAGCTGCGCCATCCTCCGTGCATCGCCCGGTGTCCGGCATCCCCTCCGGGTGCGCCGTCCAGTGGCCGTGTCCCGAGCGCAACAACGTCAACACGCCGCGTCGCCCATTGCCGAGGTCGTTAACCTCGACGACCACCAGGTCCGACGCGAGCGCGGCGGCCGGAGGATGGACGATGGCGCAGGGGATGCCGGGCGCCGATTGCCCTCGAGAGGGTGCCGCCACCGTGAGCGAGTCCAGCCAGCGTGCCGCCAGCGCGCCCTTGCGAGCGACCCGAACGAGATTCGCCAGCTCCGCCTCGATGGGAGGCGTCGGCAGGCGGAGCACCAGGGCCACCTCGGCGTGCTGCTGCCCGAGCCGCAGCAGCCGCCCCTCGCGTTGGGCCATCCGAGTCGCCGTCCAGGGGAGGTCGACATGCACCAGCCGACCGGCAGCCTGCAGGTCGAGCCCCTCGGCCGCGACATCGGTGGTGACCAACTGGGTGGGCGTGGTTCGAAGGAGCTGCCAACTGTTCCGCTCCGGTCCAAACGCTGCCAACACGGTGTCGCGCCGCATCCGATGCGGACCGATCCCGGCTGCATCACCCGTCACCCAGGCGGTGCCCTCTCCCCATGCCGTTCTGAGCAGTGCCGCCGTGGCCCGATGGCGCGTGAACCAGACCGTGGGGACGCCGGTGGCGTGGAGGCGAAGTGGCTCCAGCCACGCTGCGTCGGCCGGGGCGAAGGCCGCGAGGATCGCGTCGAGTCGCGGAAGGTCCTCCACCGGGAGCGGGACGGGATCACTCGGCGCACCAACCAGGTCCCACCAGACAAGCTGGTCGAGGGCCTCGCCTGCAAAGCGGCGCAGCGTTACCCGATCGCCACCCCCGGCATCGCGTGCCTGCGCCAGCAAGGCACGGTATCGGCGCAATGCTTCGCGGAAGGCCAGGTCACTCGACGCCGCGGCATCGAGCAACACGACGGCCAGCAGTCGGCTCCACGCCGACCGATGGCGCTGGGTGAGGCGGCGGACGATCGCGACTGCACGCTCGCCGCGCGCCACCTCCGCGGCGCTGGCCTCGGTCTGCTCGGCACGCGCCGGGTGTGCCACGCTGGCACTCGCCTCGGTGCGAATGACAACGCGCTGCAGGGCCACGGGCGCATCGACCAATGTGCAGAGCGCGCCGAGGGACGGGATGCCGTCGAGTCGTAGCCCGTCCTCGGCGAGGAAGAGGCGCAGCAAGGTCACCAGATCGTCGAGCCGGTTGACGATCGGTGTGGCGGTGAGCAGCAGCAGCCGACGACCGCGAAGCCAGGGCGCCAGCGTCGTGACGCGACGGGTGGCGGGTTCGCGCAGACGATGCGCCTCGTCGACGATCACCAGCTTCGCGTCGACCGAAGGCAATCGACCGCGCGAGAGTCGTTCATGCGACCACCAGTTGATCGCGACCCCGCTGCGGGCAGCCGCCGTGCGCCATTGTCCTTCGAGGATGGCCGGGCCGATCACGACGGTCGGCCGTCGCTCCATTTGCGCGACCGCGAGCGCGATCCACGTCTTGCCGGCACCGACCGGCTCCGCCAGGACGGCGCCGTGCCACTCTGCCAACGCGGTGTGGGTGCGCTGAAAGGCCGCATGCTGTTGCGGCAGCAGAAACGCCGGCACGGCCGCGCCCGCCGCGGTCGGGCGCGAGGCCTCGCGCCACGCGCGTTCGACCTCGCCGCAAGCCGCTGTGCGCGTCGTGATCGGCGCCATCGCCAGCGGCCGGGAGAGCTCCGCGAGCGCCTCAGCGACGACGCGTGGCCAGCGGGGCGAGTGCGGTGCGGTCATGGTGATTGAGTCCCAGCAGATCGGCGACGACGTCATCGATCGCGGCGAATGCGCCGGCATCGGTGAGTGGGTGCCGCAGCAGCGGATGGTGTGCGGCCGCCGCGACCCAGGGCACCTGGCCGACGGTGCGGGCGCCGAACCGTGCGGCGCCACCGGCGGCCGGCTCGGCGGACAACCTGGCCATCGCGCGAATGGGTGCGCTGTTGAGCCAGGCCGCGACGGCGTGGGAGGTGGCGGCATCGGGCAAGGCCAGGACATAGCAACTGTTGAGTGGAATGGCGGCGGGGTCGAGGAGCGTGGCCGCCTCGAGGCATGGCGCGAGATCTCCCCAGACGACTCGGTGCGCCGCCGTCGCAGCGCGTACGCGGAAGAGGCGCCACCAGGGGCCGTCACGAAAGTCACTGCGGCGCCTGAGTCGGTCGCTGAACGGGTGCAGGTGTTCGGCGACAGGGAGTGGCAGCCGCGCCCACGGCTCGCCGCGGGCATCGGCCGGCCAGAGCAGCCGTTGGGTCGGACGCGCAGCGAAGGCCCGGACATCACGCCCACGAACCGCAGCACGACACCACTCGGCGAGCGCGATCGGCGGATCGACGAAGGCGGCGTTGACGCCCGTCTTGACGCCGAGCTGCGGGGGAAACACCGAGGCCAGGACGTCGTGACGCTGGGCCAGTTGGCGCGCCACCGCGTGCGCATCGGGCGTGGTCAGCAGCCAGGGGCCGTCGGTGGCCCACGATGCCTGCGCGTGTTGGTCGGCGGCCACATCGAGACCGAGCCGCACCTGCTGGGTCGGAGGCGCGACGGCCTTCGATGCGATCAACGCCAGCGGATAGGTGGTGGCATCGAAGCCGGCGCGCGGGTCGTCGCCGAGGTCCGCCACGACGTGCAGCGTGTGACGCTGGCCAAGCGCCGCGCGCGCTGCGGTCGCGTAGGTTGCCGTCGAGAGTTTCGCCGGCACGAGCAGCGCCAGAGTCCCCTCCGGGGCGAGCAGCGACATTGCCCGTTCGACGAAGGCAACCGAGAGATCCGGTGCGTGCGCGTACCCCGCGGTGCGCGTCGTCCGCCACCAGCGATAGCGCGCGGCGAGCGCTCGCCGCGTGTCGGCCGGGATCCGTTCGGCCCGCACCCACGGCGGGTTGCCGACGACCAGGTCGAAGCCGCCGCGCACCGAAAGCACCGGCGCGAAGGCGGTCGTCAGCGCGAAGGGGAGCGCGGCCGTGCCCGAGGCGACCCGCCGAAGTTCCCGCCGGACGGCGCGGTGCGCGTCATGCAATGCCGTGAGTTGCCGTCGGTCGGCGGCGCGCACCGGCGTGACATCGCCGAAGAGGCTCGGTGCGCGTTGCGCAAAGACGAGATCACGAATCGCGCGATCAAGCGACGCTTCCCGTTCTCCCAACGCCTCCACCAAGGCGGCGGCCTCGGCGCGCTGCAGTGCCCGCAGCCGCGCGCGCTTCTCGTTGCCATGCGCACCCGCCACGCGGAGCTGCGCCACTCGGAGTCGCTGCACCAGCCTGGTGCCGAGCGGCGGCAACTCGGGGTCAAGCAGCGCATCGCCGGCACGAATAGCGGCGTCGAGGTTCGGAAGGGGCCGCACCCGGTCGGTCGCCGAGCCTCGCGTGGCCCGCAGCACCTCGAGCCAGAGGCGCATCTCGGTCAGCCGGACGGCGGCAGGATTCCGGTCGACGCCGAAGAGTCGACGGGTGACCAGGCGATGCACGAGGCGACGGTCCCGTGGCCCCGGACCATGCAGGAGATCGAGAGCCCCCACGAGGAAAGCGCCGGAGCCGACGGCGGGGTCGAGGACCGTGGTGTTGTGCAGGGCGGATTGGAGGGCCGGGTCGGGCGCGTCGAGGGCGTCGCCGATGTCCGATTCGCGGCGGGCCAGGCGGTTGGCGAGGTGCGGGATCAACGCCTCGCGCAGCAGGGCACGCACCAGGGTCGGCGGCGTGAAGAACGTCCCGTCGCGCTTGCGCTCCTCCGGGGCCATGACGCCTTCGAAGACGCGGCCGAGCATCTCCGGCGTGATGCGCCCATCGAGCTCGTCGTGGTCGAGGGTGACTTCGGTCCGGAGCACCAGCTGCTCCACGGCACGCCGCCAGAACTCGACGGGAAGGTGCATTGCCAGGCGCTTCTCGAGTGGATGCGGTTCGAACAGTCCGCCATTCAGGAACGGAATGCGGCCGAAGCTCCGTGCGAGGCGGGAGCGCGCGGCGACCGGCCGGTTCAGCGTCCCGAAGAAGAGCGGCGCCAGCAACTGGCGCTGGGGATCGCGACTGTGCGCCAGGCAGTCCTCGAAACGATGCGCGAGGAAATCGAGATCGCCGTCGAGCCATCCCTCGCTCTCGACGAAGCGCAGGAAGAGAAGTCGGGTGAGCTGGAGGAGCGCCCAGGCGTGGCGCGACTCTGCCGCGACCCGCGCCGGAAGCCGTGCGATGGCATCGTCGAGCAGGTCGCGCATCGCGGCGAAGGTCCGTCGCCCGGCGGCATCGACGTCGAGCGCCTCGGCACAGCGGAGCGCCGTGTCGAGCGCCCCTCCCTCACCACGCGCCACCAACCTCGCGAGGCGGCGCAGCGGCAGCGGATCGTCGTCGCGTGGTGCAATCGCGATGACGCGCACCGGCTCGATGGTGACCGTGATGAAGCTGGCGCTGCTGGCCGGATGGTCGGTGAAGAGGAGGCCGAGCGCGCCGCGTCGGGCGAGCAGTCGCGCCAGTCGCCGGCTCTCGGCGCCATCGGCGGTGCCACTCCAGCAGGGCAGGCCGGCGAACGCGCCGACTTCGAGCAACGCCTCGTGGGAGGCGGGAACCGGGAGGACGCAGGCCGCGCCACCAAGTCGGTGGACGAGCGCCGTGTGTCGGGCAGTGGGGGAGAAGGCGGACATGCGGCGATGATGGCGGCTGCCTACCTCGCCACGCGGCATGCCTGAGCGCAGCGCCGACCCCGGAAACGCAAACCGCCGCCAAGCAGGGCTCGGCGGCGGTCGGTGGGGCGTGTCGTTGGTTCAGGGGATCGGATTGATTGAGATCTTTGTCGTGCCCTTGATCGTCATCTGCATTGTCCCCATCGCCATGACCATGTCCGTGATGGTGTCGGAGTTCATCCGAACGAGCGGGCCCCGCGACCGGGTGACCAGATGCTGCGTGCCGCTCGTGGTGCCGGACATCTTCCCCATCGGGGTCTCGACCTCCATGAGGCCGGTTTGGTCGGCGTCGAGGACTCGGCCGCCGGCCTCCATGCTGCTCACCTTCCATTTGGAAATCGTCGTGACCTTGCTGCTGCCCGCCGCCAACGCGGTGTCGACCACCGTCGTGTCCGTCCAGCTGTCGCCGACCTTCGCGGTCGGCTTCGGCACGGTGAAGAGCGCCGCGATCGCGCCGGCGAGGCTGAGGACGGGAACCGAGCTGGCCGACGGGGTCATGTCGCTCGCCGGCTTGCCGTCCTTCACGAAGAAGTGAAAGAAGACGCCAGCCGGGACTTCGGTCATCTCGGGGCCAAGCATCGCCATCGCCTCGCCGCCATCCATGCCGGCCGAGTCAACGGTGATGTGGGCCACCTGGCCACCGGCACTGTCGGTGAGCCGGAGGGTGATCAGCGCGGTAGTGGTGATCGTCACCGTCTGACTCGGCTGGCCCAGGGCGGAGGCGTCCACTTCCTGATTGGAGATGGACACGATCCGGTAGCGGAACGAGTCTGCCGGGGCGATCGTCGCCGGTGGGGCAGTGAACAGCGTGAACAGCATCGGGAGCAGCATCGGCATCCTCGGAGCAGGGCGGATCTGGGACAGGGTCACCGGAAGGGTACCCCGGCGCGGGTCCGGGGGCCACTTGGTGGCGGCTACAGCGGCTCGCCCACCTGATAGGTCCGCCCGCGCCATTCCACCCGTCTTGCGCCACGTCCGATCGAACGCAGGGTGATTCCAATCGCCATGAGCGCGCCCAGCGGGTAGCCGAGCGCGTAGCGGATGGGGATCTGCATGCCGAAGGCGATCATCGCCCAGAACAGCAGCGAGATGCCGATCGCCACCTTGGCCGCCTCGGGCGCCACGCCGGTGGCCAGGGCGAGGAATGGCAGCAACCAGAAGAGCAGTGCAAGCACCAGTGACCACGGCGCGAAGGCGCGCAGCAGCGGTCGGTTGCCCGCCGATTGTCTGGTGCCGAGGTAGAGGTTCTTCGACCATCCCTCGACCAGCTCGCCGAGGGTGCGGTACATCCGCGTCGCGATGAGGGTGTCGCCGAACATCAATCGGAGCCGCTTGCCGGCGCGGAGGAAGGTCTGCGCCAACGCGAGGTCCTCGACCACCTCGCCCTGCACCGCGGCGTGGCCACCGATCTCGTCGTACGCGGTCCGGCGCACCAGAATGAACTGGCCGTTCGCGACCAGCTGATGCGGCTTGGTGGCGCGGTTGACGCGCGACGGCGGATAGCGGAAGCCGAGCGGCACCCAGATCTGGGGCATGATGATCCGCTCCCAGAAGGTGACGCAGCGCTGGTGTGTGATCAGTGTGAGCAGGTCGGGCGCGTCCCGCTCCATCGCCCCGATGGCGTGACCGAGCAGCGCCGGAGCATGTTCGGTGTCGGCATCGGTGAAGAGGAGATACTGGCCGGTGGCGGCGGCCGCCCCCTGATGACACGCCCACGGTTTGCCCAGCCATCCGGCGGGCAACTCGGCGCCATCGATCAGGCGGAGTCGCGGCTCGGTGGCCGCGATCGCCGCGACCTTCGCCGCGGTGTCATCGGTCGAGCGATCGTCGACGACCAGCAATTCGAAGGAGGTGTACTGGCTCGCGAGGATCGAGCGCACCACCGTTTCGATGATGGCCGATTCGTTGCGCGCGGGGATGATGATCGACACCGGGATGCCGTCGACCGACGGGGCGAGTGCCAGGTCGGGCGATCGCTTGGCAAGCGGCACGACCCCGGCGAAGGGAAGGGCCCAGGCCAGGCCGGGCCACCACTCGGCGATCATCGCGATCGCCTAGCGGCGCGTGGTGATGCCGGCCAGTTCGAGTTCGAGGGCCTCGAGCTGCCGTGCGCTGTCGTCACCGTTGGTCTCGGTGAGCGGTTGGGTGTTGCGATCGGTCATGAGGAGCGATGCGACGAGGGCGTCGGTGTAGCCGACGACGGCCTGCGCGATCCCGCGATCGATGATGGCGCTGAGTCGCAGGAAGACGGCCACGGCCCGCCGCGGGCGCAACGCCGCGACCAGGGCGCCGATGTGCTTGATCAGGAGGAGTCGCAGCTGCTGCAGTTCCTCCACGACTTCGCCAGCCGCCAACCCGCGCGCCGCCGCGATCCGGCCGTAGTGCTCGGTCACATGCTGCCACACCGGCTTGGCTTCCCGGCGCAGGGGGCCTAGCATTGCAATCAGGGTGTCGAGGATCAGACGCGCCTGCCGTTCGACCACGGGACGCGGAATGTTCGTGGAACCGGGGCGCTCGGTGAGCCAGTCGGCCCACTCGGGGATCATCGCATCCCGGGCGTCAAGAATCGCTTTTGCAGCGGCCAGCTGGGTCGGGTGGGACGAACGCAGGCGTCGTCTCCTCTAAAGGGTGCCCCAATCGTAATCGGAGCAGCAATGCAACAACAGCCGATCCTCCCGCCGCGCCTCGGTCCCGGGGCCCGCATTGCCCTGGTGGCGCCTTCGGGTCCGTTACTGGAGCGTGACGACCGCACCCGTGCCGAGTCGCTCTGCCACGCGCTCGGCTTCGAGCCCGTCGTGCTGCCGCATGCGGAACGCGCCTACGGCTACCTCGCCGGGACGGACGAGGAGCGATTGGCCGACCTGAACGCCGCACTGACGAGTCCGCAGTACGATGCCGTCTGGTGCCTTCGGGGCGGCGACGGGATGAATCGCATCGTGGCGGGCGTCGACTTCGCCGGCTTCGCGCGCGCGCCAAAGCCGGTGATCGGATTCTCGGACATCACGGTGTTGCTGTTGGCCCTCTGGCGCGAGACCGGCGTCGTCTCCTTCCATGGTCCCGTGGCGCGGGAGCCGATGCCGGGACTTGCGCGGCGCAGCTTTGAGGCCGTGCTCACGCGGGCCACGCCCGCTGGTGCCCTCGAATTGCCCGCGCCGCCCGCCGATGTGTTGCTCCCGCAGGAAGGGCGCGTGGTCACACTCGCGTCAGGCCGCGCAGAGGGCCGCCTGGTTGGCGGCAACCTCACACTGCTGCAGTCGCTCATTGGCACGCGCTTCGCAGCCGATCTCCGCGGCGCCATTCTCTTCCTCGAGGATGTCAACGAGGATCTCTATCGCATCGACCGGATGTTGGCGCATCTCCGTCTCGCCGGAGTGTTCGACGGCGTCGCCGGAGTGGCCATCGGCCAGTTCACTGATTGTCGCCGGGCAACGCCCGATGGCGGGCTCGGGCTCGATGCCGTCCTCAGCACCTACTTCGCGTCTCTCGGTGTGCCGGTCGTCATGGGGCTGCCGATCGGCCACATCGCCGCGCAGTGGACCATTCCGGTCGGCGTGCGCGCGTCACTCGATGCGGACAGCGGCGCACTCGCGCTGCTCGAGGCCGCGGTTCGTTGATGGCGACTCCGACCCTGACACGGCATCAGCTGGACGGCGCGCTCGGCGAGATCCTCGTTGACGTACGCGCCGCTTCACGCACCACGGCACAACCGGCGGTGCTGCTGTTGCACGGCTTCAAGGGGTTCAAGGACTACGCCTTTCTCCCGGTCTTCGCCGAGCGACTGGCGCGGGCGGGATTCGTGGCCATCACCGCCTCGGTGAGCGGGGCGGGCGTCGATGCGGCGGGTGACTTTACGCGGCTCGAGCGGTTCGCCTCCAACACCTATTCGAAGGAACTCGACGACCTCGAACGCGTCGTCGGCGCGCTGCACCGCGGCGAGCTGCAGGTCGCGCCACCGACATCGATTGGTGTCGTGGGCCACTCGCGCGGTGGCGGGATGGCATTGCTGCTGGCCCGCGAGACACCGGCGGTGGCTGCGGTCGTCACCTGGGCCGGAATCGGCAAGGTCCGCCGCCACACCGACGCCGAGCTGGAGGCATGGCAACGCCTCGGCACCATCACCATCCTGCATCAACGGCTTCGCATTCGCTTGCCGCTGCACTACGACGTGGTGGCCGATTGCCTGGCGCACGAGGATGGCCGACTGAGCATTCCCGAGGCGGCGCGCACGCTCGGTCGGCCCTGGCTGCAGGTGCACGGCACCGCCGACACGACGGTGACGCTGGCCGAGGCGAATGCGCTGGCGGAACATGCCGGCGACGCGTTGACGGAGCGGCTCATCCTCGAGGATGCCGATCACACCTTCGGCACCAAACATCCGTGGGGCGGTGCGTCGCCGGCGATGGACGAGGTGTTTGACGCGACCACCCGTTTCCTTGCGCGGCACCTCCGCTAGTGTCGGCGTTGCTCGATCGCCTCTTCGCCGAGTTGTCGCAGCAGGCACCGGTCCGGGTCGATCTCCCCGATCATCCGCACGCGGCGGTCGCACTGCTGCTGGCGCCGGATCCTGATCGGCTGCTGCTGATTCGCCGCGCGGACCGCGCCGGTGATCCGTGGTCGGGGCAACTCGCATTGCCGGGTGGACGGCGCGAGCCGCACGACGTCGACTTGCTGCACACGGCGATTCGAGAGACTGCAGAAGAGACCGGATTGCACCTCGATCGGCAGTGGCATCGCGCCGATCTCGACGACCTCGCCCCGATGACACCGGTGCTTCCGCCGATCGTGGTGCGCCCCTTCGCATTTCAGCTCGCAGAGGCCCTCGCGGCGGGGCTCAGCGCAGAGGTCGCGGGCGTGGCCTGGGTACCGCTGGCGACGCTGGCGGCCCCTGAGGTCTATCGCGAGGCCGAGATCGAGGTACGCGGCGTGCCGCGAACGGTCCGAGGCTATCACCTCGAGGGCGGGTTGCTCTGGGGGATGACCGAGCGGATCGTGACCCCGATCGTTGCGCGCTGGCGGGCCATCAGCGGACGGTAAGGATCGGTCACGGCAGCAACCCTTCCCCAGTCATGCGCATCCAACGTCAGATCCCCCTCTCACGTGGAGTGCGCCGTGTCGCTTCGTCCTGCCCTGATGGCTGCCGTTGTGCTCCTTGCTGCGTGTGGGGGAGATGGGGCAAAGGGATCGGTTGATCCCGCCGGCCTCGTCACCGTCATCGACTCGACCGCCGACACCGTCTCCGCCAGCACGGCGGGTGATGTGCCGGTCGCCGCTGTTCGCACGCTCGTCCAGGAGATGGCGATCGCACCGGGGCTCGACGATACCACACTCTTCACCGACGTCCGTGAACTGAAGGTTGATGGCCAGGGGCGGATGTGGGTCTACGACCCCGGGCCCAAGCAGATCCTGCTCTTCGGTTCGACGGGGTCGCTGCTTAAGCGGATCGGCCGGAGCGGTGCCGGCCCCGGCGAGTTCGCGAGCGATGGCGGGATGGCGGTCCTTGGCGACAGCGGACTGGCGATCTGGGATTCCCAGAATGCGCGGATCACCTTCATCGACAGCAGCGGCAGCTACACCCATTCCTGGCCGACCCCCGGCGGCTTCAACACCTTCGCCGGGTTGATCACCGACCGCACCGGTGCCCTCTTCATGAAGCGGCCGGTGACGCCACCGCGCGAGGGGGAGATCCTCGGGCGGATGGGGCTGGTGCGCCTCAAGGACGGTGGTGCGTTCGCCGACTCGAGCGCCGCCCCCGACCTGATCGTGCCGCGCGAGAGCTACGTCGCGAGCAGCAAGGGCAACACGTCATCGACCTCATCCAATTACGCGCCGCAGTACTACTGGGCGTGGCACCCGCAGGGCTACTTCCTCGCGGCCGACGGCGGGAAGTACGAGATCATCGTTGCGCGCAACAACGCGAAGCCACTGGTGATCCGCCGCAGCCCCGGCCCTGTGCCGGTGGCGGAGGAGGAGCGCGACATCGAGAAGGCCGGGATCACCCACAACATGCGCAATGTCGAGCCGGGGTGGAGCTGGCGCGGGCCGGCCCTGCCGAGCAACAAGGCGCCGATGATGGGGCTCAGCGTCGCGCGCGATGGCCGGATCTGGGTCAAGGTGGCGGTCGCCTCGGAGGAGATCCCCGAGGCGGAGCGGTCCACGCCCGATGATTCGCTGGCACCGGTGACCAAGCACCGAACCCCGTCGGTTTACGAGGTCTTCGAACCCACCGGTCGCTTCCTCGGCCGCGTCGCCTTCCCGCCGAGGGCCCGCTTCGCCGAGGCCGAGGGGGACCTGGTCTGGGCGATCGTCCGGGATGCGGATGATGTGCCGGCGGTGGTGCGGTTCAAGGTGGGGCCGGGGTTCAAGTGACGTGACCAGTGACCAGTGACCAGTGACCAGTGACCAGTGACCAGTGACCAGTGACCAGTGACACCCTGGTGACTGGTTACAGGTTACGGGTTACTCCGGCAGGCCTCGCCCCTACTTGACATTCGTCTGCCCAATACCGAAAGTTAGGCATGACGAAATTCAATCCTCGGGACCTCACAATTTCTGGTGAGGACTACCTCAAGGCCATTTACCAGCTCTCCGAGGCCGGTTCCCCGGCCACCACGACCGGCATCGCCGAGGCGTTGGCGCTGACGGCACCCTCGGTGAGCGGGATGGTCAAGCGGTTGGCCGACGCCGGGTTGTTGGAGCACCTCCCCTACAAGGGCGTGACCCTGACGGCGGCCGGGCGGCAGGCCGCCCTCCGGATGTTGCGCCGGCACCGGTTGATCGAGGCCTATCTGGTCTCCTTCCTCGGCTACGGCTGGGACACCGTCCACGACGAGGCGGAACGGCTTGAGCATGCCGTCTCCGATGATCTCGTGAACCGGATGGCCGAAGCACTCGGGCACCCCACCGTCGATCCGCATGGCGATCCGATCCCCTCGGCGGACGGCCTGGTCGTCGAAGTCTCGTCGATGCCACTCCCCGAGGTGCCCGTCGGCGCGACCGTGGTGATTGCCCGGGTCGATTCCGGATCGGCCGAGCGACTCCGCTGGTTGGCGGAGGCCGGGCTGGTCCCTGGGGCGACGATCACCGTGATGGCACAGCAGCCTTTCAGCGGCCCGATCACGCTGCAACTCGGTGATGCCGACCGGATCGTCGGGCACGACCTCGCGGGGCACCTGCTCTGCACCGCGGCGGAGGACGCCCGATGAGCAGCATTCCTGCACCCTCGGCGCCCACCATGCCCGGGCCCGATGATGGCTGGCGCCTCACGCGCACCACGCGCTCGCTCCCGGAGTCGCACCACACCGTCACCGTCCCCGAGGGCGCCCCGTGGTGGCGCAAGGCACTGGCCTTCGCGGGGCCGGGGTACATGGTGGCCGTTGGCTACATGGACCCGGGCAACTGGGCCACCGACCTCGCCGGTGGCGCGCGCTTCGGCTACACGCTGCTCAGCGTCATCCTGATGTCGAACCTGATGGCGATGCTGCTGCAGACCTTCGCGGTCAAGCTCGGGATCGTGACCGGACGCGACCTGGCGCAGGCGTGTCGCGATCACTTCTCGCGCCCCGTCTCCTTCATGCTCTGGGTCCTTTGCGAGATCGCAATTGCCGCTTGCGACCTTGCCGAGGTGATCGGTTCCGCGATCGCGCTGAACCTGCTCTTTGGAATTCCGCTCGTGTACGGCGTGGTTCTCACCGCGCTCGATGTCCTCCTGATCCTGATGCTGCAGCAGAAGGGCTTCCGCTGGCTGGAGGCCTTCGTGATCGCGATGGTCGCCACGGTCGGCATCTGCTTCGCCGCCGAGATGTGGTTCTCGCGGCCGGAAATGGCGGGCATCCTGAAGGGGCTCGTCCCGACCACGCAGATCGTCACCAACCCGGCGATGCTCTACATCGCGATGGGGATCCTCGGCGCGACGGTGATGCCGCACAACCTCTACCTGCACTCCGCCATCGTCCAGACGCGGAAGGTGGCGAACAGCCCGGAGGCGAAGCGCGAGGCGATCAAGTGGGGCACCATCGACTCGACCGTCGCGCTCTTCCTGGCCTTCCTGATCAACGCGGCAATCCTGATCCTCTCGGCGGCCACATTCCACGGCACCCCCCACGAGGGGGTCGCCGACATCGGTGACGCCCACGCGCTGCTGTCGCCACTGCTCGGCACCACGCTCGCCTCGACGCTCTTTGCCGTGGCACTGCTGGCGTCGGGCCAGAACTCCACCGTGACCGGGACGCTCGCCGGGCAGATCGTGATGGAAGGCTTCCTCGACATCCGCCTCCCGGCGTGGTTGCGCCGACTGATCACCCGCCTGATCGCCATCGTGCCGGCCGTGATCGTCACGGCGATGTACGGCGAGCACGGCGCGGGGAGCCTGTTGATCCTGTCGCAGGTGATTCTCTCGCTGCAGCTCTCTTTTGCGGTGATCCCGCTGGTCTGGTTCACCTCGTCAAAGGCCAAGATGGGCGGCTTCGTGAATCGACCGCTCACGATCGCGGTGGGTTGGACGGTGGCGATCGTGATTGCCGTGCTCAACGTCTGGCTCCTGATCGGAACGGTGCGCGAATGGGCGGCGTAACCCGTCGGGTGCTCGGTGCACTGTTGCTCGGTGCGGCCCCGCTCACCGCGCAGGCGCGCGCGCCGATCGAAACCGACCGGCCGGACTTTACCGAGTCGAGTGCCACGATTCCGAAGGGGCGCTGGCAGCTCGAGACCGGCTACACGGTCCAGCGTGCGCAGGGAACGAGTCATTCGCTGCCCGAGTCGCTGCTGCGTGCCGGAATCAGTTCGCGTGTGGAGCTCCGCCTCTCGCAGAATCTCTCGGCGACCGGCGGGGCGCTCTCCTTCGAGGATCTCACGGTTGGCGCCAAGCTCTCGCTCGGGGGCCAGCAGGGCGCGCGCCCCGAACTCGCCCTGCTGGTCCAGACCACCGTCCCCACGGGCGGCTCGCGGGTGACCGCCACCACGATGCTGCCCAGCGCCGTGCTCCTCGCAGGGTGGGAACTGGGTGGCCGATGGTCGGTGGGCGGGAGTGCGATCGCCGGTCGCGAGGTCGACAATCACCTTGAGTTGGCGGGGTCGGCGGTCGTGGGCTACACCCTGACTGATCGGTGGCGCAGCTACGCCGAGGTCTTCACGATCCAGCCCGTGTCGGGCAATGGCGGCGAGCGGGGCGAGTCGTACCTGAATGGCGGTCTGGCGCACCTCGTCACGCCGATGGTGCAGGTGGACGTACGCTTCGGGGCAGGAATCGGAGGTGGAGCCGCGCGCTATTTTGGCGGGGTGGGGCTCTCGCTCGGCTGGTAACGGTCTGAACTCTGCCGCGCCGAGCGGGTACCTTGCCATCATGCTCCGCCGCGCTGCCTCCTGCCTCATCCTGCTGACGGTCCTCTGGACCGGTCGTGCCACGGCGCAACGGATCGGGATCGCCATCGAACAGCGCCTGGCTGAGGCGAGTGGTCTCTCGGTGGGCGACACCCTCTCGGTCTCGAGTCCGAACGGCGGCGCGCGCCGTCCTGCCGTGGTCGCCGCGATTGTCGAGCCGCGCGCCGATCCGGCCACGATCCTTCGCAAAGAGTATCGCGTCCGTTTCCATCTGGCCGACCTCGCCGAGCTGCTCGGTCAGCCGGACCGGATCGACCGCGCCGCCATCCTGCTGCAACCGGGCGTCGATCCGAATAGCGCCCGCGCATTGCTGGGTCGGACCGCCTTCGGCTACGAGCTGCACGGGACCGCCGCTCTCGCGTCGAGTTCCTCGACGACCTTCCTCGTCGTCTCGCGCTTTCACCGTGCCATCGCGATCATCTCGGTGCTCGCGTCGGCGATCTTCCTCCTCTGCCTGATGTTGCTCAAGGTCGATGCGCGCCGGCAGGATGTGGCGATGCTCCGCTTCATCGGCATCTCGCGCCGCACGGTGTTCATCGCCCTGCTCCTCGAGGCGGGGGTCATCGCCGCCGTCGGCGGCGTACTTGGCATCGGCATCGCGGCCATCGCGAGCGCGGCGGTGAACGCCTTCTACCAGCAGACCTTTGCCACCACGCTGATCTTCTCGCTGCTCACCTGGCGGACGATCCTCGAGGCCGCGTCGCTCGGGTTGGTGCTCGGCCTCGGTGCCGGTGCACTCGCCGCGTGGCGTCTGGTGCGCCTCCCGCCGCTGGTGTTGTGGGGGCGCGCCGGATGATGACCTGGCGGTGGGCCATCCGTGATCTGCTGCGCCATCCGACCCGCAGTGCCCTCTCGCTGCTCGGCGTGGCGGTGGCGGCCGCATTGCTGCTCGACATGGTGATGCTCAGTGGCGGGATCGAACGGTCCTTCGGCGAATTGCTGCGGAGCCGGGGCTACCAGCTGCGGATCTCGCCGCTCGGCACGCTGCCGTTCGACACCGAGGCGACCCTTGGTGACGTCACCACCCTCACGGCCGCACTGCGCCGCGACACCACCGTCCGGGAAGTCGCGCCGGTCCTGGGCACGACGATGCAGGGGAGTCATGATGAATCCTCGGCATCGCTGGTGACCTACGGCATCACGCCGACGTCGCAAGGCATCTACGCGCTCGAGTCCGGCGAGGACCTCGGGGTCGATGATTCCCTCGGCATCCTCCTGGGCGCACCTGCCGCGGCACGCCTTGGCGCGATCGTCGGCGATACCATCGTCATGCGCGGGCGCCTCGACCCGCAGATGGCGAATGCCGGCGCCGAGCGTCGGTTCGTGGTCCGAGGGATGGTGCGCTTTCTCTACGACGCGCGCGATCAGCCGTCGGTGGCCGTTGCGCTGGCCGCGGCGCAACGCCTGGGCGGTCCCGAGATCACCGATCGTGCCTCGGTGTTGATGGTGCGTGTCGATGAGGCGAGTGACCTCACCCTCGTCACCGCACGGCTCCGCGTGGCGCACGTCGAAGTCGCGGTCAACAGCATCGATGACCTCGTGGCGCAGTTCCGCCTGCGGCTGACCTACTTCCGGCAGCTGTCCTTGATCCTCGGCTCGATCTCGCTGGTGGTGACCGTGCTGCTGGTGGGGACGCTGCTGGCGATCACGGTGAACGAGCGCAGCGGCGAGATCGCCACCCTCCGTGCCATCGGCGTGGCGCGCGAGCATGTCGCGTTGCAGGTGGTGGTGCAGGGGTTGCTGCTGACCGTGCTCGGCGGTGCCGCAGGGATGGTGCTCGGCCTCGGCACCGCCCGCTGGCTCGATGCCATCCTGACCTCGTTCCCCGGCCTCCCCGCGGCGATCTCCTTCTTCGTGGCCGAGCCCGCACCGCTGGCGATTGCGGCGGCCACCCTCCTGGTGACCGGTGTGCTGGCCGGATTGCCCTCGGCGTGGCGCGCCGCGTCGACCCCGATCGCCGCCGCCCTTCGGAGTGACGCTCCATGACCACCGTGCTGGATGCTCGCGACCTTGTACGCCGTCACGCGCTGGAGGGTGGCGAGGTCACCGCCCTCCGCGGCGTCTCGCTGCAGGTGCAGGCGGGTGAGTACGTCGCCATCGTCGGTCCCTCCGGGAGCGGCAAGTCGACGCTGCTCACGCTCCTGGGTGGGCTGGATCTCCCCACCAGCGGCACGGTGGCAATTCTCGGCACTTCGCTCAGCGCCTTGCCAGACCGGGCGCTCACCCGGCTGCGGCTGGAACGGATCGGCTTCGTCTTCCAGCGATTCCATCTGCTGCCGGTACTGACCGCCCGCGAGAACGTCGAACTCCCGATGGCCGAGATGGGCGTGACGCCTGCCTCGCGACGGGCACGTGCCGAGGAATTGCTGGCGTATGTCGGACTGGCCGAGCGAGCGAGGCATCGACCGACGCAACTCTCCGGCGGCGAGATGCAGCGCGTCGCGATCGCGCGGGCCCTCGCGAACCGACCGGCGATCCTCCTCGCCGACGAGCCCACCGGGGAGCTTGATGCCGCCACGGGTCGCGAGATTCTGGCGCTCTTTCGCCGCCTGCACGCCGACGGGACCACGTTGGTGGTGGTGACCCACGACGAGCGGGTGACCAGCGAAGCGAGTCGAGTGGTGCGGATGCTCGACGGGCGGATCGTCGACTGATGCGCTGGACGCTGGCCCTCCGCCACCTGCTGGTGCGCCCCGGCCGTGCCGTGGTGCTGCTCGGCGGCTACGCCATTGGCGTGGCGGTGATGATCGTGCTGCTGTCGGTCGGGACGGCGATGCTGGAGCAGTCGCGCGACGTCGCACTGGTCGGTGGTGGCGACCTGACGGTGCTGCCGGAGGGGCTCGACCTCGAGGCGATGCGGACCGGCGGGATGACGGGGCTCTTCTTCGGCATCGACCGGGCCCGCTTCGTCACGCGCGAATTGCTCGGTGGCGAGCGCCATCGGGCGACCGTCGCCGCCGTGGCCCCGGTGCTCGAGCGGAAGTGGGTCCTACTGCATATCGGCGACTCGACCTGGACGGTGCGGGCGGGCGGCGAGCTGCCGGAGGCGATGCGAAAGGTCGGTGGTGCCGACGCGGTCGTGGCCGGGGCATGGCAGGATGCGCCGCGGGACTCGGCGTGGCTGCGCCCGACGGCGCAGGGCTACTTCGATGAGCTCGACCACTTTCATCGACCCATCGAGCGCGATTCGACCTGGGCCGAGTGGCATTACGTGAATCTGGTGGTGAGTCCCGAGGAGTGGTGGTACATCACCTTTCTCGTCGGCGGCGACGTGAACGGTACGCGCTGGGGCGGGCAGTTGCTCGTGACGAGGCGCCGCCCCGATGGCGTGCACGAGCGTTTCGTGAGCGAAGTGCCGGGGAGCGCGGTCCGCTTCGACACGACGCGCGCCGATGTGACGATCGGGGCGAATACCATCACGCAACGTGACGGCGTCTACGAACTGCGCGGGAGCGCCGGGGCCACGCGCTTTCGGATCGTGCTGCGACCCGACCGGCACCGGCAGTTCCCCGCCGTCGAGCTGAGCGGTGGTGAGTTCCGCTCTGGCTACGTGGTGCCGGCGGTGACCGCGCGCGCCGACGGCGAGCTCTGCACGTCGGCGGGCTGCCGAGTGGTGCGCGACATCGCGGCCTACCATGATCACAATTGGGGCAGCTGGCGCGAGGTCACCTGGGAATGGGGCACTGCGCGTGGGGCGACCCACGCGCTCCTCTACGGCGGGGTGCGGCAGGGCGCCGCGCCGGCGGCTCGCGGCAGTGCTCCGTACTTCCTGGCACTGCTCGACACGCTCGGCGTGGCGCAGGTCTACCGCTTTCGCGACGTCCGCGGCTTCGGTGCCCGGCCGGTCGCGACGTATCCCGGGGTGACGTCGCCGGACTCGCTGCTGATCGTCGCCACGCGGCGCGACGACACCCTGCAGGTGCGCGTGCGCATTCTCGACGTGCACGCCACGCGGCCCCCGAATGGCGGGGGCCGCGTCTTCCTGCAGATGCGTGGTGCGTGGTCGGTGGTGGGGCGGGCGGCCGGCGTCGTCGTGGCCGACAGCGGCCTGGGCTTCTTCGAGCGGTGGGTGGCGGCGCCCTAGACCTCGATCTGCGGCAGGTGGCGATCAACATGTGTCGCCGCGAGCAGGAACCACTGGCCGATGTCGAGCGGGCCGAGGATCGGGTGTGTCATGTGATGGGCGTCCCATGGCACGTCGAGCGTGCGCGCCAGGTTGATCGTCGTGATGCGGCGCTCGCGAAAGAGCACCAGCGCCTCGTGGACCGAGTGGAAGCGACCAGTGGGTGCGACGACATCCGGTGCAACCAGGGCGCGTGTCACGGTACCGGCACCGGCGATGACGCTGTCCATCTGACGGGTGCGCAGGTCGGTCGCCGCCGCGCCGCTGGCGGCCGTCACCGACTTGTGGATCCCGCGCTCGACCACGACGAGATGCTCCAAGGTATCCATCGGCGACCACCGCTCCGGCGTCGGGCGAACGGTTGCCTTGGCCTCGTCGAGCCGGGACACCACCCGCTCCAGGTGACGGAGGCTGGCCTCCAGGGCGGCCACCACGGCGGTGCGATCCATCGGGTCCACGGCACGACTCCTTGATTCTGGTCTGACGGAATCTAGTTGCTGACGACGGGTGTAGCTTTCCGAGATGTCCGACATCACACCGAACGAGCCGGCCGATTTCCGCGCGATTGGCCGCAGCCTGACCGACACGCTTGCGAAGGGATGGGAGAAGGGTCGGATCGACCTGATCATGACCGTCTTCAACGACGAGGCGGTCTTCGTCGAAACCCCCTTTTCCCAACCGCTCAGGGGTGTGGTCGCCATTCGGCAGTGGATGAGCGACATCCCCTACGCCCAATCCGAGACCACCTTTCAGACCGGCGAGATCTATACCGCCGGACCGTGGTTTTCGACCGAGTTCACCCTGCGCTTCCGCCGTCGCAAGACCGGCCAGTGGGTCGAGGCGCGCGGCGCCTTCTTCGCCGAGACGGACGGGGAATTGATCACCGAGCTGCGGATGTTCTGGCACCGGTGGAATGGTGGGCAGGAGACGTCGCTGCCGTAGCAGGCGTCCCGAGTTCCGGCGAGCTGTCCCGGGAAACGGACACTCGCCCCAGTCCAATTCTCCTAAGTTGTTGTCTCACAACGAGCTGGCTGTGGCACGGATCTGGTAAGGTATGGGCAGGGTCCAGTTGGTTACTGCTCGCCGTTTGTCAGGAGGTCCCATGCTTGCGCTCTTCGCTGTCGCCGCCCTCATCGCTCCTCCGGGAAGTCTCCCGGTCGTGGCCGCGCCGACGGTTTCCGTTGCCCCCTCACTCCAGGCACCACTTCGCATCACGCTCAACAACGGCGGGGATTTCACCCCCGGCGATCGCGTGCGGGTGCAGGTCGAGTCCGCCGAAGACGGCTACCTGATCGTCTTCCGAGTGGACGGCGACGGCCGGGTGCGGGTCCTCTTCCCGATCGATCCCGATCTTGATCCCTTCATCCGCGGTGGCCGGCGCTACGAGCTCCGCGGCCGCGCCGAGCGGGAGACCTTCCTCGCCGATGATCGCACCGGCAACGGTTTGGTCTATGCGGCGCTGGCGCAGGAGCCGTTCGACTTCCGCCGCTACGCCAGCGACGATCACTGGGACTACAACGCCATTCGCCTGAGCGCCTGGGATGCCGATGCCGAGCCTGAGCTGACCGACCTGGTCAAGCGGATGGCGGGCAGCGGTCGCTTCACCTACGACGTGCTCGGCTATCGTGTCCACGGCGGGGCCTACATCTCTGGCGGCGGCGGCATCGTCTCGCCGGCCGGCTACGGTAGCCCGTTCTACGATCCCTACTGGTCCTGCCTCGCCTGCGGCTACGGCGTCCGGCAGAGTGGCGTGAACATCCGGGTCGGGATCGGCGGCGGCTGGGACCTCTACGATCCTTGGGGCCGGTACGACCCCTGGTACTACGATCCCTATCGGTACAGCCGCTACGGATACGGCTATGGCTACGGCTATGGCGGTTACTACGATCCGTGGGATTGGCGCTACCCGGGGCAGTATCGGCCGATCACGGTGATCAACTTGCCGCGGCCGCAGATCCCGAACACGGCCTACGGCTACCGGGCGCGCCCGCGTGGAACGGAGGCTGGTGGATTGGCGCCGGACCTGACGCGGGTCGTCCGCGGCAACACTCGCCCCGACGCAACGCCGCCCTCGAACGGGGGTCGGGCCCGGGGCCGCGACGACCAGCCGACGCGCGTGACTCCGCGGCCGAACGAGCCGCAGCGCCAGGATCGGACTCAGGGGAGCACGGGGTCGCAGCCGGATCGCGGCACCTCGCGCCCGCCGGCAAGCAGTCCTCCGGCGAGCAGCCCTCCGCCGGCCTCGTCTGGCGGGACTCGGGCTCGCCCCCGCCCAGGTGGCGGGGATGAGCTGGTCACGGCGCCGACGCAGTCGATGGCGCCGCAGATGGATCGTCGTGGCGACGTGCGGCCGGTCGTGGCGCCGGTGGTTGAACAGAGCCGCCGCGCCTCGGAGGAGCCGACGCCGGTCTTCCGCGAGCCGTTCCGCGCGCGACCCGATGTGAATGCGAGCCGGGGCGAGGCGTCCCGCGCCGAGCCGCAGCGGACTGAGCCGAGCCGCAGTCAGCCGGTGTATCGTGAGCCGCCCCGCGCCGAGCCTTCTCGCTCGGAGCCGGCGCGGGCAGAGCGGTCTCGCGCGGAGCCTTCTCGCGCAGAGCCGCAGCGGGTGGAGCGTCAGGCGCCGCCCCAGCGCGCCGAGCCGCAGCGGGTGGAGCGGCAGGCGCCCCCGCGGAGTGAACCAGTGAGTCGCGCGGCACCGCCGTCGTCACCCCCGCCGGCGGCTCCGCCGGCCTCGACCTCGGGTCGGTCTCGCCCCAGGCCGTAGCGAGTTGCCGCTCGTGAAAACAATCAACCTCGGGTCGCCGTGCTGGCTGCCCGAGGTTGCTTCGTTCTGTCCGTCGCCCGCTTCAGCTCAACTGTGCGCGCGGGCGTAGGCGAGGCCCCACTCCATCAGCTCGGCGCTGCGCAGCCCGACGGCCATCGCCGCATCGATGGCTGCCTGCTCGTCCATCCCCTTGTCGATGATGAAGTAGGGAATCAGCGCGCCACCGACGCGGTTGGCCGAGGCGCAGTGGAGGATCGTCGGCGTGTCGGCATGGGCACGGACGGCGGCCAGGATGCGCTCGAGGAGTTCCGTGCTCAGCGCCCCGGAGTTGACCGGGATGTTGATGTACTCGATCCCCAGGTCGGCGAGGGTCGCGGCTTCATCGAAGGGACGCGGCTCCATCGGATCGCGCAGGTCGATGACGGCGGTGACACCGGAGGCCTTGGCGGCGGCGAAGTGTTCGGCGGAGGGCTGACCGGCCGTCGCCAACCAGGGGAGGGGCAGGGCGGCGTTGGTGGCACCCTGGATTGATTCCAGCATCGACATCGGTCTCGCTCCATCTTCAGGGGAGTCGAAGGTGCCCGGGAATATACCAAGCCGTCGGGGCGCCCCCGGGCTCGGTGGCGCTAGATTTCGGCATGTCCGCGATCACCGTCGCCCTGGCTCAGTTTCGCCCCACGAAGGGCGCCCCCGGTCCCAACCTCGACCGGATCGAGGCGCTCTTTCGCACGCTGGCGACCTCCCCGGAGCCGCCCAGCGTCCTGATCCTCCCCGAGGGGACGCTCACCGGGTACTTCCTTGAGGGGGGCGTCCACGAGCACGCCCTGACGGCCGACGTCCTGTTCACGATGCTGCAGGAACGGCACGCACGCTCCGGCGCCCCCCCGATGGAGGTCTGCCTCGGCTTCTACGAGCGCGGCATTGATCGGCTCTACAACTCGGCGATCTGGGCCGCCCTCGGTGGTGACGACGCCGGCATTCGTCACGTCCATCGCAAGATCTTCCTCCCGACGTACGGCGTGTTCGACGAGGAGCGCTTCCTCGACGCGGGGCGCGATGTGCAGGCATTCGAGGCGCGCATCGGCCGGGTGGCGATGCTGGTCTGCGAGGATGCCTGGCACTCCATCACGCCGACCATCGCGGCAGTCGATGGCGCGCAGTTCCTCGCCATCGTGGCGGCGAGCCCGGCGCGCGGCCTCGAACCCGATCCGGTGCACCCGGGCACGCCCAGTTCGATGGGGCGGTGGGAGCGGCTGGCGCGCGACATCGCCGGCGAGCACGGGATCTACGTGGCGCTGGCGCAGCTGGTCGGCTTCGAGGGCGGGAAGGCGTTTCCGGGCGGATCGCTGCTGACGGCGCCAAGCGGCGACGTGCTGGTGCGCGCGCCGCTCTTCGAGGATGCCACGATCCAGGTGACGCTTCCGCTCGACGAGATTGCGCGGGTGCGTTCCGGCGCACCGCTCCTGGCTGACCTGGAAGCACGTTTGCCGCACCTGATCGAGTCGCTGCAGCGGGCACGTGGTCGCGGCGGCGAGGGCTTCGTCCGCACGGCACCCTCGAGATCGACCCGGTCCTGACCACCACGTGGCTGGTCGAGTTCCTTCGGGATGAAGTCCAGCGGCGGCGAGGCTTTGCCAAGGTGGTGCTCGGCCTCTCGGGTGGCGTCGATTCGGCGGTGGTGGCATACCTCGCCGCCGCGGCCTTCGGGCCGGAACAGGTCACGGCCGTCCGGATGCCGTATCGGACCTCGAGCAGCGAATCGCTCGACCATGCGCGTCTGGTGGTCGACGCCCTCGGCATCCGCGAGCAGACCATCGACATCTCCGCGGCCGTGGATGGCTACGCCGCCGCGAGCGGCGACACGCCGACCGCCGCGCGCCTCGGCAACGTGATGGCGCGGACGCGAATGCTGGCGCTGTTCGATCGCTCGGCCGCGCTGAACGCGTTGCCGCTGGGCACCGGCAACAAGAGCGAACGCCTGCTCGGCTACTTCACCTGGCATGCCGACGACGCGCCACCGGTGAACCCCATCGGCGACCTCTTCAAGTCGCAGGTCTGGGCGCTCGCTCGTCACCTTGGCGTGCCCGACGCGATCGTGAACAAGCCGGCCTCGGCGGACTTGATTGTCGGGCAGACCGACGAGGCCGACTTCGGCATCCGCTACGATCGCGCGGATGGCATCCTCGACCTGCTCCTGCATGGCCACCTCGATGCCACGGTCGCCGCCGCCGGATATTCCCTCGAGGAGATCGCGCTGGTGCGCAAGCGGCTCGACGCGACCCACTGGAAGCGCAAGCTGCCGAGCGTGGCGATGCTGAGCCAGACGGCGATTGGGGAGTACTACCTGCGTCCTGTAGACTACTGACATCGATCATCGATGATCGATGATCGATCATCGATTGCCACGAGGACCAGACCCGTGAGTATTCCTGACTTTCGACCCATGTCCCACTCCCGCGGCGAGATCTCGACGCTGGTGATGCCGCACATGGCCAACATCCTCGGCGATCTCTTCGGCGGGAACCTGATGGCGATGGTCGATCAGGCGGCGGCGATTGCCGCGATCCGGCATGCGGGTGGTGCGGCGGTGACGGCGTCGATCCACCGTGTCGACTTCCGCGAACGGATCCCGATGGGGTCACTGGTGACCTGCCATGCCACGGTGGATTTCGTCGGCAACTCGTCGATGGACATCACGGTCGAGGTGTTTTCAGAGAAGCCGAGCACCGGCGAGAAGCGCAACACGCACACGGCGCACGTGGTCTTTGTGGCGATCGATGATTACGGCCGGCCGAAGCGGGTGCCGCGGCTCGTCGCCGAAAGCCCGGAAGAGCAGGCGCGCTACGCGGCGGCCGACGCGTACCGCCGGGAACACGGCACCAAGTGAGTCGGCGCCGTGCAGTGGTGGTGCTGAGCGGCGGCGGCGCCAAGGGCGCGGCGCACATCGGCGCGGCTCGTGCCCTGGCGGAGCACGACATCGAGGTGGTGCACTGGATCGGGACCTCGATGGGCGCCGTGATCGCGGCCGCGCTCGCGTCGGGGACACCGCACCAGGTGATCCTCGAGCGCTTCCTGGCCGTCAAGCGCGAGGACGTCCTCGCCCCGGACCGTGTGGCGCTCTTCCGCGGCATCTGGGCCAAGGCGCTGCTCAAGCCGGAGCCGTTCCGTCGGGCGATCGCCGAGTTCATGCCGGTGCAGACGTTCGCGGAGCTGGTGACGCCGTGCACGATCACCGCGGTCGACGTGGTCACCGGCAAGGAAGTGGCATTCGGCACCGGCGGGATCGACGCGCCGCTCGTCGATGCCGTGGTGGCGTCGTGTGCGCTGCCGCCGTGGTTTCCGCCCGCGATGGTGCACGGCCGCGGCTACTACGATGGCGGCCTGCGGGCGGTGATGCCGTTGCCGTTTGCCGCGGGGATCGAATGCGACCTCGTGGTGGCCATTCATACCGGTCCGGGCTTCGACGAACAGGGCGAGGTGGTCTCCGTGCCGCCGCCGTTCGTGGCGGCGACCGATACTGCCATTGGCTGGCTGATGGCGAGCAACACCGAGTTGATGCGCGACCAGTGGCTCGCGACCCCGGGCGCACCCCCGCTGGTCTGGGTGCGGCCGACGTCGGACCGGGGGGCCACCTTCGCGATGGAGCGAATCCCGAAGTACGCCGAGCTCGGGTATGTGACGACCACGCAGGCGCTCGACGCGCTGTGAGCAGGTACGAAGTTCACGCAGGCTCCCCCTACTGGCTGATGGAGTTGCAATGACCGGATTCTGGCGCCTGGCGCATTTCGTGTCGTTCGTGATGTGGATCGGCGGGGCGATGGGGGTAATGGTGGCCGGCGCCGTGATGAAGCGGCTCGAGCGGTCGCTCTGGGGCGGTGTGGCCGATGTGCAGGCGGGGATCTACCGCTACCTCATCGGCCCCGGCTCGATCATCGCCGTGGTGTCAGGGCTGATTCTCACGTTGCGGATGTACAACGGCATGTCGGTCCAGGTCGGTCCTTGGCTCGGGATGATGCAGGGCTTCGGGCTGCTCGGCGCGCTGGTGACCCTGCTCGGTGCGATGCCGGCGGCCGCCAAGCTCACGCGACTCGAGGCCGTCGGCGAGACGGCACCCGCGTTTGATGCCGCGCGGAAGCGGATGGTCCTCGCCGGCATGATCGGCGGTACGATGTCGGCGTTGGCGCTGATCGCGGGCGCGCTCTACAAGCTCGGATGACGATCACCCGGCGCGACCTGCTGGCGCTCGCCACGGCGATGCCCGCCTTTGGCGGGCTCGCGCAGGCGCGCCTGCCGCGCCGTTCACATCGCGCGTTGCCGCACGATGCCGCACCGGATGACGAGGCGGCGTGGGAGCGGATCGGCCAGGAGTTCGTGATCGAGGGGACGCACCTCAACACCGGCACGATCGGCTCGTCGCCGCTGCCGGTCATCGAGGCAACCATCCACCATCTCCGCGCCTTCGAGCGGATGATCGGGCAGGAGGCGGTCGATGGTGTCGCCCTGCACGCCGAGCTCGAGGCCTTTCTTGGGGCGTGGCCGGGGTCGGTGGCGATCGTGCGCAACACCACCGAGGCGATGAGCATCGTTGCGGCCGGCATCGACCTGCAGCCGGGCGACGAAGTCGTCTCGACGACGCACGAGCACATCGGCGGGCGCTGTTGCTGGGAACTGCTCGCGAAGCGACGGGGTGTGACCTACAAGACGTTCACGCCGCCACTCAATCCTATGAGCGAGGCGGAGCTGGCGGCGGCGTGGATGGCGCAGGTAACGCCGCGCACCAGAGTATTTTCCATCTCGCACGTGCTCTTCTCCACCGGCATGATCCAGCCGGTGCGGGCGCTGGTGCGGATGGCGCGTGACCGGGGCATCATCACGGTGATCGACGGGGCGCACCCGCCTGGCTTGCTCGAGCTCAACCTGCGCGACCTCGACGCGGACTTCTACGCGTCGTCGCCGCACAAGTGGCTGCTGGCGCCGAAGGGGACCGGGCTGCTGATTGTCCGTCCGGATCGGATGGAGTCGACGTGGCCGTTGGTCGGCTCCGGCGACTGGGCCGCCACCGACATCAAGCGCTTCGAGCATGTCGGGACGAGCAACGATTCGCTGCTGGCCGGACTTCGCGCCGCGGTGCAGTTTCAGCAGGCGATCGGCCGGCGGGCAGTCGAGCTCCGCGCGCGCGGGCTCGCGACGCAGTTGCACACGATGCTCGCCAAGCTGCCGCGGGTCGAGATCGTGTCACCGACGCGACCGGAGTTCCGGGCCGGGATGGTGGCGTTTCGGATGGCGGGGACGACCGCGCAGGCGTTGCAGGGGTATCTGGGCGCGCAGCGGATCAGGACACGACGGATCGCCGAGGCGAACCTCGAGTATCTCCGGTTGAGCACCCACATCTACACCTTCCCGCGCGACCTCGAGCGGACGGTGGCCTTGCTCAAGGATGCGCCGCGCGGCTGAGCGGAGCCGGTGAGGCAGTTGCTGCGCACGGGGCAGATCTCGCAGCGGGCCACGCGGGCCGTGCAGATGAGCGCGCCGAGTTCCATCAGGGCCTGATTGGTGGCCCAGGCTGAGGGGCCGCGGCGCGGGACGAGTGCCTTGGCGGTGTCCCAGAGGATGTGCTCGCCGGCGGCGCCCTTCGGCAGCTCGGGATGGAAGACGCGGCGCAGCACCCGGGCCACGTTGGTGTCGACGGCCGGTTCGGCGGACTCCCAGGCGAATGACGCCACCGCACCGGCGGTGTAGCGACCGACACCTGGCAGGGCGCGCAACGCTTCGGCCTCCTGTGGCAAATTGCCGTCGTGATCCGTCACCACGGTGCGAGCAAGAGCGTGCAGGTTCGCCGCGCGCCGATAATAGCCGAGACCGGCCCACGCTTCGCGGACCCGTTTCGGGCGTGCAGCGGCCAGATGCTGGATGGTGGGGAAGCGGTCGAGGAAGCGGTGCCAGTAGCCTTCGACCCGTGAGACCTGGGTCTGTTGCAGCATCACTTCGGAGACGAGCACCTGGTACGGATCGCGGGTGCGGCGCCACGGCAGGTCCCGGCCATGCTGGCGGAACCACGCCACGAGACGGCGCTTGAAGCGGAGGCGGTGCGTCCGCGCATCGGGGATGGACTTGGGGCTCACCGTCGGACAAGATAAGGGGGACGATGTCGAGACAGCCTGAGGGGAGGAGCCGTTGAGCGGAGTCGTCGCGCAGGTCCAGCACCGCGCCGGGCGGATCGTGCTTGACACGCTCTCGGCGGTCGGTCGCTTTGCGCAACTCGTCGCCGAAATGGGGCGCGGGCTGGCCGAGTGGCGGATCTGGCTGCCCCGCACCCGGGACGAGTGCTGGAGCATCGGCGTCGGCTCGCTCTTCATCGTGCTGCTGATCTCTTCGTTCGCCGGCGCGGTGACCGCCCTGCAGGCCGGCTATCAGTTCACCGGCAACATCCCCATCTACGTGGTCGGGTCATTGGTCACGGAGTCGATTGTGCTGGAACTCGGGCCGGTGCTCGTGGGACTGGTCCTGGCCGGACGCATCGGCGCCCGGTATGCCGCCGAACTCGGGACGATGCGGGTGACCGAGCAGATCGACGCGCTCGAATCGCTCGGACGCGCACCCTCGTCGCACTTGCTCGTGCCGCGCGTGATGGCGTGCCTGATCATGATCCCGATGCTGGTCATCATCGCCGACGTGGTCGGTGTGGCAGCGGGGTGGCTCGCGGCGAAGCAGGCCCTGCCGATTTCCGATCAGGATTTCACCTACGGCGCGCGCGTCTACTGGCGGCCGTTCGATGCCTACTATTCGATCATCAAGGCCTTCTTCTTCGCGGGCGCCATCGGGCTGATCTCCTGCTACCGCGGCTTCACGACCCAGCAAGGGGCCGAGGGCGTCGGCCGCGCCACCACGGGCGCGGTCGTCACCATCTCGGTGGTGATCCTGTTGCTCGACACGCTCCTCGCCAAGCTGTTGCTGAACTAGATGATCGAGATCAAGAACCTCGCGAAGCGCTTCGGCGCCCAGGTGATCCTCGACGGCGTGAATCTCGTCGTGCAGGAAGGGGAGACCATGGCGCTGCTCGGTCCCTCCGGGACCGGCAAGAGCGTCCTGCTCAAGCACATCATCGGCCTGATCCGGCCCGACGACGGCGAAGTGATCGTCGATGGACAGAACGTGGCCCTGCTGGGGCGCAAGGAACTCTCGGCGCTGCGTGGCACCATCGGGTACGTCTTCCAGAACGGGGCACTGTTCGACTCGATGAACGTGTACGAGAACATCCGCCTCGGCCTCACCAAGCCGGAAGAGTTCGGCAACAAGGAAATTGCCGAGGCGCGGGTGGCCGAGTGCCTGCGGCTGGTGAACCTGGTGCCTGAGACGCTCAAGAAGATGCCGGCCGAATTGTCGGGCGGGATGAAGAAGCGGGTCGGCATTGCCCGGGCGATCGCCGGGCGGCCAAAGTACCTGCTGTACGACGAGCCGACGTCGGGGCTGGATCCGGTCAACTCCGACATCATCGACGCGCTGATCAAGCGCCTCGACACCGAGCTCGGCGTCACCTCGATCATGGTGACCCACGACGTGCGCGGCGCGTTCCGCACCGCCGACCGGATTGCCCTGCTCACGGCCGGGAAGGTCGTGGCGGTGGGCACGCCGGCCGAGTTCCGCGAATCGACCGTACCCGAGGTGCGCGCCTTCCTGGAGCGCGACTTCGACAACGAGCCTCTCTGACCATGAGCAACTGATGCACTCCTATCACAAGGAAGCCACCGTCGGCGCCGTCGTCATCGTGGCCATCGCTGCGTTCATTGGCGGAACCCTCTGGCTGCGCGGGAAGTCGATCGGCACGCCCGAGCTGAACGTGGTCTTCGCCGACATCGGCAACCTCAAGGAGGGGGCGCCGGTGCGCATCTCCGGGGCCCCGGTGGGCCGCGTCGAGGAGATCGTGTTCGAAGGCGTCGGCAAGGTGCGCGTCGGCGTGGTCTTCTCGGTCGACAACATCACGCCGGCCGCGACGGCGCGCGCCTCGATCGGCTCGATCGGGATGCTCGGCGACGCGGTGATCAACCTCGACCCGGGGCAGGGCGCCCCGCTGGCCCGTGGTGCCACGATTCAGGGGACGACCGAGGTGGGCCTGTTCGACAAGGGCGCCGTGCTGGCCGATCAGGCCACGATCGCCATGACGTCGCTGAACAAGATGCTCGACACTGCGCTGGTGGTGGAGCTGCGGCAGACGCTCGCCGCGAGCCAGCGCTTGCTGAGCTACTACGGCGACTCAAAGAACGGTCCGACCGCCGAAGTGAACGCCACGATGCGGGCGTTGCGGACGACCTCCGCCCGGCTCGACTCGACGCTCGCCGGCGTCGACGCCCCGGCGCTCCAGGCGCGGCTCGACACCACCATGCGGTCGGCGGGGAACCTCTCCGACCGGCTGGCGGCCACCAGTACCCGGGTCGATGCCATGCTGGCCCGGATCGAGCGCGGGGAAGGGACCCTCGGGAAGCTCGCCAGCGATACCCTGCTCTACAGCGACCTTCGGCGCACGATGAAGGCAACGGCCGACCTGATCGACGAGATCAAGAAGAACCCCGGCAAGCTGGGCATCACCATCCGGGTCTTCTAGGGAACCTGCCCCCGGTCGGTGGCGTATCCGAGGTTAGACTTTGGGGCGGCCCATCCGGTCGCCCCGTTCGTTGCGCGCCAATTCCCGGGAGTTCCCGTGTCCGACATGCAGCAGCACATCCGCGGCATCCTCCTCGCCCTGGGCGAGGACCCCGACCGTGACGGCCTTCAGAAGACGCCGGAGCGGGTCGAGAAGGCGATGCAGTTCCTCACCCAGGGGTACCAGCAGAGCGCCGAGAAGGTGATCGGCGACGCGCTGTTCGAGGAGACGCACCACAACATGGTGCTGGTCCGCGACATCGAGTTCTACTCGATGTGCGAGCACCACATGCTGCCGTTCTTCGGGAAGGCGCACGTCGCCTACATCCCGGGGGGGAAGATCGTCGGGCTGTCGAAGATGGCGCGGGTGGTGGACGTGTTCGCGCGTCGCCTGCAGGTGCAGGAGCGGATGACGGACCAGATCGCCGACGCACTCGGCCAGCAATTGCAGCCGCGGGGCGTCGGCGTGGTGATCGAGGCGCAGCACCTCTGCATGATGATGCGCGGCGTGCAGAAGCAGGACAGCAGCACGATCACCTCGGCGATGCGCGGCGCCTTCCTCGACGACGCCGCGACGCGTGAGGAATTCCTCCGACTGGTGCACAGCCGCTCGCGATGATCCAGATCACCTTCCTTGGCACCAGTGCCGCGGTCCCGACGGTGGATCGCAACGTCGCCGCCCTGATGATCCAGCGGGCCGGCGAGTCGCTGCTGTTCGATTGCGGCGAGGGAACGCAGCGGCAGATGATGCGCTACGGCACCGGCTTTCTGGTGAACGAGATCTTCCTCACGCACTACCACACCGACCATACCCTCGGCATCCCGGGCCTGCTGCGCGGGATGTCGATGCAGGCGCGCACCGCACCGCTCCGCTTCTACGGCCCGCGAGGCGCCGAACGGACGATCGGTCAGCTGGTGGCGCTCGGGATGGATCGGACGAAGTTCGAGGTCGAGATCACCGAACTGAAGCCGGGCGACGTGCTGTCGCGCGGCGACTACGACCTGGTGGTCGGCGAGGCGGCGCACCGTGGCGAATGCCTGGCGTATGCGCTGGCTGAGCATGAGCGGCTCGGGCGATTCGATCCCGACTTGGCGCGGTCGCTTGGCATCCCCGAGGGACCGCTCTGGGGGAAGCTGCATCGTGGCGAGGCGGTGCCGGATGGCACCGGCCGGATGGTGACGTCGGAGACGCTGGTCGGTCCGTCGCGCCGCGGTCGCAAGGTGGTGTACACGGGCGACACGGTGCCCTGCGAGAGCGTGCGCACCCTGGCTCAGGGCGCGGACCTGCTGATCCACGAAGCGACGTTCGGCGAGGACGAAAAGGAGCGCGCCCTCGAGACGCGGCACAGCCTGGCGCGCGAGGCGGCGATGGTGGCCCGCGACGCAGGCGTCCGCCAGCTCTACCTCACCCACATCTCGGCGCGGTACAGCCGCGAGGCTCCCGAGCTTGCGGCGCAGGCGCGCGCGGTGTTTCCCGATACCACGATTGCACGGGACGGGATGATCGTCGAGGTCGGGTTCGGGGACGACGCGAAGTTGTCCTGAGCGATGCGCGCCAGCCGCGCGCAGTCGGCCCTGGCGCCCGCAGGGCGGCGGGGCCTCCGAAGCCGCGGTACTCGGTACTCCCGGCGGGCGGGCCCGACCTGGGGGCTCCGGTCTCGCGTGTTCCAAGCGTCTTCGCCGCGGCGCCCTTTCGGGCGCGGCAGGCCGCGCCCCGGGGGCGCCGCAATCGGCACGTCCGGCGGAGGGGAGGGCTCGACGACACGGAACCCGCTCGTCCGGCCCCCCAGCGCCGGGCCCGCCGAGGATCTGTTGTGATGTTGGGGGGCGCGCGGAGTCGGGGTCGTTGACGCGAGGACCGTCCAGTCGCTCGCCGGGTGACCATCGGTCAATCGGGCCGGCGCCCGGCCGGCGTGCGACGTCGGACCGCAGCGTCAGCGAGCCCCGAGCCGTGCGCCCCGAACGGCGTGAAAGTCACCCCATGCTTCGGACATACCGCTCCACGTCGAACTTGCCGGACGCCGCCTTGAGGGACATGTAGCGCACGGTGCCGAAGACCGGCCGACGGTAGAATGGACGGTCGAACTTCCCGAAGCACCAGAGGATGCCACCGTAGCTGTTCGGGTCGCGGCCATCGAGTGAGTACTTGTTGTTGAGGTGTTCCAGGAGCCGCATCGCGCGCTCCGGGTTTTCGGTCCAGCCGATAATGCTCTTCCCCCACAACATCCGCATGTAGTTGTGCATCCAGCCGTCGCGCAGGTAGGAGCGCTGCGCGGCGTTCCAGAGATCGTTGTCGGTCCGCGCAAACTCCAGCTCGTCGTCGCGGTAGAGGGTTCGCGGGTCATCGCTGTGGTCCGACAGCTCCTTCTGGGCCCACTCCGGCACGGCGGCCATGGTGCGGTGCCTCGGCTCGAAGCGGCAGAGGTTGAACGCGAGCTCGCGCCAGGTGAGGGTCTCGTCGAGAAACTTGTCGTACTGCTCTGACGGCCCCTCCGCCTTGGCGGTGAGCAGCATCTCGTGCACCGAGACGTGCCCGAAGTGGAGCCACGGCGACAGCTTCGAGGTGGCATCGACATTCGGGTCGTTGCGCTCGAGGTAGCGCGGCAGGCCGTGTTCCGCGAACCAGTCGAGCCGAGTGCGCGCGGCCACGCTGCCACCGCGCCAACCGCGCGCCGGTGCCACCGAATGGTCAATCGGACAGCCCGCGACCAGCGCCGCGATCCGTTCCTCAGTCACGACCGTCGGCTCGAACGGCAGTGACACTGGGGTGGTGTGGCGCGGCGTGCTGTTCGGCACCGGCTGCAGCCAGCTGTCGAGGTCCTTCATCAGCACCGGGCGAATGTGCCGAGCACCACTGAACGCCTTCTCCAACGACTGGGCCGGCACCACGGTCGCGGAATCGACCGCCACCACCGGCGCATCGATCGCCTCGCGCAACTGCTTGAGCTGCCGCGGCATGATGAAGGTCGGGAACCAGTCGGTCACCACCAGCGAGGCACGGGCGGCCAATGCCTTCAGGTTGGCGTGATGATCGACGCCCTTGCCCTGCACCCGCTGGTCGAGGAAGTGGGCGAACTGGATCCCTTTCTTGGCGAACCCCGCCGCCATGTCGATCACCCCTTCGAGCATGAAGGTGTGGAATCGGTCACTCGCCCATGGGTAATCCGGCCGCAATGAGAAGTAGGCGAGCACCGGCACGCCGAGTTCATCCGCCTGCTCGATGGCATACTCGAGGGCGAAGTTGTCGTGCGCGCGCTGCGTGACCTGGATCCAGTACAGGACGAATTCGCCCCCCGCGCGGGGGCGGAGGTGGGAGGCGCCGGCGGGGAGCCAGAGACGGGAGTCGGCTAACGGTGCGGAGGTGGGCATTGTGAGTGTGACCAGTGACCTGTGACCTGTGACCTGTGACCTGTGATGCGGTGATTCGTGCCGCTGCGCGGCCAGGTGCGCCGCTGGCATGTGGGTACCCCGGAGAGCCTTCAGGGATGCGTGATCACCGATCCCTCAAGGCGTGGGAGCATGCTCGGGTGCTGAGCCAGGCAGCCCACCAGTTCTCGGTTCGGGTTTGGCACCCGACTCTCGGGCCGGCGTTGGATCAACTCCGGCGCTCTTCCCTGTCCGTTCGGTTGAATCTCGTGGAAGGGTACTCATGGCGGCCGAGCCCTCGCTGGCTACATCACCTGAGAATCGCGATGGGTTCGGCGGTCGAAACGACCGAGTGCCTCCGCTTCCTTGAGGAGGTTGGCGCTCTCTCGGCGCAGGAGGCGATGCTACTGCTCGGGGAGGCGCGCGTTGTGGAGCGGCTGATTTGGGGGCTCCTCCAGCGCGAGCGCGGCCCACAAGGACCCCGCTAGGACCCAAACCCTGGTCACAGGTCACTGGTTACAGGTCACCGGGCAAGGCGCCCAGACTTGCTCCAGCCCCCCTGCCTCTCATATCTTGTCGGCCCCAACAGGGGGCTGTAGCTCAGCTGGGAGAGCGCTGCATTCGCATTGCAGAGGTCAGGGGTTCGAACCCCCTCAGCTCCATCTGCCCGATCCGGTCCGCCGGTTCGGGCATTGTTTTTGCCCCCCAGCTGGGCATGTCGCCCAAGCTCCTCGCCCTGACCACAACTGCCTCCGCCCTGAATCGACCCGTCGAGCCCCGACCGGTCGAGCCGTCGGCGCCCGCTGTCTCCCGGATTGCCTCGTCTCTGGACGGGGTGGCCGGGGGGCAGGCGGGTGCCACCCCCCTTCAGGTCCTGCCCAATTCCCGGGCGACCAAGGGGACGTCCATTCGGGCGCTTCGCGAGGATCCGTCCCCCGAGGGGGTCCGGCTGTCAGAAGTTGTAGGGGCGCTCTCCTTTGCCCTGGACCTCACCGAGGGCCAGCCGTTGGGGCACGCGGTCCGTACCACCCTTATTGGGATGCGGATCGCGGACCACCTCGGCCTCGCCGATGAACAGCGTTCGGCCCTCTTCTATACCCTCCTCCTCAAGGACCTCGGCTGCTCGTCCAATGCCGCCCGGCTCTCCTCCCTCTTCGGGGCGGACGATCGCCTGGTCAAGCATGCCTACAAGCTGACCGACTGGACCTCGACCTCCGACACCGCCAAGTACGTCTTCAAGTACTCGATGCCGGGGAAGTCGAAGGTCGCAAAGGCGTGGCGCACGCTGATGATCGGGCTCCGGAAGGAAGAGACCGAGGCCGAGGTGATCCAGACGCGCTGCGAGCGCGGCGCCGAGATCGCGCGGATGCTGCACCTGCCGCGTGGGGTGGCCGAGGGGATTCATTCACTTGACGAACATTGGGACGGCAACGGCAAGCCGTTCGGGACGCGCGGCTCGGGGATCCCGATGCTGTCGCGGATCGCCTGCCTGGCGCAGACCATGGAAGTCTTCGTCTCCTCGTTCGATGTCCGCACCGCGTACGAGATGGCGCATGCACGGCGTGGTCGCTGGTTTGACCCGGTGCTCGTCGATTGCCTCGACGCCTTCCAGATGGACAGCGAGTTCTGGGGCGGCCTGCAGCATGCCGACTCGCTCGCGGCGTTGCACGCCAAGGAGCCCGAGGATCAGGTGATCCGGCTCGACGACGCACAGCTTGACACCGTGGCTGAGGCGTTCGCGCGGGTGATCGACGCGAAGTCGCCGTTCACCGCCACGCATTCGCAGAACGTCGCCATCCTCTCGGTGCGAACCGGTGAGGCGATGGGTCTCGACGCGCGCGAGCTGCGCACGCTCAAGCGCGCCGCGCTGCTGCACGACATCGGCAAGCTCGGCGTGAGCAACACGATCCTCGACAAGCCGGCCGCCCTCGACGACATCGAGTTCGAGTCGATGCGGCAGCACACCCGCTTCTCGCTCGAGATCCTCAAGCGCGTCTCCCGCTTCCGGCAGTTTGCCGCGACGGCGGCGGCGCACCACGAGCGGCTCGACGGCACCGGCTATCACCTGGGGCTGAAGGGCGACGAGATCGGCAAGCTGGCGCGGATTATCGCTGTCGCCGACGTGACCGAGGCGATCTCGGCTGACCGGCCGTATCGCTCGGGGATGCCGTTGCCGCAGGCGATCGGCGTGCTCGACGCGCTGGTGGCGAAGCAGCACCTCGACCCCGCCGCAACGGAAGCGCTCAAGGGGTGGTTCACCTGCCTCCCGGGGGCGCTCCCCCGGCAGGAGACCATGGCCGCCTAGGCCGTTCCGCCCCGACGCGCTGGCCTCCGGGCAGCGGGAGCCTTCCATCCCCTGATCGGTTCACCGTTGCGAGGGCCCCATGGCGGCGAATCGTGCTGGCTGTGCTCTTCGTGTCGATCGCTGCGTGCAGCAAGCCCGCCGACGACGCGAGCAAGGACGCCGCTGCCGTGCCACCTGCCGCGAACGCAGCGGCCGACCGCGTCGCGCCGGTCGACTTCGGGCACGAGGAGCTCGAGGCATACGAGAAGGGGATCATCGCCGAGACGGAGCTGGCGGTCGCCGCCGAAGCGAAGGCCGCGAGTGCCGCGACCCCGGAGGCCCGGGCGGACGCCGGGCAGGCGAAGTGGGAGTCGGCGACGATCCCCGAGGCGGCCAAGGTGGTCGGGTTGAGCGAGGGGCGCTACCGCGAGGTCCGCGGCGCGATCAACCGGGCGTTCGAGAACCTCGACTACCAGGGGAAGATCGACGGGCCGATGGCGATGGACACTATTCTGGCGTCGCCCCCGCTCAAGGCGCGGCTGACGGCCGATCCGTTTGGGCACCTCACGCCAACGGCGGCGGCGGGGCTCAAGGGGCGGCTGGACCGGCTGACGCCCCTCTGGATCAAGTACGTGCGGCTCACGGCGGCGTCGCAGTAGCGACTAGGGCTTGGCGCCCGCGCTCACGAGCGGGTAGGTGGTGAGATAGGTCGCCATGTCGTCGTCGAAGCGGCGCATGATGATCGAGTTGCTGCCGAAGGCGATCACTTCCATCGAGTACTTGCCGCGCGGCGGGAGCACGAGCCGGGCGACGACCTTGCCCGCGCCATCGAGCGCCGTCCATACCGAGGCCGCCTTGTAGTCGCGTTGGTGGTGCATGATCCAGAGCCGGCCGAGCGGGTCCACATGCATTCGCCCGAAGAGGGGCCACTGTGTCGGCGACTCCATGGCCCGCATCCGTTCCATACGCTGCGTGACCTCCGCCGACGGGGTGTTGCGCGGGATGGTGTTCTTCATCGCGGTCTCGGCTTCATCGTCGGTGATCGGCGTCCGCGCGTCGCTGAATCGGATTGACTGCAGCGGCTTCCCGTTCACGTCGATGGTGCTGATCTGCGCGGTGCTCGGATTCCCCACCACGAGGCGCGACCCCGTCGCGATCGAGGTGAGTTCGGTCTGGGTCACGAAGCTGAAGGGCGGCCCTGCCCACTCGCCGAGCAGATTCAGGACTGTCCCATCGGTGTTGAGCCGGGTCAGTTTCGACGACGATGGTTTGCCCTGGCCGCCGAAAGCCGTCGCGGTGAGGGTGAACGTGCCATCGGCGAAGCAGGCGTCGAAGGGGAGGCTGCCGTTCCGCTCCTTCGGGATCGTGCGCACGACCTTGCCGGTCGCGTCGAGAATCGCGATGCGCGCATTGTGGCTGTCATAGGCCACCACGGTGTCACCGCGGGTGGCGCACACCGACGTGAGGTAGCGGAACTCTTCCGGGCCTGCCCCTGATCGGCCCACGATCTTGATCAGCTTCCCCGCCTTGTCGAAGTAGTGGACCCGGACCACGTCGATCACGGCCATCCCGCCGGTCGAGAGGAGTGCGGCGCGGAGATAGCCCTGCTTGTGGTCGAACTCCTTTGCCGGGTCCTCGTTGAGGCCGCCGACTTCACTGAGTGGCTTGCCGAGGACGAGGTTGGCGGGGGCCGTGGCGAACAGCGGGGTGGTGATGATCCGGACGCCGGCGCTGTCACGGGTGGAGCGCGCCTGGCCGCTGGCGGAGGAGACGGCAAGCAGGGTGAGGCCGAGGAGGAGCGGGCGGGAGGAGTGCATGCCTGGGTCCGGAGTTGGGGGCGGGCCGCGGTGATGTGGGGAGACTCCTGAGATATCCGTCCCATCTGGCAGGAGGGCAAGGGGTGGCGGTTCCGGCCCTAGGTGCCCTCCGGGAATTGCGCCTCCGGGCCGGTTCCGCTAATTTCGCCGGTCCAGACCACTGCCCCTTGGTGTAACTGGCAACACGTCTGACTCTGGATCAGAAGAGTCCTGGTTCGATCCCAGGAGGGGCAATACCGAAGGCCGGTCTCCGCAGTGCGGGGGCCGGCTTTTTGGTCGTCTCCTCCCGAGTCGCCTCCTGAAGTTCCCCGATGAAACGCCGTATACGCCAGCCTACGCTTCGCCCATTCCAAGGGTAAAATCCGTTCGGGACCGTTGTCGCCCCAGCCCCTTCCTTGAGTTCCCCCCATGCTCCTGCGGCTCGCCCTCGCCATCGGATACCTCCTTCCTGCGTTGCTGCCAGCGCAGGCATCGACGGTCCGTGGGCGCGTGATCGATGGCAGCCGCAGCGCACCGCTCGATGGTGCGGTCGTCGAGCTGCAGGATGCCGGTGGCAAGCGGATCGGCAGGGTGGTCACGTCACCCTCCGGGCTCTTTCTCCTCACCGCGCCCGCTGCCGGGCGGTACCAGGTCAGGGCGCTGGCGATCGGCTACGCCGGTGGCCTCGCGCGCGCCGTGGAGGTGCCAACTAGTGGCGTCTCGCTGGGCGACCTGACACTGATGCCCGCGGTGCGGCTGCTCCCTGACGTCCACCTGGTGGGAAATCGGAAGCTGTGCGGCGCCGAAGTCGGAAAGGATCCGTTCGTGGCGAAGTTGCTCGAGGCGGCGAAGACGTCGTTCGAGGTCGCCGACGCCACGATCGCCTCGGGCCGTCGCTTTACCGTTGAACTCGTCTCGGTGCGTCAGGTGACCACCGGTCGACGGGTCGCGACGCGCACGGACACGACGCGCGAGTCGCTCGCGCGGTGGCCGGTCGAATCGGTCGAGCCGGATTCGCTCCGCATTCGCGGATTCGTGCGACCGCTCGCGCCAATCGAGGCAAGGCAAGGCCTCACCTACCACGGCCCCGATGCCGAGGTGCTTTTCTCGCCCTGGTTCCTGGAGAGTCACTGCTTTCAGTCCCTTGTGTTGACATCGCCGCCCTATCTGAATGCGATCGACTTTTTGCGCTGTAGCAAATTTTCGCTCGTCTGGATGGGGTATGATGTCGCCGCAGTGCGCAAGATCAGGGGAGTGAGTATCGACGCGGAGGCGGCATCTGAAGAGGCGACAAACTCGCCGGGTGTCAGGGCCACAATCGGACGGTTGCGACTGAGCCCGACCCTGTCAAATCGCAACCGCGAACTCTTGGCCCGCTAAGTATTGGACACGGGGAGAGCCTTGGCGCAGGTCTATCGGGTGTTGAGGCCAGGAGCCCGCGCTGTCTATGTCGTGGGCGACTCAGCGATCAGGGGAACGTTCATCCGCAACTCGTCTATCGTTGCGATGGTGGCTGAGCAGGGCGGACCTCCACTGGTATCGCGTCGTACACGGGCTCTCCCAGCCAATCGTCGATACCTCCCACCCCCCACAGACTCAGCCCGACCAGCGGGGTTGGACGCCCGAATGCGTTGTGAAGTTGTGCTCGCCTTCAAGAAGTAACGACCGCTTGTCAATATTTCGAAACGCCGACAGCCCGAGTTGTGTCGGAGGTGTGGGGCGGTCCAGCACGCGGCTGTTGCCTGGGGCCAGCACGTCAGATTGCGGCCGTGAGTTCGGGGTCCATTGAGTCGTCTAACACAGATCGGTCCGCTGGCAAGAGGACGGTCCCGCCACGCGTTCACGGTCAGGTATGGAGGCCTTCAGGCTCGCAGCCCAACCTCTTGGACTTGCGAAGATGGCGTCGCGTTGGCCTTTCGAGCATGGCCGACGCAGCTCCAAGGCTATTTAGGCTTCGATTTCTGAATCTGCGACACGTTTGGAAGGGGCCTTGAATTCCGAGTCTTGTCGCGTGTGGATGTCGATTGTGCCTACAATCGCGCCAAGAGGTTCCTGGGGGCTCGCCCGAAGCTGATGCCAAAGGATCCGATGCCCGTGCGATTGATCCGGAGCGTGTGCAGCAATCTCCCAGGACTGAATTGGCTACTTGTGACAAGTTGCCCTCACAATTGCCCGTCAACCACAAGCAGTCTTCCGGTGTCGTCTCGGCGGATGCCATCGCCAATAGCCGAGGCGGCTTTGCGCTTGGCGACCATGCCGGGGAACCCCCGAGTGGACCGGCGCCCCCGCCCGCTCTCGCGGCGACAAGGCATTTCGGCTTGCCTAGCTAATTCAATCGCTATGTCCGGCGGGAAAAGGCTGCTGTCGCTGATTGACCAGAGGATACCCCCGTATCCGATGCCAGCGGCAACTAGCGACTGCGATCGGCCTTTTCTGAATCCAATCTCGACTGGAGTCGGTGTGCTTGCTCAGGCGGGATGGGCTCGTTCAAGACCACTTGACCAGTCCGTAGGTCAACGACCTGTATTGCGCTCCGCTGAGCGTTAACTCGTACCTGAGAGTGCTCGCGAACCACCTTGAAGAGCGCACCGTCCGAGCCATCTTCGAGTGAGAGGGCCGCGGCTTCGACGTCAAGCTCAAGTGTTTCGTTATAGTATTGATGTGAGGCAGAATTGAGCCAATCCCAGCAGGTGTACGTGACGCAGGTATTCAAATGAGCAAAGCCCTTTAGGTCGCCGCCTGGCTGCGGTTGGATCTGGTCCCTGTGTTCGTCCTGGTAGCACCCCATGTCGCCGGTTTGCCCAGTGTAACAATGGAAACAACTGGCCTCAGTCCCGCCGCTTTCCGCGCCTTGGGTCTTCTGCGCTTGCACTGCTGTGCCCGGGACGACAATGACAAGTAGCACCAGGGCCAATCCCTTCCATAGGAATGCATTTGCTGTCGACACAGTACCTCCTCTAACTAGCGTTTGAGTGTGAGTTGCCAGATATCGACTACGGGGGTTCCATCCGAGGACTCTCGATAGCTCGCGAGATATCCATTTCGCAAGACCCAGAGCGTTGCAAACCGAACGCGGGTGGAGGTGATTACGGTTGCGGTAGCAGGGTCAATGACCTCAATCGCGGTTTGAAGGACCTCGTTTAGCGGAGTATCAAACGGTTGTCCGGGGCGCCCGTTCAAAGGCGTCGGCTTCCACTGCGGACTCTGGAGCGTGGCAACGACCCACACAAGCCCGTTAGCATCTTGCCAGATTCCCTTTATTTCTGGTGTGGGGGGTTGATCTAGTCGTCCGCCCTGCGGGAAGGCGTTCCTTGCCAGTGTCGGGAACCAATCGGCCCGTCGGATGAGATCAAGGCTCACCCTGCGTTGCGAGTCGTATAGCTGGAGCCGGTACTCGTAGAGTTTGGCACTCCAGAAGGAATTGTTCGGAGCAGCACCTAGACGCCGAATCGATTCGAATGGGCGATCCGCTCGATAGGAGCCGTCGCCCCCAAACTGGCGGAGCAGCTTGCCTGCCTGGTCGACCTCCTGAAAAAGGTATCCGACATCCGATTCGTGCGTGAGTGAACGGTTCGTGATAAAATGCCCATTCGGGAGCGCTACAGCCCCCCCGAGCGCACCTCCCACACCATAGAGCGGCACGCTCCGAATGAAGTGCCCGTCGGACTGTAGGATCGAGCGCCGATTGAGGGCTTGGTCCAGTACATGCATAAGGCTGTCTGGCCCGGGGACAATATTGCCAACCTGTTCGTACTCCCCCGGGCCGCCGCCGCTGCGCCCCACATCGCGCAAGAACCGTCCTCTGCTGTTGAAGACGGTAGGGGTCGCCTTTCCTTGCTCAAGCACCCAAACGGTGCCATCCATCGCACGGGTCACCCCAAATGGGCGAAGCGACAACTCGTAACCCCCGGCCTCTCCAATTGATGCCGTCTTAGTAGCCTGGATCGCGCAGGTGCGGCACTCGGCCACTTGGAGCAGTTGGGGTGACTGCGACTGTCCACTCATCGCCGAGCCAACGAGGAAAAGACAAGCGAGGTAACCGGAGCGCATCGCAAGGCTCTGCCGTAGGTCGCGGTGAGGCATGTGTCGAATCTCCTTGGGAGTAAGCATGAGCGCACGGAGGTCATGCCCTTGGGTGACTAGTGCTGTTTCGCCGGGCGGGCAGTCGGCAACAGCTGCTCACTCGAGAGAGTGTGCAAGAAGGCAACCAGGTCGCGCTGTTCCTCGGCTGACATTGTTCGCTGAACAATCGTGGCGTCCAGCATGGGATTGGCAGTGCCGCCACGAACGTAGAAGGCGACCACCTCTTCGAGTGAGGCTAGGCTGCCGTCATGCATATACGGCGCAGTCAAGCCAACATTTCTCAGGCTAGGCGTCTTGAAGGCCCCCCAATCGCGTCGCTGCCTCGAAACAGCATACCGCCCCTTGTCGGACATCCATCCGGACTGGAAGCCGATGCCCAGGTTGTGGAAGCCCTGATCTGAGAACAATGCGATCGGTGTGCCGTCCGACATGTATGCAAGTACATGGTGGCAGCCCGCGCAGTTGGCCCGTGTTCTGAAGAGTGCCCATCCCCGGAGCTCTGCCGCTGAGAGGGCAGCGGTGTCGCCGCCGAAGTAGAACCGATCAAAGCGTGAATCGTTGAATACCAGCGTGCGCTGATAGGCCGCAAGCGCCCTCCTCAAAGTTCCGGTGGTGGGGGTGTGGCCGTAGGCGAGTACGAAGGCTGCCCGGTATGTCGGCTCGCTGACAAGTGCCTTCAGTGCCGATCCGATTGAATGGCCCATGTCGCCGCCAGCTGAGAATACGCCGTCCAGTTGCTCCTCCAAGGAGCCCGCGCGGCCGTCCCAATCCATCGATCTTTGAAAGGTCACGCCAACCAGACTGGGCGCATTCCTTCGACGCGCGTAGTTGCCTAGGCCTTCACTTATGGCCCGGCCCTCAGTAAACGCGCGCCGCGGCGAATGACACGTCGCACAGCTCACCCTTCGGTTTCGTGACAAACGGGTCTCAGAGAATAGGCGGCGCCCTAGTTCAATCTGTGCGGTGGTGCTTCTGGTCGTGTCCCAACTGGACCGCGCAGGGGTGTCCGGCTTCTGCAAATGTTGGCGCCCGTTGCCGAAGTGCAGCACATACAGAACTCCAAGAGTCTGGACGAGACACCACTTAATCGATGGCCACCTCACTTTGCAAACCTCAGGCGCAGAAGCAGTCCATCTGGTGCGTCACTGGAGAAAACCGGTGGAAGCAGTTCAGTCCATGCTTGGCGATCCTTCACCCCAGCTGGTAGTCGGGAGAGCAGCCGCCCAGCCTCTGACGAAACGTGCCACGGCTCGCCACGGCCGCCTCGTTCTTGGCGGTCAAGCTCTAGGAACGACCAGATGAGGTAATCGCCATGTGGGCCCCGCGGGCTGCCGACGGCGAGCAAACGGGCAGCTTGGCGTGGGGTGGTATAAGCGCTAGTGGTGAGTGGTGGGGCGGTGGCGATGTTGCCTGCGAGGTCCTTAACCACCAGCCTGATAGATGTGCCGTCTTCATGCGCTGAAGTTGACAGGAGTAGCTCCACCAGTGTTGGCCTTCCAAGCATAAGTGAACGGCAGTGAGCCCTCCCCTCATGCACCACGTCACTGGCGGGGCGGACAAGAAATCCTCGCACAGACGCGCAATTGACGCTTGATGCCTCATCATCAACTGCCAGTTCGACTGCAACCTTACCGTCGGGAATCAGTAGGACACGGATCTCCGTTACAACAGGCGGGATGGTATCGAATATCGGATACCACTCACTCTGGTCTAGGACGGCACCAGTGTGCGCGTCGACAATGGAGATCAACAGCGCCCAAGATTCTCCTCGCGCGACGCGGCGTGGCAGCATTACTGTAACGCCCCCGCCAACGACTTCCCCCGGGCGCCAGATGAATGGTTGAGTGGTGTTGGGAAGCCCAGTAGCGGACCACCCGAAAGGAAGTGTGCTGCCGCTTATATGCCATCGAACTAGTAGAGGTCGAGTCGCTCGATTCTCAAAAGCATAGGGCAGCGTTGACGGTCCGCCAGGGTGAACCGCTGAGCCTCCAAGGGAATAGGTGCTCGATGTGTTGTTTGTTAGGTCGCTGTCGCGTGCGGTTGTAACCACTCGGCCCCGCAGCGTATATCCCCGACCAAGTGACGTAAGACTGTCGACCACTTGCTCCATTCGAGCGGAATAGGGCACGGTGAACTCCTCGCCCTCCGATCCTCCGTGTTCCGCCGCGGGGACAGATCGCGGACCACTCAGTCTCACCGACACGAGCGGTTGATGCGAGTCCGTCCCGAGCACATCCAAGATCACGGTTAACGGACCCGCTCGTCCGCCAACGTTCTGAACCAGGACTCGTTCTAGGTCAATGGCGGCTCGGCCATTTGGCAACCGGCCGATCCTCAAGTCGGCCAGCGCCGCACTGCTCATTGGCGTGCCATGACCTGTCCTGGCCCAACTCGAATTATTAAATGCAGTCCAGAGCGCCAACAGGAAAAGGGCGGGATACATCTGGCTCCTCCTAGACGCGATCCAGCCGGGTCACAGTTCAGTGGGGTGGAGGATGCCTGGTTGAGTTGACGCCCAAGAAATCGTTTGGGGGTCATGCCGCCGCCGGGCCCGCATCACACTGGAGGGAGTGCCCACGATCGTTTGCGGGCCTCCACGCGAAGGCGGAGGATGTTGGACTCGCAAAACGGGTATGGCTGAGGGCGATCCGGTCAGTTGGAATGGTAGAAGAGGCTGGCTCGATCGTTCGCACGGAACCGTGCGCAATCACGATGCCGATCCGCTTTCTCTAAATTGTGGACACCTTCGAATTTGTCAACTAGGAAGAATCCTATTTGTGAATGACGAAAGTCCGGGACGCGACATCTCTCCGGCGCTGTGGGCCACCTGGAAGTGGGGGATCCCTGCCTGCGCCGGCAGGGGGGACCGGTCAAGGGGGCGGGGCTCGCCGGTTGGCCAATTCGCCTCGAAGGTCGTTGTGCGAACCTTTGCCTCCGCCGCTACCTCCACCCAACCGTGCGGAGCCTAGGGCAACCCTCCGGGGCCGGACCGACTAGCGTTATATACAGCTTCGTCCTGGAATGGAGGGGCGTTTGGGTCGCATGGCACCTCGCGTCGGCTGTGCACCTCCATTCCTTTACCGCCCCGAAAAGCGATTCGAGCGTAGCATGGAGGGGGACTGGGTTGCAGCGGTGTGGACACCGTCTGGAGCTCCACACCAAGACGCGCCGGCGATGCCCCTCCCGCAGAGGTCTCACGGGTGTGTCCCCCGAGCGACCGATGTTGCTGAGAGCCCAATTGTATGGTCTGCCCTAGCAGATCGGCTAGAGGAGTTGCGTAGACGGTTGCCGATGCATCGGGCTGAACGGATAGAGGTGACGCAACGTGTCTGGCGACGCGGCCCCCGATGCACTCTCATGCTGCCTCGCCCCTGCTCCTGCCTCGCTTGGAAGTGCGGAAATGTCTGGCGGGGACCACACAATCCCCTCAGTGTCGCTTCGTGCTCAACCTGCAACCCTCCAGCTCGGAAAATCGGGTGTCTATCGTCCCAATCCCCATTTCAAGTGCGCCAGTCCGGGAAGTACCGAAAGCTTGCTCCCCCTGAGCGGGGAGCCCGCTTGGTGCTCACTCGCAGGCAATCGCTGCTGGGTCAACTCCGATCGATCCATGGTGCAATGTGCGACGTCGCATCTCCGCCCCGACTGGCCGCCACCCTCCCACTTCTGATAGCTCCCGGTACAATCCGCTCCGAGACATGCTGCATCCGAGGGTCTTCTGCTGCCGAGGGAGTGCAAGTGAATAGTCATCGGATGACCCAGGTCGTGCTGCTCGCCGCGCTAGCGCTCCCCGTCCGGGCGCGAGCCTTAATCGAGGCGTCGGCAGACACCACAACCCTCCGCGCGCGCCCGGGAGGCACCTGGCGCACCCCGCGCACGGCAGCTGAACTGCTGGTGGTCGAGGGGACAGCCCCTGGTCGCGAGTTCGGTGAGCTGATGGATGTACTGGCGCTCTCGGACGGGCGGGTCGCCGTCTTCGATGGTCGTGGGGTGAGCGGGCCTGAACTGCTGCTGCTCAACGCCGAGGGTGAGCGGATGCGCCAGCTCGGCCGTGTTGGGACGGGGCCCGGAGATTACGGCCCGTCCGTCACGCCAGGCTCGATCGCCGAGGGGCCAGACGGGGAGATCTGGGTGTGGGACCGTCGGAGCCAGCGCATTGTGCGCTGGGCGCGTGACGGGGGGGTCCTGCCAGCCGTGGCGTTGACGGTCTCGATCGAACCGAGCAATGACGCACCACTGCTTGCCGGTCCGTCGCAGTCGATCTTCGCGCCTGCCGCGGGTGGAGATGGCTCGTCGCAGTGGCAGGGCTACCTGCGCATCGCGCTGTCGGGGCAGCTGCTCGATTCGCTCGTGACGCCGATCATCAGCGGGAATCCTCAACTGCCATCGCCGTTCTGGCCGCAGTGGCTGATGCATCCGATGCGGGATGGTCGCGCGAGCCTCGCGCGGAGCGATGGGGCCGCGTTGCTGCTCTCCGATAGACGAACCGGACGCGTGGTTCGGATCGAGGTGCCGGTCCGCGGGACGCCGTTCCTGCCGCGCGAGCGAGCGGAGTGGCAGGCGCTGTTCGAGTTCGAGGCGACGAAGATGAGTCTGCCCGTGCCACGCCTTCCGGCGGCGAAGCCGATCTTCGCGCGCATCCAGGTCGACGCCAGCGGGGCGCTGCTCTGGCTCCAGCGACCGGTGCAGGGTCGGCCCGCGCCACCGGAGCAGCGACTCTCGCTCGGCGACGGCGCGCCGGTGCTCTCGTATGCTGAACCGTTGGCGTTCAGCGGGGTCGGCGTCGATGGCACCTACCTCGGCGAGCTCGCCTTCGAGCGCCTCGCCATCGGCCGCATCTCGTTCGCCGGCGACGCCGCGTGGGGAATTGCGCGCGGGAAAAGTGGCGCGAGCGTGCTGGTGAAGTGGGGATTGCCGGGGCAGTGACAGCAACGCATGTGATCAGCGAGGCCGGCCTGCCCGCGAAAAGTCGTCCCGCCACCGCCACGGACCTGCCTAGGATCGCTGTGATCTACAACGAGGGGATTGCTGAACGCTCGGCAACCTTCGAGACCACGCCGCGTGGCGTCGACGATATCGCTGATTGGCTCGATGGCCCGTTCCCCTGCATGGTGGCCGAGCAGGGAGGCTCAATTGTCGGATGGATCCACGCCTCGCGCTATCGGGCTCGCGAGTGTTACGCCGGCATCGGCGACTTTTCGATCTGTCTGACACGGCGGGCCAGAGGGCAGGGAATCGGCGATGCATTGATGGGAGCGTTTCTCCCGGCGTGCGCCGAAGCGGGCTCTTGGAAGCTTGTCGCGCGCATCTTTCCCGAGAATGCTGCCTCGCGAGCCCTTTGTGTCAGACACGGATTCCGTGAGGTAGGCACCTACGAACGTCACGGACAGCTCGATGGCCTGTGGCGTGATGTGGTGATCGTGGAGTGGCTGGTCTAAGGTGAGGCGCTCTCGTCCAATCGGAGTCCGAGCGCCCGAATGGGGGGTCCTCCTCCTCACAGCCTGCCACTCATCCCCGCCGCTCGCCCCGGCGCCGGCGCGCGCGCCTGCGCAGCTGATCGGCGCGTTCGTCGATGACTACGGCACCCGCCACCCCATCGGCGACACGCTTTGGCAGCACGGCAGTCGCAATCGCTATCACATCGTCCGCTGGGATGCTGTGGGGCAGTATCTGATCGCCCAGAACGACTCGTCCAATTCCGCCGAGAAGGGGCGCTGGAGCAGGATCGACTGGATGCCGCTCACGGGGATGCCGCCGTACGCCTGGGGGTGGTGCCTGACCGCCTACGACGCGCCGACCCGCGCCGCCGTCGAAGCGACGCCGCCCGCGAACCGCGCCACGCCGAAGATGGGGTGCGGGGGGTATCCGTTTACGAGGATGACGGGCATTACAGCCGCGCATGTCAGTGCCCTTCGGTCAACGAGGCGGGGCCGTTGGCCCCACAGGTTGAGGGGTGAGGGGTGAAACGAATAGTCTATCCGCAGCGAGGGCGCGAGTCTGATTCTCCGCAATAATCACCGGGCTCATCTTCCTCCGCACGCCAAAATCCGCCACCACTCCCGATTCGATCCTGCCCGTGGTACGCTCCAAGTGGCACCACCACCGCCACCCCCTGACGGAGTGTGACCACGATGCTTGCTACTCTTTTCCTTTCGACCCGACGCCCGACGCCCGACCCCCGACGAGTAGCGACCGCGCCGCGTTGGACCCCGCAGGTGTAGGCTCATGACGGTCCTGCTTCTCCGCCCGGGCGAACTGTCGCTCGTCCCGTTCGTTCCGAGCGTGGCAGCGGAGTATCCGCTCGACAGCATCCTCGTCGTACCGTACTGCCCTGACCAGCTACAGCACGTCGCGGTGGCGATCGATCATGCCATCCGGTTTCCCTGGCTCCCCGCGCTGATCGGCACCTCGACTGCGGGACTGCTCCCCGCTCGACTCGACGGCCTCGCGAACGGATTGCATCTGGCGACGCTGCCACTGAGCATGGGGGCAAGGATGGATGCAGGGGAGATCCGTGGGGCGATCCGGGCTCGGGGGGCGCCGGTCATCAGCCACTTCACAAATTGTTGTGGGCGCCGATGCGGTCGCGGGCTTGAACCTCTGTTCGTTAAGGTGCTTCGGCGTGCTCCACTTTCCCGGATAGAAAGCCGGGAACTTGGCAAGCTTGGGCGGTTGGGCACGGTCCAGTGGCGGAGGTTGTTTCTCCTTTGCCAGCTGCACGCAGATGTCTGGGCTAACCGCGTGACGTTGGGTCAGGCGGCGCACCTTCGTGGGACGACAAGAAAGTCTGCGTGGGAGTGGTCGACGAAATACCTGGGCATGTCCTGGGAGGAGCTCAAAGCGACTGCATCCTGGGAGGCTATTTCGGAACGGGCCATACGCTGGAACGGCTCGCAACATTCCCTTTCACCGTAGGACCGCGTCGAAGCTAAGGACAAGATTGGTAACATCGTTACGGATCTCGTTCGAAAGCGGCGAATTATCGGATGGCAAAAGCCAACGCGATTCTTCATCTTCGGTCATGTACCGTCGAACTGCTGCACAGGTCCCATCGCTGTTGCAGTCGCTTTCCTGCCAGAAACCTCCCATTGTCGGATCCTGTATGAAGCGACTTGAGTCAATCCTGACCATTGTGATGGTTTGCTGCGCGCTGGTTGCGGTCGGATTCTATGTTCGCCAGGAATTGGGATACGGCAGTCCGCAGGCGGGACAATCAAAGCCCCGTCGATTTGATGATTGGGAACGAGTGCAAGTCGGTGGGCTGACGCGGGGGCCTGTCGGAGCGAAGGTCATTGTCGTCGTATTCTCCGACTTTCAGTGCCCGTTTTGCCGCACCTTTGCCAAGGTCCTTACACAGCTTGAGGAGCGACATTCGGGTGATGTGAAATTGGTTTTCCACAACTTTCCCGTGAGTCAAACTCATCCGCATGCGTTTTCCGCTGCTTTGGGTGCTGTGTGCGCGTACAATGCAGGTCGTTTTTCCGGATACCACGATGCCGTGTTCGAGCGTCAGGATTCGATTGGAATACTCCCTTGGAGTGCGATCGCCAACCGCTCTGGTATCGCTGATTCACTCGCATTTCTTCGCTGTATGGACTCCGAGAGCCCCCGTCGGCGTGTAGTGGCTGATTCCACTCTCGGTGCCTCTATCGGGCTCAGCTGGACACCGACCGTAATCGTGAATGGTTGGGCCTTTTCGGGGACACCAACCGTTGAGCAGATCGAAAAGGTGCTGAAGTAGCACCCTGCAGCCACCGTGGATTCACCACGGCTGTTCCACTCCACGATACGGAGGTTGTATGTTCTCGAGTCGCAGGATCCTGCTTTGTGCGTCCGTTGTCCTGACCCTTAGCCTTGTCGGACTGAAGCCTGCACAGGCCGAATCGGGAGGCGAGAATGGTTGCGACGGCGGTGGACTGAACGCTGTGTGCTCCATCGGGCCGGACGGCTGCGACGTCACCTGGGAGGAACTCAACGAGTGCCCGACCCCCAAGACGTCATGCTGCAAGTGGACACCGAGGTACTGCGGGTGCTGGCCAGCCTGAGGTGGTAGCTACAGCGTGGCGTGCATCTGCCGCATCGGGTGTGCGCCGCGCCTACCCGCCCTTCATCGATTCGGACTTGGGCCAGATGATCCGTCAATGTGTCTATTCCCTGAGACTCCTCGCGCTACTGCCCGCTCCCGTGTTGGGACAAGCCGTGGGGTCGGGCAGCCTGCGGGGCAGCATCGAACTTTCCATTGGTGGTCCTGCTGAATCACGCCCAGACTACTTGTTTGAGGCCGTAAGCGGGTTGTACCTCGCTTCTGACGGAAGGCTGTTTGCCGCTGAGCCGAAGGCGGATCGTGTTCGCGTGTATGACGCTGCAGGCCGACTGCTGCAAGCATTTGGGAGGTCCGGCGAGGGCCCGGGTGATTTCCGATTCCCCTGTTGCCTGTCGCTTGATGCGGTCGGTCAACTGTGGGTTCGCGACGCCGGGCTTTCCCGCTATTCCGTGTACTCACTGACTGGGCCCGCCCAGCTATCGCGCACCATCAAGATGCCCGAGGTGTCTCAGACGCCGACGAGCCGCCCGCATTGGGGGCCGTCCGGCCAGTTGATCCACGTCTGGCAATCACGCTCGAGGCCCGGTTCAGTTGATCTCACCATCGCCGATATGGATGCCGATGGGAAGACCTCAAACGCGGTAGTCGTTCCTCCGGTGGCCCGTGTTCCAAAGACAGTGAGAGTGGCTTCGAAGGAGAAGGCCGGGGCATTCACCGAACTGGTTGAGCCGTTTTCCGGAGTGCCACTTCGCAAGGTGGGTCTGGGTGGTGAGTTCGTCGTTGCATACTCCGGTGAGTATCGCATCGATTGGTATGACCGGGGCGGCAAGCTCATGAGGACGATCCGGCGTGACGTCCGAGGGCCTGCGATTGGTCGCGTTGAGCGCGATTCCGCCGAGAATGCCATCGCCGATCAGGCACGGAGGCTTGGTGTCCGCCGATCGTCGATCGACCTCCGGGTACCGCAGGCGAAGCCTCCCATCATGGACATCGGCTTTGACTTGGAGGGCCGCCTCTGGGTCCAACTCGCGTCTACTCAGGCACAGGACAACGTCGCAGACTTGTATGATCGGACAGGCCGCCAGATAGCTGTGGTTCGCTGGCCGACCAATGTCCAGTTCTACCAATGGTCAATCCGTGGCAGCAGCGGCCTCGGGGTCGCCTTTGACGCAGACGGCACGCAAAGCATTGTGCGCGTTGCCTTCAAGCCCGATAGAGCCTCCGCATCGACTAAGTGACGGGGTGGAAGTCCGCCGCCTGGCCGTGAGCTCTCCGCGTCACTGGGCGCACCGCCTAGATTGCCGTGATGCCTGTTCAACGCGCGACACTCCTGCTGCTCCTCCTCACCGCCTGCCACTCATCCCCGCCACTCGCCCCGGCGCCGGCGCGCGTGCCCGCGCTGCTTGTCGGTGCCTTCGTCGACGACTACGGCACCCGCCACGTCATCGGCGACACGCTCTGGCAGCACGGCAGCCGCAATCGCTATCATATCGCGCGCTGGGATGCGGCCGGGCAGTACCTGATCGCCCAGAACGACTCGTCCAATTCCGCCGAGAAGGGGCGGTGGAGCCGGATCGACTGGATGCCGCTCACGGGGATGCCCCCCTACTTCTGGGCGTGGTGCCTGACCGCCTATGACGCGCCGACCCGCGCCGCCGCCGAGGCGACGCCGCCCGCGAACCGCGCCGCGCCGAGGACGGGGTGCGGGGGGTATCCGTTTACGAGGATGACGGGCCTTTCAGCCGCGCATGTCAATGCGCGGCCGTGAATGGGGTGATGTGGGGATTACCAGGCGCGCATGTCAATGCGCGGCCCGAATGAAACGAATTTCAACGATCAATCGTCACAATGCGGAATCGGCAACGTCGTTCATCGGAGATGCCGCGCATTGACCCTTCGCTCTGCTCAGGGCAGGCATGCGCGGCTGAAAAGACCCACCGCGACGGACGCTGGCCCATTCGCGCCGCGCATTGACATGCGCGGCTGAAAAGGACATCCCCGCCATCGGACCCCCCCCATGCGCCTCCCCCTCGCCCTCGCGCTCCTGATCGTCCCCGCCGTCGGGGCATCGGCCCAGTCTCTCGTCATCACCAACAAGAACGAGAGCACCGCCTCGATCATCACGCTGGCCGACGGGAAGACGGTGGCGACGCTGCCGACCGGCAACGCCCCCACGAGGTGGCAGTGTCGCGCGACGGGAAGTGGGCGGTGGCGACGGACTACGGCGCCGCGGGGCCTGGCGGCACGACGCTGACGGTGATCGACGTGGCCGCGCGGAAGGTGGCACGGACGATCACCTTCGGGACGCATGTGCGGCCGCATGGCGCGGCGTTCCTGCCGGACCATCGCACCCTGGTGGTGACGGCCGAGCGAAGTGGCGCGCTGGTGCTGGTCGACGTGGTGGCTGGCACCATCGTCCGCGAGGAGCCAACCGGGCAGACGATGGGGCACATGGTGGCGCTCTCGCCCGACAGCAAGACCGCCTATGTGGCCAACATCACGCCGGGGACGCTGTCGATCGTCGACCTCGCCGGGGACACGCCGCCCGCCGTGGTGAAGGTCGGCACGCAGACCGAGGCGATCGCCGCATCGCCCGACGGCAAGATGGTCTGGATGGGGAGCAACAACACCGGCAAGGTGTTCGTGGTGGACCTCGCCAAGCGCGCCGTGGTCGATTCGGTGCAGACCTCAGGCTTCCCGTACCGCATCGGCTTCACGCCCGATTCCCGGACCGCGATCGTCAACAACCCGATGAGCAACGAGATCTGGATCTTCGATGCCCAGACGCGGGCCGTGAAGGCCAAGATCGCGGTGACCGACCCCGACGGCGGCAACGCCGCACCCTTCGGCCTGATCGTCTCGCCCAAGGGGGGGAAGGCCTGGATCACCATGAACGGCGTCGCCAAGGTGGCCGAACTCGACATCGCGACCGCCACCCTGACCCGCTGGATGGCGACCGGGGCGGGCCCCGACGGGATCGGCCTGGTCCCCTGACCCCCGGGCGGTTGCCCCGGTACGGCGTTCGGCGCGACCTTTGGCGGTCCCGCTCGCCCTTCCGATGGAGCACCCGCATGGATCCCAAGGTTCTCGACGCCGCCCGGGCCGCCTTCCCGACGACCGGCCCGACCATCACCCTCGGCGCCGTCCTCCACGAAGGGGAATGCCACGCCGAACCGCTGGTGACCGTCCCGCTGCCGATGATGAATCGGCACGGGCTGATCGCCGGCGCCACCGGCACCGGCAAGACCAAGACCTTGCAGCTCATGGCCGAGCAGCTCAGCGGCCGGCGTCCCGGTCTTCCTCGCCGACATCAAGGGCGACGTCTCCGGCGTCGCGATGCCCGGCGAGGCGAGCTCTCGCGTCACCCAGCGCGCCACCGACACCGGCTTTGGCTGGAAGGCGAGCGGCTTCCCGGTCGAGTTTCTCTCGCTCACCGGCGCCCACGGCGCCCAGCTCCGCGCCACCGTCTCGTCGTTCGGCCCGCTGCTGCTCGCCAAGGTGCTCGGCCTCAACGAGACCCAGAGTTCGGTGCTCTCGCTGGTTTTCAAGTACTGCGACGACAAGCAGCTCCTGCTGCTCGACTTCACCGACCTCCGCGCGGTGCTGCAGTACCTGACCGGCGACGGCGCCAAGGAACTCGCCGATTACGGCGGGATGTCGAAGCAGACGGTCGGCGTGCTGCTCCGCGAGATGGTGGAGCTGGAGCAGCAGGGGGCCGAGGCGTTCTTTGGCGAGCCGGAGTTCGACCTGCAGGACCTGCTCTCGGTGGAATCGGATGGCCGCGGCCTGGTGAGCATCCTCGAGCTGCAGGACGTGCAGCAGAAGCCGGCGCTCTTCTCGACCTTCATGATGTGGATGCTGGCGCGCCTCTATGCCACGCTCCCCGAAGTGGGCGACATCGACAAGCCGAAGCTGGTCTTCTTCTTCGACGAAGCGCACCTGCTCTTCGATGGCGCGAGCAAGGCGTTCACCGACCAGGTGGAGCAGGTCGTGCGGCTGGTGCGCTCCAAGGGCGTCGGTGTCTTCTTCGTGACCCAGAGCCCGAAGGACGTCCCCGCCGACATCCTCGCCCAGCTCGGCAACCGGGTGCAGCACGCGCTGCGTGCCTTCACCCCCGACGACGAGAAGGCACTCCGCGCGGCGGCCCGCACCTTCCCGAAGACCGACTTCTACGACGTGCAGGCGACGCTCACCACGCTCGGCACCGGCGAGGCGCTGATCACCACGCTGACGACGCGCGGCGCCCCGACGCCGCCGTTCGCGACGCGGCTGATCCCGCCCGCCGCCCGGATGGCGCCGCTCACGCCGGACGAGATGGCCGCGCGTCTGGCCGGATCGAAGCAGGTGCGCCACTACGCCAAAGCGATTGACCGTGAGAGCGCTCGCGAACTGCTCGCGGAGCGGGCGGCCGATGTGGCGCGCGAGGCGGCCGAGGCGGCGGCGAATGCGCCGATCCCGGTGCCGACACGGAGCGGGCGCCCCCCGAAGGAGCCGCCGACGATGGCGGAGCAGGTGCTCAAGTCGCCGCTGACGAGGACCGTGGTCGGGACGATTACGCGGACGTTGATGGGGGCGTTGTTTGGAGCGCCGCGCAGGAGACGGTGACCAGTGACCAGTGACCAGTGAACGGTGAACGGTGAACGGTGAACGGTGAACGGGTGCTTTCGCACCACTCTCTCGTGAGGTTTGTCTTGCGCGCTGCCCAGGCAGGATCCCTGTTGTTGCTGTTGACTGTGTCCCTCCCACTCTCCGCCCAACGTCCCGCGACGCCGAAGGCGAAGGCCGAAAGCGTCAAGTCGGCCAAGCCCGACACCACCAAGGGGGCGAAGGCCGACACCGCCGCCACCAAGCCGCATCCGTTTGCGGCGGCGCTGGGGTCGATCCTCAAGCCGCGGCTGATCGGCCCGGCGTTCGTCGGCGGCCGCGTGAGCAGCATCGTGGTGCATCCGAAGAACCCGGCGATCTGGTACATCGGCGCCTCCTCGGGCAACGTCTGGAAGACCGAGAACGGCGGCGCGACCTTCTCGCCGATCTTCGATCGCTACGGCTCCTACTCGATCGGCACCGTGGTGCTCGACCCGCGCAACCCGGAAGTGGTCTGGGTCGGCACCGGCGAGAGCCAGTCGCAGCGCAGCGTGAGCTACGGCGACGGCGTCTACCGGTCGGAAGACGGCGGCAAGTCGTTCAAGCGGATGGGGCTCGAGAAGTCGGAGCACATCGGCAAGATCGTCGTGGACCCGCGCAACTCGGATGTGGTCTACGTCGCGGCGCAGGGGCCGCTCTGGGCCGATGGCGGCGACCGCGGCCTCTTCAAGACCACCGACGGCGGGAAGACGTGGGCGTCGATCATCACGGTGAGCCCGCAGACCGGCGTCACCGACGTGGTGTTCGACCCTCGCAACCCCGACGTCCTGATTGCCGCGACGTGGCAGCGGCGTCGGCACTACTGGACGCTGATCAACGGCGGCCCGGAGAGCTCGATCCAGCGCTCGACCGATGGCGGCAAGACGTGGCGCAAGATCTCCAGCGGCATCCCCGGTGGAAACCTGGGCAAGATCGGCCTCGCCGTCTCGCCGGTGAACCCCGACGTGGTCTATGCCACCGTCGAGGCCGGCGACAACGGCAATGGCATCTTCCGCTCGCAGGACGGCGGCCTCACCTGGGAACGCCGCAGCACCTACACGGCGCAGCCGATGTACTACGCCGTGCTGGTGGCCGATCCGCACAAGGTCGATCGCGTCTATTCGATGGACGTCGGCACGCAGGTGTCGGATGACGGCGGCGCCACCTGGCGCGGCGTCGGCGAGAAGTCGAAGCACGTCGACAACCACGCGCTCTGGATCGACCCGGCCAACGGCGAGCACCTGCTGAACGGCAACGATGGCGGGCTCTACGAGAGCCGCGACGGCGGCGAGAACTGGACCTTCTTCGGCAACCTGCCGATCGCGCAGATGTACGACATCGACGTCGACAACTCGACGCCGTTCCGCGTCTGCGGCGGGACGCAGGACAACGCCTCCTTCTGCGCGCCGACGTCGACGAAGAGCAACCACGGCATCATGCATTCGGACTGGTTCATCACCACCGGCGGCGACGGCTTCGTCTCGCGCATTGATCCGACCGATCCGAACATCATCTACTCCGAGTCGCAGAACGGCGGGATGGTGCGCTACGACCACCGCACCGGCGAGGCAGTCGGCATCCGCCCGCGCGAGCTGCGGGGCGAGGCGCCGTCGCGCTGGAACTGGGACACGCCGATCATCATCTCGCCGTTCAAGAGCAGCCGACTCTATACCGCGTCGCAGCGGCTCTACAAGAGCGACGACCGGGGCGACAGCTGGACGGCAGTCTCGGGCGACCTCACGCGCCAGGTCAACCGCGACGCCCTCCCGGTGATGGGGAAGGTCTGGGGACCGGAAGCGGTCGCGAAGCACCAGAGCACCGCCTTCTACAGCAACATCTCCCAGGTGGCCGAGTCGCCGAAGCAGGAAGGGCTCCTGTATGTCGGCAGCGACGATGGCTTGATCCAGGTCTCGGAGAACGGCGGGGCCGCATGGCGGAAGGTCGACTCGATTTCGGGCGTGCCGAGCAATGGGTACGTGCAGCGGCTCATTGCGTCGGTGCATGACGCCGGAACCGCCTTCGCCGCGATCGACAACCACCAGAACGGCGACTTTGCGCCGTACCTGGTGCGCACGACTGACGCCGGGAAGACGTGGACCTCGATCGCCGGCGACCTGCCGAAGCGCGGTGGGGTCTATGCCATCGCCGAGGATCACGTCAACCCGAAGATCCTCTTCGCGGGGACCGAGTTCGGCGCCTACGTCACCTTCGACGGCGGGCAGAAGTGGCTCAAGGTGCCCGGGCTGCCGACGATCATGGTGCGCGACATCGCGATCCAGCGGCGTGACAACGCCGTGGTGTTCGGGACGTTCGGCCGCTCCATCTACGTCGTCGATGACTACTCGCTGCTCCGGACGCTCGACCCGGCGTTGCTCGACAAGCCGGTGCATGTCTTCCCGGTGGCCGATGCCGCGGCGATCCAGCGGCGCGGCCAGTTTGGCGGTGGGGCCAAGGCGTCGATGGGCGAGTCCTTCTATGGTGCGGCCAATCCGGAGCTCGGCGCAACCGTGGTGTACACGTTGAAGGAGCAGGTCTGGAAGTCGCTTAAGGACAAGCGCATCGAGGCGCAGAAGGCGGCCGAGAAGGCCAACAAGCCGATCGTCTACCCGACGCCGGCCGACTTCCTCGCCGAGGCGGCGGAGGAGCCGATCACGATGGCGGCGCAGGTCACCGACGCGAAGGGCCGCGTCTGGCGCCTCGCGAACATCGGCGGTGCCAAGGGGATGCAGCGTTGGACGTGGGACCTGCGCGGCTCGCTCGAGACGCCGGCCGATCCGGCGCCGGCGCCGGCGGGAGCTGGTGGCGGCGCAGCGGCAGGCGGTGGTCGAGGTGGCGGTGGTGGTGCGGCGGGGCTCGCGGCCGTTCCGCCGGGGAGCTACACGGTGGTGATCGGCAAGCGCGAGCGCGGCGTCTTCGCGCCGAGCTCGACGCCGGTCACCTTCAATGTCGTCGCGGACCCGGCCTCGACGCTGACGCTGGCCGATCGTGATGCGAACCTCGCCTTCCGGACTAAGGCGTCACAGCTCTCGAGTGACATCGGCCAGGCGTCGGAGGCGGCCACGACGGCGCGCACCAAGCTCGCGGCGATCGTCCGCGTGCTCGACCAGATGCCCTCGGCGCCGGCCGCGCTGCGCACCCGGGTGCGCGCGCTCGACACGCAGCTGCTTGGCATCCTGCGCGAGATCAACGGCGACGACGTCAACTCGGCGCGCGGCGAGCAGGTGCCGGTCTCGATTCGCACCCACGCAGGTGGTGCCTTCCCCAGCGGGTCGCAGCGGCCGACGGGGAGCAACATCCAGCAGTACGACATTGCCTCGGCGGCGTTTGCGATCGAGTATGCCAAGCTGAAGCCGATACTGGTCACGGAACTGCCGGCGGTGGATGCGGAGCTGGACAGGATCGGCGCGCCGGCGACGCCTGGTAGGTTGCCGAAGTAGTCGTAGGTCGTAGGTCCCCAAGAGTTGTCATCCTGAGCGAAGTCCGCGCAGCGGACGAAGTCGAAGGACCTTTGGACGGAGAGAGGTCCTTCGACTGCGCGGCCCGATGGGCCGCTTCGCTCAGGATGACAGTCCGGGGAATCATCCAATCATTCTTCACCATCTCACGGAGCCCCCCATGCCCTTCTCCCGTCGCGACTTCCTCTCCAGCCTCGGCGTCGGCGCGGTCGCGGCGGCGAACGGCGTTCCACTCCATGGTGCGGTGACCCCGCCCGAGCATCTGGTCCCCATCGCCGGGGACTGGGATGTCTCCTGGGTGGACCGCGTGAAGGGAAAGGCAAAGGCCGTCTTCGATTCGCCGGACATTCATGACGGGGCGGGGATGTTCCGCGCCATCATCTGGCGCGAGAACTACAAGACCATCTACGGCACGCCGATCGACGAGTTGTCGTCGGTACTGGTCATCCGACACTCCGCGATCCCGATGGTCATGAGCGATGCCTTCTGGGCGGAGTACAAGCTCGGCAAGGTGGAGAAGATCAAGGACCAGCAGACCAAGAAGTGGACCGAGGTCAATCCGTTCCGCGTGGCGCCGGCCGGGACGCCGCCGCAGTGGGCGGGGTACACGCTCGAGGCCTTCCTCAAGAGCGGCGGGATCATCCTCGCCTGCAACATGGCGTTCGGGCAGATGGTCGGGATGGTGGCGGAGAAGCACAAGCTGAAGCAGGACGAGGCGCGCACCAAGGCGCTCGAGGGGCTGATCCCCGGCGTGATCCTGCAGCCGTCTGGCGTCTTCGGGGTGATGCGTGCGCAGCAGGCGGGATGCAGCTACATGGTCGCGAGCTGAATCGACCGTGGGTCGATGGATACAAGAAGGCCCCCAGCATCAGATGCTGGGGGCCTTCCGGTGTCGTGGCTCGAAAGCCCCGACGCTTGGCCTTAGCGGCCGAGCTTCACGACGTTCTCAGCCGCCGGGCCCTTCTGGCCCTGCACGATGTCGAACTCGACGCGCTCGCCTTCGGCGAGCGACTTGAAGCCCTGGGCCTGGATGGCCGAGTGATGGACGAAGCAATCCTTTTCGCCATTCTCGGGGGTGATGAACCCGAAGCCCTTCGCGTCGTTGAACCACTTCACGGTGCCGGTGACACGCATTGCCCTACTCCTGGATGGTGTAATCGGAGTCCGGGCTATGCCGTGCTGACCGACTACAGGTTCGCGATCATCCCCTCGCGGCGGGGTCGGTCTCCGGAAAGAGCGGCACTCGCCGTCCGATCCGTGTGGCCCGGAGCCATTTGGCCCCGCGAGACCTGTCCTTTCCCAGCGGGAACGGAGGCCAACGGAGGAAATGAACTGCCCGGGAGCCGTTTGCGCAATAGGGGGGCCTGAAGCCAGTCGGGGTAGGGGAATGGTTTACTGGTGAAGGATGTAGCTTTCCGGAGGTGAACGGTGACCAGTGACCAGTGACCTGTGACCTGTGACCAGGCCCTAGCGACCTACCCCTGGTTACTGGTCACTGGTCACTGGTCACTGGCTATTGGTTACCCGCGCGGAGGCTCGCATGGCAGTAGATCCCGGCTTCGGAGCATTCATTCTGGAACAGCTGGGCCGCGTGGCCCCGTCCGTCCGCTCGCGGGCGATGTTCGGGGGGCTCTCGTTCCGGACCGCCGAGGGGACCTTTGCCCTGCTCGACGACGAGCAACTCTACCTGAAGGGGGACAAGCTCTCGGTGGCCCGGTACGAGGCGGCCGGCTGGCCGCCGTTCCGCCCCTTCGGCGAGGACGGCGCGGCGATGAACTACTTTGCCGTCCCCGGGGAGTTGCTTGAGGATCTCGATGGGCTGCGGCCGTGGGTCGACCTCGCGCGCGAGGCGGCGGCACGGGCTCCGAAGAAAAAGAAGTAGCCACGGGGAACCTTCCCCCCGAGCGGCGGCGTACAGGATCGCAAGGAGGTAGTTCATGCGACTCGATGGCATCCATCACATCTCGTGCATCACCGGTGATGCACCGACCAATCTCGATTTCTACACGCGCGTGCTGGGGATGCGCCTGGTTGCCAAGTCGGTGAACCAGGACGACCCGTACGTCTATCACCTCTTCTACGCCGACCACGTCGGGTCGCCGGGCTCGGACCTGACCTTCTTCGAATACCCGGGTGCGCTGCCCGGCCGCGCCGGCGCGGGGATGGTGTACCTGATCGTTTTCCGCGTCGGCTCGGCCGCGGCGATCGACTTCTGGGCCGCACGACTCGGCGCCGAGGGGATCGCGATTGCCCGCGAGGGCGACGTGCTCGACTTCGCCGATCCGGAAGGGCTGCGCCTGCAGCTGGTGGTCACCAGCGTTCCCGATGCACCACTGGTCGCGAACCATCCCGAGATTCCGGCGGCAATGGCGCTGCAGGGCTTCGATGGCGTGCGGGCCTACGGCGGCCGCGTGGCGGGAAGCCGGCGCGTCCTCGAGGCGGTGATGGGAGCTGAGCCGGTCGGCGAGCAGGAGTGGCGCATCACGGGGCCGTCGCGCACCGGCTGGATCACCTTCGAGAATCCGCCGATGCAGGCGAGCCGCCCTGGTGCCGGCACCGTGCACCATGTGGCCTGGTCGACCGAACCGGCCGAGCATGAGCTCTGGGTCGAGCGGCTCGCCATGGGAGGGGTGTCCTCGACGCCGGTGATTGATCGTCATTACTTCCGGTCGATCTACTTCCGCGAGCCGAGTGGCGTGCTGTACGAGCTTGCGACGAAGGGACCCGGCTTCACGGTCGATGGCCCGCTCGAGGAGTTGGGGCACCACCTGATCCTGCCGCCGTTCTTCGAGTCGCGCCGTGCCGAGATCGAGTCGCGCCTCACGCCGTTGCCCGACATGGCCCGCTGACTGCGGGCCACTTCCTCACTTCACCGAGTTCCCCCATGGCTGATGCGCTGCACCTCGTGGCCCTCTGTGGCTCCCTTCGCAAAGGGTCCTTCAATCGCTCCCTCCTGTCCGCGCTGCCGCCGCTCGCACCGGAGGGGATGGTGATCGAGGTGCTGGAGTGGGGGCATCTCCCCGTGTTGAACACCGACCTCGAGGTCGACGGCGTGCCGCCGGCCGAGGTGCGGGCGCTGCAGCAGCGGATCCGCGCGGCTGACGGCCTGCTGATTTGCACGCCGGAATACAACCACTCGATTCCGGGCGGCCTCAAGAACGCGATCGACTGGCTCTCGCGCGGACCGATGCCGCACGGCCTCTTCGAGGTCCCCACCGCGATCCTCGGCGCCTCCGACGGCACCATCGGCACCACGCGCGCCCAGGCGATCCTGCGCCAGACGCTCGCGACGCTGAACGCGCCAACGATGCCGTTCCCGCAGGTGCTGGTGGCGACGGCGCAGAAGAAGTTCGACGCCGAGGGGAAGCTCACCGACGACAACACGCGCGAGTTCCTGCGCACCTACCTGGTGGCGGTGGCGCGCTGGATGCGGCGCTTTCCGAAGGCTGAACGTGGCTGAATCGCCTGAAATGGAAGTGCAGCGGCCCGCGCACACGCCGTCGGAGCCGTTCACGCGCGCCTCGCTCTACCTCGGTCCGCTCTTCGAGGCGCACGGCTTCCGCTGCATGGCGCGCGAATACTCCGAGGGGAGCGAGGCGAGCGCCTCGGCGGAGTACGGCCTCGGCGACGTGCGCCTGCGGCTGGTCTGGGAAGGCGAGGAGCGGGTGCTCTTCATCGAGTGCGCGCGGGCGTCGGGTGCCTCGCTGATCTCGCGGTGGACCGACATCGAATGGGCTGTCGCCGGTGAGCGGCTCGATGTCGATCGCGACCTGACCGATGCGCGGCTCGAGCGGCTCGCCGCGGCCCTTGTTGCATTCCTCGCGCGGGGCCGCCCCGACGAGGCGTAGCCGCAACCGTTCCGAGGTTCGGGGCATCCACTCGATGATCCCCCTATTCGGAGTCCTCGTGATCCATTCCCGCCCCGCGGCGCTTGCCGCGCTGGTCCTCCTTGCTGCCTGCGGTGGCACGGCGACTGCGCCCTCGCTCTCGACGACCACTGACTCCGCCGGCGTCGCGATCGTGACCGGTCCGGCGGTCGACAGCGCCCTCCCCTGGAGTTTCACCGAAGTCCATCGCATCGGCGGCGCCGACAGCGGCGTGGCGTCGTTCACGCGCGCCTCGAGCGGGGTGGTCGCGACCGATCGCCGCGCCACGATCGCGGTGCTCGATTGGGAGAGCACCAACCGGATCCAGCTCTTCGATTCGAGCGGCACCTGGCTGCGCTCGGTCGGGGCGAAGGGCGGTGGGCCTGGCGAGATCCAGGCGCCCTCGGGGATCACGATGGATGGCAGTGGCCGGTTGCTCGCCTTCGACTACGAAAAGATGGCGCTGGTGCATTGGGGACCCGACGGTGCGCCGCTGCCCGAGACGAAGTGGAGTGCCGAGCATGGCTTCCCATGGGGCGTGCCGCAGATGACAGGCGACACGACCATCGCGCTGGTGCAGGTGAGTGACTCGATCCATCGCACCACGCGCCTTGAGGTGCGGACGCCCCGGGGGACGGTGTCGATCGACTCGACCATCGGACCGGCGCCGAAGATGGTGATGCTCTCGTGCGTGGGGCTGTCGATCCCCCCGCTCTTCACGGGGCAACTGGCGTGGGGCATGGGAAATGGGCAGTTGGCCACGACGCCGCAGACGACTTACGTGGTGAACGTGCGTGAGGGGACGCGTCTCGTGCGCAGCGTGCGCCGCGCTATCACCCCGGCGCCGGCCACCGCGGCCGATGCCGCGCGTCTCTACCCTGAGGGCATGAAGGTGATGTTCGGCGGCGGACGGTCGTGCGTGACCCCGAGCACCGAGGTCGCCGAGAAGTTGGGGATTGCGCCGACGATTCCGCTGGTGAAATACGTCGTGGTAGCACCGGACGGCGGGCTCTGGGTGCAACGCTACACCTTCGAGGGGGAGACGCCGGCGGTCGACGTCTTCGATGCCGAGGGCCGTTACCTGGGCACGGTCACCGGACGGCCCGCGCCTCTCGGCTTTCTCGGCAACGAGCTGGTCCTCTTCCCGATTGACAATGCCGACGATGGCACCAGCATCGTCGGCATCTATCGCATCACGAGGCGCTGAACCCGCGAGCGCTCAGTGGGTGTGGGCGCCGCCCTCGCCCTTGGCAATCTGCAGGTGATGTTCGACGTGATGATTGCCGAGGGTGAGCAGGCCGGCGAAGCCGAGGCCGCGGATACGCGCTACGGTGCGGGCATCGTCGTTGCGCTCGGCCGTGACGACGAGCCGGACGCCGCCGGGGATCACCGTCGTGGTGGCGGCCAGGTCAGGCATCGCGTCGACCATCTTGCCGTGGTTCACGACCATCCGCTGGATCGACTGCGCCGTCGCGGCATCACCCGTCACGTCCATGCTCAACCCGCCCGCGACCTGGGTGCGCTGCACCGACGACTTGAGCGTCACCACATTCATGTCGATCAGGTGCCGGCGGAGCGCCTCGAGGTCGACCTTCGACCAATCGGTCATCGGGTCGGCATCGAGCAGCTTGACGACCTCGGCGATCGCGGCGAAGGCGTCCTGCCCGGCCTCGGTCGGCAGCACCGTGCCCGGGTGCGTCATCCCGGGGGTGTGCTGGTGCCCGGCCGGCATGCTGGTGGTCTGCGCGGCGAGCGGTGCGGCAAGGAGCGAGGCCACGAGGACGGCGGGGATGAGGAGGGCGGACATGGGAACGATCCTGGTGAACGGTGAACGGTGAACGGGAGAAGGGTGACCTGTGACCAGTGACCAGTGACCAGTGACCAGGGACCCGCACCACCCAGACCTACGACCTACGACGTACGACCTACGACCTACGACCTACGACTTACGACTTACGACTTCCGACCCCCTAAAGGTAGCATTCCTGCATGAATCCCATCGACCCACGCGTCTCAATTGGTCACGTCCACCTCAAGGTGGCGGATATCGAGCGCGCGCTTGGCTTCTGGCGCGACGTCCTCGGCTTCGAAGTCCAGCAGCGGATGGGGCAGTCGGCCGTCTTCCTCTCGGCCGGCGGCTACCACCATCACCTGGGCCTCAACACCTGGGAAAGCCGAGGCGGCTCGCCGCCGAGCCCGCGCAGCACCGGGCTCTATCACGTGGCGATCCTCTATCCCGATCGCGCCACCCTCGCCGATGCGCTCCGCCGCGTGATGGCGGCCGGGATCCCGCTCGAGGGGGCGTCGGATCATGGTGTGAGCGAGGCGATCTATCTCCGTGATCCGGATGGCAATGGCGTCGAACTCTATCGCGATCGGCCGATGGCGGAATGGCCGCGCGACGAGCAGGGCGAACTCGCGATGACACTCGACCCCTTTGACCTGCAGGCACTGCTGGCCGAGGCACCGTGACAGGGAACCGCCGGAGTCTTGCTGGCGTACTGTTCACGTTGCTGCTGGCGCCGATGGCGTTGGCGGCGCAGGGCATCCCGTCGCTGGTGCTCCATCACCTCCGGGTTGGTCTCGATTCGGCCACCTGGAAGGACGTGCATGGTTCGCCGTTCCTGCGCGAGCAGTTCTCCGCGTTCGACTCGGTCCGCGTCGACGGTGGTGGCACGACCACGCTGCGCCATCTCTTCACCGGCCGTCGCAACTGGCTCGAAGTGGTGCGCGGGGTCGGTCCGGCGTCGATCGAATTGGGGCTGACGAACGACGATGCGAGCAGTGTCGCACGGGTCGTCGCCGGGTGGCGGCGCGATGGGGTTGTGTTTGACAGCGGTGCGGTGGGGCGGCCCGATGGGCAGCACGCCGCGCCGTGGTACCTCCGTTGGGCGGTGCGTGGCGCCACGGATGCGATGTTCGGTGTGGAGCTCGATGCCTACCACCCGCTGCTCTACCGACGGCTGGCGGAATGGGATTCGTTGCCGGTCGACCATCAGGATCGTGTGCGCGCCTTGCGGCCACACTTCGCGACGGAGCGGCTCTTCTCCGAGATCACCGGCGCGACGCTGGCGATTCCGGTCGAGGAAATCCGGCGGCTGCGGAACGCGCTGCGTGGTGGTGGGCTGCAGGTCGTCGACGAGGGCGAGGGTTTGGTGGTGCTGCTGGCCGATGGGGTGCGGCTGCGATTCGTGCCGGCGTGGAATCAGCCGGGGCTGCGCCGGCTGGAGTTCTACCTGACGCGCGCGGTGCCGGCCAATCCGATCTATCGGTTGGGGCAGCATTCGCGGTTGCGGTTCGGACCGGGGCGCGTGGCGGCCTGGGATTTTGATTTGCCGTGATGCACGGCGAGGAGTGGCAGATGGCGTTGGCGACGTTGGGTGGCGGCTGCTTCTGGTGCCTGGAGGCGGTGTTTGAGCGGGTGGCGGGCGTGACGGCGGTGGTGTCGGGGTACGCGGGCGGGCATGTGCCGTCGCCGTCCTACGAGGCGGTGTGCGCTGGCATCACCGGACACGCAGAGGTCGTGCAAGTCGAGTTCGATCCGGCGGTGATCAGTTACCACGACCTGCTCGAGATCTTCTTCACGATCCATGACCCGACGATGCTGAACCGCCAGGGACACGATAGCGGGACGCAATACCGGTCGGCGATCTACACCCACGACGCGGGGCAAGCCGACGTGGCGCCAGCGCTGGTGGCCTCGTTGGAGGCGGACGCGGTCTTTCCGCGCCCGATCGTCACCGAGGTGACCCCGCTCGACACGTTCTGGCCGGCGGAGGCCCACCATCAGCAGTACTTCCGGCGGCACCCGGCGCAGCCCTACTGCGCCGCGGTGATCGCCCCGAAGGTGGCGAAGCTCCGGGCCAAGTGGGCGTCGCGGCTGCGAAACGCCTCGGGCGAGATGACCTCCGCCCCTTGAGCCTGACGCACGACCGGGGCATCCTCCACCATGGGTGGCGCGGATGCGCCGGGGCAGATCAGGCACGAGGGAGGGGTCGTGGCGAAAGGCGGGGCGGGGAAGTCACTGCTGGACTGGATCAAGGCGGCGGCATGGGCGTTCGGCATCTGGCTGGTGCTGAGCACCTTCGTCGTGCAGGCCTATTTCATCCCGTCGCCGAGCATGGAGACGACGCTGATGGTCGGCGACGTGCTCTTCGTCAACAAGTTCCTCTTCGGCGCCAAGATTCCGCTGATCGACGTCCGGACGCCGGCGGTGCGCGAACCGAAGGCCGGCAACATCGTCGTCTTCATGTCGCCGATCGAGGACTCGATCCTCGTGAAGCGACTGATCGGCGTTGGCGGCGACACGCTGCAGATGAAGCAGGGTGTCCTCTACCGCAACGGCCAGGCGCTGGAGGAGCCCTACATCCAGCAGACCAACCCGACGTGGACGCTCGACCCGCGCACGCGGCAGGAGATGCGCGACCTGCAGCTGTCGCACTACATCGGTGCCGAGCCGGACAAGTATCTCCCGGACATTCACGACTGGGGCCCGCTGCTGGTGCCGAAGGATTCGCTCTGGATGATGGGCGACAACCGCGACGGCTCGCGCGACTCGCGCTTCTGGGGCTTTGTCCCGCGCAAGAATGTGCGGGGCACGCCGGCGATCATCTACTACTCGTGGGATGGCACGAGCTACCGGCCGTTCCCGTTCTTCACGGCGACCAGGTGGAATCGGATCTTTCGGGTGCCGAGATAGTTATGAACGGTGAACGGTGAACAGTGAACGGTGAACGGTGAACGGTGGCGGTGGTGAGGGGTGAGGGGTGAGGGGGCCCGCGTCGTGTCATCCTGAGCGGAGCGACGGCGGAGCCGGCGCGCAGTCGAAGGACCTCTTTCCCGGCGCTCGGAGAGAGGTCCTTCGACTTCGTCCGCTTCGCGGACTTCGCTCAGGATGACAATCCCCGGAGCCACCCCGTTCACCGTTCACCTCCCTCACCCCCTCCCCATGTCGCCCCCCGCCCATGCCCTGCGCATCTCCTCCCAGACACCATCGGGGAGCAGCGCATGCAGTCCTTCGAATCCATCATCCGCGTGGCCCGGTCCTTTGACCACGCGGCCGATCCGCCGGGGCGGGCGGCCGTCGGGGGTGTCCCTTGATGGGCAGCCCGGGGGGGTCCGGCGTGAAGGGGGGGGCCGCGGGCGCGACGTGCTCTACGCCACTGCGCGGGTGCGGTAACCGATGTCCGTCGACGCAGGGTCATCGCTCGGGGCCGCCATCGCCCCGCTCACCTTGGTGACCGAGGACGGCTATCCGCTCGCGGCCACGCGGTATCGGGCGCGCGCCCCGCTGCGTGGGGTGGTGGTGATCGCACCGGCCACCGGGGTGCGGATGCGCTACTACGCAGCGTTCGCCGAGTTCCTGGCGGGCGCGGGATTCGAGGTGCTCACCTGGGATTGGCGCGGCATTGGCGATTCGCGCCACGAGGCACGCTGGCGCGACCGTCGTCTGACGATGCGTGCCTGGGGCGAGCGGGACCTCACCGCCGCGATCTGCTGGGCAGCGCGCCGCGACCACGGCGCCCCCGTATTCGTTGTCGGGCACTCGTTCGGTGGCCAGGCGCTCGGACTTGCCGCGAACACCGATCGGGTCTCCCGTGCCGTGCTGGTCGCGGCGCAGCACGGCTGGGCAGGCCACTGGTCCCTGCGCGGCCAACTGCTGTTGCGACCGCTCTGGCATCTGGCCATGCCCCTGCTCGCGACGGTGCTCGGGCGCTTCCCGTCATCGTGGTTCGGGCTTGGCGAGGACCTGCCGTGCGGCGTGGCACGCGACTGGGCCGCGTGGGGGCGTCGTCGTGCACGCTTCGGACCATGGGCGGGCCACGCCGCGGTTCGATCGCCGTTGCTGGTCTACTCGGTCAGCGACGACCGCTTCGCGCCACCACGCGCGGTCGAGGCCCTGATCGGGGCCTATGCCGGGGCGAAGGTCCGGCACCGGCGGCTGCGGCCCGAGGAGTTCGGGGTCGCCACCTTGGGCCACTGGGCCTTCTTTCGCGAGGGCGTGATGCCGTCGGTCTGGGCTGACGTGGCGGAGTTTCTTGGGGGGGGAGATGCAAGCTGACACCGCACCGAAGATCGGGCGGTATATTTCCGCGACTCGATTCTCTGGCGGAGCATCCGCGATGACCGGCCCCCCCACCGGCGACAGCGATCTTTTCATGCGCCTCTACGCGGAGCTCCGTGTGGTGGCAGATCGCTTGCTGCGACGCGAGGCACCTGGTCACACGCTCCAGCCCACCGCGCTGGTCCATGAAGCGTGGTTCAAGCTGGCCGGCACCGCCGCTCCGGTGGTTGTTGATCGTGCCCACTACCTCGCCCTCGCGGCCCGCGCAATGCGCCAGGTCCTCGTCGATCATGCCCGGCGTCGACGGGCCGCGAAGCGTGGCGTGGCGCCGGTCGACATCACGATCGCCGACGACCGTCTCGGCTTTGCCCTGCCCCTCGACGACTTGATCGCGGTCGACGAGGCGCTCACGCGACTGGCCGAGAAGGACGAGCGTCTCGCGCGGGTGGTGGAGTTGCGGTTCTTCGCCGGTCTTGGTGAGGCGGAGGTCGCCAGCGCGCTGGGGGTCACCACGCGGACCGTGCAGCGCGATTGGCTGAAGGCCCGCGCGTGGCTGCACCTGCAACTCGCCGATGGTGGTGCCACCGCGTGACCATTCCGAACGACCGCTGGCCGCGACTTTCGGCGTTGTTCGACGAAGCGCTGGACCTGCCCGAGTCGGCGCGTGCCGCCTGGCTCGCGGAGGCCGCGCCGGACGACCCGACGCTCCGCCAGGAGCTCGTGCGCATGCTGGCTGCGCACGCACGGACCGGCCCGCTTGATCGCAACCTGGCCCCGCTGGCCGAGGCCGATTTCCACGGCCGACTCGATGCGGCGCTCGGCGATCGATACGCGCTTGGCAAGACCCTGGGCGTCGGTGGCACCGCCGCCGTCTTTCTGGCCCACGAGAGCAAGCACGACCGCCACGTGGTGCTCAAGGTGCTGCAGCCAGGGCTGGCGGCGGCGATCGGACCGACGCGCTTCCTCGAGGAAGTGCGCATCACGGCGCGGCTCTCGCATCCGCACATCCTGCCGCTGCTCGATTCGGGGGAGGTCGACGGGCTCCTCTTTTACGTCATGCCGTACCTCGGTGGCGAGACGTTGCGTGAGCGGCTCGCGCGCGACGGCGCCTTGCCGCTCACCGAGGCGGTCGGGTTGTTGCGCGACATCGCCGGCGCGTTGGCGCATGCGCACGCCGCCGGGGTCATCCACCGTGACCTCAAGCCGGAGAATGTGCTCTCGGTGGGGGCGCACGCGTACCTGCTCGATTTCGGGATCGCCAAGCTCGAAGCCGATGTCGAGAGTGCCAGCGTGACGCATCCGGGCTTCGCGATCGGGACGCCCGGGTACATGGCGCCGGAGCAAGCGGCGGGGCAGGCGGTCGATCACCGCGCCGACCTCTACAGCTGGGGGTTGCTGGCGCGCGAGATCCTCACCGGCGCGCGGTCGGCACTGCCCCTTGGCGAGCAGCGCCCCGATCTGCCGCGCTCCCTGGTGGCGCTGGTCGAGGCGTGCCTCGCGATCGATCCGGCGGAACGTCCGGCGACGGCGAGTTCGCTGGTGGCGGCACTCGACGGATTGGTCGCGCCAGTGCAGGAGCGCCCATGGTCTCGCCTGCTCCTGCCAATCCTGGCCGTCGCGGCGGTGGTGGCCGCCATGTTGATGATGCGCGGTGAGGCGCCGGCCGCGGCACCCATCGCCGGACCGATTGCCGTAACGCCGCTTCGCAACGAGACGGGAGACAGCGCGCTGGCAGGTTGGGGACGGTTGGCAGGTGACTGGGTCACTCAGGGGCTGCACGAGGCCGGGCTCCTGACCGTGGTGCCGTGGCCCAGCATTCTGCTGGCCGCGGAACAGCACGCCAAGAGTGGTGCAGCCGATCTGGCGGCCACGGTTCGCGAGGAGACCGGCGCCGCGCTGGTCGTGAGCGGGGGCTATTACCGCACCGGCGATTCGTTGCGCTTTCAGGTCAGCATCACCGACATGCGCGATGGTCGGCTGGTGGCGGCGATTCCCCCGGTGGTCGTGGTCAAGGACTCCGCCGCCTCGGCGGTGCGTGAGTTGCGCGATCGGGTGATGGGCGCGTTGGCGGTGGCACTCGACGAGCGGATGCCGCCCGAAGTCGACCTGGCTGCGCATCCGCCGACGTGGGAGGCGTACCGCGCGTTCGATCGCGGGATGGCCGAGTTCAATCGCTACGACTATGCCAAGGCCGACACGTCGTTGCGCGAGGCGTGGGCACTCGATTCGACCTTCGTGCCGGCCCTCCTCTATGCCACCTTCGCGGTGGTGAACGATGGTGATGCCGTGCGCGGCGATTCCCTGTTGGCGCAAGTCATGCTGCGCCAGCGCCACTTGAGCGGCTACCACGCCGCGCTGGCGGGGTATCTCGAGGCGTATCTCGCCGGCGACCGGAGCCAGGCGCTGCCGAAGATTCTGCTGGCGGCCGGACTGGCGCCCTCCTCGCGCGCCGGGTACAACGCCGCGTTCGTCCTGCTGCAGTTGAACCGGCCGCGTGAAGCCGATTCGATTCTCGGCTCGCTCAATCCGGATCGTGGCCCGATGCGAGACTGGCCGACCTACTGGAGCCAGCGCGCGTACGCCGCTCACCTGCTCGGTGACCACGACCGTGAGCGCAGCTATGCGCGGACCATGCGCGCGCGCCACCCCGATCAGCGCGTGAGCTGGGTCATCGAGGCCCGCGCCCTCGCGGCGATGGGTCGCGAGCAGGCCCTCGATTCGCTCTTCGTGGCGGCGGCGACGCTTGACCCCGACGTCTATTGGTCCCAGGGCGCGATGTATGTCGTGGCGGGCGAGGAACTCGCGGCACATCAGCGCGGCGATTCGCTGGTGCGCTTCCGGCAGGCAGTGACGTGGTTCGAGGAACGACTGCGCAACGATCCGGCCAACCGTGCCCACCAGACCTGGCTGGCGCAAGCCTACCTCGGACTCGGCGACTGGAAGGCCGCCGAGCGATGGCTCTCGATCGTCGATGCCAAGGGCCCGCCGCGCCTCTTTATCCGCGGACTACTCGCGACCCTCGCCGCTCGGCGCGGCGACTCGGCCGGGGCCGTTCGCCTCCTCGGGCCCGGCCCGACGGCGGGACACGTCGACGGCGAGTTCCTGGTCTACGAGGCCAGGCTGGCCGCGCTCCGTGGTGACCGCGAGGAGGCGATCGCCAAGTTGAGCACCGCACTGCGTCTCGGCGTGAACAATTTTCATTGGGTGCAGCATGCGGTGCGGCAGGACTTCGCGGCGATGGCGGGGGATGCGAGGTATCGGAAGTTGATGGGATTGGAGGGGGGAAGGTGAACGGTGAACGGTGCGCCGGGATGAGGTCCGAGTGCGCCGGCTCGCGTCGCTTCGCTCAGGATGACAATTCCGGACGGCACCCCGTTCACCGTTCACCGTTCACCCCTTACCTTCCAACCATCCCCCAACCGAGATCCCAACCCATGCGCTGGTCCGCCTCCGGTCGTTCGCAGAACCTTGAAGATCGTCGCGGCGGTGGCGGCGGCGGGATGATTCCCGGTGGCATCGGCGGCCTGGGGATCGGCGGCGTGGTGCTCGTCGTCATCTTCTCGCTGATCACCAAGCAGAATCCGCTCGCCGTCATCGGAGCCCTCGACGGCGGCACCGCCGCGCCCGGCGTCGAGGCGCCGATCACCGACCCGGCCGAGGAAGAGAAGGTGCTCTTCATCGGTGCGGCGCTCGACAGCACGCAGGCGCTCTGGGCGCGGTTGCTGCCGACGATGGGCGCCGAGTATCGCGACGCGAAGCTGGTGCTTTTCCGCGACCGGACCACTTCCCCCTGCGGCGCGGCGCAGTCGGCCACGGGTCCCTTCTACTGCCCGGGCGACGAGAAGGTCTACATCGATCTCGGCTTCTATCAGGAACTGGCGACGCGCTTCGGCGCACCCGGCGACTTCGCCGAGGTGTATGTCCTCGCGCATGAGATCGGCCACCATGTGCAGAAGCTGCTCGGCACGGAGGAGGCGATGCGTCGCGCGCAGGAGCAGCGGCCGGACCAGGCGAACGCGCTCTCGGTGAAGCTGGAACTGCAGGCCGACTGCTACGCCGGTGTCTGGGCGCACACGGCGGCCCAGCAGGGGCGGCTCGAGCGCGGCGATGTCGAAGAAGGGCTCGGCGCGGCGTCAGCGGTCGGCGACGACCGGATCCAGCGGATGGGCGGCGGCAGCGTGAATCAGGAGAGCTGGACCCACGGATCGTCCGAGCAGCGGATGACGTGGTTCAAGCGTGGGTTCGAGAGTGGCGATCCGAAGATGTGCGAGACGTTTCGATAGACGGTGAACGGTGAACGGTGAACGGGGTGTGTTCCCGGACCTGTCATCCTGAGCGAAGTCCGCGAAGCGGACGGAGTCGAAGGACCTCTTTCCCAGCGCAGGGATAGAGGTCCTTCGACTACGCGCCGGCTGCGCCGTCGCTTCGCTCAGGATGACAACCTGTAGGGTCAGCCCGTTCACCGTTCACCGTTCACCTCAACCCCCACAATCCCCAATGGCACCATCCGCCAGTTGCTCCACTGGCGCAGCGTCGTGCTGCTCTCGCGGAGCGCGAGCTGGCTGGAGAGGCCACCGTCGAGGCCGACGGCGCGAGTGGCCCCGAGGCGGCGCATGAGGGTGGCCAACTCCGGGATGGTCGGGCCGAAGGGGAGGGTGGCGCCGGCGGAGCCCGCGCCACGGAACCGCGTCAACACCAGTAGAACGCGCCCCTCGGCGTCGGTGCCGATGGCGAGCCGCGTGTCGCGATGCTCCAGGTCGACGCCGCGCCCCGGGGCGCGCAGCGGTGGCGGCATTACGCCCTCGACCAGCAGCATCGGGTACGATTGAATCGCGGCGCGCACGGTGCCGCGCGCCGCCGGGATCTCCTCGGGCGTGAGCAACCGCACGGCGCCCGCATCGAACACCACCGCCATCGCCACGCTGCCGGTACCCGGCGCCTGCCGCTCTACACCATCCTGCACCAGCCATCCCCACGGTGTCCCCTCGCGGAATTGCCCCGCGTTGAGGGCGAGGACCGCCTCGGCCGGCATCGAGTCGACCGTCCAGGCGCCACGCAATCCGGCGTAACGCGTGCGTGCCATCAGGTCGAGGTGGATGCGCGCGGGGTCGATCCGCAACGCGATCACCTGCACCGCCTGCAACACGCCGCGTTCCGCCATTGCGAACTCGGTGCGCTCGATGCCGTCACGTGCGGCGGCCCAGGTGATGCCGGGCGACGCCGCGCGCGGGCCGAGCGGCAGCGCGAGCAGGGTGAGGGCGAGGCGCAGCGTGCCGGCGTGCATCAGGAAACGGCCTTCATCCCGGCGAGCAGCTGGCCGCACCGCGGCGTGAGCAGCGCCGCCTCGTTTGCCTCGTAGACGAAGTACACCCCGGTGCCGATCCCCGGCACGCGCACATCACCGTTCCCGCGCGCGGCCGCGTCGAAGTTGCAGAACGGCGTGATCCGCTCCTTCAGCAGCGCGTACCGCTTCTGGTCCATGCCCACCAGCTTCGCCGCCTCGTGCTCGGAGGGGTGATAGAGCGCCGACGGCCCCGGCTCGGGCGGATACAGGCTCGGATCGAAGCCGCACTTTCCCTGCACGATGCGGTCCTGCTGGGCCTTCATCGCCATGGCAATCTTCGTCATGTACTCGGCGCTGCCATCGTTGTCCTTCGAGGCCATCGCATCGAGGTAGTCCTGCATCATCTTCTTGGCCTCCGGCGTCGTCGGCGCCAGGGCCACCTCGGAACAACGACGATACTCCTCAGGGGACTTGAGCGTGGTCCGAATCCGGGCCCGCTCCTCCAGCCAGTTCTTCTCCGCCGTCAATGCCCTGGCGAAGAGGTCGAGTGACGGGCCATCGATCCGGTCGGCCGGCTTGACCTTCACGGGCCCCACCGGTGCCGACTCGACCTTGGCCACGGCAGCCGGCTTGTCGACGCCGGCAGCGGCCTTGGCCTTCTTCATGAGGCCACCCAGTTGGGCGTGGCCGGGGACGGCGAAGGTGGCGGCCATGGCCGCGGCGAGGGTCAGGGAGAGGGTCCGCATCGAAGGCTCCAGTTGGGGGTGGCAGTGATCCCTTTTGGAACGTTGACGGGGGGACGTTGCAGATTGTTTCAAGGGCCGGCCGATGATCGATGATCGATGATCGATGGAGCCTTGGCGAGCTCGGCCGCCCGGGGGGATATTGGGGGCCTTCCACGATACCGATCGATCATCGATCATCGATGATCGATCATCGTCCGCCTCCCGGAGCCCCCATGTCCACCTCCCCCCTCGTCGGGATGCTCTCGCCTGCGGAGGAGCGTTTCGAGGCGTGGCGGGGGCGGGTTGGATTCGTGTTGGCCCCGGCGGCGGCCCTCGGGATCGCCCTCCTTGAGCTGCCCTCGCTGACCCCGGAGGCGCATCGGCTTGCCTCGGTGATGGTCGCGGTCGTGGTGCTCTGGATCACCGAGTCGCTGCCGATGCCGGTGACGGCGTTGCTCGGCGCGTCCGCCTGCGTCATCCTCGGGGTGGCGCCGGCGAAGGTGGTGTTCGCCCCGTTTGCCGACCCGCTGATGTTCCTCTTCATCGGGTCGTTCATTCTCTCGCAGGGGATCTTCCATCACGGGCTCGATCGGCGCGTGGCGTTCACGGTGCTCTCGCGCCCCTGGGTCGGCGCGAGTCCGTCGCGCCTCCTGCTCTCGTTCGGCCTGATCACCGCGGTCATTTCGGGATGGATCTCGAACACCGCCACCACGGCGATGATGTTCGGCATCGGGATGTCGATCCTGCGCGTGCTCTACCTGCGGCAGCAATCCGGCGAACTCGCGCTCGATCCGCGCTGGGCCAGCGGCCTGATGTTGATGACCTCGTTCGCCGCGTCGATCGGCGGTCTGATGACGCCCGTCGGCACGCCACCGAACGTGATCGGGCTCGGCTTCATCCGCAGTGAATTGGGCGTGCAGATCCCGTTCTTCTCGTGGATGCTGCTTGGCGTGCCGACGGTGGCGATCCTCTTCGTGGTGCTGTTCTTCACGCTTCGCGCACTCTCGCCGGCCGGGGTGGCCGTCCTGCCCGGTGGCGCGAGCGTCGCGCGGGACGGACTCGCGGGACTCGGCGCGTGGCGTCGCGGCGAACGCTCCGTGCTCTGGGCCTTCCTCGTCACGGTGGTGCTCTGGATCACCCCTGGCGTCCTCGCCGTGGTGCTGGGAGAACGCGCACCGCTGACGCTCGCGGTGCAGACCGCGCTCCCCGAGGGGGTGGCCGCGCTGCTCGGCGCCACGCTGCTCTTCCTCCTCCCGGGCGAGCCGGGGCAGCGGGCACTCACCTGGCCCGAAGCAGCCAAGATCGACTGGGGTGTCGTGCTGCTGTACGGCGGTGGCTTCGCGCTGGGCACGCTCGCGTTCCAGTCGGGGCTCGCCGAGGCGGTCGGGCGCGGGGTCACCGGCTGGATCCCCAATTCGGGGGAATTGGGACTGCTGGTGATGGGGACGATCGTGGCGACGCTGCTCTCGGAGACGACCTCGAACACCGCCGCCGCGAACATGGTCGTGCCGGTCATCATCGCGATCGCGACGGCATCCGGCGTCGACCCGCTGCTCCCCGCACTCGGGGCGACGATGGGCTCGTCCCTCGGCTTCATGCTGCCAGTCTCGACCCCCTGCAACGCCATCGTGTACGGCAGCGGGATGATCCCCCTCTCGCGGATGATGCGGGCAGGGCTCATCCTCGATCTGGTCGGGATCGTGGTCGTGATCGGGGTGGTCTCGCTGCTTGGTCCGCTCCTCCGATAGGCGCCGGGACCTTCAGGCGGCAGGGACAACGGCCGATACCTCGGAGTCTCGCCTCTTTCGGAGTTCGCATGTCCCCCAAGTCCGGAAGCCCTGTGAGCGCGATCATCTGTTCCATCGTGGTCGCCGGCGCTATCGCGTATCTGGTTGAAACGCTCTCGCACCAAGTCATGCCTTACACCTCCGGGCTCGACGCCACCGATCCGGCGCAACTGAAGCTGGCGCTCGAGGCGGGGGAACTCCCGCTCCTCGGCATGGTGCTGGTGCTCGGTGGCTGGTTGCTGGGCGCCTATGCCGGCGGCCGAGTCGCCATCAGCATCGGCAAGCAGGAGTGGGTCGTGATGACCTTCGCGGTGCTCTTCACCGTCGGGATCGTGATGAACCTGCTGGTGGTGCCGAGCCCGACCTGGATGTGGATCGGGGGGGCCGGCGCCACGCCGCTCTTTGCGCTGGGAGCAGGCAGCGGGCGCAGCTGACCACGGGGTCGGGGAGATCAGGGGGCGGTCCTTCGCGGGGCCGCCCTCGTTTTACGTGCCGGCGGGGTGCATTTTTGTCGGCGACCCCTTCCTCCCGGTATCGACGGCTCGATGCGACATCTTCGTGTGATCTTCATCGCCTGGCTTATCACCTCCCTCGGCGCAGCGGCGGGGTGGTTTCTGGGTGGCCTCGCCGACCGCAAGGTGGCGTTCTTCGCGGCCACAGTGGTGGGCACGCTGTCGCTGCTCTACGCGATGTCGTTTCTGATTGATCGCCACTGGTTCATGGAGGAGCGTCGCCGCGGCGGCACGATCGGCGGGTTGGTCGGTCTCTGCATTGCTGCACCGCTCGTGTTGATGTCGACGGCCACGCCAATCCTGGGCGTCACCGCGCTCGTCAGCGTGGGGATCGGCGTGTTGGTCGGTGCCGGTGGCGGCGCGCTGGAATGAGGGCCCTGCTCCTGGTGGCGCTGCTCCCCGCGGTGCTCGTGGCGCAGGAGCCCGCGCGGCCGAGGGCCAGAGATCTGGGCATTGCCCCGGGGATCTTTCGACCCGGTCCGCTGAACGGGATCACCGACGTGGCCGGCGTGCTCGTCGGGCAGACCACGGTGCAGGAGGGTGATTCAGTCCGCACCGGCGTGACGGCGATTCTTCCGCATGGTGGCGATCTCTTCCGTGATCGCGTCCCCGCAGGGCTTCATGTTGGCAACGGCTTCGGCAAGATGCTGGGCGTGACCCAGCTGCGCGAACTTGGCGAACTGGAAACCCCCATCCTCCTCACCTGCACGCTCTGTGTCTGGCAGGCTGCCGACGCGATGGTGGCGTGGCAGCTCGCGCGGCCCGGGATGGCCTCGGTGCGCTCGATCAATCCGGTGGTGGCCGAGACCAATGATGGCGGCCTCAATGCGATCCGCAGTCGACCGATTCGTCCCTCCCATGTGGTGTCGGCGCTCGAGGGCGCCTCGGCCGGTGCGGTTGCCGAGGGCAGCGTCGGTGCGGGGACCGGGACGGTCGCCTTCGGCTGGAAGGGCGGCATCGGGACCTCGTCGCGCAAGCTGCCGGCGTCGCTCGGCGGCTTCACGGTCGGCGTGCTGGTGCAGACCAACTTCGGTGGCGTGTTGCAGATCCTTGGCGCGCCAGTCGGCAAGGCGCTCGGGCGCTATTCCTATCGGACGCAGACCATCTCCGAGCGCGGCGATGGCTCGATCATCATCGTGGTCGCGACCGACGCGCCGCTCTCGGAACGGCAGTTGGAGCGACTCGCGGCGCGGGCAATGTTCGGGCTGGCACGGACCGGCTCCGATGCCTCGAACGGCTCCGGTGACTACGCCATCGCCTTCTCGACCGCTGCCGAGGTGCGCCGTCGCCCCACCGAGTCGGCACCGCGGAGCCTGCGCGCCCTGCAGGATGATGCCGTCTCTCCGCTCTTCGAGGCGGTGATCGAGGCGACCGAAGAGGCGATCTACAATTCGCTGCTCCGCGCCACGTCGGTCACGTCGAAGGGGCGCACCATCGACGCGATTCCGATCGATTCCGTGCGAGCCATTCTGACGCGCTTCCGCGCGGCGGAGCGATGATGCAGCCGGTGGCGACCAGCGGCGCGCCGACTCCGGCCGGGCACTATGCGCAGGGCATGGTGCATGGTGGCGTGGTGTATGTCTCGGGACAGCTGCCGATCGATCCCGCGTCCGGTGCGGTGGTCGAGGGCGACACGACGGTGCAGGCGGAGCGGACGCTGCAGAATGTCGCCGCCGTGCTGGAGGCGGCGGGCAGCGGGCTGGACCGCGTGCTCATGCTGACGATCTTCGTCACCTCGCGCGAGGACTGGCCGGCCGTGAACGCGGTGTGCGCGAGGATGTTCGGTGCGCATCGTCCAGCTCGCGCGATCGTCGGTGGGGCGGATTTGAAGCCGGGGTGTCGGATCGAGATCACCGCCGTCGGGATGATCAGTGCACGATGATCGATGGTCGATGATCGATGGTGGATGTTCGATGCGAGAGAGTAGGTGGGGTGAGGGGTGGGAGGCGGCGGAGTTATCGATCATCGATCATCGATGATCGATCATCGAATTCTCGGAGAAGAGTCATGCGACGTATGATGTTGGCGGTGCTACTACTTCTTTCGGCGACCTCGCTCTCCGCGCAAGCGAAGGCAAGTCGCGCGGATCGGGTCAACGTCGAGCGCATCCTGCGCACGTTGGCGCACGACTCGATGGAAGGGCGCGGGACCGCGACGCCGGGGGAGGAACGTGCTGCCCGCTTCATTGCCTCGGAGATGAAGAAGATCGGCCTCAAGCCGATGGGCGATGACGGCTTCTTCCAGCGGGTGCCGATGGCGATGCTGGCCGCGAACCGCCCGGGTGGCGTCCGTCCGCCGACTGGCTGCCAGGCCGGGACGTTCAAGGTGAATGGCGATTCGGTCGCGACTCCGCTCTGGAAGTGCGTCGGCGCCGCGGCGCCTGCGCCCGGTGCGCCGGCACCTGCGGCGGGCACGCCCCCGACCCAGGTGACGACCTATCGCGTGCCGACCAATCCCGCTGCCGCGGTGCCGCGCCTGACCATGCTGCCCTCGATGGCGGTGTGGGACACGATGCCGGCCGCGACGCGGCGCACGGGGCGCAACGTCGTCGGGGTGATCCCGGGCAGCGATCCGAAGCTCAAGAACGAAGTGATCCTGGTGATGGCGCACTTCGACCACCTCGGTGTTCGCGGCCCCGGCGTCAATGGAGACTCGATCTACAATGGCGCGGATGATGACGCGTCGGGCACCACCGCCGTCCTCGAGATCGCCCGCGCCCTGAAGCAGGGGAAGGCGCCGAAGCGGACCGTCGTCTTCGCGACCATGACCGGCGAGGAGATGGGGCTGCTCGGGACCCGGTATTTCATCGCCAATCCGCCGTTCCCGCTGAAGACGATGGTGGCGGGATTCGAGATCGAGATGATCGGTCGCCCCGACTCGCTCGCGGGTGGGCCAGGGAAGGCGTGGCTCACCGGCTACGAGCGCTCGACGATGGGTGACATGCTCAAGGCGAACGGGATCGCGATCGTGCCGGACCCGCGGCCGAGCCAGAATTTCTTCCGGAGAAGCGACAACTACGCCTTTGCGGAAATGGGGATCGTCGCGCACACGCTCTCGACGTTCAATCTCCACACCGACTATCACCGGCCGTCGGACGACGCGGACAAGTTCGACTTTGACCACATGACCGCGGTCATCAAGGCCGGCGCGCAGGCGGTGCGGCATCTCGCCGATGGGGCGACGCCGGCGTGGCATGAGGGTGGCAAGCCGGCGGCGCCGGCGCCACGCCCGCCCGCGCCGTGATTGCTGCGCTCCTCCTTGCCCTGGCCGCGCTGGCCTACAGCGCGGTGGGGCATGCGGGCGCATCGGGATACCTCGCCGTCATGGCGCTGATGGGGACGCCGGCCGCAACGATGCGGCCGACGGCCCTGCTCCTCAACCTCGTCGTCGCCACGATCGGGACGATCCAGTTCACCCGCGCCGGCCACTTCCGCTGGTCGCTATTCTGGCCCTTCGCCATCACCTCAATTCCGATGGCCCTGATCGGTGGCCGATTGACGCTGCCCGAATCGGTGTATGGCCTGATCGTCGGTGGCGTGTTGCTGCTTTCGGCGCTTCGACTCGTGGTGACGCGCGCGGCCCCCGACCAGGTCACCTCGCCACCGCGGCCGTGGATCGCCATGCTCGCCGGCGCCGTGCTGGGGTTGCTCTCGGGCCTTACGGGCGTCGGCGGCGGGATCTTCCTGTCACCGCTGCTGCTCTTCTGTGGTTGGGCAGACATGCGGACGACCGCGGCCACTTCGGTCGCCTTCATCCTGGTCAACTCGGCGGCCGGATTGCTGGGGCAGTTGCCGCTCGGCGACGTGCTGCCAGCCGCGCTGCCGCTCTGGATCGTCGCGGTGGTGGTTGGAGGCGGGATCGGCGCCACGCTCGGCAGTCGAAAGCTGCCGATGCCGGTGCTGCGAGTCGTGCTCGCGCTCGTCCTGGTGGTCGCTGGGGGCAAGATGCTGGCAGGGGTCCTCGGCCGATGAGGGCCGGCACCGCCGCGGCGTCACCCCGGGGGCGTCAACTGGTCGGCGGGGCGCTCGCCATCGCCACGCTCTACATGGTCGCGACGGCCGAGCAGTGGCATTTCCTCGACAACGTGAACCTGCCGATCCACGAGACCGGGCATCTGGTCTTTGCCTGGGGTGGGGAGGTGCTGACGGCGCTCGGTGGAACGTTGTTCCAGCTGATCGTCCCGGCCCTCTTCGCCCTCTCGTTCCACCGCCGCGGCGATCCGATGGGAGTCGGCGCGGGAATTTGGTGGGTCGGCCAGAATTGCCTCTACATCGCGCGGTACCTCGCCGATGCGCCGGTCCAGGAGCTGCCGCTAGTGGGTGGTGGGGAGCACGATTGGGCTTTTCTGCTCGCCGAGTGGAATCTGCTGCACCGGGCCGACGCGATCGCGAGGGCGATCCGGCTCGCCGGCGTCGTCGGGATGGCGGTCGGGGCGGTGATCGCCTGGCAGGGGCGCCGCCCCGCAGGTGCCACCCCGCGACTGACGGGCGGGCAGACGGAGGATTAGACTTCATCGGCTTGCCAGCCCAACAGGAGCCAGCGATGGACGACCGCAGTGGAAGCCCGCGGGATGCCGGACGCGACCTCGAGATCGTGCGTGACCTGCTCGTCCAGGTGACGCCCGCACCCGGTGCCCTGCTCCCGCTTCTGCACGAGGTGCAAGGGTGCCTCGGCTACATCCCCAAGGATGCCATCCGCCTGATTGCGCACGCGCTCAATCTGTCGCGTGCCGAGGTGCAGGGCGTGGTCTCGTTCTATCATGACTTCCATGAGGAGCCGACCGCGGACCACGTGGTCCAGCTCTGCATGGCCGAGGCCTGTCAGGCGGTGGGATGCCGAGCGCTGGCGGACCATGCGAAGTCGCAGTGCGGTGTCGAATTTCATGACGCGACCCCTGATGGCCGGCTCCAGTTGGAGCCGGCCTATTGTTTTGGAAACTGTGCGGCCGGTCCGACCATCCGTGTCGATGACCGGGTGTATGGTCGGGTCACGGCGGCGCGATTCGATGCGCTGACCGCCGTCCTCCGGGCGGAGGCCATCTCGTGACGACACGCGTCTTCGTGCCGGGCGACACGACCGCGTGGTCGCTGGGTGCCGACGAAGTGGCTGATGCCATCGCGGCCGAGATCGCCACGCGCGGACTCGATGCCACGGTCGTGCGGACGGGCTCGCGCGGGCTGTACTGGCTCGAACCGTTGGTGGAGGTCGACACACCGACGGGTCGCCTGGGATTCGGACCGATCGCGGTCGATGACGTCGCCTCGCTCTTCGCGGGTGGCGGGCTCCCGACGGCCGCTCATCCCGCGTCCGTCGGCCTGGTGGAGGCGATTCCGTTCCTCGCCGATCAGCAGCGCATGACCTTCGCGCGGGCCGGCGTGATCGATCCTCGCTCCCTGGCCGAGTATCGCGCGCATGGCGGAGGCACTGGCCTCGCGAAGGCGCTGGTGATGACGCCGCGGCAGATCATCGAGGAGATCACGGCCTCGGGGCTGCGGGGCCGCGGTGGTGCCGCCTTCCCGGCAGGGATCAAGTGGCAGACGGTGCACGACAGCTCGGGCGAGCGGAAGCACATCGTCTGCAACGCGGACGAGGGCGACTCAGGCACCTTCGCCGACCGGCTGCTGATGGAGGCCGATCCCTTCCAGCTCATCGAGGGGATGGCGATCGCCGCGCTCGCGGTGGGTGCCTCCGACGGCGTGATCTACCTGCGGTCGGAATATCCGCGCACGCATGCCCTGCTGGACGAAGTGTTGCAGACGGCGCGCGAGGATGGCATGCTCGGCCCGAACGCCTTCGGCCCCGGGCGATCGTTCGACATCCAGCTCTTCCTCGGCGCCGGGGCCTACATCTGTGGCGAGGAGACGGCGCTGCTCGAGAGCCTCGAGGGAAAGCGCGGCACGGTCCGACCGAAGCCGCCGCTCCCCGCGATTCGCGGGCTCTTCGCCGACCCGACGCTGGTGCACAACGTGCTCACGCTCGCCGCCGCCACGACGATCCTCGCCGAGGGCGGCAATCGATACGCCGCCTTCGGGCGCGATCGCTCGACCGGGACGATGCCGTTCCAGTTGGGCGGCAACGTGGCACGCGGCGGGCTGGTGGAACTGCCCTTCGGCGTCTCGCTCGCGACGGTGCTTCACCAGTTCGGGGGCGGGTCGCTGAGCGGGCGGCCGCTGAAGGCGGTGCAGGTGGGCGGTCCGCTCGGCGCCTACCTCCCTGCCGCGCAGTGGGACGTGCCCCTGGCGTACGAGTCCTACGCCGCCGTTGGCGCGATGCTGGGCCATGGCGGGATCGTCGCCTTCGACGACACGGTGGACATGGCGGAACAGGCCGAGTTCGCGATGCAGTTCTGCGCCGATGAGTCGTGCGGCAAGTGCACGCCATGCCGGATCGGCTCAACCCGCGGCGTCGAAGTGATCCAGCGGCTGCGTCGCGGCGAACAGCCTGCGCGGCAGCTCGCCGTGCTGCATGACCTGTGCGAGGCGCTCGAACTCGGCTCGCTCTGTGCCCTTGGTGGTCTCACCCCCATGCCGGTTCGCAGTGCGCTCACGCACTTCGCCAGTGACTTCCCGCTCGCGGCCGAGGCGCTTCCCCGATGATCGCTTCCACTCCTGCTCGGCCAGATCTCGGGACGCCGCCCGCCGAAGGCACGGCGCGCGTCCGGCTCACCATCGACGGTATCGCGGTCGAGGCGGCGGTCGGGACGTCGATCATGCGGGCCGCCCGCGAAGCCGGGGTGGCAGTGCCCAAGCTCTGCGCCACCGACTCGCTGGAGGCGTTCGGTTCCTGCCGGCTCTGCCTGGTGCAGGTGGAGGGCCGACGCGGGCTCCCCGCCTCGTGCACCACGCCGGTGGCCGAGGGCATGGTGGTGCACACGCAAACGGAGCAGGTGGCCCGGGTCCGTCGCAGCGTGATGGAACTCTACATCTCCGATCACCCGCTGGACTGCCTGACGTGCGCGGCCAACGGCGATTGCGAACTGCAGGACATGGCGGGGGCGGTTGGTTTGCGTGAGGTGCGCTACGGAACAGCGGGCGCGAATCACCTCGGCGCGACCCCCGACAACTCCAATCCCTACTTCTCGTTCGATCCGGCCAAGTGCATCGTCTGCTCGCGCTGTGTCCGTGCGTGTGAGGAGATCCAGGGGACGTTCGCCCTGACGATCGACGGCCGCGGCTTCGGGTCGACGGTGAGCGCCGGCATGAACGAGTCATTCCTCGCTTCGGAGTGCGTGTCGTGCGGCGCCTGCGTGCAGGCCTGCCCGACGGCCACGCTGATCGAGAAGACGGTGATCGAGCATGGGCAGCCGGAGCGCACGGTGAAGACCACCTGCGCCTACTGCGGCGTCGGCTGCTCGTTCAACGCGGAGATGAAGGGGAACGACGTCGTGCGGATGGTGCCCGACATGGACGGTGGCGCCAACGAGGGGCACTCCTGCGTCAAGGGACGTTTTGCCTGGGGCTACGCCACGCACAGCGATCGCGTCACCACCCCGCTGATCCGCGAGCACACCAGCGACCCGTGGCGGGTTGCGTCGTTCGACGAGGCGATCGCCTTTGCGGCGTCGCGCTTCCGGGCGATCCAGGCCGAGCACGGACGCGGCGCCATTGGTGGCATCTCGTCGTCGCGCTGCACCAACGAGGAAGTCTACGTGGTGCAGAAGCTGGTGCGCGCCGCATTCGCCAACAACAACATCGATACCTGCGCGCGCGTCTGTCATTCGCCGACCGGCTACGGCCTGAAGCAGACCTTCGGCACGTCGGCGGGGACGCAGGATTTCCGCTCGGTCGAGTCGGCCGACGTGATCCTGGTGATCGGTGCCAACCCGACCGACGCCCACCCGGTCTTCGGTTCGCGGATGAAGAAGCGGTTGCGCGAGGGGGCGAAGCTGATCGTTGCCGATCCGCGGCGCATCGACCTGGTCCGGAGTCCGCACGTCGCGGCCACCCATCACCTCCAGTTGCGCCCCGGGACGAACGTCGCGCTCATCAATGCGCTGGCGCACGTGGTGGTGACGGAGGGACTCGTCAACGAGGCGTTCGTCGCTGAGCGGTGTGACCCGACGTCATTCGTGCAATGGCGGGGCTTCATCGCCGGGGATGCGCAGTCACCGGAAGCAACCGAGTCGATCACCGGCGTGCCGGCGGCCGAGGTGCGTGCCGCCGCCCGCCTCTACGCGACGGCGCCGAACGGCGCGATCTACTATGGGCTCGGCGTCACCGAGCACAGCCAGGGCAGCACGATGGTCATGGGGATCGCCAACCTCGCGATGGCGTGCGGACAGATCGGGCGCGAGGGCGTCGGGGTGAATCCGCTTCGGGGCCAGAACAACGTCCAGGGCGCCTGCGACATGGGGTCCTTCCCGCATGAGCTGCCCGGCTATCGCCACATTTCCGATTCGACGGTCCGGGGCAGTTTCGAGGCGGCGTGGGACGTGCCACTCGACCCCGAACCGGGATTCCGCATTCCGAACATGCTGGCGGCCGCGGTCAGCGGACAGTTCCGCGGTCTCTTCGTGCAAGGCGAAGACATTGCCCAGTCCGATCCCGACATCACCCATGTCACGGCGGCCCTCGGCTCGCTCGACTGCCTGGTCGTGCAGGATCTCTTCCTGAACGAGACGGCCAAGTTCGCGCACGTCTTCCTGCCGGGCACGGCGTTCCTCGAGAAGGACGGCACCTTCACGAATGCCGAACGTCGCATCAATCGCGTCCGACCGGCGATGCCGCCGAAGCCGGGGTTGTTCGAGTGGGAGGCGGTCTGCCGCCTCGCGACGGCGATGGGGTACCCGATGCACTACGACTCGGCGGCGCAGATCATGGATGAAATCGCCGCCCTGACGCCCGCCTTCGCCGGGGTGTCCTTTGCCTACCTCGACGAGGTCGGCAGCGTGCAGTGGCCCTGCACGGTGGCGACGCCGCTGGGGACGCCGGTCATGCACGCCGACCGATTTGTGCGCGGGAGTGGTCGATTCCTGATCACCCAGTTCGTGCCGACGGAAGAACGCACCACGCGACGCTTCCCGCTGCTGCTCACCACCGGCCGCGTCCTCTCGCAGTACAACGTGGGGACCGCGACCCGACGGACCAGCAACGTCGTGTGGCATCCGCGCGATGTCCTGGAGATTCATCCGGCCGATGCCGAGATGCGCGGCATCATGGATCACGACACGGTCGAATTGACGAGCCGGATGGGCGAGATCCTGCTGCAGGCGCACGTGACGGACCGCGTGCCACCGGGGGTGGTGTACACCACGTTCCACTACCCCGAGCTCGCGGCGAACGTCATCACGACCGAGTACTCCGATTGGGCGACCAACTGCCCGGAGTACAAGGTCACGGCGGTCGAGGTCCACCCGATCGGCGTGCAGTCGCTGGCACGGCCCGCCACCGAGGCGTTGACGTGACCGAGACGCTGGTGCCTGCCTTCGAACACTGGCCGATTCACGTGGCGGGTTCGCCGGCGGCGGAGCCCTGGGGGATCGCGGTCGAGACGCCGATCGAGCTGCGACTGAATGGCGCGCCGTGGACCGTGATGCTTGCCTCGCCAACCGACCTCGACGATTTCGCCGTCGGGCTCGCGCTGACGGAACGACTGGTGGCCGACGCGGCGGGGGTCGCCGGGTTGCGCATCGCGCAGCAGGAGGGCGACTGGACGGTGGACCTCGACGTGCCGGTGCCATTGCGCCCGACACGCGCCCGCAGCGTCGCGGGCGCCACCGGCTGCGGCATTTGCGGCCTGGAATCGCTGGGCGATTTTCGGAGCGGGCTCGCTGGTGTCGTGCCGGTCGTGGCCACGCAGGTGGTCACGGATGCGGCCGTCCTCGCGGCGTGGGCGGCGCTGCCCGACCTGCAGCCGGTGAACGCGGTCACCCGGTCGGTGCATGCCGCGGCGTGGTGCGGTCCGGATGGCGCGGTCCTCCTGGTGCGCGAGGATGTCGGTCGCCACAATGCGCTCGACAAACTGGTGGGCGCGCTGGCGCGACAGGGCCGTCTCGGTGAACCCGGATTCGTCGCGATGACGTCACGCTGCAGCGTGGAGCTGGTGGCGAAGGCGGCCGTTGCCCGGGCCTTGCTCCTGGCCACGATTTCCGCGCCGACGACGCTCGCCTTGGCGGCCTCCGCGGCGCTCGGCGTCCCGCTGGCCTGCGCCGGCCCCGGCCGGCAGGTGGTCCGCTTTCCGAGGGAGTTCCCCGATGCAGTCGGCTGACCTGGTCCGCATGTCCACGCAGATTGCCCAGTTCTTCGAACCGTATCCGGCCGAGGACGCGATCAACGGGGTGGCCGAGCACCTGCAAGGATTCTGGACGCCGTCGATGCGGATCGAATTGCTTGCGATCCTCGCCGCCGGGACGCCGCCGCTGCATCCGCTCGTGGCCGAAGCGGCCAAGCGACTGACGGCTGGTCGTGTGGCGTGATTCCCGTCGAGGAGATCACCGGAATCATCGTGGCCGGGGGCGATGGGCAGAGGATGGGGGGCGTCACCAAGTCGCTGTTGGTGGCTGCCGGCGCACCGCTGATTGCGCATGTTCGCGCCCGCCTCGCCCCGCAGGTCGGGGCCGTGCTGATCAGCGCCAACGACGACGTCGCCGCCCACGGTGCCTGGGGGGACGCGGTCATCGCCGATAACGTGCCCGGGATGGGACCACTTGGCGGGCTGCTCTCCGCGCTCGAACGTGTCTCGACCCCGTACACGTTCTGTTGCCCAGCAGATGCGCCGCTGCTGGACACGGGCCTCGTCGTGCGGCTTGGGCTCGCGTTGCAGCGGGCTTCGGCGGATATCGCGCTCCCGCACGACGGGCACCAACTGCAGCAGCTGTTTCTCCTCTTCCCCACGAACCTGCGCAGTGCACTGCGCCGCTACCTCGCCGACGGGGGTCGCTCGGTGCACGGCTGGACCGCCGCGCTGAACAGCGTGATCGTCGACTGCGCGCAGCAACCCGATGCCTTCCTCAACATCAACACCGCCGCCGACCTGCAGCGGGCCGACCAGGTGTTGAGCCCGATCACGGTGACGCCATGAAACTGCGCCTCCGCGATTCGTCGATCCGACTCCGGCTCACGCGCCCGGAAGTGCAGGCCATCGGGCAGGGCCAGCGGATCGAGGCGCGCGCCGAGCTCCCTGATGGCAGCGCCTTTCGCTATGCCCTCGTGGTGGCCATCGGTGGTCCCGTGACGGCGACGTTTGCCGAGGGCTGCCTGGAGGTCGTGGTGCCGAAGACCGAGGCGATGCAGTGGGCGGAGAGCGATGCGGTGTCGATCGAGTCGATCCAGCCCACTCCCGCCGGCACGTGCCACCTCTTGATCGAAAAGGACTTTGCCTGCCTCCATCCCCGCGCCGAGGATCACGGTGCGGAGACGTTTCCCAATCCCAATCCCACCTCACCGAGAGATCGCCCGTGACCGTCCAGGTCGTACCGTCGGACATCGAGATTGCCCAGAGCGCCACGCTCCGTCCCATCACCGCCATCGCGGCCGATCTCGGCCTCTCCCCAGACGACATCGATCAATACGGCAAGTACAAGGCGAAGCTCCCGCTCGAGCTCGCCAGCCGACCCGCCCGCGGGAAGTTGGTGCTCGTGACGGCCATTTCGCCGACGCCCAGCGGTGAAGGAAAGAGCACCGTGAGCGTTGGCCTGGCGCAGGCGTTCCGGCGCCTCGGGACCAACGCCGTCCTGGCCATCCGGGAGCCGAGCCTCGGTCCGGTATTCGGCGTGAAGGGCGGTGCGGCCGGCGGCGGCTACTCGCAGGTGTTGCCGATGGAAGACATCAACCTGCACTTCACCGGTGACTTCCACGCGATCTCGAGCGCGCATGCGCTGCTCTCGGCGATGATGGACAACTCGCTGCAGCAGGGCAATCCGACCGGACTCGATCCGCGCCGCATCACCTGGCCGCGCACCATCGACATGAATGACCGTGCCCTGCGCCGGGCCATCATCGGCCTCGGCGGGCCGGCCGAGGGCGTCGTGCGCGAGGAGCGCTGGGTCATCATTCCCGCCAGCGAGATCATGGCGATCGTCGCCCTCGCGAGCGGACTCGAGGATCTGCAGGAGCGGCTCGGGCGCATCATCGTGGGATCGACCGCCGGCACCGCACGCACCCCGGTGCGCGCGCGCGACCTCAAAGCCGTCGGCGCGATGACGCTGCTCCTCAAGGATGCCATGCGCCCCAACCTGGTCCAGACACTGGAGGGTGGCCCCGCACTGGTGCATGCCGGCCCGTTCGGCAACATCGCCCACGGCTGCAACAGTCTCGTGGCCACGCGCTCGGCGCTGGCGCTCGGCGACATCGTCGTCACCGAGGCCGGCTTCGGCTCGGACCTGGGGGCGGAGAAGTTCTTCGACATCAAGTGCCGCGCGGGTGGCCTGAAGCCGGAAGCGGCGGTGCTGGTGGCGACCATCCGCTCGCTGAAGATGCAGGGCGGCGTACCGAAGACGGCGCTCGGCGTCGAGAACCTCGAGGCCCTCGAGCGCGGGCTGCCGCATCTGGCCCACCACGTCGGCAACGTCCGCCAGTTCGGCGTGCCGGTCGTGGTCGCCATCAACCGCCATCTCAGCGACACGCCCGCCGAGATGGCCATGGTCACGAAGTACGCCGAAGGGCTTGGCGTGCCGGTGGCGCTCTGCGATGTCTGGGCGAGTGGCGGCGCGGGTGGCGAGGCGCTCGCACGCGAGGTGCAGAAGCTCCTCGATGGGGGCACGGCGAACTTCCAGCCGATCTACGACACCGCCCTGCCGATCCGCACCAAGGCCGAGACGATCGCGCAGAAGGTCTACGGCGCGGATGGCGTCGACTTCACCCCGGCTGCCTCGCGCCAGATCGACTATCTCGAATCGATCGGCATGGCCGACACGCCAGTGTGCATGGCGAAGACGCAGTACTCACTCACCGACGACGCCACCCGACTCGGCACGCCGAAGGGTTTCCGGATCACGGTCAACGAGGTCTGGGGATCGGCGGGCGCGGGCTTCGTGGTCTGCAAGACGGGCGACATCATGACGATGCCCGGGCTGTCGAAGGTGCCGGCCGCCGAGGGGATGCGGGTGGCGGCGGATGGCCGAATTGAAGGGCTTTCGTGACGGTTGTGACAGGATGATCGATCATCGATGATCGATCATCGATCATCGATCATCGATCATCCTGCTTCCAGCTCCAGCAACCGCTTCTTTCGCCACAGACCGCCGCCGTAGCCGCCGAGTTTGCCGTCGGCGTTCACCACGCGATGGCAGGGGATCACGATGGCGAGGCGGTTGCGTCCGTTGGCGCTGCCGACGGCGCGGCTGGCGTTGGGCGAGCCGATCCGCTCGGCGACATCGGCGTAGGAGCAGGTGCCGCCGTAGGGGATCTGCCGGAGCGCGGCCCAGACGCGTTCTTCGAAGGGCGTGCCGCGCACCACGAGCGGCACGGTGAAGTCGCGCCGCGTCCCGGCGAAGTACTCGGTGAGTTCCTCGCCGAGTTGGCTGAGGTGCGGGTGCTCACCGACGATCAGTGGCCCGACGAAGCGGCGCCGCAGCCGGGTGGCCTGCTCTTCGAGTCGGGCGAGGTCGCCGAATTCGAGCAGCATCACCCCGTCCTCAGTCGCTGCGGCGACCAGCGGTCCGACCGGCGAATCGAAGGTGGTGGCGACCATCGCTTCGCCACCTCGCGCCCGACCGGGCGGCATGCCGACGATGCGCGCGAAGGCGTCGCGGAAGCCGCTGTGCGAGGCGTAGCCTGAGGTCAGGATCACGTGATCGAGCATGTCGCCCTCGCGAAGTCGGTGTTGCGCCTTGGCGACGCGCTGTGCGCGGGCCCAGGCCTGGAAGGTCATGCCGTGGGTGCGCCGAAAATGGCGTCGAATCACGACGGGGTCGAGATCGAGTTGCTGCAGCGCCTGGTCGGAGAGTCGCTCCGCTCCTGCCGTGGCGAGTGCCGATTCGAGCCTTCCCCACCAGGTCGGGAGGGGCGCTGGCCGCCCGGGGTGGCAGCGACGGCAGGCGCGATAGCCAGCGGCTTCCGCGGCCGCGAGCGTCGGGAAGAACTCGCGGTTTTCGGGCAGCGCCGGACGCGACGGGCAGACCGGTCGGCAGGCGATCCGGGTGGTGCGCACCGCGACGATGAAGAGGCCGTCCCACGCCGGGTCGCGGCTGGTGACGGCGCGCATCATGGTGCGACGGGCAGGCAGTGGGGAGAGGCGCGTCATGGCTGCCAGTTTACCGCCATCCCCCGGCGGGCGCCACCGGAAATTGGACGGTCAATTTCGAGGGACCTTGCCTCTGGCGCGGCGTCGCGCGCTACATTCCATGGCATCCCCGACCCCCCGGAGGCGGTATGAGTCGTGACCGGCTGCAGGTGTACGAAAGCGGTGACGTCCGCGTGACGTTCAACCCCCAGGTCTGTCAGCACTCCGGGGTCTGTCTGCGCACCTTGCCGGCGGTGTTCGACGTCTCCCGCGCGCGCTGGGTTCAGCCCGATGCGGCCAGCGCCCAGCAGGTCATTGCAGCGGTGGCCAAGTGCCCATCGGGGGCCTTGCAGGCGCACCTGATCACCTCCGTGCATCCTGCCATGCCGCCGATCGCCCCGGACTGAGCTGCCAGCACGCTTCGGATGCACAACGGGCCGCCCCTTTTGGGGCGGCCCGTTGCGTTGCAGGATGCTGCGCGTGCAAGACTATTCGATCTCGAGGGGCTTCAGGCCCTGCGAGACGCCATCGAGCAGGATCTCGATCTGGTACGCTCCCTTCGGCCAAGGCTTGCTGTTCTGGAAGCGGATCGGCACCGTGGCAACGCCGGTGCTCGTGTCGGGGTCGCCGACGATGCCATTGTCGCTGGCCACCTTGGTCGTGCCCTGGAGCAGGACCGCCTCGAGCTTGGCGCCGGGGGCGACGTACTGCGTGCGCACCGAGACGAAGATGGTGTCGCCGCTGTTGAAGCGCGATGCGACGCCACCGACGATCGCGCCGGTCGAGTCGAGCGCGTGGCCCGCGTCGAACGCCATCACGTGCGGCATCTTGATTTCCGGTGCGGCGGCCGTGGTCGAGTCGTTCGTCTCGGACGACGGCTCCGGCGACTTGTCACCACAGGCCACCAGGGCCACGGCAAGGAGCGGAAGGGCAAGGATCGATCGCATGGTTCAGGCTCGGTCGAGAAGGTGATGGTCCCGCGCGCCCCAGATGAGCGGCGCCCACTGCAAACTAGTACCCGACGGCGACCGGGCCAATCGCCCGGCCGCCCGCGGGTCAGCCGGCGTCGCCGAAGATGCTCCGGATCCGGTCCACCCCGTCGATCCGGGTGGCGAGCTCCTTGAGCAGCCCGGTGCGGATGTCGTAGACCACCCCGTGGAGGATCGGGCGGCGCCCACGAGCCCAGGCGTCCCGGATCACCGGCGTCGCGGCGAGGTTGTGCACCTGCTCGAGCACGTTGAGTTCGGCCAGCCGGTCGAGGCGGGCCTCGCCCTCACCGCAGGCATCCAGCTCGTCCTTGTGCAGCCGCTTGATAGTCCGGAGCTGCGAGAGCCAGTGGTCGGTCAGGCCGTGGGTCGGCGACTCCGCCGCAGCGGCCGCGCGTACCCCGCCGCAACCGTAGTGACCGCAGACGATGATGTGCTTCACATCGAGGACGTCAACGGCGTAGTCCACCGCCGACAACACATTCAGGTCCGACCCGTAGACCTGATTGGCGATGTTGCGGTGGACGAACATCTCGCCATGCTCGGTGCCCGTCAGCGTGTTGGTCTGGACGCGCGAATCCGAGCAGCCGATGAAGAGGGTGTGTGGCGTCTGCCCCGCGGCGTGACGGGTGAAATAGCCACTGTCCTTGGCCACCATCTCCGCCGCCCAGTGACGGTTGAACTCCAGCATCTTGTCGAACGCTTCCATGGTCGCTGCTCCTGAGGTCAGTGCGAGTGGGCGGGTGTGCTGCGGACTTCCGGCAACCCGACCAGGCGATAGTCGATGCCCTGGGCCGCGGCCGTCGCGTGGAAGTCCTGCAACAGCTCGGCGATGTCGTAGTCCACGCGCTGCGCGCGACGGCCGTCGATTTCCAGACGACTCCCCGGCGGCACGCGCTGGAGGAATTCCGAGAGGCTGGCCTTGGCGAGGAAGGTCACCTGATCCGGGAGCACATACCGCGTCAGCACCGCGCCATCGATCGAGATCTGGCGAAGCGCCGGCGCCTTGGCATGCGCGCGCAGGATGAAGAAGGCACCCACCGCCAGGCCGATGGCGATCCCCACCAGCAAGTCGGTGAAGAGAATCGCGATCACCGTGACCGCCAGCGGAATGAAGTGCTCACGGCCCGTCGCCCACGCCGCGCGGAAGAGCCGCGGGTGCGCCAGCTTGTAGCCGGTGTAGACGAGAATGGTTGCGAGCGCCGCCAACGGAATGCGGCTCAGCAACCCCGGGATCGCCATCACGGCGATCAGCAGCAGCATCGAGTGCGCAATCGCCGAACGCTTTGTCTTGCCGCCGGCGTCGATGTTTGCCGAGGAGCGCACGATGACGCCGGTGACCGGCAGCCCACCGAGCAGCCCGCTGAGCGTATTGCCGACGCCCTGAGCAATGAGCTCCTTGTTCGGCGGGGACTGCCGCTTCAACGGGTCGATCTTGTCGGTTGCTTCCATCGAGAGCAGCGTCTCGAGCGACGCCACGATGGCGATGGTCACTGCCACCCGCCAGATCGCCGGATTGCTGATCGCGGCCCACTGCGGGAAGCTGAATTGTCCGGCGAGTTCACCGAACGACGGCAGCTGTACCAGGTGCGACGCCCCCAGCACGAGGGGCGAGCCGAGCATCCCGAGCAGGGTGTTGATGCCGAGGCCCGCGAGGACGACCGCCAACGGGCCGGGGAAGAAGGTCCACGCCTTCAGCGCGGGGCGCTCCCAGAGCAGCAGCAGGGCGAGCGAAACGACGGCGATGAGCACCGCCCCCCATTCCAGCAGCTGAGGAATTTCAAGCAGCGCACTCAGCGTCGTCTGGTTATTGGCCTGCCGGAAGCTCTCGTCACCCATGGCATCGGCATCGTAGCCGACGGCGTGCGGCACCTGCTTCAGGATCAGGATGATGCCGATCGCCGCCAGCATCCCCTTGATGACCGAGGAGGGGAAGTAGTAGGAGATCACTCCAGCCCCGATCAGGCCGAGTCCGACCTGAATGGCGCCGGCGATCACCACGGCGAGCAGGAAGGGCTCGAAGCCGCCGAGGGTGCCGATGGCCGAGAGGACGATCGCGGTGAGGCCGGCGGCTGGCCCGCTGACCATCAGCTGGGACCCGGAGAGCGGGGCCACCACCAGGCCGCCGAGGACACCGGCGATGATGCCGGCGAAGAGCGGGGCCCCGGATGCCAGGGCGACGCCGAGGCAGAGCGGGAGGGCCACCAGGAAGACGACGACGGCGGCGCCGAGGTCGTCCTTGAGCCAATTCGGATGGGGTGGGGGGGAGGCGACTGCATCGGAGGCAGTCGCGGCGGCGGTCGTGGCGTGAGGAGGCGTCATGATCGTCGTCCTGAAATGCGGGTCGGTCAGTGTCTGAGCGAACCCTCCATGCTAATCACGATTGTTTTCCTCGGAAATCGGGGAAACTACGGGGACGGGGCGCCCCGAAGTGGCGAGCGCCTGACGCAGGAGAAACTCGATCTGTCCATTGAGCGAGCGCAGGTCGTCCGCGGCCCACCGCTGGAGGGCGGCGTGCAGGCTCGGGTCGAGCCGGACGAGGAATGACTTGCGCTCGCTCATGGAGAGGCGGCCTAGTAGAGCGAGCCGGTGTTGACCACGGGGTGCATCGGCTGTTCGGCGCAGAGCGTCACCAGGAGGTTCGACACCATCGCCGCCTTCCGCTCCGGATCGAGCGTCACGACCGAGCGCTCCTCGAGGAGGCGAAGCGCCATGTCCACCATCGAGACGGCGCCTTCGACAATCTTCTCGCGCGCCGCGATGACGGCACTCGCCTGCTGGCGGCGCAGCATCGCGCCGGCAATCTCCGGGGCGTAGGCGAGGTGCGTCAGGCGTGCCTCGAGCACCTTCATCCCCGCCTTGGCGAGCCGATTCTGGACCTCCGCCGCCAGCTGCTCGGCGATGTCCGCCGCGTTGTGGCTCAGCGAGATCGTGTCGGGCTTGTGGGCATCGTACGGGTACTGCGTCGCCAGCGTTCGCACGGCCGACTCGCTTTGCACCCGGACATAGTCTTCGTAGTTCTCGACCTCAAAGAGCGCCTCGGCCGTGTCCACGACCTGCCAGACCACCACCGCGCCGATCTCGATCGGATTCGAGTCGAGGTCGTTCACCTTGAGCTTCGCCGTCTCGAAATTATGGATCCGCAGCGAGATCGCCTTCTTCCCCATGAAGGGGTTCACCCACCAGAGACCGGGCGCCTTGATGGTCCCCTTGTAGTCGCCGAAGAGGGTGAGGACGCGGCCCTGGTTGGGCTGGACCGAGAGGAGGCCGCACCAGAGGACCAGCATGACCACCAGCCCTGCGGCGCCGAGGAGCGCCAGCGGGGCGTCTTCCTGTCGGGCACCGGAGATCACGAGGGCGCCGGCGGCGAAGCTGCCGGCCGTCAGGAGGAGGAGAGCGAGGATGCCGTTCAGGGCCTTGCGCGGAATTTCACGAATCATGGAGCCATCCAGTTAGGGTGACACCAATATGATATCACATTGATTTCGCGTTCCGCAAGGGGGCGCGTTGCTCCCCCCTCCCGACCCGCCGATATTCCCGGCTTGTCGCACCCCTCCGTCGCCACCGGCCGCCGTCTTGGCGGGCTCTTCCTCGGTTACCTCGCCGTGGTGGTCGCCGTGATCACGCTGGCGCCGTTTCAGTTCGCCGTGCCGGCGCACTTCACCGCCGCGCTGATCGTGACCGATGGCGGGTGGGCCACGGACGTCATCCTGAACATCGTGCTCTTCGTCCCGCTCGGGGTGCTCTGGCACCGTTCCCGGGGCGGATCGGCGGGCGCGGCCCTGCTGTTCGGACTGGCGTTGGGCGCTGCCATCGAGACGGCCCAGCTCTTCCTCGCGCCCCGCTACACCACCCTGAGCGACCTGCTCGCGAACGGCGGCGGAGCCGGGATCGGCGCGGCGATTTCCGCCGCCCTGTCGCGCCGCGTCGCCAGCACCACGCTGGTGACCCGGCTCTGGCTGGATCAGCCGATGATGGGGCTGGTCTACCTGCTCTGGCCGCTGGCGTGGCTTATCGGCCTGAGCAGCGGCAGCGCCCCCGACCGACTCTGGATGCTGGCTCCGATCGGCGCGGCCGGTGCGCTCGCCATCACGGCCGTGGCCACCGTGGGCCGAGACGCCCGCGCCAACGCCGCGCTGCCGGTCCTCATGACGACCATCTGGATGATGGTTGCCGCCGTCCCCGCGGTCCGCGTTGCGCCACGGCTCGCCGGCCTCGGCATCGGGGTGGCACTCGCGGTCGCCCTGCTCGGTGGACCACTCTGGAATGCGGCACTCCGGCGGGAACGGCGCCTCGAGCCGCAGGTCGTGCGCGCGCTCCTGCCACTCCTCGCCGTGCTGCTCGTCGGGGTCTCGCTGCACGCCGGATCGGTCGCGGTCACTGGCGGCGGTGAAGCCGCCCGCGAGTCACTGCTGCGTGTCATTGCGCAGGCCGCGGCGTTCACGCTGCTCGGCTATCTCGTCGCGGAATCGCGTGGTCGTCGCCGGGAGCCGTTGCGGCGGTTGATCGCGTGGCCCCTCGTTGCCGCCATCATCATGGCGGTGGTGCTTGAGTTTGCCGTCACGCCCTGGCACTCGTTGGTCCGCGTCGGCGCCGTGATCCTCGCGACCGCCGTCGGGGCAACGCTCTACGACGCCCAACGCGCCCACATCCTCACGCTGCTCGGGCTCCGCTGAATGCGCGCTCCATCGGGGTTGGCGCTCGTCGCGCTGCTTCTCCTTGGTGGGTGCCTCGCTGAGCCGACCCTGCCGACGGGCGGTGCCGGACCGACTGTCGCCATCGATGTCGTGGCGCGCGGCGAGACCAACACGAGCTTCCTCTCCGCGTGGGCCGCGACACCAAGCCGGGCCTGGTTTGGCGGGCAGGGCGGGGTCGTCCTTGGGTGGGACGGCCAGCGCTATCAGGCGGAGACTGTCGGGGTCACCGAGACGATCGCCGGGCTGTGGGGGGCCGACGTCGATCACCTCCTTGCCGTCGGCGATGGTGGCTCGGTGCTTCGCCGGGAGAACGGTGCGTGGTCGGTCGACACGACCATCGCGGGCGTCCAGTTGTTGGGCCTGTGGGGCCTCGATCGCACTCGTTACTGGATCGTCGGGACTGGCGGCTACATCGCGCGGCACACCGCGACCGGGTGGCAGCAGATGGCGGCCCCCACGAGCACCGAACTCTGGAGCATCTGGGGGCGCACTGACGAGTCGTTGGTGGCGGTGGGCAACAACGGCACCATTGTCGAGTGCTGCATCAACGGCGCGTGGCAGCAGGTGGCGACCCCGACCTCGCAGCCGCTCTTCGGCGTCGCGGGGGATGGTGCGGGGCGAATGGTGGCGGTGGGCGCGTCGGGGACCATTCTCCTGCGCGATGGCACGGGTGTCTGGCGGCAGGTGGCGTCGCCGACGCCGGTGACCCTCTTCAGGGTGCAGGCGATCGGGAATGCCGATTTCACGATTGTCGGGGACGGCGGCCGCATCCTTCGCGGCAACGGGGAGCAGTGGTCGCTCGCGTCGGTGAGCGGGCCGGGAGAAAATTTGCGTGCGGTCGCGACGGCGGGCGGGCGGCAATTCGCGGCGGGCTGGTTTGGTGAGGTGCTGGATGACCGCGACGGGTGGCAGCTGCAACACACCGGCGCCGTGCTCTTCGGGGTCCATGTCGCGGCGGACGGCCGCGGCCTGGCGGTCGGCCTCGGTGGATTGGCCTACGCCCGCGAGGCCGGCGCGTGGCAGCGCATCACGCTGCCCACGGCGACGTCGCTCTACGGTGTCGACGGACCGAACGCGTCGCAGCTGCTGGTGGTCGGCGACAGTGGGACGATTCTCCGTCGAGACGGCGCGACGTGGCAGCGGGAGTCGTCACCGTTCGGCGGCCTGTTGCGGAGTGTCTGGTGGGGTCCGGGTGGGCGCGCGATGATCGTTGGTGCGCAGGGGACCGCGCTGGCGTCTGATGGCGCGGGATGGCGGTCCACCACGACCGGTACGTCGGGTTTCCTGCGCCACGTCTGGGGTCGCGAGTGGGTGGATCTCTGGGCCGTGGGTGACAGTGGCACGGTGTTGCGCTGGAATGGCTCCCAATGGCATCGCCTCGAGACGCCGGTGCGCAGCCTGTTGCGCGGCGTCTGGGGGCGCACGTCACGCGACGTCTGGGTGGCGGGTGAGGAAGGCGTGGTCCTTCATTGGAATGGATCGCGCTGGGCGCAGTTGCCAGCGCCGACGCCCGGTGCGTTGCGCGCCATCCGCGGTGATGATGCCGACATCTGGGTCGTCGGTGAGGCGGGCGGGGCGTGGCGTTGGGATGGGCAGCGGTGGAGCGCCTTCTCGGTTGGGATCCCGGGGCTGCTCATCGGTATCGGCGGGGGTGATGGCCGACCGTTGGTCGCCGTCGGGGAGCTTGCGGTGATCGCCGAAGGGCGACGTTAGCGACGCACCACCACGGTGCCGCCGAGTCGGCGGGCAAGCGCGCGGCCGTGGGTGGGGCCGAGCACGGTGATGGTGGTCGACAGGGCATCGGCGGTGGCGGGATCGGGGTGCAGCACGGTGGTCTCGAATGCTGTCGTGAGTGGTCGGCCACTGCGGGGGTCGATCACATGCGAATACGTCACGCCGTCGATCACCACGTGCTGTGCGGATGGTCCCGAGGTGGCAATGGCGACGTCGTGGAGGACGAGCGTCGAGTCGCCATGCGGCGTGGACACGGCAACCTCCCATCCCTCGCGGCCGGGCGGTGCCGCGCCGAGCAGCAGATCGCCGCCGGCCTCGAGGAGCATCGCGTGGACACCGTGCGCACGGAGAATGGTGCGCGCTTCGCCGAGGATCCACCCCTTGGCAATCCCGCCGAGATCGATGCGCATGCCGGGGCGACCGATGCGGACCCGGCGGTGCACTGAGTCGAGCGCGATCAGTCGCCAGCCAGTGGCGCGTCGGGCGCGGCGGACCGCGGAGTCGAGTGGCGCGACGCCGGTGCGACGGGCCTCGCGCCAGAGTGTCACCAGCGGCCCGACGGTTGGGTCGAAGGCGCCGCCGCTCGCGCGGCTCATGGCGATGGCCCGGGCCAGGACCTCGAGCAGCTCGGCCGACACTGGCCGCCACGCGCCCGGGTGGTCGGTCAGCTGGCGGACTTCGCTGGTCGGGCGCCAGTCGCTGAGGATCTGCTCCAGGGCCGCGATGCGGCCGAAGGCGGCGCGGGCTGCGGTATCGGCTGTGGCCTGGTCGGCATGGAGGACCAGGCGGACCTCCATCCCGAGATGCAATTGGCGATACTCGTGGCCTCCCCCCTGTGCAACGGCGGGCGCCCCGTGCAATTTCAAGATCGCGGTCAGGATGATCGCCATCCCGACTCTCCCTCGCATCCTCGCGTGCATATCTGATGAAGCTACCATCGTTCGTGGCATGCGGCGCGTGCGTCCTGCTGGCCGCACTGCCCGTGGCGGCACAGGCGCCACTCCGTCCGTACACCGATTCCATTCCCGGTTCGCTGGTCACTTTCGAGATGGTCCCGGTGAGTGGCGGTGAGGTGCTCGTGCCCGGCCCGAACGGTCCGCAGAAGGTGACGGTGCCCGCGTTCTGGATCGGGCGCACCGAAGTGACCTGGGATGCGTTCGACATCTTCGCCTTCCGCCTCGACATCGCGCGCGCCGAACGGAACAACATCGATGCCACTACGCGGCCGTCACGGCCCTACGGGGCGCCCGACCACGGCTTCGGCCATGCCGGGTACGCCGCGCTGTCGATGACCTATTTCACGGCGGTCCGTTACACCGAGTGGTTGAGCCAGAAGACCGGCCACCGCTACGCGCTGGCGACCGACGCCCAGTGGCTGCGTGCCGCGGAGCTCGCGCTCGGCAAGGGGCCACTGACCCCGGCCCGGGTGCAGCAACTCGCGTGGGTGGCCGAGAACGCCGATGCCGGGACGCATCCGGTGGCCACGCGTGCCGCCGATGCGCTCGGGCTCTATGACCTGCTCGGCAACGCCGGTGAATGGGTCACCGGCGCGGACGGCACCCCGGTCTTGCGCGGCGGCACCTGGCGCCAAGCCGCGAGCGTGGTGCTCGGTCGGCCGCGCGACCTGCAGGCCCCCAGCTGGAACTCGACCGATCCGCAGATTCCCAAGAGTCGTTGGTGGTTGTCCGATGGCACCTTTGTAGGCTTCCGCATCGTGAGGATCCCGTGAGCATTGACCGTCGTCATTTCGTTGCTTCTGCCGCCGCGGCTGCCGCGGGGGCGCTTGCGTTGCCGCGCCGCAGCTTCGCCATTGGCGTGCCCGACGCCGACCCCATTCGCATCGGCGTGATCGGCTGCGGCGGCCGGGGCACCGGCGCCGTCCGCGATGCCCTCACCGCGAGCGAGAACGTCACGCTCGTCGCGATGGGCGACATCTTCCCCGATCGCCTCGCCTCCGCGCGCGAGCAATTCGCGAAGGTGGCCGCAGAGAATCCCGGCTTCGCCGCGAAGTACAAGGTCACGCCGGAGAAGACCTTCACCGGCATCGATGCCTACCAGAAGGTGCTGGCGGCCGACGTCGACCTGGTGATTCTCGCGACGCCACCGGCGTTCCGTCCGATGCACCTCGAGGCGGCCATCAACGCCGGCAAGCATGTCTTCATGGAGAAGCCGGTCTGCGTTGACGTGACCGGCGCGCTGTCGGTCATCAAGTCGTCGGAGGCCGCGGCCTCGAAGCATCTGGCGATCGTCTGCGGGACGCAGCGTCGCCACGATCCGCGGTACATCGAGACGATCAAGCGCATTCACGACGGCGCCATCGGCGAAATCGTCGCGGCGCAGGTGTACTGGAACCAGGGGTCGCTCTGGAACTTCGCCCGCAAGCCGGAGTGGAGTGACACCGAGTGGCAGCTGCGCAACTGGCTCTACTTCACCTGGCTCTCGGGTGACCACATCGTCGAGCAGCACGTGCACAATCTCGACGTCGCCAACTGGGTCATCGGTGCGTTGCCGATCAAGGCCACGGCGATGGGCGGCCGGCAGGCGCGGACCGGGGCGGAGTATGGGCACATCTTCGACCACTTCGCGGTGGAGTACGAGTATCCGAATGGTGTCCGCCTGATGTCGATGTGTCGGCAGCAGGATGGGACCTCGTCGCAGGTTGGCGAGCGCATCCTCGGCACCAAGGGCAATTCCAACGCCTACAACAAGATCACCGCGGGTGGCAGCACCTGGTCGCATCCCGCTGTCGTCGAGGGGCTGAACCCGTACGTCGAGGAGCACCGCGACCTGGTGGCCTCGATTCGTGCCGGGACGCCGCTCAACGAGGGGCGCCGCATCGCCGAGAGCACGCTCACGGCCATCATGGGGCGCGAAGCGGCCTACACGGGCAAGGACGTCTCCTGGACGCAGCTCATGGCGGCCAAGCTCGACCTGATGCCGAAGCCGTTTGCGCTTGGCTCGCTGGTGGTGCCGCCCGTGCCGATGCCGGGGCAGACCGTGCTTTCGCGGACCTTCAACGAGGGGTGGTGAGATGGAACGTCGAAGCTTCGTCGCCGCCGGCGTCGCGGCAGGGGCCGCGGCGCTGACCGTGGGGCAGCCCCTCGCGGCGAGCATTCGGGGAGCCGATCCGGTGTTCTCGGTGAAGTTCGCGCCGCACTTCGGGATGTTCGCCGGCAATGCCGGCGACGACGTGGTCGCTCAGTTGCGCTGGATGCACGAGCGCGGCTTCCGGGCGCTGGAGGACAACGGGATGCGCGGCCGCCCCGTCGAGGAGCAGGAGCGGATCGGTCGCGAAATGGCGAAGCTCGGGATGACGATGGGGGTATTCGTCCTCAATCCGGGCACCGCCTTCGGCAAGATCACCTTCGCCGGCGGCGATGAGGGATTCACCGAATCCTTCCTCGCCGATGTGCGCGCCTCGATCGAGGTCGCGAAGCGCGTCAACGCCAAGTGGATCACGGTGGTGATGGGCGAGGTGGCCCCGCGGCTGGAGTTCGAATACCAGACGGCCAATGGCGTCGAGGTCCTCCGGAAGGCGGCGGCATTGCTTGAACCGCACGGCCTGATCATGGTGCTCGAGCCGCTCAACCGGCGCGACCATCCGTCGCTCTTCCTGACGCGGGTCCCGCAGGCGTACCAGATCTGCCGCGCGGTGAACTCGCCGTCCTGCAAGATCCTCTTCGACATCTACCATCAGCAGATCACCGAGGGAAACCTGATTCCCAACTTCGATCGCGCCTGGTCCGAGGTGGCCTACGTGCAAATCGGTGACAACCCCGGCCGGCGCGAACCCGGCACGGGAGAGATCAACTATGCGCGGATCTTTGCCCACCTGAAGGCCAAGGGCTACACCGGTGTGCTCGGCATGGAGCACGGGAATGCCAAGCCGGGGAAGGAAGGGGAGCTGGCGGTGGTTGAGGCGTACCGGAAGGTGGAGCCTAAGTAAGCGAGTAGCGAACGGCGATCGGCGAACAGCGATTGCCGTTCGCTGATCGCTGATCGCCGTTCGACCATCACCCCAGCAGCTTCCGCTTCGGACTCACGATCTGCGCGATCAAGATGCCGGAGACGAGTGACACGGCGATCAGGATCATTCGGAAGGCCCCTTCGACGCCGACAATCACGTCCTTGTCGAGCAGGGAGGTCAGCGACCGGAGGCCGATGCTCCCGGGCACCAGCATGAGCAGGCCGGGGACGAGGACGATCTGCGACGAGCGGTTCGTGATGCGGGCGTACCAGTTGGCGCCGATGCCGACCGCGAGGGCGCCGACGAAGGCCCCGAGCTCCGGGCCGAGGGTGTCGCCGCCGAAGCGTGACCCGATGATGGCAAGGGCGCCGGCGGGGATGATCCAGGGGGCGTCGCGTCCCTCGGCCTTGAGCAGGACGATGAAGGCGAGCGCGGAGACGAACACCGCAATGAAGAGGGTCCACTCGGGCAGCGGCGTGATTCGGGTCGAGACGATCTTGCCGAGCACCAGCACGCCGAGCTTGCTGCCGAGCGCGATCCCGAAGGTGATGCCGAGGAGCAGCACGATCGCACCCATCAGGCGGGCCGTGCCTGCCGCCAGGTGACGGGTGGAGATCTCGGTCATGGCGGTGGTGAGCGTGAGCCCCGGGATCAGGACGATCACGCCGGCCAGCGTGGCGATGAAGACCGAGATCGGGAAGCCGGCCCACGCCACGCCGGCCGCCAGGAGCGAGGCGGTCAGCGCGGCGACCGGTTCGAATACGCGATTGAGGCCGGCGATGCGCGTGGTGACGAGTGAGAGCAAGCCGATCGCGAGCCCGATCCCAAGGCCGGCGACCATCTCGTGCCAACCACCGCCGAGGAAGCGCGCCGAACTGCCCGACGCGATCGCGAAGGCGGCGGTCGTCAACCAGACGGGGTAGGGCGGTGGCGCGAGCTCGATGGCCTCGAGCCGACGCGATCCCTCGAGGGGCGTCAACTGCCCACTGAGGACCTCGCGGGTGACCTCATCCGTCTGGGCGAGCTTGCCGAGATTGGACTCTCCCGGCTCGACGCGGATCAGGAAGGTCCGTTGGTCGTCCTGCGGCCCGAAGGAGACCATGATCGAGGTCGGCATCGAGAAGATCTGCGCCTGCAGCCCGAGTCGATCGCAGGTCAGTTCGAGCGCCTCTTCGAGGCGGTGGGCCGCGTAGCCGGAGGTGTGCAACGACCGGCCGAGTCGCAGCACGAACGACACGCGATCATCGGGGCCGGGGCCACCGGGCAGGGGGAAGCCCTGCGCCGGGGTCCAGCCGGTCCAAGCGGTTCGTGTGATATCCTTGTTGGTCGTCGTCATCTGGCGTGAATGATACGTCCCCGACTCCCCGAGGAGCGAATGCCCCGGACACCCCTGATACTCGCCGTCCTGCTGCTTGCCGGATGCGCCACCAATCCCGTCACTGGCAAGCGCCAGCTCTCGCTCGTCTCCGAAGCGCAGGAGATCGAGATGGGGAAGGGCGAGGTTGCCCGGGCCCGCGCCGAGACCGGCTTCTACCCTGATACGGCGCTCGAGGCCTACGTTGCCCGGATCGGGAAGGCGATGGCCGCTGCCAGCGAGCGACCGGCACTCCCGTGGGAATTCCACCTCATCGACGATCCGATGGTGAACGCCTTCGCTGCGCCGGGCGGCTTCATCTTCATCACGCGCGGCATCCTCGCGTACCTCAACAGCGAGGCCGAACTGGCGGGGGTGGTCGGCCATGAGATCGGCCACGTCACCGCCAAGCACACCGTCGCGGCGATCTCGCGGCAACAGGTCGGCACCATCGGCATTCTCGGTGCCGCGATTCTCGCCAAGGACGAGCGGATCGCGCAGGCGGGCAGCACCGGACTCGGGATCCTCTTCCTGAAGTTCGGGCGTGATCAAGAGAGCCAGTCCGATGGGCTCGGACATCGGTACTCGCTCTCCCAGGGTTACGACGTGCGCGAAATGCCGAAGACCTTCATGACACTGCAGCGCGTCGGCGACGCCAGCGGCAACGCGGGCCGGATTCCCGGCTTCCTCTCGACACACCCGGACCCGGGCAATCGCGTGGCGGCGACGCAGGGGTGGGCCGACACCGTCAGCAACTACGCCAAGTTGGTGACCGGCCGCGACCGCTTCCTCGACCGCCTCGATCACCTCGTCTACGGGCAGGATCCGCGGCAGGGCTATTTCCAGGGCGTGCGCTTTCTGCATCCTGGCCTGCAGCTCCAGTTCGACTTGCCGGCGGGGTGGCAGGGGATCAATCAGGCCACGCAGGTGATCGGCGCCGAGCCGAACGGTGCCGGACAGCTGCAACTGAGTCAGGCGTCGCAGGCGACGATTGCCGCCGCGATGCAGGCGTGGCAGGCGCAGCAGGGCGTCACCACGACCGCGGTGCAGCAGGGGCAGATCGGCGGTTCGCCGGCACAGTGGGCCGACTTCTCGGCGGTGACCCAGGACGGCCAACAGCTGCTCGGCCGGGTCGCCTACATCAGCTACCGCAACGCCGTGTGGCAGTTCATCGGGATGTCGGTCGCGGCGTCGTGGCCGCAGCTGGGCGGCGCGATCAAGAATTCGATCGGCTCGTTTGCGGCGACGCCCGCCAACCAGGTCTTCACGCGGGTGCGCGAACTGCGCGTCATCACCCTGCCGCGGGCCATGACGATGTCGGCGCTGGCGGCAGAGAGTGGTGGGGCGACGACGGCGGCGGAGTTGGCGTTGCTCAACAGCGTCGAGGAAGGCGCGATGCAGCCGGCGGGGAAGAAGCTCAAGACGGTGCGCTTCCGCTGAGGCTCAGCCGACGCGGCGCGTCTTCCCCTTGAGGAAGTCCATCAGCAGAAACTGGCCCAGCGTCATCGGCGAGGCGAAGTAGGCCTTGCCTCGGCAGATCCGCGACACCTGCTTCACGAATTCGACCAGGTAGTGGTCGCGGGCGAGCATGAAGGTGTTGATCATGATGTTGCTGCGACGGCACGCGGAGACCTCCGCGTAGGTCGCCTTCAAGATGGACGGATCGAGGCCGCCGGAGTTGACGTAGACCCGTCCATCGGGCAGCGTCATCGCCGACGGCTTGCCGTCGGTGATCATCACGATCTGCTTCATCTCCTGACGCTGGCCAGCGAGAATGCGCCGTGCGAGCTGCAACCCGGCCGCCGTGTTGGTGTGATACGGCCCGACCTTCACGCTGGCGAGCGCGCCCGGCGGGATCTCCTCGGCCGTGTCATGAAAGAGCACCACCTTGATCACGTCGCCCGGAAACTGGTGACGAATCAGGTGGGTCAGTGCGAGCGCCACCTTCTTCGCCGGCGTGAAGCGATCCTCGCCGTAGAGCACCATCGAATGCGAACAGTCAAGCATCAGCACCGTGGCGGCCGATGAGCGGTACTCGGCCTGCGTCACGTGCAGGTCGGCGTAGTCGAGCTCGAGCGGCATGGTCAGGCCGTGGCGAGCGATCGCCGACGTCAGGGTTGCCGCGGCGTCGAGATTCATCACGTCGCCGAACTCGTAGACCTTGCTCGCCGATTCGCTCTCCACGGACGTGGCGAGGTGGGGCGTTTCGTGCGCACCGATCGCCGAGCGACCGAGGGCACCGAGCAGGGCGCGCAGGGTACGGTAGCCGAGAAAGTCGGCGCCCTTCTCCTTGAGGTCGAACTTGACGGTGCGCGCCGCGGCACGGGCCTCGCCGCCGGGGAGCTGATCAGGGGGGATGGCTTGGCCGGCCTGATTGGTCAGGTTGAGGTATCCCTCTTCGGCGAGACGCTGGACGATCCGATCGAGGAGGGTCGCCAACTCGGCCTGCACCTCCTGGTCCCGGGCCGCGTCGCCGGTGGTGCCATCCTTGAGCAGCTTCAGCATGTCGGGGGTGAGCTGGCCCGATTCGATCAACGCCTTCAGGATCGCGTTGCGGAGGTCGTCGAGGGTGCGCTCCCCCTCGTCGTCGCCCGGCTCCCCCCACCAGGGGGTGCCCGCGAAGCCGGACTCGAGGAGGAAATCCCCGAGTTGGTCCAGGAGCGCCTGCAGATTCACCTGCTCGGCGAGCCCGGCGACGTACTTGGTGTAGGTGGTGTAGCGCATCTCGGAGTATACCCGGAGATCGGTCGAGGGTGCCGGCTGGGTGCCGTCCCGCGGCCGGAGTGGCGAGCGCTACCTTTCAGCGGACACCGTCCCGGTCCGACACTTCCAAGAGGGCGTCCGTAGACGCCCAGCTTCCCTGACATCCCTCGCGCCGAGCATCATGCCCCGTTCGTGCCGTCTCCTGCTTGCTGCCGGCTTGCTGTCACTCGCGTGGCACGGGCCGGTCGCGGCCCAGAGCGCCACTGCGACCGGGACACTGATGGTGCAGTGGGGTGACGCGGACCGCGGGGCGCGGCCCCCCCGGATGGCCTGGACGCTGACCGGTGATCGCGGGGAGGTCTGGGACGTCGAGCTGACGGAGGCCCAGGTGCGCGTCGCGGGCGGAGTGCGCGCCCTGAACCGCAGCCGGGTGACGGTGGTCGGGACCGCCACCCCGGCCATATCCAGGGCCCGCGGCGCGCCACTCGCGCCCCGTCTGCGCGCCGGCTCGATTGCCTCCACCGACGGCGGCCGGACGGCCTCCCTGATGGCCCAACCTCCGCAGAGCGGTGCCAAGCCGTACGCGCTGCTGCTGTGCAAGTTCGCCGACGTGGCGAGCGAACCCCGGCCGCTCGCCGATTTCACCGCGCTCCTCTCCAACAGCTCCCCGAATCTTGACCACTACTATCGCGAACTCTCCGCGGGACAGATGAACCTCGGCGGCAGTCAGGCCGTTGGCTGGTTCACGCTGCCACAACCGAGAGCCGCCTATCTGCCCGGTGGGCAGCTGGCGTTCTCGGCGCTGGCTGCCGACTGCACGGCCGCGGCGGATGCGAGCGTGAATTTCGCCAACTTCTCCGGCATCCTGATTCAGGTCAACGCCGATCTCGATGGCTACGCATGGGGCGGTTCCAGCTTCCTGTCGCTCGACGGTGTGACGCGGTCGTGGCCGATGACCTGGATGCCGCTATGGGCGACCCAATCGTCGATGCATGGCGCCTATGCGCACGAGGTGGGTCACTCGCTCGGGTTGCCGCATTCCTCGGGGCCCTACTCGGCGACGTATGACTCGCGCTGGGATGTGATGAGCAATTCGTATCTCATCTTCAACGGCGCCACCAGCAGCTATCTCGCCGGGCACACGATCATCTACCACAAGGATCTGCTCGGCTGGATTCCCGCGGCGCGCAAGGTGACGCCGACCGCGGGAACGCAGACGATCCTGCTGGAACAGGCGGAATTTCCGACGGCGGGCACCACGCCCCTCGAGATCGTCATCCCCATCGAGGGGACGTCGCAATTCTACACCGTCGAGGCGCGCCGCTTCCTCGGCTACGATGCGCCGCTGCCTGGCGAGGCGGTGGTGATTCACCTGATCACCCCGGGCACGAGTGTTCCGGCCAAGGTCGTTGACCCGGACAACAACGGCAATCCCAACGATGCCGGAGCGATGTGGCTTCCGGGCGAGACCTTCCAAGGTGTCAACGGGATTCGCGTGCAGGTCAATGCGCGCACGGCCGAGGGATGGAGCGTCACGGTGACGATGCCATTGCCCGATGTGCAATTGAGCGTGGCCGGGGCGGGGAGTGGCAACGGCATGGTGACATCCTCGCCCGGCGGAATCGCCTGCACCAGTACCGCCGGCAGCAGCAGCGGCACTTGCAGCGCCCCCTTTCCCGGCGGGACCGTCGTCACGCTCACCCCGACGGTCACGTCCGGGAGTCTCGTCGGTTGGAGCGGGGCGTGCGTCGGTTCCGGAAACTGCCAGGTCACCCTGGACCAGGCACGCAGCGTGACGGCCACTTTTCAGCTCGGCAATCAGACCCTCGCCGTCACGGCCGATGGCAATGGCAGTGGCGTGGTGCGCTCGAGTCTCGAGGGGATCAATTGCGTGAGCACTGCCGGCACGTTGAGTGGCGCCTGCGTGGCAGCGTATCCGCAGGGCACGATGGTCACGTTGACGGCGGATGCGACGGTCGGAACGTTCATGGGATGGAGCGGGGCGTGCAGCGGGACGGCGACTTGTACGCTGGCCCTGACCCAGGTCCGCAATGTCGGCGCCACCTTCGTCGTGGCCAATCGACAACTGGCCACGGAGCTGACCGGGACCGGGAGCGGCAGCGTGACGAGTACGCCGGCGGGGATTGCTTGCGTGAGCACGCGCGGCGCCGTGGCTGGGGGCTGTGCCGCCGAATTTGCCGAGGGAACGGTGGTGACCCTCGAGGCCGTGGCGAGCGGCGGGAGTTTCGCAGGCTGGGGCGGCGCGTGCAGCGGGGTGGGGGCGTGCGTCGTGACGCTCTCCGAGGTCCGGACGGTCAGTGCACAGTTTGATCCGCCGACCTTCGCGGTGACGCTCACGGCCGCGGGTGGCGGGAGCGGCGCGATCACCAGTCAGGCCGGGCTCGCACCTGCGCTCGCGTGCCTCAGCACGGCGGGGAGCGTCACTGGGGCGTGCAGCGCCACGTATGTCGAGGGCGCGATCGTGACGCTGACACCGACGGCGACGGCGGGTGCGTTCGGTGGATGGAGCGGAGCGTGCACCGGCTTTGGCCCGTGCCAGGTCGAGGTCACGCAGGCGCGCGCGGTCACGGCGACTTTCCTTGCGCCGCAATTGCTGATCGACACCTTCGCACGGGCGCTGCTCGGCGAGGGATCGATCGCCCCCGAGATTGCGGCGCAGCTCGATGCGGCCGGCAATCGGAATGGCATCCGCGACCTCGGGGACCTGGTGGCGTTGATGGATCATTCGCCCGAAGCGCGGTTCTCCGCCGTGGTGATGCGGGTTCTGCAGCGTCGTGGAGGTGCCAATGCGATTCGTCCGTAGCGCGGCCCGCGCCTGGTTGGCGACGGCCACGGTGCTGCTGCTCTCGTCGTGCGGCGGCGAACCGACGACGCCGAAGCTCCCCTCCGAGCTCTACCGCATGCGGGTGCAGTCGACGGCAGGGGCCGTTGGTGCGCTGCTCGTGTCGGTCGAGGGTGGCAGCGGCACGCCGCTCCTCCTCGCTGCCGCGCCGGTGACCGCAAGCATGTCGGACGGCACCTCGCCGTCCCGTGTGCTGCTGGTGGGGCCGCTCGGTGGGGTCGACCTGCTCGAAGTGCGGGCCACGACCCCCGGCGTGCCCCCGACGGTGACGGTCCTGGAGGCATCGGCAGGGGCAAGCGGCGGATATGCGGCGATTTCCCCAGGCAGCGTCACGGTCACATGGACCGGCGTGGAGCGATAAGCACAAGCGTTACTTTCCCTCGCATGCCCCTCGCGCTTCGCAGCCGTCTCCGGGACCTCGGCGCCGTCCTCTTCATGGGGCCGTTCCGTGCGGTGCGACATCCGGATTTCCGCCGCTTCCTGACCGGCCAGGGGATCTCGTTGGTCGGCACCTGGATGCAGTCGATCGCCCAGGGGTGGCTGGTCCTCGAACTGACCCGCTCGGCGTTCGCTGTCGGACTGACCTCCACGCTCGCCACGCTGCCGATTCTCTTCTTCACGCTCTACGGCGGCGTCGTCGCCGACCGGGTCGACAAGCGGCGCTTCATCATGGCGTTGCAGGCGGTGATGCTGGTCGAGGCCGCCGTGCTGGCGGCGCTGACCCTCACCAACCAGGTCACGGTTGAATGGATCTGGGCGCTGGCGGTGCTCTTCGGGCTGGCCACCGCCTTTGAAGTGCCGGCGCGCCAGGCGTTCCTGGTGGAGCTCGTCCCCGCCGAGGACCTGGTCTCGGCGGCGGCCGTCAATTCCACGACGTACAACCTCGCGCGCGTCATCGGCCCCGCGATCGCGGGGATCGTCGTCGCGATCGCCGGGCCCGGGGCCGCGTTCGCACTCAACGCGTTGAGCTACGTCGCGGTGCTGGTCGGACTGTCTCGGATCCGCGCGCCACACATCCCCAAGCCGCCATCGGCTCGGCCCTCGGTCTTCACCGGGGTTCGGTTCATCCGGTCGCGTCCGGTGCTCGCGGCGCTTTCGTGGCAGATGGTGCTGCTGACGGTGCTGAGTGGGTCCTTCATTCCGATCCTCGCGGTGTATGCCCGAGAAGTCCTCCACGTCGGCGCGCGCGGCTACGGGGCGCTGACCGCGGCGGTCGGCGTCGGGGCGGTGGCGGGCGCGGTGCTGATCGGTGGCGTGGGGACCCGGCTTCCCCGACCGCGCGCGGCGGTGATCGGGGCCGCGACGCTCAGTGTGGCGGTGGTGTTGCTCGCGTTCAGCCGCGAGGCGTTCCTGTCGCTTGTCCTGCTCGCGCTGGCGGGGGCCGCGATGGCCACGCAGGGCATCGCGACGGCCACGTCGCTACAACTCGCCGCCCCGAACGAACTGCGCGGACGGGTGATGGCGGTGTATTCCTTCGTGGTGCTCGGGCTGGCTCCGCTCGGCGCCTTTCAGGCGGGGTGGGTCGCGGAGCACCTGGGCGCCGCGTGGAGCATTGGCTTGAGTGGAGGCGCGGCGCTGCTCGGCACCGCATGGCTGTCACGCCGTCTCTGGGACGGCACGGAGGAAACATGCTGATCACCATCTCGCGGGAGTACGGCGCGGGGGGATCGTCCGTGGCGCAACGCGTCGCGGTCGAGCTCGACTGGCGGCTGGTCGACAACCAACTCGTCGAGGAAGTGGCGGCGCGCGCCGGCATGAGTCCGGATGAGGTCAGCGAGAAGGAGGAGCGCGGCCCGACCTTCGTCGAGCGACTGGCGCGCGTCCTGACCGTCGCCACGCCGGAGGTGCTCGGGCCGTCGACTGCCGAGCTGCCCGAGCAGGAGGAGGCGCGGCTGATGCGCCTGACGGAACAGGTGGTGGCCGAAGCGGCCCAGGACCACGCCGTGCTGGTGGGACGTGCGGCGGGCGCGGTGATCGGCCAGAAGGAGAAGGCACTCCACGTCCGCCTGGTTGCCTCGGCCGGGTACCGCGCCGCGGTGATCGCGAAGCGGCTCGACGTTCCACTCGACGAGGCCCAGAAGCGCGTGCGCGACGTTGACGCGCATCGCGCACGCTATCACAAGCAGTACTACAACCGCGACTGGGCCGACCCGCACCACTACCATCTGACCATCAATACCGAATTGATCGGGATCGAGGGGAGTGCGGCGTTGATTGTGGCGGCGGTGAAGCGAGAAAGCCGATGATCGACCATCGATGATCGATCATCGATCATCGGTCACGCCAATCCATCCATCCCGTGCTGCCCGCCCTTCCGCCGGCTCGGCCGCACCCGCTGCCAGCCATGTTCCTCGCTCCGGGCGATGCGCTGGTGCGCGGCGAGCGCTTCCAGCACCAACTCGCAGGCGGCGACTGCGGTTTCCTGGTCGGCCGGGGAGGCGAATCCGGTCTCGTAGACCAGCGGGAGGAGCCCCTCGACCAGCCCGAAGGCGGCAAAGCAGGTTGCGGTGGGCTCGTCGACGCCGATCTTGAGCGCGCCACCCTGCTCGAACCAGGCGACGATGGGCTCGACATCGGCCTCGAAGGCATGTTCGGTGAAGACCAGGCCGGCGGCGCGCCGAATCAGCTCTCGTGCCACCGACTCCGCTCCCTGCATTTCCCCCTCGTACTCCAGCTCGACCTTCCCCGAAATCGCCGGAATGCCGGCATAGATGTCGCTCATCCGGGTCACGGCCCGTGCCGCGCCGGTGGCAATCGCGCGGCGCTCCGCGTTGCTGACCACCACTTCCAGCAAGGAGATCGGGAGCCGCTGCGACACGCCGGAGCGGCGGTCGACGCGCGGATCTTCGCGGGCGGCGAAGGCGACCTGTTCGACCGCTTCGGCGATGAACGACGGCACGGTCACGCGTCCGTCGGCGCGCGCGAGCCAGGCTTCCTGTGCGGTGATGGCCATCCCCTGCTCGACGGCGCGAGGATAGTGCGTACGGATCTCCGAGCCGATGCGGTCCTTGAGCGGCGTGATGATCTTGCCGCGCGCGGTGTAGTCCTCCGGATTGGCGGTGAACGCCATCACCACGTCGAGCGAGAGTCGCACCGGGTACCCTTTGATCTGGACGTCGCCTTCCTGCATGATGTTGAAGAGGCCGACCTGGATCTTGCCGGAGAGGTCGGGCAGCTCATTGATCGCGAAGAGTCCGCGATTGGCGCGGGGCAGCAAGCCGAAGTGCATGGTGATCTCGTCGCCCAGCAAGTGCCCGCCCCGCGCGGCTTTGATCGGATCAAGGTCGCCGATGATGTCGGCGATCGTCACGTCGGGGGTGGCCAGCTTCTCGACGTAGCGCTGGTCGCGCGGCAGCCACCCGATCGGGGTCGCGTCACCGCGCTCGGCGATGAGGTCGCGGGCGTACTTCGAGATCGGCGCAAACGGGTCGTCATTCACCTCACTGCCCGCCACGACCGGCACCACCTCGTCGAGGAACTGGACCAATGCGCGCAACAGCCGCGTCTTCGCCTGACCGCGCGTCCCGAGCAGGATGAAGTCGTGCCGCGCGAGGAGGGCATTCACCAACTGCGGCACGATGGTGTCGTCGTAGCCGACGATGCCCGGGAAGAGGGGGCCACCCCGCGCGAGGGCCGCGAGCAGATTGGTGCGCAGTTCGTCGCGCACCGAGCGGCCGCGGAGCGGCGCCTCGGCCCACGGGCTCGAGCGCAACTCGCCCAGGGTGGTCGGCAGCGGGGTCATCATGGCTCCAGGGGCGGGGAGGGAACGTCTCTGCGTAGTACGGCGGACAGGGCGGAAGGATCCCTGGTCCGGGGGGGAGGACCCCCCTCGGGGGGGCGGAATATCGGGAAGTTTCTACCCTGCCGGAAGTTAGGCTGTCTTGACACTTGACGGACGGCCCCTAACTTGTTGCACGGTGCATCGGGGGAAGCGGCCGATTCTCGGAACCGGCCTCGGTGACCACTTTCAACTCACAAGGAGAAGCAATGCGGAAGTTCGTGATGGCGGCTGCGGTGATCGCTTTGGTGGCGTGCGGCGACAAGGCGGCGGAGCAGGCGGCGGCGGATTCGGCGCGCGTGGCCGACAGCGTCCGCGTGGCGGACAGCACGGCGGCCGCGGCTGCGGCTGAGGCGGCTCGGGTTGCGGACAGCGTTCGTGTGGCCGACAGCGTTCGCGTTGCGGACAGCACGGCTGCTGCCATGAAGAAGGGCGGCAAGTAAGCTGGTCTCCGACCGATGCACCCACGACGCCCCGGGCTTCTGCCCGGGGCGTTGTGCTTTCTAGCCTGCTCGGAGCGCCAGCCCCCACTCCGGGAGCTCGATCACCGATGCCGGTAGGCCCCCGGCATTCACCACGCTGCCTGGTTCCACTTCCCGCCGAATGACCGCCAGGGCGAGCGCCCGCTGCCCAAACCGCCCCAATGTCCGGATCGTGCCGACCGAGCGCTCCGCGGTCGCGACCTCGGTCGTCTCGGGTTCTCCATCGCCCTCCCAGAGCAGCCCACGCAGGACGCGGTTCGCATGGCCACGAAAGTGGAGGCGGGCGACCGTTTCCTGACCGGTGTAACACCCCTTGTCGTACCGCACCCCGCCGAGTTCGTCGAAGCGGACCTCCTGCGGCAGCGTTTTGTCGTCGATCTCGCGGCCGAGGGCGGGCCAGCCGACGAGGAGCCTCGCGGCCGCGCTCCATGCCGGCGGGGCCGCGTGCCATCCCGCGGCCTCGAGCCGGCTGTCGATCATCGCTGCCGGTTCCGGGCTCATGACGAGCCCCCGAAACGGTGCGACGCCTGTGGGCCGAACCAGGCCAATTCCGTCTGGGATGGCTGACTCCGCGCCGACCAGCCACCGCAACGTCATGGCGTCGGTGACCTCGGTCACCTTCGCGAGCCGGGGCGGGATGGTCCGCGCCAAGAGGCCTCGCATCTCCTGCGCCGCCTGTGCCGGTACGATCAACCACGCCGCCGCGCCGTCACGCCGGATCCACGCGTCGGTGATGATCATCCCTTTCGGCGTGAGGAAGGCGCCCCAGATCAAGCCATCGGCCGGCATCTTGGCGACGTCGTTGGTCACCAGCCCCTGCAGGCAGCTGATGGCACCGAGGCCCTCCAGGCGGAACACGGCCTGGGCCACCGTGATGGCGTGATGCCCCTCGACCAGGGCGCGGGCCTCCTCGGTGCTCAGCTCGACGTCAAAGACCATGGCAACTCCATCGGGTGGTGCCCTACAAAATCCGTCCAGATACACGCCGGCTCTTCCGCCTCAAGCGCCTCGCGCGGATGCGACGTCGTCAGCATGGCGACGGGCATTCCGGCAGCGCGTCCGGCGCGGAGCCCGGGAATCGAATCCTCGATGACCACACAGGCTCTCGCCGGAAGCCCCAACAGCGCCAATCCCTTGCGATATCCCTCGGGATTCGGCTTGGTGGTGGCAACGTCTTCGGCGGCGACGATCCCGACGAAGCACTCGTCGAGGTCAGCCACCCGCAGCACGTGGGTGATTTCATCGCGGCGCGCAGCCGACACGACCACCAATCGGACGCCGGCCGCATGCAAGGCCCGCACAAAGGGGGCAGCGCCGGGCACAAGCGTGAGATCCGCGCTGATGAGGCGCTGGTAGATCACTCCCTTGGCGGCGACGAGGTGGTCGAGCATCCGGGTGTCGAGCGTCCGGTTGGCGGCGCTCCATGCGTGGACAAAGCAGCCACGGTCATCGTAGCCGAGGTACTCGCGATAGTACGTCGCCTCGTCGACGTCGAGCCCCCACTCGGCGAGCACTTCCAGCAGCGCGCTGCAATGATGCCGCTCGTCATCGACGATGACGCCATTGAAGTCGAAGCAGACGCCCTTCACGAGGCCGCCTCGCCGGTGATGCCGGTCACGAAGATGTGCCGCGGGTCGTGGCGCTCGCGCAGGCGATCGATCGGGCCACCGATGCCCTCGCGATACGCGCCGAAGTGTCCGACGGTGCGACGGAGCGCCCAGGACGCGCGCTCAAGCGTCAGCGGTACTTCGCGCGCCGCGAAGTGGCTCCGCACGGCGCGCAGCTGCTCCGCGGTGGTATGCCCACTCCAGCGGATGCTGCCGGCGAGCGCGCCGGCACTCAACATCCCCTCGCCCAACAGCGACACCACCGCGTCGATCGCCTCATCGATCCCCTCCGGGAGCACGCCGAGGCGGAAGGTGACCGGCACACTCGAGATCCCGCGTGAGGAACCGTTCCAGAGCAGCACGCGCCGCTCCGGTGGCAACTCGTGCCAGTGCAGGTGCGCCACCCGGCTCAGTCGCTGCCCCTCCGCGAGCACCTCGTCACGACTCCCCATCAGCCGCACCGCGAGCAGCCAATCCGGCTCGGACGCCAGGGCGGGGGAGATGAGCTCCGCCGCAGCGGCGGCGATTCGATGCTCGCCGAGTCCGCGGGCGGCGGCACTCAGCCGATCGCGGCTCCCGAGCGCGACCCAGGTCAGGTCCGCCTCGGCGAGGGGACGGACCCGAAGAGTGGCGTCGGTGATCACGCCGAAGCCGCCAAAGCCGCCGAGGTGGAGCCGCATGGCCGGCGTCACCGTGGTGCTTCCCTCGTCACGCGCGAGGCGGACCACGCGTCCGTCGCCGGTCGCGATGGTGAGTGCGAGCACCTGATCGCGGACCGGACCGAAGCCGGCACGAAGGGGTCCGGCGGTTGCGGTCGCCAGAATGGAGCCGATGGTCCGGTCGGTCCGGCCGGGGGGATCGAGCGCCACCCAGCCATGCTCGTCGCGCAGGGTATGTCGAAGGAGGTCGAGGGAGACGCCCGCCGGCGCGGTGACCGTCTCGTCAGTGTGCTCAATGCCGAGGCGGTCGTCGAGACCGCGGGTGGAGAGCGTCAAGTCGGCGGGAGGGGCATCGACGCGCCACGAGCCGCCACCCTCGATGGCGACCTGCCATCGCTCGTCGTGCGCCAGGCCGAGCACGCCGGCCATTGCCTCGGTCGAGGTGGGCGTGACGACGAGTCGGCCGTCGCCGGTGGCGCGCACGGCGTCGGCACCGATGGTGGCGGCGATTCGATCCAGTCGGGTGCTGCTCATGCGGACTCCCGGCGCGTATTGGCGGGAGGTTGGTCAGGGCGGGACGTCATCCCCGGAAGATAGACGGGGCGGGGCGCGGCTCAGGCGGCGCGAAATTCTCCCAGATGCCGCACCTCCGGACATTCCCGCAGCTTCGCGAAGGCGCGCTCACGCAATTGGCGGATCCGTTCCCGGGTCACGCCGAGGGCGGCGCCGATCTCTTCGAGGGTGCGGGCTTCTTCGGTGGGGTCGAGGCCGTAGTAGAGCGAGAGGATGCGGCGTTCGCGGGGGGTGAGGTAGCGGCGGAAGATCCGGTCGATGAAGTCGCGACGAAGGATCTCGTCCGTCCGCGTCTCGATCTCGCCGTTTTCTCCGAGCGGAAGTCGCTCGCCCAGGGTGGCCGCGCGGGAGTCGCCGCTCTCGACCGGCGCATCGAGCGACACCTCGGTCACAAAGAGACGGCGGGCATCGCGCACGTCATCGAGTGGCATCATGAGCGCGGTCGAGAGCTCCTCGTCGGTCGGTGTCCGCCCGAGCTCCTGCGCCAGCAGCCCCTGCGCCTTGGCGAAGCGCACCACGGCGGTGTTCTGGTTCAGCGGGAAGCGCACCGAGCGCGTCTGCTCCGCGAGCGCCTTGAGCACGGCCTGACGCACCCACCACACGGCGTACGAAATGAACTTGACGCCGCGATCCGGATCGAACTTGCGCACCGCGCGGAGCAACCCCTCGTTGCCGATCGCCACCAGGTCGCCGAGCTCGAGGCCGTGACCCTGATAGCGCTTCACGAAGGCGATCACGAAGCGAAGATTCGCCGTGACCAGTCGCTCGATCGCGATGTCGTCGCCCTCGCGTGCCTTCCTCGCCAACGCCCGCTCCTCCTGAATGTCGGTGATCATCGGGAGGTCCTTGATGTCCCGCAGATACTGCTCGAAGGACTCGGCCGCGCTGAGCGGAACGCGGGCACGGGATGGCGCAGGGGCGGCACGACGCGGCATGGGAGACCCAATCGGCGAGGGACGAACTGTCAAATTTTCTCGGGAGGTGTTCGAAAGGTACGCAGTCAAGATGGGGTGTTCCACAACCGTGTCAAGAGCCTGTAAATATAGACATTGCAACAACTTACAGAGATTGCAGTTGCGCGATTCGTGCACATTCTCCACAGCGCGGTCTTCCACACGCGTGTGCAGGAACGGGGGAAGTCGTTGGAATGAAAGGGGCTGCGGAGTGGGGTGGGGTGGGGGGATTGTGGGTAAACGGTGGACGGGCGGGCGAGGCAGGCCTCGCCCGTACATGAATGCGCGTTGGTGTAGGGGCGAGGCCTGCCTCGCCCCATGGATTCAATGCAGCAGATTCGCCAGCAGCGCCAAGTCCAGCGCCTGCGTCCATTCGCCGCCCACCACCGCCATGCGGCCCGGCTCGGCGAGCAGCGCGGCGTGCACGGCTCCGCGACGGTTCTTCTTGTCGCCCTGCATTGCCGTCATGATCGCCTCGCGGGAGAGCCCGGGCGGCGGGGCGACCGGCAATCCCACGGCGCGCAGCCAGGCGGCCGCACGGTCCGACGTCCCCGGCGCGGTGATGCCCATCGCCTCGCCGAGCCGGCTCTCGAGCACCAGGCCGATCGCGACGGCTTCGCCGTGGGGCAGGGCGTAGTGGCTCACCTGTTCCAGCGCATGCGCAATGGTGTGCCCGGCGTTGAGCGAGGCGCGGCGGCCCTGCTCGTGCTCGTCCTCCATCACGACTTCCGCCTTGATGGCGACGCTGCGGTCGATCAGCGTGGTCAGCGCCTCGAGGTCGCGACGCGCGATCGCGTCGCGGTGCGCCTCGATCCATTGGCCGTAGGACGCATCGGTGATCAACGCGTGCTTGACCGCTTCGGCGAGTCCCTCGCGGAACGGCCGGTCCGGCAGCGTGCGCAACAGGGTGGGGTCACAGCAGACGGCGAGCGGCGGATGGAAGGCGCCGACGAGGTTCTTCCCCGCCGATGTGTCGACGCCGGTCTTGCCGCCGACCGACGCATCGATCATCGCCAGTGTGCTGGTCGCCACGGCGAGCCACGGCACCCCGCGCAGATAGGTGGCCGCGACGAAGCCGACGAGGTCGGAGGTGACACCGCCACCGAAGGAGACCAGGACGGTGTCGCGGCCGAGGTGGCGCGACAGCAGTTCATCGGTGAGCCGCGCCCACTCTGTTCGGCTCTTCGAGGCTTCGCCGCTCGGGAAGGTGAGTTGCAGCGCCCCCGGAAGTGGCGACGGGAGCAGGCCGGCCACCGTGGCGTCGGCGATGACGACGGCGTGGTGCCCGGGATGGGTCGCGTCGAGCAGCGCACGGACCTGTCCGAAGGCGCCCGCGCCCACCAGCACGGGGTAACTCCCCGCGGCGTGCTCGACCGTGGTGACCTTTACCAGGTCACATCTCCGATGCCCGCCTGATGATTCGCCTGGCGCGCCATGGTGAAGAGGAGATCGGAGAGGCGATTGAGGTAGATCACGAAGAGTTCGGGGACGTCGGCGGTGGTGCCGAGGTGGACGACACTGCGCTCGGCGCGTCGGCAGATCGTCCGCGCCATGTGCAGCGTCGCGGCCTTCGGCGAGCCGGCGGGAAGCACGAAGGCGGTGAGCGCGGGGAGCTCCTGGTCGGCGGCATCCATCGCCTGCTCGAACAGGTCCACCCGGGACGGCGAGAGCTCCGCTTTCTCAAGCGCCTTCCGCACCCGCTCCGGATCGGGGGTGGCGAGATGGCCACCGATCGCGAAGAGGTCGCGCTGGACGGTCTCGAGCAGCGCATCGTGGAAGTCGAGCGGCGCGGTGCAGCGCACCATGCCGATCGCGGAGTTCAGTTCGTCGACATCGCCGTATGCGCAGACGCGAGGGTGGTCCTTGAGGACCCGACCGCCACCGAAGAGGCCCGTTTCGCCGGAGTCACCCGTGCGGGTGTAGATCTTGAGAGTCATGGCGGATTATACCCCGATGACGGCCAACATTTCCTCGACCGACACGAGCTTCTCTCGCGGGCGCCCGGCCGGCGCGCCGCGCGCCTGCTCTTCCGCGTCGAGCCGCTGCCAGTCCGCCCAGCTCGTGACGCGCACGCCGCGGCTGGCCAGTAGGGCGTCCACCTGCTCGGCATGGCCGCCCCGGCGCGCCACCGCCCCGGATTCCAGGTCCGCCAGAAGCTGGGCGACGGTCTCCGCGGCGCACGACTTGTTGGTGCCAATGACCCCCTGGGGCCCGCGCTTGATCCACCCCGCGACGTAGAGCCCGGGCACGACCTGGCTCGAGCCTGCCTCCCGTCGTGACGCGACCACCCTGGTTCGGGATGATCCCGCGGCGGTCGTCGAATGGGAAGCCCTCGAGGGCGACTCCGCGATAGCCGACCGAGCGAAAGACCAAGCCGATGTCGAGCGTCTGCTGCTCGCCGGTCGGCAAGGCGCGAACGCCGCCCTGCCCATCGGACTCGAGGCGATTCCGTTCAACCACCATTCCCCGGAGACGCTGTTCGCCCAGGAGGGCTACCGGCGAGGTCAGGAAATGGAAATGGATCTGGATCGGGGCGCCGGTCGGGGTACGCTCGGCCCACTCGCGCAGCACGGCCAGGTTCTTCTCGGCCGTGCGGTCTTCGGCGGCCGCGAGCACGGCCGCGCTCGCCTCGTCGAGCTGGAGATACTCGCGGGGACGAAGACATCGACTCCCTCGAGCTCGCCCAACTCACGCAGCTCCGGTGTGGTGCACGCGGCCTGGGCGGCACCGCGCCGCGCGATCACGTGAATGGTGCGAATGCTGGAGCCGCGGAGCGCCTGGAGGGCGTGCGCGGCGAGGTCCGTCGTGGCCAGCACATCCGGCGACTTGGCGAGGATGCGCGTCACGTCCATGGCGACGTTGCCGATGCCGATCACCGCGGCCGCCGACTGGCTGAGGTCGAACGGCAACTCCGCGTAGTCGGGGTGGCCGTTGTACCACCCCACCAGTTCGGTGGCTGCGTGCGACCCCGCGAGATGCTCGCCCGGGATCCCCAGCGGCCGATCGGTACGCGCCCCGAACGTGGCGATCACCGCGTCGTACTGTTCGCGAAGTTCGGCCACCGTCAGGTCGCTGCCAATCTCGACATGGCCGAGGAAACGGAAGCCAGGCTGGCTGGCGATCCGCTCGAACACCTTGGTGACCGACTTGATCTTGGGATGATCCGGCGCGACGCCTCCGCGCACCAACCCAAACGGCGTGGGGAGGCGGTCGAAGAGGTCGATGGCGATGCCGGGATGGGCCTTCTGGAGTGCCTCGGCGGCGTAGAAGCCTGACGGGCCGGCGCCGATGATGGCAACGCGGGGCAGCAAGGGTGTGGACATGCGCGAACGATAATCGGGTCGCTCGCGCCGTCCCTCCGGACCCCCTGGCCTACTTGCCGATCGGCTTGCCGAGCTCCACGACGATGCTGTCGATGGCGGCAATCATCCGGGTGCTTCCCAGCGTGTGATGATTGGCCTGGATCGAAAAGACCAGGACGCGGCCATCGCTCCGTTCGACGTACCCGCTCAGCGAATTGACCCGCGAGATGGTGCCGCTCTTGGCTCGAACCCGCCCCTCGATCGGTGTCCCGATGAAGCGGCGGCGCAGGGATCCGGTCGCCCCACTCTGCGGCAGCGCGGCCGCGATCACGTCGTAGCGCGGATGTTTCCTGATGTAGCTGAGCATGGTGGTGAAGGCCCGCGGCGCGATCAGGTTGTTGGCCGCGAGTCCCGAGCCATCCTCCACGGCGATCTCCGTCGAGTCGACCTTCATCGAGTCGATCAAGAAGCGTCGCGTGACACGGCGACCCTCCTGCCACGATCCGGCGTTGCCGAACTGTTTGCCCACCTGCTTGAGCAGCGTTTCGGCGAACCAGTTCTGCGACGAATTCAGGATCGGAAAGATCCAGTCGGCCACCGGCCGTGAGCGCACCTCGGCGAGTGCGGGCGCGCCGCGGGCGTGGCGATAGGCGAGCGAGTCCGTGGTGGACCGCGTGGCGCCGCGGACGACGATCCCCTCTGCGGCCAGTTCTCGGCGCAGGGCCAGCGCCGCATAGCGATTGGGGTCTTCCACGGCGGAGTTCTCGGTGCGGGCGGCGGTGCCGGCCGGGAGCGATCCGGAGGCCACCCAGCCGCTGCCGTCAGCGCTTCGGAGGATGTCGAACGTGCTCCGGCTCCCCTTGGGACCGGTCTCCGCGCGGAGCTCGAGGCGACCGGCCCCGACTTCCGGACTCATGGTGATCCGGGGCGGGATGCCGGCACTGTCGCCCGCCGTGATCCGGAAATCGACGCTGTTGTCGTTGAAGCCGAGTCCGGAGACCGGTGCGGCGTACCACCAATTCAGGTCGTACGCTTCCCACGACGGGTGGATCAGCGTCGGCTCGAAGTAGGATCCGTCACCGATGAGATCCCCTGCGATGCTGCGCACGCCGCGGGCGCGCAGCTGCCGCGCGAGCTCGACCAACCTGGCGGCGGGGTCGGTATCGCAGGCGCCGACAACGGTCTCGTCGACGTCGTAGCAGCGCCGCGAGAAGGTCGGATCGCCCCGACCGTAGAACACCAGGTCGCCCTGCAGCACGCCGTCGACGATCGGGCCGGTTCCGTAGAGCGAGGTCGTGACCGTGAACCCCGGATCGAAGAGTGCGGCCGCCACGGTTGCCACGACGAGCTTGGTGTTGCTCGCGGGGATGAAGAGGCGGTCAGCGTTGCGACCGTAGAGCAGGTGGCCGTCGAGGTCGGTCACCGCGACGCCCCAGAGGAGCCGGTCGAGTCCGGGTCCATCGAGTCGGGCATCGAGTCGCTTGGTCAGCGACTGCGCGGTGAGCGGGGATGCGGCCACGAACAACGCGGCGAGCAGGAGGCGACTACGAGCGATCATGGGCGACTCGGGGGTCGGCGGCGGCGTAGCAGAGGTCGGTGATCAGGTTGACCAGGACAAAGACCAGCGAAAGAAAAAGTATCCCACCCTGAATGGCCGGGAGGTCGCGCTTGTCGATGGCGGTGAGGATATACCGCCCCACACCGGGCCAGGAGAAGATCGTCTCCGTGAGGATCGACCCGGTGAGGTACGATCCGAAGTCGAGGCCCACGACCGTGATGATCGGCAGCAGGGCATTGCCGAGCGCGTGACGAAGGATCACGGTGCGCGCCGGCAGTCCCTTGGCGCGTGCGGTGCGGACCAGTTCGGAGGTCAGCACCTCCCGCATCGCCGAGCGCGTCATCCGGGCCAGGAAGGCGATCGACCGCATCCCGAGCGTGACGGCGGGGAGGACCAGGAAGAGCAGCCCGCCGTACCCCGATGGGGGAAACCAGCGCAGCGTCACGGCGAAGCCGAGGATCAGGAGCAGGCCAACCCAGTAGACCGGGAAGGAGATGCCGAGATAGGCGCCCAAGGTCGCGATGCGGTCGCCCCACGACCCTGGACGGACCGCCCCCCAGATGCCCACCGCGAGGCCGAGGGTGACGGCGATCAGCATCGCGGCGCAGGCGAGCTTCAGCGTGGCCGGGAAGCGCTGACGGAGTTCACGCACAATGGGACGCCGGGTGATGTAGCTGCGGCCGAGGTCGCCGCGGGCCACGCCGGCCACGTAGCGGCCGAAGCGGACCGCGATCGGGTCGTCGAGTCGGAGATCCGCGCGTGCGCGGGCCACGGCAGCCGCATCGGCGCGCTCGCCGACGATCGCCGCGACCGGGTCGCCCGGTGCGAGATAGAGCAGCGCGAACGTCACCGCCAGCACACCGAGGAGCGTCGGCACGAGCAGCGCCAGCCGGAGCAGGATGTAGCGGATCACCGAACTTCTCGGACGGTGGACCAGCGCTGGCCGGTGAAGACCACCGGATAGCTCCAACCGGTGATCGACGGCTGGCGGGCCCAGAGGTCGGTCGGGAACCAGCAGAAGATCCAGGGGGCGTCGTCGAAGACGGCCTGGTCGATCCGGCGGAGGAGTGCCGCCTTGGCAGTCGAGTCGGGCGTACCGCGCGCCGTCACGAGCATCGAGTCCAGACCCGGTCGCTTCAGGAAGGCGTAGTTCCCACCGGTACCGGCGTTGCTGGAGTGGAAGAGCGGAAAGGTGAAGTTCTCGCCGTCGGGGTAGTCCGCCCACCAATCGGAGAGAAAGAGATCGGCGTCGCCCTTGCGGGCCGCGGCGCGCGCGGTGGACGCGTCACGTTCGACGATCTCGACCTTCACGCCGACGCGACCGAGGTCGGCCTGCACGGCCTGGGCAATGCGCGCGAACTCGGCGCGCGGTGAGCGCCAGAGCTGCAGCGTCATTCCGGTGGCGAAGCCCGCCTCGGCCAGCAGCGCACGCGCCTTGGCCTGGTCGAACGCGTAGCGGGTTCGGGTGCTGTCGTAGCCGTCGAGCCCCGGCGGGATACTGCCTGCCGCGAGGACGCCGCGGTGGTGCATGACGCGGTCGAGGATCGCGGGGATGTTGACCGCGTGATTGAGGGCGCGGCGGACGCGAACGTCGGCGAGCGGGCCGCGAGTGGTGTTGATGGCGATATAGACGGCGCGCATGGCGGCGCGGCGTTGCAGCACCCGATCGGTGGCGGCCTCCCAGACTGCGGTCTCGCTGACGGGGATCTCGACGACCGAGAGTCGTTTCGATTCGAACTCGGCACCTTGGGTGAACGTCTCGGGAATGATCCGAACACGCAGCGTGTCGCTCGCGGCGGGGCCGCCCCACCATTCCTCATTGCGGGCAAAGACCAGGAGATCGTCGTGCGACCAGCTCACGAAGCGCCAGGGACCGCTACCGACCGGCGCCTCGCCGAACTCCTCGGGGGTCGGCGTCGGCACGATGGCGGCGACCGGCATCGCGAGCAGTTTGGGGAAGATGTTCAGCGGTTCGGCGAGCGTGAACGCGATCGTGGAATCGTCGATGGTGGTCAGGCCGACCAGTGTGGCCGCGCCCGAATCGGCCACGGCGGCGGCGCCGAGGATCGGCAGCAGCGGCCAGATGCGGCCGCCCTCCTTTCGCATCCGCAGGGCACGATGGAAGGAGGCGACGATGGCCGCCCGATCCACCGCCCGCCCGTCGTGGAAGCGCACGCCCGACCGGAGGCGGAAGGTCCAGGTCGTGCCATCGGGCGACGGCCACCAGGCCGTGGCCAGCCCGGGCACCAGCCGGCCATCGGGATCGAACTGGGTCAGGTTGTCGAACAGGAGCGCGACGGCTTCGCCGGTCGGCACGTCGGTCGAGAGCGCCGGGTCGAGCGAGCGCGGGTCGGCGGTCCAGTAGTAGGTCAGCCCGGGGGGGATGCCGCTGCCACAGGACGCCAGCAACAGGGCAAGGAGCGGGGCGATGGCGCGGGGCATCAGGCTCCGATCTGCGGCGGGGACGTTGGCGTAACCCCTTCAACTAACCAGATTTAGGAAATGCGGTCAATGCTGCGTTCTGATGGTCCTCGCACCCTCGCCTTCGGGCGGTGGGCGCTGGCGCTTGCGCTGGCCCTCCTGCCGGTCGCCGGCGGCCTCGCGGCGCAGGAAGAAGCGCTCATCGTCCGCCAACTGGACTTCTCGGGCAACAAGGCGCTCGACGACGTCACGCTGGCCGCGGCCATCAGCACCACGAACTCGTCGTTCTTCGCCACCAACTGGTCGGCGCGCTGGACTGGCCTGGGCACCAAGCGCACGTTCAACGAGCAGGAATTCCGTCGCGACGTCGAGCGGCTGCAGGCGCTCTACCGGCGCGCCGGCTATCGCGAGGTGGCGGTGGACACGGTGGTGCGGCGCACCGCGGTGGACGTGTACATCAGCATCACGATCAAGGAAGGCGAGCCACTCCGGCTGACGTCACTCGCCCTGCTTGGCCTCGACAGCGTCCCCGAGCGCGAACAGCTGGTGCGCGACCTGCCGATCGCGGTGGGCGACGTCTTCTCGCGATTCACCCTGGCCGCGGCACGCGACACGATTCTCGCGCGGCTCCAGGACCTCGGCTACCCAAGTTCGTCGGCACTCCCCGGCCGATTCGGCGAGGACGTGGACGGTCACGTGGCGCAGGCCACCCTCGAGTTTCACACCGGACCACCGGCGGTGTTCGGCCCGGTCACGGTGACGGGCCAGACGCGCGTCGATTCCGGCTTCATCGCCTCGCTCGTGTCGGCCCGCCCCGGCGCGCGCTACCGCTACAACGACCTCTTCCGTTCGCAGCGCGCGCTCTACGCCTCGGAGCTGTTCCGGGTGGCGGATGTCGTCATCGACACGGCGCAGTTCAGCATTGGCGACACGATCGTCCCGCTGCTGGTGACGGTCGCGGAGGGCCGCGCCCATCGGGCCCGCGCCGCCGTCGGCTTCGCCACCAACGACTGCTTCCGCGTCGGGCTCGGCTGGACGGCGCGGAATTTTCTGGGCGGCGGCAAGCTGCTCGACATCAGTACCCGGCTCTCCAAGATCGGCGTCGGCGATCCGCTCGACTTCGGGGCGCGCAACTCGATCTGTTCGCCCCTCCGCGACGACTCGGTCGGATCGCGGCTGGCGAATTACGGCCTCGACGTCTCGCTGCGACGGAACGGCTTCCTCTCACCCGACAACACGCTGACGACGTCGCTCTTTGCCGAGCGGCGCAGCGAGTACAAGGTCTTCCTGCGCGAGGAAGTCGGCGCGGGGGTGTCGATGACCCGGGAGACGGCGGCGCGCATTCCGATCACGCTCTCGTACCGCCTCTCCTACGGCTTCACCAACGCGAACCCTGCCTCCTTCTGCGCCTTCTTCAACGCGTGCGCGGCTGCTGACATCGCGCAGTTGCAGCAACGTCGCGTCCTCGCCACGGTCGGCCTCTCCGCCGAGCGGGTGCGGGTGAACAACCTCCTTGATCCGACGCGCGGCAGCATCCTGACGGCGGAGGCGACCGTCTCCTCCAAGCTGCTCGGCTCCTCTGCCCAGCAGCAATTCACCCGGGTCGTCGGCGACGCCTCGGGCTTCGTGCCGCTGACGCGGAGCGTCACACTGGCCGGACACCTGCGCGTCGGGGCGGTCTTCTCGCCCAAGTCTGATTTCAGCACGGGTAGCGGCAACTTCGTCCCCCCGGAGCAGCGGTTTTACGCCGGCGGGCCGAACGATGTGCGCGGCTATGATCGCAACGAGCTCGGGCCGGTGGTGTACGTCGTGCCTGCTGATTCGGTGCGGGCGGACGACACCTTTCCGGCCTCGGAGGCCAGGATCTCGGCGACCGGCGGCAGCCGCGTGGTCGTGGCGAACCTGGAGCTGCGGCTCCCCTCGCCGATCTTTTCCCCGCGGATGCGATTCGCCGTCTTCACGGACGTGGGCGCGCTCTGGGATCAGGGCGGCACCGCCCGCTGGCGGATGACGCCCGGCGTGGGACTTCGCTTCGCCTCGCCGCTCGGCCCGATCCGGCTCGACATGGGGTTCAACCGGTACGAGCTGGAATCGGGCACGGTGTACACCACGACCGCCGCGGGCGACCTTCGGGTGATCGACACGGGGTTCGTGCGGAAGCGCACGCGCGACTACACCATCCACTTCTCGGTGGGACAGGCGTTCTGATGCGTCGGGTGCGCCTCTTCCTGACCGCCGGTTTCGTCTGGCCCCTGCTGGTGCTGTTCGGCGGCCTGCTCGGAACGGCCGCGGCCGTGCTCTGGTCGCCGCCGGGGCAGCGGTTGCTGGCCCGGGTGGTGACCACGATGATCTCGGGACGGGTGGCGGGGCGCGTCGAGATTGGTGGCATCCGCGGGTCGTTGCTCGGACACGCGGTGCTGGAGCGGGTCGCCGTCCGCGATTCGCTCGGTGGTCTGGTGCTGACCGCCGAGCGGCTCGAGGTGCGCTACACGTTGCCCGAGCTGCTGGCGGGACGGCTGGTGTTTCACGAAGTCCGCGTCGAGCGTCCGGTGATCCACCTGATCCGGCTGCGGCGCTCGCGATGGAACTACGAGGAGGTCTTCCGCAGCAAGCCGGGTACTCCGGGTGGTTCATCGGCGCTGGTGGAGCTGCATGACCTGGTGATTCGCGGCGGCACCATTCGGGTCGACGTGGCGACGACGCCGCACGCGCCGAAGGTGCCGACATCACGCAACGGCGCGGCCCCGGCCCAGCCGCGCATCGAGGCGAGTCCGGATGGTCCGGTCCGTGTCTACGGCCTCAGCGAGTTGGATGCTCGCATCCCGCTGGTGCGCATCTCGACGCCGGCGCGCGATCCGATCCTGGTGCGCATCGCCGAACTGCGGGGCACGCTCGCCGATCCTGCCTTGACGATCACCGCGCTGCAGGCCGAGATCATCACGGCGGGTGATTCGTTGCGGTTCACGCTGGACCGCGCCGCGATGCCGGGGACCATCGTGCAGGGGGGCGGCGCGGTGCGCTGGCCGCAGGACACCGTCCTCTTCGATTGGGCGCTGAGCGCCGACACGGTCGATCTCGATGACCTCCGGTGGATCTCGCCCGACTTTCCGTCGTGGCAGGGCCGCGGCGAGGTGGTCGCCCGTTCCAACAGCAACACCCAGACCGAGTACCGACTGGAGAAGCTCACGCTCGGGCACGGCGTGACGCGCGCGGTGGGCCGCATGGTGGCGATCGTCGACACCAAGCGCGGGCTCGGCTTTCGCGACCTCGACCTGATGCTGACCCAGACACCGCTCGCCGTGATGCGCCCGTACCTGGACACGCTGCCGTTCGCGGGGATGCTTGAGGGGCGCCTCCGCCTCGATGGCTTCCTCGATGCCATGCGCGTCGCCGGCGACCTGCGGCTCGCCGATGCGCTGGTGCCTGGGCAGCCGATCTCGACCTTCCGCACCGACGGCGTGATTCATTTCGGCGGGGACGAGGGCGCCGTCTTCGATGGCTTCCAGCTGCTCGACGCGTCGGTCGCGCTCGGCACGGTGCGCCGGGTCGTGCCGGCGATGCTGCTCCCGGGGCAGTTGCATCTGGTCGGCCGCCTCAACGGCCCGTGGCAGAACGCGCGGTTCGACGGGTTGGCCGAGCACATGGCGCCGAACCAGGCGATGTCACGGCTGCTCGGGGCGGTGCGCCTCGACACCCGGCGCGAGGTGCTCGGCGTCGAGATGGATGCCACCTTCGACCGGCTGTCGTTCGATGCCTTGCGATCCGGCTATCCCTCGTTGACTCCCCACGGCGGGCTCACGGGACGGATCGTCACCCGCGGCTCGCTCGAGTCCCTTTGGCTCGACGCCGATGTGACCGGGGACCTCGGGACGATCCGCGCGTTGGGGACCATCACCGCCATGGATCCGCGCTGGGCGGCCGATTCGCTCGACCTGACCTTCAGTCGCGTCGACCTCGACGCCTTGCTTGGCAAGGGTGGTTCCACCGCGCTCAACGGCCGGATGCGGCTGCACGGTGCGATCGACTCGCTGGTACCGCCCGACGGGTCGGTCGTGATGGACCTCGATCGATCCCGCGTGGGCGGGCTCACGTTCGATCAGGCGACGCTGCGCCTCGGTGCCGCGGCGGGCATGCTGCAGGTGGATAGCGCCGAGGTTCGTTGGCCCGAGGGTCAGATCGTGGGCCGCGGCGCGATCGGCTGGGCCGTCCCCGATTCGGGCTCGCTGCACCTCGAGGCGTGGGCCGCCTCACTGCAGCCCTTCGACTCGCTGCTGCGCGCGGCGACCGGCATCGTGCGCGACACGCTGGCGCCACGGACGCTTGATGGTCTGGCACGGTTGGCGATCGACCTGCACGGCTCGCTCGACCGCGCGGCGGTCGTGGCGCGGCTCGATGCCGAAGATGTGGTGCTCGATCAGTGGCGGGTCGGCGTGCTCGGCGCGGATGTCACGGCCGATTCGCTCGGAGCCAAGGGGCTGACGCTGGCGCTGACGGCCGATTCGCTCGGCAACGCGACGCTCCTGGGTCGGGCCGTGGCCGTGCAGCTTCGCGGCCGCGCGGACTCGCTGGCGTTCACCGGCGAAGGGCAGCTCAACGGACTGCAACTCGCGACCGCCGGCACGTGGCAGGGAGACTCGACCAAGCAGCGGATCGCGCTCGACTCGCTGGCGCTGGCCTTCCCGCGGCAGCAATGGCGGCTCGAGCGGCCGACGCAGTTCCGGCTCGCCGATGGCCTGGCCACGCTCGACGACACCCTGGCACTCCGCACCCGTGACGGCAGCGGAGCGATCACCCTCTTCGGCAGTTTCCCTGGTGATGTCCCCGGCACGATGACCGCGAGTGCGGTGGGCCTCGACCTCGCCGACCTCGTGGGCCTGATGCAGGGCGACACCAGTGCCGTGGCGGGCCTCGCGGCGCTCGACCTGCGCCTGGGGGGCACCCGCGAGGCGCCGACGATCCGCGGGAGCGCGGCCGTGACCGGCCCGGTGCTCGGATCGGTGCGGGCCCCCATGGTGCGCGCGGCCTTCGACTACGAGTCGCGGATGCTCCGGTCGCACCTCACGTTCTGGCGAACGGGCGATGCGATGCTTGACGTCGATCTCGCGCTGCCGTTCGACCTCGCCCTGGCCGCCCGCAGCGACCGCAAGCTGCCGGGCCCGATCGCCATCACTGCGCGGGCAGACTCGGTCGACCTCGCCGTCTTCGAAGCCTTCACGCCCAACATCCGGAACGCCAGCGGGATCGTCCAGCTGGACCTGCATGGCAGCGGCTCCTGGGCGGCGCCGCGCCTCGGTGGGTCGCTCTCCGTTCGCAACGGCCGCATGCGGCTCCCGTCGCTCGGCGCGACCTACGACCAGGTGGACGGCTGGGCGCGCTTCAGCGGCGACTCGCTGCTGCTCGACTCGCTCTCGATGAATGGCGATGGCGGGACGCTGCGCACCACCGGCAGCGTCCGCTTCGACCAGCTGACGATGCCGGTGCTCGACCTCACCTTCGACGCGCGCGGCTTCCTGGCGATGAACGTGCCGAACTACCTGAAGCTGCGGGCCGAGCAACTGAACGTCACCTTGCGCGGTCCAGTGGCGCATCCGGTGCTGCGTGGCAGCGGCACCCTCTCCGGCAGCGTGCTCTACTTCGCCGACCTGGTGACCAAGGACATCATCGACCTCGAAGACCCGGCCTACCTCGACCTGGTCGACACCCTCGCACTCCGGCGCCGGCGGCTCGGCGCGGCGTTCCAGAACCGCTTCCTCGATTCGCTCCGGATCGAGGGGCTGCGCTTCCGCCTCGGCACCGAGGTCTGGCTCCGCTCGAGCGAGGCGAATGTGCAGCTCGAGGGCTCGGTCACGATCGACAAGGTGCGCAAGCAGTACCGGCTCGCCGGCACCTTCACCGCGCCGCGCGGCACCTACACGCTGAAGATTCCCTACCTGCCGGCGCGCGACTTCACGGTCGAGAGCGGAACGGTCAGTTACTTCGGATCGCCCGACCTCAACGCCGAACTCGACCTGCAGGCCCGACACATCGTGCACACCTCGGATGGCGAGGACGTGCCGATCGTGGCGCACATCGAGGGGAGCATCCAGGTGCCGCGACTGACGCTGTCGAGCCCTGGGCGCAACCTGCCCGATCGCGACCTGATTTCCTTCCTGATGTTCGGAATCCCGCAGGGGCAGCTCGGCGGGAGTCAGCGAGCCCAGGTCACCTCGACGGCGCAGTCACTCCTCGCCGGCGCCTTCACCGGCGAGCTGTCGCGACTGGCGACGGACGCCGGCTTCGACCTCTTCGAACTGCGCTCGGGGATCCTGGAGCAGCGGCAGCAGCAGGGGCCGAGCCTGACGCAATTGCTCGCCGGCTTCCAGCTCTCGCGCCGATTCTTCGCGACCTTCAATGCCGGCTTCTGCACGGGGGGCGGGTCGAACAGCCCGGTCTTCTCGCGCAACAACCTCGGGGCGTCGCTCGAGTATCGCCTCTCCCGCGAGTTCCGCCTGAAGGCCTCGGCCGAACCGGTCGGCACCTGCCAGGCCAACACCGCCAGCACGCTGCTACCACGGCGCTACCAGTTCGGTACCGACCTGCTCTGGGAACGGGAATACTGATCGTGACGACGTCCATCCTGATTGCCAATCCGAATGCAGCCCGCACGGCGGCGGCGACCGTGCGCCTGATCGAAAAGGTGATGACCGGTGCGGGGTGGTCGGTCGAGGTGCTGGCCACGGGCGGGCCGGGCGATGCGCGTCGGCTCGCCGAGTACGGCGTGGCGCAGGGTGTCGATGTCGTGGCCGTCTTCGGCGGCGACGGCACCACGATGCAGGCCGCGGCCGCCCTGGTGGGCACCGACGTGGCGCTCGGCCTGCTGCCGGGCGGCACCGGCAACCTGCTGGCGGGCAACCTGCGGCTGCCGAGCAACCCGGTGAAGGCCGCGGAGTTGATGGTGCGCGGCGTGCCGACGCGGCTCGACCTCGGGCGGATGGAGCGGCCCGATGGCGTGCACTATTTCGCGGTGGCGTGCGGGGCCGGCGTCGATGCGCGCGTGATGGTCGAGACCGAATCGGCGATGAAGCACAAGTGGGGGATGATGGCGTACGTCGCCACCACGTTGCGCATCATTCCGGAGATCCGGAGCGTCCCGTTCCTCGTCACCGTCGATGGGGTCGAGCAGCAACTCGACGCGGCGATGCTGATGGTGGCCAACTGCGGCGAAGTGATCCCCCCGCTCGTGAAGCTGGGCGCGGGGATCTCGCCCCACGACGGCTTGCTCGACCTGGTGGTCTTCCAGGCCAACAAGTTCGGGGGCTCGGTTCGGGCGGTGTGGGACCTCCTGCGCGACGCGGAGGGGACCTTCGGGAAGGATGTCTTCGTGGGGTATGCCCGCGGCAAGGAAATCTCGGTGCGGGCCCTGGATGGCGAGCAGCCGGTCCAGATGGATGGCGAGGGCGGCGGCGAGACCCCGTTCACGGCCACGGTGGTGCCGGGCGCGATCGCGGTCATGTTGCCAGCAGAATTGCGGGCGGGGTGATATTGTCAGTAGCAGGGCGGGGCCATCGATGATCGATCATCGATGATCGATCATCGGGTCCGCTCAGGTTCACCATGCCCGGAAGGCTCTGGATGCCCAACTCGATTCTGCTCATCGATGACGACCTCGCCATCCTCCGCTCGATCGGGGCCCTCTTCGAGCAGCGGGGATGGGACGTGTATCGTGAGCTGACCGGGGAGGCGGGGCTGGCGACATTTGCGCGCTCGCTCCCGGACGTCGTGCTCCTCGATCTGAACCTGCCGGGGATGGACGGGCTCGAGGTGCTGGAACAGTTGCGCGGGCGCGACACGGCGGTGGTGCTGCTCACCGGCGACAACGATGTGGCCGCCGCGGTGTCGGCGATGCGAAGCGGGGCCGAGAACTTTCTGGTGAAGCCGGCCGAGGCCGAGCACCTGCTCGCGACCTGCGAGCGGGCGGCCGAGAAGGGGCGACTGCGCCGGGTCAATCGGAGCCTGATCGGGCGCGGCGCGCCGGTCGAGGGCTTCGACGGACTCGGTGTGTCGCCGATGATGAAGGAGGTCGCACGGCAGCTCACGCTGCTCGCCCGGAGCGACGGCACGCCGGTGCTGATCCAGGGCGAACCCGGGACGGAGAAGGTGGAGATTGCCCGCCTGCTCCACGACGCGTCGCCTCGCGCCACGGCGCCCTTCATCGAACTCGCCGATGGTGCTGGTGATCCGGAGTGGCTCGAGACGCTGTTGGTGGGGCGGGAGGGCGGCGACCCGACGTCGGGCGCCGGCGAGCGGCGTCAGGGCATGCTCGAGATCGCTGATGGCGGCACGCTCTTCCTGACGGAAGTCGGTGACCTGCCGGGGCCGCTGCAGGCGACGCTGGTCGGGGTCCTCGAGCAGCACGCCTTCCGCCGGGTCGGGGGTTCCCGCGAAATTCCGGTGGACGTTCGGGTGGTGGCGGCCACCGCGCACTCCGCGTCGGCGCTCCTGAGCTCCGGCCGCCTGCGCGAAGATCTCTACTATCGGTTGAACGTGATGCCGTTGGTGGTGCCGCCGCTTCGCGAGCGCACCCGGGAGGATCTGCTCGGGTTGATTCGTCGGGATCTCCGCGACCTCAGTCGCGCCGCTCCCGGGTCGCCGACGCGGCTGACCGACGACGCGCTGGATCGGCTGCTGGGGTACGGCTGGCCGGGCAACGCGCAGGAGCTGCGCAACGTCATCGAGCGCGCGATGCTGCTCGCGCGCGGTGTCGAGGCCATAGGCGCCGAGCACCTGCCCGGGGAGTTCCGGGCCAAGGGAGGACCGTTCGATCGGCGGCACAATCCGCTGACGATGGAGGAGGTGGAACGGATGCACATCGATCGCACGCTCAAGCACCACGGCGGAAACCGCACGCGCGCGGCCGCCGAACTCGGCATCTCTCGCGCCACGCTGATCGCCAAGATCAAGCGGTACGCGATCCCGCATTGATGGCCACCACGCAGCCTCGGCCCGCCCTGCGCGAGCGGGATGCGATGCTCTGCCGCGCCTGCGGCCGCGAAGAGCGCGCCTCCGAAGGCTACCCGTGCGAGTCCTGCGGCACCTTCGTCTGCCTGGTCTGCACCATTCGCGGCGTAACGCTGTGTCGCGAGTGCGTGGCGAAGGCGAAGGCCTCGTGAACGCGCTGCTCGCCACGGCCGCGGTGGTGCCGGTGCTCGCAACCCACTCACTCGCCGCAGAACAGGTGACCCAGCTCGTCCTCGGTGAGGGCGCGGAAGTGGTCGACCATCATGGCGCGATGCTGCGCATCCGGACCATCCTCGACGATTACGCGGGATGGGTGCACGAGGGCTATGTCCGCCGGCTGCATCTCGGCGACGTCGAGGCATGGCTCTCCACAGCGGCATGGTCCGAGGGGGCACTGCTCCGCGACAGCACCGGGATGGCGATCCGGGCGCCGCATCGCGCCCGGCTGCTGCTGGAGGGGAGCTCGCGCACCCGGCTCCCCGACGGCGACGTGGCCGAGATCCTCGGTGGCTCGGTGCGCCCGTACGGTGACGTGATCCTCGGCAGCCTCGCGCAGGCGCCGTCGACCTGGGCGTGGCGCGAATTTGCCGGTGCGCCGTACCTCTGGGGCGGCGTGACCGCCTCGGGCATCGATTGCTCCGGCCTGGTGCAGACGACCTTTCTCGCGCGCGGCGTGCCGCTCCCGCGAGACGCCCGGCAACAGGTCGACATGGGGCAGCGGATCGAACTCGACGATCGCCGTCCCGACGACCTGCTCTTCTTTCGGGGGGCGGACAGCGATGGCATCACCCACGTCGCCATCCAGGCAGGCGACGACGGCATCGTGCACAGCACGGTGGCGACCGGTCGCGTCACACGCGAAGCGTGCACCGAGGGGAGCCGCGCGGCGCCGCTCCTGGAACGGCTCGTTGCCGTGCGTCGCCTGACCTGATGCGCCGCCTGGTCCTCTTCGACATCGACGGCACCTTGCTGTTGAGTGCCTCGGCCGGTCGGCATGCCATTCAGGCCGCCTTTGCCGAGGAATTCGCCGACCTCTCCTTTTTCGAGTCGGTTCGCTTCGACGGAAAGACCGATCCGCAGATCGTCGGGGAGCTGTACGCGGCCGCCGGCGCGCCGGAGCGGGCCACGCCCGAGCGCACGCTCGAGATCCTCGATCGCTACGTGAGCCACCTCGAGCGAGAGGTGTCGCTGCGCGCCGATCGGGTGCAGCCGCTTCCCGGGATCGTTCCGCTGCTCGATGCCTTGGCCGAGCGTCCGGCGGCCGTCGTCGGACTGCTGACGGGCAACATCGTGCGCGGCGCAGCGCTGAAGCTCGGCGCAGCGGGGCTGGCGCTCGAACGCTTCACGCTCGGCGCCTACGGCTCCGACAGCGGACATCGCCCCGACTTGCCACCGATCGCCGCAGAACGGGCGGCGGCCCACTTTGGCCGAGTGCCGTCCGGCGCCGAGGTCGTGATCCTCGGCGACACGCCGGCTGATGTCACCTGCGGCAATTCGATCGGGGCACGGGCCATCGGTGTCGCGACCGGAGCGTATTCGCGCGAGGAGTTGCTCGCGGCCGGGGCGTACGCCGCGTTCGACACCCTGGCCGACACCGAGGCGGTGTTGCAGGCCATCTTCTGACGGCGCCCCTTTCGGCGGACCTCGGTCGACTGGCACTTCCCGCCGCGGCGGCCCCTTTCGACGGCGTGCGGTTGGCTCTGCTCGATCGGCTGGTGAGCGTGGCCGCGGCCGAGCGCCTCGACCATGCGGCGTGGGAAGCGGCCTTCGCCGAGGCGGCCGGGGCCCTCCGCGATCGGGTGATGGCCCAGGCGGCGGAACTGGTTGAAGGCGCGGCGCGCGAGGCGCGCCTCCCTGCCGCTCGACTGCGCGCACAGTTGCCCGACGCGGAGCGTGGTGAGGCGCTCCTGAATCGGCTGCTGGCGTGCGCCATGCCGCTGGAGCGGCTCGCGGGCGAGGGCAGCGGCCTGCTGAGTCGTCGTGCCCGCGGGGCGGCCCTGGAGGCCGCCTGGGAGGCTGCGGTGGCGGTCGCCGTGAGTGAGCTCCGCAGCTGGCGCCAGCGGGCTGCCGTGGTCGCGGCATGGCGTCGCCCGCTCGCCCGGGTGGTGGCATCGGTCGGCGGGCTCGCGGTCGTGTTGACCGTCGTCTCTGCCTGGTTGGGCGGCCAGCTCACCCCCCCGGAATGGTTCAGGCCAGTCCATGCCGCCTTCTGGAGTCTGCCATGGCCGTGATCGGGCTGGGCCTCGACGTCGTCGAATTGCCCCGGGCCCGGGCGCTGCTCGCGCGGCACGGCGAACGCATTCTGGCGCGCACGTTGACCGCTGAGGAGCGTCGCTACCTCGACAGCCTCGGTGACCCCGCCCCCGCCTTCGCCGCCCGTCTGGCGGCCAAGGAGGCGGTCTACAAGGCGCTCCAGGTCCTCCCCGGCGCCCGCGCGGTGGGCTGGCGCGAAATCGGCGTGCGCCGCCTTCCCGACGGACGGCCCGAGGCCGTGCTGACCGGCCGCGCCGCGGACCTGATCGCCCCGCATCAGGTCACCGTGCACCTCTCCCTCAGTCATAGCCGCGACGTCGCGGCGGCGGTCGCGATCCTCGAGGGATGATCGATCGTCGATGATCGATCATCGATCATCGATGGTTGTCCCTTCCCATTCCGACTGCCGCACTCTACTTTCTTGCGTCTCCTTCAAAGCGTTTGAGAATGAATCTCATCTATGCGGTCCTCCTGTTGGCTTCTCCGACGGCTCCGGCCACCGACTCTGCGGTCGTCGCCCGGCGTGTGGCCGCGTCGGCCCAGTTGGCGGCCCAGGAGTACCGGATCGGGGTTGTGGGCGGGAAGATCGTGGCGGCGGCAGAGGTCGAGGAGGCTCGGCTCTTCCTGAACGAAGCGATCCGCTCCGCGAAGCTGCTCCCCGCCATCGCCGCCGGACCGACCGTCGCTGGCCTCGAGCGGGCCCTGGGCTTCGTCGAGCGGACCGGCGCACCGGACTCCGTCGACCTTGCCGTCCGGCAGCTGACCGACGCGCTTGCCAGCAGCCTGCAGGTGGTGCTGGTCGAGATGCCGGAACGGACACCGTCGTTGGCGCGAGGCCGCGAGTTGTTTCAGCGCGAGTGTACGGCGTGCCACGGCGAGTTGGGCAAGGGCGACGGGGCCGCGGGCCGGGCGCTCAAGCCGCCGCCGCCGAGTCTGGCGGACCCCGCGGGCCTGATGGCCGCCACACCACTGAGCTACTACCAGCGCATCACGATGGGCGTCAACGGCACGGCGATGCCGGCCTTCGAGAGCCGCCTCCCGCTCGAGGATCGCTGGGCGCTGGCCGCCTACGCGTCGACGCTCCGCCAGGCCGCGCCGAGCGGCGTCGTGCCGGAACGGATGCAGACGTTCGCCGCCGTTGCGAAGCTGACCGACAGCGAGATTCTCGCGGCGCTCGGCGCTGGCGCCACACGCGGGGAACTCGCGGCCGTCCGGACCTTCCAGACGACCGACGACGAGACGGCGGTGATCGCCGGCGTCTTCGCGACGGTGCGGGGCAAGGTGTCGGAGTCCACCACCCTCGCAGGTCAGGGTCGTCACACCGAGGCCGTGGCCGCGGCGTTCGATGCCTACCTCGCCTTCGAGAAGGTCGAGCGGGCGGTTCGCACTCGCGAGCCCGCACTCGCCACCCGGCTCGAGACGTCGTTCGCCACGTTGCGCGCCCGCGCCGGCGGCGGGGCCACCGTGGCGGAACTCGATGGTCTCGCACGCAGTCTCGCCGCCGAGCTGGAGCAGGCGGAACGCACCGTGAGCGACCAGGTCTCGCCGACCAACCTCTTTGTGCAGTCGTTGATGATCATGCTGCGCGAAGGGCTCGAGGCGATCCTGATCATCGGGGCGCTGATGGCCTTCCTGACACGCGTCGGGGCGGGGCATCGTCGCCGCGACATTCACATCGGCGTCGGCGCCGCGGTGGCCCTCTCGCTGCTCACGGCCGTGCTCCTCGAGACGGTGTTCGCACTTTCGCCGAGCAACCAGGAGACGATGGAAGGCTTCACGATGGTCGCGGCGGTCGGTGTGCTCTTCTACGTGAGCTACTGGCTGTTGTCGAAGATGGAACTGCAGAAGTGGAACGCCTTCGTCAAGGACAAGATGCAGGAGGCCGTCTCGGGCGGTTCCGTCTTCGCGCTCGCCTCGGCGGCGTTCCTGGCGGTCTATCGTGAAGGCTTCGAGACGGTGCTCTTCTACAAGGCGCTCTTCCTCTCCGGCGGGACCGGCTCGTTCGCGCCGGTGGTGCTGGGCATCGGTGTCGGCAGCGTCGTGCTGGCGATCGTGTACGTCGCGATCAATCGGTACGGCGTGCGGCTCCCGCTGAAGCCCTTCTTCGCGGTGACGTCGGCGTTCCTCTACTACACCGCGTTCGTCTTTGCCGGCAAGGCCGTTGCCGAGTTGCAGGCCGGCGACACGCTCCCGACCACCATGCTGATCGGCTGGCCGCGGTTGCCGGCGCTTGGGATCTACCCGACGGTGGAATCGATGCTGGCGCAGGGCGCGCTGGCACTGCTCGCCGTCGTCGCGCTCGGCTGGGTGTTCCTGGTACAGCGCCCGCGCGATGCCAGGCGCTACGCTGCGGCCGCCGAGGCACCGCCCGAGCCGCAGCCCGATCCGATGCGCGGCTCGGTGGCGGATGGGCCCGGTGTCGAGAAGGCCGTGCTGCGGTCGCTGGAGCGGATGGAAGGGGACCTGGCGGCGATTCGCGGCGAGGTGGAGCGGTTGAAGCAGACGGTGGTCGATGCGGCCGTTGAAAAGTCGTAGGTCGTAAGTCGTAGGTCGTAGGTCGCATTGATCTACGACCTATCACCTATGACGTCCAAACAAAATCGCCCGGCCAACTCGGCCGGGCGATTCTGTTTGGGAGGTCCTAGAGCGCCCCCTGAGTTTACGAAGACGAACAGATGTGTTCGCTTCACCCTTCTTCGCCCTAGGACTTTCTCGTTGTGACGTCACCAGCAACGCCATCGTGGACACACGTTACGCATCTTCGGGAAAGCTGTCAATAGTGCGGGAATCACGTGTTTTGAGATCCCTTTTCCAACCAAATTCCGGGTGAAATTGTCCCCTTTTTGCTCAACATCGCGATGAGTGCGCCACCACTGATGATCAGCACGATCGACGTCAACTGCGCGAGGGTGAAGACACCGAAGATGCGATCATCCTTCGCGCGAAGAATTTCGACGATGAAGCGCTCGACGCCCGCGAAGACGAGATACGCCCCGAAGAGCCACCCGGTCCCGCGCGGCGACAACCGCCACCGCCAGAGCACCGCGAAGGCGATCAACATCAACGTCACTTCGTAGAGCTGGGTGGGGTGGACGGCGAGGATCGCGTCCGGCGCGGTGCCTGCCGGGAGCGTCACGCCGAACTGCGCTGCGAGGGTCGAGGCGCGCGTGGCGGGCTCTCCGTCCGGGAAGGCGACCGCCCACGGCAGCGTCGTGGGGCGGCCGTAGTCATCGCCCACGACGTAGCAGCCGACGCGGCCGACGGCATAGCCCGCCGCCAAGGCGGGCGCGACGAGGTGCATCGTCCAGCGGATCGGCACCTTGCGCCACCATCCCATGAAGATCACGCCCAGGGTGCCGCCGACGAAGCCGCCATACCACACGAGCCCGCCACGCGAGAGGAGGGCGTCCGCCCCGAACAGTGCCACGTACCAGAGCTTCGCGCCGATGATCCCGCCGATCACGGCGCCCATGACGATGTCGCCGGCGTAGTCCGGCTTGAATCCGAGTCGCCGCCCCTCCTGGTCGGCGATCCACGCCGCGGTCAGGAAGGCAAGCATCATCAACAGGCCGAAGCCGGTGATCTCGAACGGCCCTCGGCCGAAGAGCGGACCGACAGAAAACTTGAGCGGATAGGCGTTGGTCATGGTGTGGTTCCGGCCGGGGGGATGAGTCCCGGGAGGGGGAAGGTGTCGCGTGCCTCAAGGTCGTAGAGGTGCCGTTCGCCGGCGACCAGGCGCCACGCACCGGCCGCTCCGATCATCGCGGCGTTGTCGGTGTTGAGCCGGGGCGAGGCCACCGACACATGGGCGATGCCTTCGGTCGCGCGGCGCAGGGCGTCGGCCAGCGTGCGATTGCAGGCCACGCCCCCACCGAGCACGATCAGCTCGCGCCCGAATTCCTTGGCGGCCGCGACCGTCTTGCTCACCATCACCTCGATGGCGGCGTCCTGGAAGCCGCGCGCGATGTGCGCGCGATCGGCCTCGAGGTCGGGGCTCTGCTGCACTGCGCGCAGCACGGCCGTCTTGAGGCCGCTGAAGGAAAAGGCAAAGCGATCGGCGTGGGCGACGCCCTTGAGGAGCGGGCGTGGGAAGCGGAAGCGCGTCGGATCGCCCGTGGCGGCGAGCTTCTCGATCGCGGCGCCCGCCGGGTAGTCCAGCCCGAGAAGGGCGCCCACCTTGTCGAACGCCTCGCCGGCCGCATCGTCGCGCGTCTCGCCGATCTGGTGATACTCGCCCCAGGCGGGCACATCGAGCAGCAGGGTGTGCCCGCCACTGACGAGGAGCGCCGTGAAGGGCGGTGCGGCCATCGGGTCCTCAAGCGTCGGCGCAAAGAGATGGCCCTCGAGGTGATGCACGCCGACGAGTGGCAGCTGTTCATGCCAGGCCACCGTCTTGGCCCACGTGACGCCGACGAGCAGCGCGCCGAGGAGTCCCGGCCCTGACGTGACGGCGATCCCGTCGATCTCCTGCAGCGTGATCCCCGCCTCGGCAAGCGCCTGCTCCACCACCGGGCCGAGCATCGAAAGGTGCGCGCGCGACGCGAGCTCCGGCACCACGCCGCCGAAGATGCGGTGGACATCCTGCGAGAGGATCGCCAGCCCGGCCAGCGTGGTCACTCCGCCTTCACGCTGCACGACGGCGGCGGAGGTTTCGTCACACGAGGTCTCCAGGGCCAGGACGCGCAACCTACTCCCCCTCGTCGAGGAGGGCCTCGATCCGCGCGCGATTCTCCGCGGACATCCACTCCTCCGCGCCGAGCGCCACCCACTTGACCCGGCCGTCACGGCCGATGAGGACGCTGTGCGGCAGCCCGATGGCCTGGAAGATCTCCTGACTCCGATTGCTACGGTCTTGCAGCAGATCAAAAGTGAGACCGAGCTCGGTGGCGAAGGTCCGGAGCGGTGCAGCATCGCCCTCGTCGAGGGAGACCGCGGCCACCCGAAATCCACGGGCCGCATAGGTGCTATACGCCGCCTGCATCGACGGCATCTCCTTGCGGCAGGGGCCGCACCATGTGGCCCAGAGATTCACCAGCACGACCTTGCCGGCGTACGCCGTGCGGAGGCCGATGGAATCGCCCTGCGTGACGCGCTCGACACGGAAGTCGGGCGCGCGGTCCCCAACGTGGGCACCTTCGGGTGGTGTGGCATAGCGCGTCAGGGCCCACGCGCCGAGTCCGAGGCCGCCGGCGACCAGCAGCACCGCGGCCCAGGTGGAGGACGGCGATCGGCTCACTCCGAGCCGCTCGTCGGCTCGCTGAGGAGCTGCTCGATGATCTTCCGGTTGCCCGGCGAGGCCCACGGGTGCGAACCGTACACGATGCGCACGAAGCGGCCGTCGCGCGCGATCAGGTAGCTCTGCGGCACCTTCGGCGACTGGTACAACTCCTGGATGGTGCCTTCGGGATCCTGCAGAATGTCGAACGTCACATGGAACTCATCCATGAACTTCATGACATCGGCTGCGGCGCCCTTGTCCACCGACACCGCCGCGATCCGGAGCCCCCTCGGCTGCAGCGCCCGGTAGAGCGAGTCGAGCGCGGGGATCTCCTCGCGACACGGGCCGCACCAGGTGGCCCAGATGTTCACCAGCGTGACCTTCCCGCGGTACTCGGCGTGGAGCGACACCGGCGTGTTGGTCGCCAGGTTCGTCACCGTGAAGTCCGGCGCGGTCGCGCCCACCTCGATGCGGGGCGGTGCGTTGCGCACCATGAGCGTGGTGCCGATGCCGATGGCGGCCACCACGCCGATCACCACGAACCATTGCCGATTCATGACCCCTCCGTGCCGTCGGCGGCTCGGTGCAGTGCCCGCACGGCCCCCGCAATGTCGGGTTGCCCGAAGACGGCCGTGCCGGCCACGAAGGTGTCGGCGCCCGCCTGGACGGCCGCGCGGATCGTCTTGGTCGTGATGCCGCCATCCACCTCGAGGATCACGTCCTGGCGGCCATGGCGATCGAGCAGTTCCCGCACGCGGCGGATCTTCCCTGTGGACGCCGGCAGGTAGCCCTGCCCGCCGAAGCCGGGGTTCACCGACATGATCAGCACGAGGTCGAGGTCGTCGATGACTTCCTCGAGGCACGACACGGAGGTCGACGGGTTGAGCACCAGCCCCGCCTTCATGCCGCGCTCGCGTGCCGCGGCCAGGTGACGCTGCACGTGGATCGTCGACTCCGGATGGAAGGCGAAGACCGCGGCGCCCAGCTCGGCGTACTCGGCGAGGTACTGTTCCGGCTTCTCGACCATGAGGTGCACGTCGATCGGCAGGGTGCTGAGCTTGCGCAGGGCGCGGATCATCGGCGCGCCGAAGGTCAGGTTCGGGACGAAGTGGCCGTCCATCACGTCGACGTGCAACCAGGCTGCGCCGCCCACCTCGGCCTCGGCGATCTGCTCGCGCAGGCGACCCAGGTCGCAGCTCAGCACACTCGGGGCAATTTGAATGTTCACTCCATCGCTCCACTCACGGACAGCGCGATCGGCTGTCCTTTGGTGACTAGTGTACCAACGGCTGGTGTCTGTGCGACCACCGTGCCCGGCGCTCCCTCGAACCGCTGCGTCAGGGTGCCAACCGTCAAGCCGACAGCGGCGAGCCGATCGCGTGCACCATCCAGCGTCAGCCCCACGACATTCGGCACGGCGATGATCGGGGCTCCGCGGCTCACGCTCAGCGTCACCGACTGGCCGAGTCGTGCGGCGACGCCGCTCCCCGGGGTGGTGCCGACGACGGTGCCCACCTCGGCGCTGCTCGGCACCGTGTCCAGCGCGCCGGGTGTCAATCCCGCTGCGCGCAGCACGGCGGTCGCGAGGGCGAGGTCATACCCTTCCAGGTCGGGAATCGCGATCGGCGGCGCGCCACCGCTCAGTGCCAATCGAACCAGCGCTCCTTGCGGCAGGATGGTGCCCGGCGCCGGCGACTGCCACGCGACGCTGCCGTTCGGCGCCTCACCATCAGCCACGGTATCCACCACTCGGCCGCGCAGCGATTGCGCCGTGAGTCTGGCCATCGCCTCGGCGAGCTCGAGGCCGCGCAGCGCGGGGACTTCCTCCCGCTCCGGCACCAGACGCGCAGGGTACAACACGCAGGTCGACCAATATCCCGCCACCGCGGCCACGAAGAGGATCAGGCCGAGGCCGAACGTGGGGCGTCGTCGCCAGCCGTCGTTCATGCCGTGCGCACCATCCTCGCGGCGAAGGCGCCGTCCATGCCGTGGCGCTGTGGCAGGAGCAGCAGGTCACCAGCCGGGGTGAGCAGGTCGGCCGCAAATCCCGGTGGTGGCTGCCGCCGGAACTCCGGGTGCCGCCCCAGGAAGGCGTCAATCTGCAGCTCGTCCTCCTCAGGCTCGAGCGAGCACGTAGCGTAAGCTAGCACCCCGCCAACGGCCACCCGATCGGCGGCGGCATCAAGCAGCTGCCGCTGTTCGGCGGCCAGGCGTTCCAGGGCGCCCTCGCGGACCCGGAGCCGGGCGTCGGGGTGCCGGGCAAAGGTCCCGGTCCCCAAACAGGGCGCGTCCAGCAGGTAGGCCATGACCGGTCGGATCGGCGGATGGAGGGCGTCTGCCATGATCACGTATTCGTGGCCAAGCCCGGCGCGGAGGAGGTTTTCCCGCAGGCGCGGGACCCGACGGCGCCCGAGATCGGCGGCGATCACCCGCGCCGCGTGCCGCGTGAGCCCGAGGGTCTTGCCGCCGGGGGCCGCACAGGCGTCGAAGATCGCCGCCCCCTCGCCGAAGGCGCAGAAGCGGACCACCAGTGCCTGAGCCGGGTCCTGGACGAAGAAATCGCCCGCGTCATAGCCCGGCAGCTGGGTTGGCCGCGTCTCGTCCACCACCAGGCCGGCTTCGAACGGCGCGGGGAAGGAGGCGATTCCGGCGTCGGCAAAGAGCCGCGCCAGGTCGCCCTGCGTCACGCGGGCGGCCTGGACCACCAGCGGCGGATGGCTGTTGTTCCACTCGAGGAGCCCCTCGGTGTCGTCCACCCCGAAGCGGGCAATCCACCGGGCCACCAACCACGCCGGATGCGACCACGCCTCGGAGAGCCGGCCGACGTCATCGCGAATCGGGTCGGCGGTGACCTCGCGCCCCACGGCGGCGACCTTCCGGAGAATCGCGTTGACGAAGCCGCGGAGTCGCTCGCCGGCGACTTCCCCCGCGAGGTCCACCGAGGTCGCGACCGCCGCGTGCGGCGGGACGCGGTCGAGGTGGCGCAGTTGATAGGCGCCGAGTCGCAGCACCTCGAGGCTGGGGCCGTCGACCGAGTTGAGGCCGCGCTTGATGAAGGTCGCGAGCAGCGCGTCGAGGGAGGCGGCCTGCCGGAGCACCCCGGCGGCGAGCTCGTGGGCGAGTCGGCGATCGACTTCGGGCAGGGTGCCGAGGCCGCGCGTGAGGGCGGTGTCGAATGGCACGCCGCGCCGCACCGCGGCGAGGATGCCGAGTGCAGCGCGACGAGGAGCGAGGCCGCGGTCGGTCAGTCGAGCATCCCGGTCGTCGGCGACGATGGAATGGCGACTTCACGGCGGGGCATCCGGCCCGAGAGATACGCCGCACGGCCGGCGTCGACCGCCAGCCGCATTGCGTGCGACATGCCGACCGGATCGGTGGCCTCGGCGAGGGCGGTGTTCATGAGGATGCCATCGACGCCCTGTTCCATCACCAGGCAGGCATCGGAGGCCGTGCCGACGCCGGCGTCAACGATGATCGGCACCGAGAGCCGCGACTTGATGGTGCGAATGAAGTAGGGATTGAGCAGGCCGAGCCCCGAGCCGATCGGCGAGGCGAGCGGCATCACGGCGACGGCGCCGGCTTCTTCGAGGCGCAACGCGGTGATCAGGTCGTCGTTGGTGTAGGCGAGAACCTTGAAGCCTTCCTTCGCGAGCACCTTGGTGGCCTCGAGCAGCCCGGCGGTATCGGGCAACAGCGTGGCCTGATCGCCGATCACTTCGAGCTTCACGAAGTCATTGAACCCGGCCTCGCGTCCGAGGCGCGCGTACCGGATGGCCTCGTCGGCGCTGTAGCAGCCTGCCGTGTTCGACAACAGGAAGAAGCGTTCGGGGGAGAGGTGATGCAGGATCCCCTCCTCGGCATTGCGATCGAGATTCACGCGACGCACGGCGACGGTGACCACCTCGGCCCCCGACGCGGTGATGGCGTCAATCATCTCCTGATTGGTGCGGTACTTCCCGGTGCCCACCATGAGACGGGACCGAAAGGTGACGCCGGCAATCTCCAGCATTCAACCACCTCCGACGAAATGAACGATCTCCACCACATCCCCGTCCGCGAGCGGCGTGCTCGCGAGCGCGGGACGGCGGATGATGACGCGATTGTGTTCGACGACCACCGCGCGCTGGTCAAGCCCCAGCTCGGCGAGGAGTTCCTCGACCGTGCGGGACTTCACGATGTCGCGGCGGTCGCCGTTGATGACTAGCTCCATGCGTGCTCCGGCATCCGTGTTGCACGGTGATCGGTGACCGGTGGCCGGTGACCAGTGGCGCTCAACGCCGCCTCATAGCTATCGTCCGCATCCCACACCGCCCCGATCGCGGCGACGCCCCAGGCGCCGGCGTCTCGCGCCTCGCGCGCGCGTGCGCTGGTGACGCCGCCGATCGCGTAAACCGGACATCCGAGCCGTGCGGTGGCCTCGATCAGGCCGAGGCCGACGCCCGGTCGCCCGGGATGCGACGCGCTTTCCCAGATGGTCCCGACGATCAGTGCGTCAGCCTCTTCGGCGACGGCGGCTTCGGCCTCGGCGAGGGAATGCACCGACCGCAGATGAAGGTAGTCCGGTCCACCGGTGATCCGGCGCAGGTCGGCCAGGGGGAGATCGCTCGCGCGGGCGATCACGCCGTGTGCGCCGCTCGCGCGGGCAATGTCCGCGCGCCCCGTGACGAGGACGCTGGCCATCGGGGGGAGGGCGAGAGCGACGAATCGGACGGCCAGCGCGGTCAGCGCCTCGCCCGACCCGCCGGGCAGTCTCGCGACGAGGGCGACCGTCGGCCCGACGGCCGCGATGGCGGCAGCCCGGATGCCCAGGTCGTCCCGAGCCGCGATGCGCGCGTCGGCCATGGCGAGGAGGCGCGGGAGCGGCCTCACTGGAAGTGCGCGCCCTCTCTCGTCTGGAGGCCGGTCGCCCACGCGGTGGCGGTCATTCGTCGGCGCCCGGCGGCCTGCACGTCGCCGAGGAGGAGCCACCCCTCGCCGCAGACGACGGCTGGCCCTTCCGGAAGGAAGTGCAGGGTGCCGGGCGTTTCGGGTGCCGTCGAGGGCGGCGCAGGCAACGGAGTGCCGCCGAAGAGCTTCACGTCGGCGCCGTGGAAGGTGGTCCAGGCACCGGGCGCCGGATCCATGGCGCGAATCTGATGCGAGACCGCGACGGCGTTCGCATCCCAGCGGAGCCGCGCGGTGGCGCGGTCAATCTTCGGCGCGTGGGTCACGCCGTCGGCAGCTTGCGGCGTTGGGGTCTCGCCGGCCGCGATCGGCGGCAACGCCTCCACGAGGGCCTTCGCGCCGAGATCGGCGAGGCGCTCGAAGAGGATGCCGGTCGTGTCGGTGGGAAGGATCGGTGTGCGGCGCTGCAACCAGACCGCGCCGGTGTCGAGCCCTTGCTCCATCCGCATGATCGCGACCCCCGTCTCGGGGTCGCCGCTCAGGACCGCCCAGTGGATCGGGGCCGCACCGCGCCAGCGCGGCAGCAGCGAGGCATGCACGTTGACGAAGCCGAGGGGGAGCAGTGCCAGCAGGTCGGGGCGCAGGAGGTGGCCATAGGCGACCACCACGCCGATGTCCGCCTTCAGGTCGCGCAGCTGCGCGAGGAACTCGTCGCCGCGCGGGCGCTCGGGCTGCAGGACGGGGATGCCGGCCGTGAGGGCGCGGGTCTTGATGGGGGGACGGATCGGCGGGCCAGGTTGGCGATCGGGGCCAACATCGCGGTACCGATCGGGTTGGGTCACGACCGCCACCACATCGTGGCCGGCGGCCATCAGCGCATCGAGGCTCGGGACGGCGAACTGCGGCGTCCCGAAGAAGATGATCCGCATCAACCCGCCTTTTCCGACTCCTCTTCCGGGCGCGGGGTGCGGGTGAGCTCGCCCCCATTCTCCTTCTTCCAGCGCTTCACGAGCATCTGCCGCTTGAGCGGCGAGAGATGGTCGATGAACAGGATCCCGTCGAGGTGGTCGATCTCATGTTGAATGGCGCGGGCCACCAGACCCGTCGCCTCGAGCCGGAACGGCTCGCCCTTCTCGTTGAGGGCTTCGAGGATCACGCTGTCCGGCCGAACGACCTCGGCGTACACCTCGGGGATCGAGAGGCAGCCTTCTTCCTTGCTCTCCTTGCCGGTGGCACTCACGATCCGCGGATTGATCATCGCAAAGGTCTGTCCTTCCGCATCGATGATCGCCACGCGCTGGGTGCTGCCGACCTGGTTGGCCGCGAGGCCCACGCCGCAGGCGATGTTCATCGTCTCGAACATGTCGTCGATGAAGGCGCGCAGGGCATCATCCACGACGGCAATCTCGACCGCGCGTTCGCGCAGGACCGGAGAGCCGAGCAGGTGGATGTCGAGAACCGCCATTACGCCACCGTGCCCGGGGCGGTCTGGTTGCCGACGCGGATCACGCGGGCGCGCTCGATCACCAGCGTCGAGGTGCCGCTCTCGATGGTCAGGAGCGTGTCCTTGACGTCCTTGACCTTGCCGACGATGCCGCCCGCCGTGGTGACCTCGTCGCCCTTCTTGATCTGTGCGAGCATGGCGGCCGCCTGCTTCCGCGCCTGGCTCTGCGGACGGAGGATCAGGAAGTAGAAGACCAGTCCGATCAGCGCGAACTGGAGCAGGAGCATGTTGATGCCACCGGTCATGACGTCTCGCCTTTCGCGAAGTACCGCGACCGCCATGCGGCGGCCCAGGAATCAAAGGTGCCGTCCAGGATCCGGGCGCGTGCCGTCTCGGCAAGGCGGATCAGGAATCGGATGTTGTGTATCGACACCAGCCGCTGCCCGAGTTGTTCCTCGGCGACGAAGAGGTGCCGCAGGTACGCCCGCGAAAAGCGGGTACACGCCGCGCAGTCGCACTCCGCATCGAGCGGTCCGGGATCGAGCCGCAGCGTCGCGCCTCGCACGCTGACCTTGCCGTCCGCGGTCCACGCCGACCCGTGGCGTCCGTTCCGCGTGGCGGCCACGCAATCGAAGAGGTCCACCCCGCGGGCGATCCCCTCGATCAGGTCGTCGGGAAAACCGACCCCCATAAGATAACGGGGGCGATCCACCGGCAGATGGGGGTTCAACCCCTCGAGCACCCGGTGCATCGCGGGCTTCGGCTCGCCCACGGAGAGGCCGCCGATGGCGACCCCGGTCCACGGCCCGCGCTCGAGGATTCCCATGAGCGACTCGTGCCGGAGCTCGGCGTGGGTGCCGCCCTGGACGATCGGCCAGAGGGTCTGTCGGGTCGGATCGTCGGCGGTCAGCTCGCCGTGCCGATGGCGACAGCGGTCGAGCCATCGCAGCGTGCGCTGCATGGCGTCGTGGGCATCGTCGGCACTCGACTGTCCCGGGAGGAGATGATCGAAGGCCATGATCACGTCGGCGCCGAGCGCCCACTGGATCTCCATTGACTTCTCGGGCGAGATGAAGCGCTTGGAGCCGTCGATGTGGGAGACGAACTCCACGCCCTGCTCGTCGAGCTTCCGCATGGCGCTGAGCGAGAAGACCTGGAAGCCGCCCGAGTCGGTGAGCATCGGCTTCGACCAGGTCGAGAAGCGATGCAGCCCACCCAAGCCGGCGACGACATCCTCACCTGGTCGAAGGTGCAGGTGATAGGTGTTCCCCAGGATGATCTGTGCACCCGCGGCCGCCACCTCCTCAGGGTGCAGCCCACGCACGGCACCGTGGGTCCCGACCGGCATGAAGCAGGGCGTCTGCACCACGCCATGCGGTAGCGCCAGGGTGCCGGCGCGCGCGGCGCCTGCCGTGCCATCCAACCGAAATTCGAACACTCAGCCCAGCCCGGCGAGGATGCGCTCGACCTGTCGGCGGTGCCGCAGGTCATGTCCGGCCGCCAACCGTCGCAGCGTGTCGAAGCTCTGCGGCCCGCGTTCGCTGTGCTGCCCCACCCGTGCCAGATCCTCCGAGGTCACGCGCTCCCACACGGGGAGGTTCCACGACCGAAGCGTGCCGAACGCGAGCATCGCCTCCATCGGGTCGGTGTTGGCGCCATCGAATCGCACCATCCACGCCGCCTCGTCGAAGCCGTGCAGCGGCGCGGCGTCCTGTGTGAGCAGGAGGCGCGCGCGCCATCCCATCGCGATCTCGGTGTCGGCGAGGTGCGCGAGCACCTGCGTCAACGACCACTGCCCCGGACCTTCCGGGGCACGGAGCACCTCGATATCGAGCGAGCCGAGGCGCTCAAGCAACCACGAGGGCGTTTCGGCGAGGATCTCGATCGGGTCGCGGTCGCCGAGGAGCGCCACCGTCTCGGCCACGTAGGCCTGGGAGGCTGCTGAGGGAATGATCGGGGTCGTCATCGGGAATCTCCCACGACGCACATCGCGTCGCCGTAGCTGTAGAAGCGATAGCCGGTGGCCACCGCGTGCCGATAGGCGGTCATGGTAGTGGGGTAGCCCGCGAACGCCGCCACGAGCATCAGCAGCGTCGAGCGCGGGAGATGGAAATTGGTGATCAGCCGATCCACCACCCGAAAGGTGAAGCCCGGCGTGATCATGATGGCAGTGTCGGCGGCACCGGCGCTCACGGTGCCATCGTCCTGCGCCGCACTCTCGAGGGCACGCACCACGGTGGTCCCGACGGCCCACACCTTGTTCCCGCGTGCGCGACACGACGCAATTGCCTCGGCGGTCGCGACCGGAATCTCGAAATGCTCGCTGTGCATGGTGTGCGCGCTGATGACCTCGGCCTCGACCGGCTTGAACGTCCCGGGGCCGACCTCGAGATCCAGGTCAGTGGTCAGGACGCCCTTGGCGTGGAGTGCGGCCAACAGCGACGGCGTGAAGTGGAGGCCGGCCGTCGGCGCCGCGACGCTCCCTTCCTTGGCCGCGTACACCGTCTGGTACCGATCCTCGTCGTCGGCGGTGGGGTCGCGACTGATGTAGGGCGGCAAGGGGAGGCGGCCGTACTTCGCGATCGCCTCCTCGGCGCGCAAGCCGATGAAGCGCACGCGTCGAAAGGCGTCGGGCGTTTCTTCCAGGGTTTCAATCGCGGCGTCGTCGCCGAGGCGGATCTGCTTTCCCGGCCGCATGGCGCTGCCGGGCTTTCCCATCGCGATCCAGCTGTCGTCCGGCGCGGGATGGATCAGCAACACCTCGGCGACGCCTTGGCCCGAGGGGCGCGTCCCGAGGAAGCGCGCGTGGCGGACCTTCGTGGAGTTCCGCACCAGCAGGTCGCCGGCGGGGATCAGCGCGAGGAGATCGGAAAACCGGGAATCGCGGATACCCGCGGGCGCGTCGGGGCGGGGATTTTGTAGGGGCGACGCATGCGTCGCCCCAACCCAATCGGCGGTTCGTGTCGCGTCGCCCGGTATCGCGTCGACGCCCGCCCCGCGATCCACCACCAACAACCGCGACGCCCCCCGCTCGGCGCTCGGGTGCTGGGCGATCTGCGCGTCGGGAAGGTCGAAGGCGAAGTCGGCGGTGGTCCAGCCCTGCTCAGCCATCGAGCAGCGAGGGCTGAGCGTCGCCCGGTCGGGTCGGGGGCGTGAGGCCGAGGCGACGGTAGGCGTGCGCGGTGGCGACGCGACCCCGTGGCGTGCGTTCGAGGAAGCCCTGTTGCAGCAGGTATGGCTCGTACACCTCTTCCACCGTGGCGGTGTCTTCACCAACGGAGGCGGCGATGGTCGCGAGCCCGACCGGGCCGCCGCCGAACTTCTCGATGATGGCGGCGAGGATGCGCGCGTCCATGTCGTCGAGGCCGAACTGGTCGACGTTCAACCGGGCGAGCGCTTCCGCCGCGATCTCCGCCGTGATGCGCCCGTCGGCGCGGACTTCGGCGTAGTCGCGCACGCGCCGGAGCAGGCGATTCGCCACGCGCGGGGTGCCACGGGAACGACGCGCAATTTCGGCGGCGCCGGTGGCGTCCATCGTCACGCCGAGCACGGTGGCCGAGCGCGCCACGATCGTGGTGAGGTCTTCGACGGCATAGAAGTGCAACCGTTCGACCAGGCCGAAGCGCGCGCGCATCGGTGGCGTGAGCAGACCGAAGCGGGTCGTCGCGCCGACCAACGTGAACTTCTCGATGCTCATCGGCAGTGTCTGGCCGTGCGGCCCATCGCTCAGGCGGACGTCGACATGAAAGTCCTCCATCGCCGGATAGAGAAACTCCTCGAGCTGCGGACGCAGTCGGTGGATCTCGTCGATGAAGAGGATGTCGCCGGGGCCGAGCCCCGTCAGCAGGCCGACGAGATCGCCCGGCTTCTCCAGCACCGGTCCGGAGGTCGTGCGGCACTGCACGCCCATCTCGCGCGCCATCAGCATCGCGAGGGTGGTCTTGCCGAGCCCCGGCGGGCCGAAGAAGAGGACGTGGTCGAGTGCCTCGCCGCGCTTGCGCGCCGCGTCGATGGCGATCTGCAACGAGGTCCGCACCTGCGGCTGCCCGACGAACTCGTCGAGCCGCGACGGTCGCAGGGCCTGCTCGGCGCTCCCCTCCTCGGGGAGTGCGGCGGGCGTGGTGACCTCCAGGCGATCGCTCATCGGCTCAGGCGGCCCGCGCTTGCCAACGTGTCGGCGTCTCGCCGGGCACCACGGTGTGCTTGAGGCCGCAGTGCATGCAGCGGTCCGTCGTCTCGCGTGTGGAGGGCGGCAGCAACTTGCGATTGGTGACGCCGCAACTGGTGCAGAGCCATTCGGCGGTGATGGCGGGGCGCGAGGTGGACCACATCAGGTCACTTCCGGGTCAGGTCGGTAAGGGCGCGGCGCACCAGCGCCGCCGTCTCGAGGGTGCCACTGCTGTCGGCGGCGGCGCGCACGGCGGCGTCCGCTTGCGCCGCCGGGTAGCCCAACGCCATCAGCGCCCGCACGGCATCGGCCGCCGGGGAGGCCACCGGCGCGGCGGCCGGCAGGTCGTCCATCCGGTCGCCGAGCTCCAGCACGATGCGCTCCGCCTTCTTGCGACCGATGCCCGAGACGGAGGCAAGCACGGCGAGGTCCTTGTCGCGGACCGCGCGGACGGTGCGTTCGGCGCCGAGGGTCGAGAGAATCGCCAACGCCAATCGTGCCCCCACGCCGGCGGCGCCCATGAGGCGGCGGAAGACGGCCCGCTCCACGGCGCCATCGAAGCCGAAGAGCATCCAGGCGTCCTCGCGCACGACGAGTTCGGTGAGCAGGCGCACCTCGCTCCCGACCGCGGGCAGTCGCTCGAAGGTGCCGAGCGGCACCTCGACCAGGTAGCCGACGCCCCCGGAGGTTTCGACCACGATCCCCGAGGGGTCTCGCACGGCCAGCGTCCCACGCAACGAGGCGATCATCGGGCTCCTCCGGCAAAGCGCGCCCGCGGCGCCAGTCGCATCAAGTGGGTCAGGGCGATCGCGACCCCGTCGGCGGCATCGGCTGGCTTTGGCGCCTCGACCAGGCGGAGGAGTCTCGTCACCATCGCCGCCACCTGCGGCTTCGTGGCCGCGCCAGTGCCGGTGGTGGCCCGCTTGACTTCGGCAGGAGAAATCTCGGCAACGGCGAGGCCCGCTTGGGCCGCGGCCAGCAGGACGACCCCGCGCGCATGACCAAGAATCAGTGCGCTGCGGGCGTTCTTCCCGTGGAAGATCCCCTCCACCGCGAGGGCGTCGGGCTGGTGTCGCGCGATCAAGCCGGTCACCGCGTCGAAGATGGTGGTCAGCCGGTCCGGCAGCGCATCGGCGGCCTTGGTCCGCACGACGCCACACTCGAGCAGGCGCGTGGTACCCAGACCGCCGGAGACCACACCATAACCGAGGGTCGCAGTACCCGGGTCGATGCCGAGCACGGTCAGCGACCGGGCCGGGGTCAGGCCCCGGCCTCCTCGAGGTCCAGTGCGTCGAGATCGAGCGTCGTGAACACCTTCGAGACGTCGTCGAGCTCCTCGAGCAACTCGACCAGCTTCAGCACCTTCTGGGCTTCGACCATCTCGAGCTTGACCAGGTTCTTCGGCACCATCGCGAGGTCGGAGGATTCCGCGACGTACTTCTTCGCGGCGAGCGCCTCGGTCACGGCGTGGAAGTCATGCGGGTCGGTGCTGATGACGTAGTACTCGCCGTCGGCCTCGAAATCGCTGGCCCCCGCGTCGAGGGCATCCTCCATCACCTTCTCTTCGGCGCCTGCGGTGATCGGGAGGAAGATCTGGCCCTTCTTCTCGAACATCCACGAGACCGAGTTGCTGGTGCCGAGGTTGCCGCTGTTGCGGGAAAAGGCATGGCGAATGTCGGCCACGGTGCGATTGGCGTTGTCGGTCGAGCCCTCGATCAGGATCGCGACGCCGCCGGCACCGTAGCCCTCGTAGGTGACTTCCTCGTAGGACACGCCCTCGAGCTCGCCGGTGCCCTTCTTGACGGCGCGCTCGATGTTGTCGCCCGGCATGTTGGCGGCCTTCGCGTCATCGATCGCCTTGCGCAGGCGGGCGTTGCTGCCCGGGTCGCCACCACCGGCCTTGGCGGCCACGGTGATTTCACGGATCAGCTTGGTCCAGGACGAGGCGCGCCGGGAATCGGTGATCGCCTTCTTCCGCTTGATCGTTTTCCATTTGCTGTGTCCAGCCATCGGGCATTCCTCCTGAGCGAACGGGAGAATAGCCGACGGCGCTGCGGGCGGCAACGCGGCACCCCGCTTGCCCTCGCCCGATGCCGGCGCTAGGGTTCCCGGATGCGCACACTTCCCGCCATCGCCCTGCTCCTGACCGTCGCCCAGTTGGGAGCCTGCCAGTCCGCCAAGCCCGTCGAGGAGGCCCCCAAGCAGGCCGGCCTCGAGGTACTCCCCAACCTCCCCTTGCCGCCGGACGGGACGCTCCTGACGACGCAGTCGAGCCCGGAAGCGATGTCGGTGGTGTCGGTGACCGAGGTCAGCGTCGACTCGGTGTTGGCGTACTACCGCGTGATACTGGGGAAGGAGCCGTTTCGGCTGATCAACGAGACGACGACGACGGACAGCATCACGTCGTTCTACGTCGAGCAGGCGGGGCCCTCGCTCTGGATCACCGTCCAGCGGAACGGCCCCAAGGGGTCGATGGTCGTGATTGCCGGGGCGGCCGCGGACACGTCGGCGGCGGGCAAGGCGAAGGCCGCGGCGGCGGCCAAGGAGCCTCTCCCCGACGCCGTCCCGACCGGCGGCACGAAGCCGCGCCCCTAGTCCTCGCCGAGGTCCTCGAATCGGAGCCACCGGGGGGTGAAGAAGAGGTCGATCGTCCCCCCGGCGCCGTGCCGGTCCTTGAGCACCCGGACCTCCGCCGCCCCGGCGATCCCCAGGTCTGCGTCGTACAACTCCTCCCGATACAACCCCAAGATCAGGTCGGCATGCTGGCGGAGCGCCGCCGAGGCCGTGAAGTCGCCAATCGCCGGACGTCGGTCCGCCCGCGATGCCGGTGAATCGCTGCTGTGCACCACCAGCAGGACGGCGGCCTCGCGACCGATGGCGAGCCGCTTCAGGGCGGCGACGCGGAGTGCGGCGGCGTCGCTCGGCGCCCGGCCGTCGACTTCCAGTCCTTCCAGGCAGTCCACGACCAGCAGGTCCCAGTGGTCGACGGCCGCGCGCAGGTCGATCGGCCATCCCTCGACCGGCTGTGATTGAAACGAGATCGGCAGCTCGCGCAGCCGCAGGGCGACGGTCGCAATCTCCGCCCGACGGTGGTCGAGGAGTGCGTCGCCGGCGAGCTCGTCGAGCGTCGCCTTGGCCGAGAGCGCCAGCGCCCGTTCTGCGATGCGGGTGGCGCTCATTTCGGTGCTGAGCACGGCCACCGTGTGACCAGCCGTCGCGGCTCGCACGGCGATTCCCAAGGCCAGCGCGCTGCAGCCGCTGCCGGAGTCGCCACCCAGGACGACGAGGTCCTCGCGTCGCACGCCGCCACCAAGGAGTTGGTCGAGGGCGGGGAAGCCGGTCGGAATACGGCGGCTCATCGGCCAGCCACTTCGTGGAGGATGGCGCGCAGTCGCGCGAAGTGGTGCTCGGCGTCGTGATTCCTCACGATGATCTCGCGGGCCCGGCCGCCCAATTCCGCACGGGCCTCGGGAGAGAGCGCCAGGAATCGTTCGATTCCCTCGACCAGGGCGGGAACGGAATCGGTCGCGCTCACCCGGATCCCGTTGACGCCGTCCTCGATCACGTTGGGGACCAGCCCGACCGGCGTGGCGATGACCGGGGTGCCACACGCCATCGCCTCGAGCATGGTGTAGGGTCCACCCTCGAAGCGGCTGGCGACGAGGAGGACGTCGAAGGACGCATACAGGGCGGGGAGGTCAGCCGGCGCGACCAGCTCGATCAGCGTGAGCCAGGGGGTGGTGCCCACGGAGTCTGCCAGCGCGGCGATTGTGGGGCGATTTGGCGGTGCAACCGGCATCACGAGCTCCAGCTTGGCTTGGAGCGCTGCGGGCAGTGCGCCGATGGCGGCGAACGCCAAGTCGAGGCCTTTCATCGGGACGTCGGCTCGACCGACGAGCCCGATGCGGCAGGCGCCCGATCGTCTCGGCAGGAGCGGTGCCGTCCGGCTGAAGCGCGTGAGGTCCACCCCGAGTGGCACGATTTCGTCGACTCTGCCGCCGTAGAACCGCCGCTGCTTCTCCCGGGTCGATTCGCTGTTCGTGACGACCCGGGCGGCGAGGCGATGCTGCCCCCGGAGGAGCATTCGGGCACCGCCGTCGTGCGCCCAGCGGGGCGGCCCCCAGCGGCGCCATCGCGGAGCGTACGGGTCTGGTGGTGCGTCGTGTTCGAAGATCACGAGCGGGGCAGCGACTGCACAGCCGAGTACCCCGAGCAGGGTGGCCTCGTGCGGGTTCCCCTTGCTCAAATAGGTCGCATCCGGTTGGGTGTGGCGAACCGCCCAGCCGACGCGTCGACTGCGCGCGATGGTGGTTCCCCCACCCACGCGGGGCAGCACACGAACTGCGGGGTGGCTCGGGAGATGGCACTCGTCACGACCAAGACCGCGTTCGCTGGCAGCGAAGACGAACTGGACCTCGTCGCCCCGATTGGCCAGGTAATCGGCCAAGGCTGCCGAGTGGACGCCGGCGCCGCCAAAGGGGTTCGCTGAGGCGATCGTCACCCGCAATGGATGGCGGCTCATGGAATCCCGGCGCCGAGTCGCGCCGGTTGCAGCTGGGAGAGCGCCAGTGCCACCGCCTCGGCCGCCTCGGTCCCCAGCGCGTCACGTGCAGGGGCAACCAATTGGGCCAGGGCGACCCGTGCGGCCGCCGGGGTGGCGTCCTCCAAGTGGCCCAGCGCGGCGGCAAGTCCGCGGGCCAGCGGCCTGGGAACGGTCAATGGTGCCAAGCGTTGCGCCAGGAGGACGACCCGCCGGCGGGCCCCCTTGTCGGGCATCGTCGCGCTGTGGCCGAGGTCCAGCGCCACCCTGGCGGTGAGCCAGAGCGCGAACGCTCCCTCCCGTTTTGGCCCGCGCTCGAGGCGTTGCTGCAGCTCGAGAAGGGCCAGCAGTGACGGCGTCCAGTCGCTCACTTGGGGAGCGCCACCAACGCCCGCTCCACCACCTCGGGCTGGATGTCGACCAGGCAGCGATGGTGGCCGAGCGGGCAGACCGGCCCGCCATGCGGGGTACAGGGTCGGCAGGGGAGGTCGCGCTGAAGCACCGTCGCCCGAGCGCGATACGGGAAGAAGCCGAAGGCTTCGACGCCGGGGCCGTAGAGGGCCACCACCGGAGTGCCGACCGCCGTCGCGAGATGGGTCACGCCGGTATCTCCCCCGACCATCGCTCGGGCCTGCTTGAGCAGCGCGGCCGTGCCGGAGAGGGAAAATCGGCCCGCCGCACTCACCGCCCCGGGGCCGCCAGCCTCGGCGATCGCGGCGGCCGCCTCGCGATCACCCGGACCACCCAGCACCACCAGGTCACACGTGGCCCGCAGCCGCCGCGCGAGTGCCTCCCAGTGCTCGACGGGCCACCGCTTCGTGGCGTGCGCCGCGCCAGGGGCGAGCGCGATCATGGTGCGCGCCCCTCCCACGCCGTTTTCGGTCAGGAATTCCGCGGCTTCCCGCTGGGCCTCCGCCGTGACGAAGAACTCGGCCGGCCCCCCATCCGGGACCACATCGAGCCCGACCGCTGCCTCGAAGTAGCGCTCCGCCACCGGGCCGAGCAGGCCGCCACGGGCCCCGCCGCTGCGAATCAGCAGGGTCCGGCGCACCCGATGCTTCGAATAGCCGCTCCAGCGGCCGCCCACCAGCTGCCGCAAGGCCAGTGTGCGCAGCGAGCCATGCAGGTCGAGCCGGTGGGTCCACTCCGTCCGGCGCAGGGTCGCAGCCAGGGCGCCAAGGGGGGAACCGCGCTTCCAGGTGATCACCTCGTTGAGCCGCGGATTGTGGCGCACCGTCTCCGCCATGTCCTCGCGGACCACCATGCTGATGCGAGCGGTCGGATGTCGGGTTCGCAACGCCCGAATCAGCGGGGTCGTCAGGAGCAGGTCGCCGATCGACGAGAAGCGCACCAGGAGGATCCGGGGGGCAGGCATGGGGGAATGGTAATTGCTATTTCCGTGCCTCGACCGCGTACCATCCCTCGCGCGGCCGGTTGCCGGGTTCGCAGCGCCCGGATCAGCGGGGTCGTCAGCAGCAGGTCGCCGATCGACGAGAGGCGCATCTGGAGGATCCGGGGGGCAGGCATCGAGGAATGGTAATAGTTTTCACCATGCCTCGACCCCGCACCATCCTTTGGATTGACGACGAGATCGAGACGCTCGACTCGCAGGTGTTGTTCCTCGAACAACAGGGCTTCACCGTCGAGCGGGCCGCCAATGGCGACGATGCGCTCGCGCTGCTTCGTCGGCAGCCCTACGGCGTGATTCTGCTCGACGAGCAGATGCCGGGGCTCCGCGGACTCGAGCTGGTGCCGTTGCTCCGGGCCATCGACGGCTCGATTCCGGTGGTGATGGTCACCAAGTCGGAGGAACCGGAAACGTTGCGCGATGCGATCGGTGCCGAGATCGCCGACTACCTCATCAAGCCGGTCTCGCCGCGTCAGGTGTTGTCGGTGATCACGCGCCTGCTCGAGGGAGATCGCATTCGGCAGCAGCGATTGTCCCGCGACTTCGTGACGCGCTTTCGCGAGCTCGAGGGTCGCCGCGGTGAGCATCTGGCCTGGCGGGAGTGGGTCGAGTTCGTCGCCGAACTCGCCGAGTGGGAGGTCAAGCTCGGGCAGGCGGATGAGCCGGGGCTGCAGGAGGCGCTGCGCAATCTGCAGGAGAGCGTGCGGATGGACTTCGCGCGGTTCATCGAGGCCAACTATCCGGGGTGGCTCGCCAAGCGCGGGACCGACCGGCCACCGCTGTCGGTCGACGTCGTCTCCGAGTTCCTCCGCCCGACGTTCGAGGTGCACGGGCGGGTGATGCTGGTGGTGGTCGACTGCCTCCGCCTCGATCAGTGGGCGATGATCCGCCCCATCGTCGAGCGGTACTTCGACGTCGAGGTCGATCACTATTTCTCGATCGTTCCGACGGCCACGCCCTACAGTCGCAACGCGATCTTCTCGGGACTCTATCCCTCGGAGTTCTTCGCGCGCCATCCGGCCTGGTGGGACGAGCGCGAGGAGACGTCGCTCAACGCCCACGAGTCGGAGCTGCTGGTCGAGCAGTTGCGCGAGCTGATGGGCCGCGACGTGCCGGTGCACTACGAGAAGATCTTTTCGACGCCCGACGGCGAGGCGATGCTGCGCCGCCTCTCGGGGCACCTCGCGCGCGATGGCGTCACGGCGCTGGTCTTCAACTTCATCGATCAGCTGACACACGGCCGCACCGAGAACGAGGCGCTGTTCGAGGTGGCACGCGACACCACCGCGCTCCGCGCCCTGACCCGCACCTGGTTCGAGCGCTCGCCGCTCGTCGAGGCGCTGAAGGAAGCGGAACGCCGCGGGGTGCCGGTGATCCTGACGACCGACCACGGTTCCATCCACTGCCACACCCCGGCCACCGTCTTCGCCCGGCGCGACGCCTCGGCGAACCTCCGCTTCAAGTTCGGCGAGGACATTCGCGTGGAAGATCCGTCGGCCGCCATTCTGGTCGAGGACCTCGCGGCGTGGGGGATTCCCGAGCGCCAGATCGGGGCGCGCCTGCTGCTTGCTACCGGCGACCGCTTCTTCGTCTATCCCACCAAGCTCCGTGAGTATCAGGCGCGCTATCGCGGCGCGTTCCTCCATGGCGGCGTCTCCCCCGAGGAAGTGATTCTCCCGGTGGCGTTGCTGTTGCCGAGGCGCACCTGAGCCGTCCGCGCGTGCGGGCCCGCCTCTTCGGGCTGCTCCGGCCGTTCCGGGGAACGCTCGCCGTGGGGTTCGGCGCGGCACTCTTCGGCGGCGTCTTCGATGCCATCGCGCTCGTCACCCTGCAGCCGCTCTTCGGAGCGCTCTTCCCGAGCGGCAGCGACGCTCTCCCGGTCGGCACCGCGCAGCTCCAGGTCTGGCTCACGCGCGTGCTCGCCCCCGTGGTCGACGGTCAGGCGGCGTCGGTGGTCGTGCAGCGGCTGGTCGTGATCTTCATCGGCGCGCTCGTCCTCAAGAACTTCTGCAACTACGTCTCGGCGTACCTCTCGGTGAAGGTGCAGGAAGGGATGGTGCGCGATCTGCGCGCGCGGCTCTTTGCACACCTCCTGCGCCTCGACCTCGGCGTCTTCCAGCGGACGCGCGGCGGGCAGCTCACCACCGGGCTGATCAACGACGCCGATCAGGTGAAGATGCTGGTCGTCGCCGTCCTCGCCGCGTTCTTCCAGAACCTCGTCAACATCGTCGCCATGCTCGTCTTGATGCTCGGCACCTCCGTGCGCCTGACGGCGATGGTGCTGGTCCTCGCGCCGATTCTGGTGATCGGAGTGCAGCTGCTGCTCGGCTCGCTCAAGCGGCACGCCCGCACCTTCGCGCATGAGCGGGGTGAACTCACCGCCACCATCAGCGAGCGGCTCGGCGCCATGAAGCTGATCCGCGCCTTCGCGGCGGAGTCGAGCGAGGCCGAGCTGTTTGCGCGGCAGGCGGACCGCTACCGGAAGGGTGCCATCCGCACCCAGCGGTTTGCGCTGCTCACCTCGCCGGTCAGCGAAGTCTTCGGCGGAGCCGTGGTGTTGTTGATCCTGTGGGCGGCGTCGAACCCGGCGATCTCCGGCGTCGAGCTCGCCGCGAAGGACGTGGTCCTCTTCCTCGGCGCGGCACTCCGGGTCCTCTCGCCGATCAAGGCGATCACCAACGTCCCCACGCAACTCGCCACCGCCGAGGCGAGCGGCGAGCGCGTCTTCGCGATCCTCGACCTCCCGGCCACCGAGCAGGATCCACCGGAGGCGGTCCCCGCCAGCTTCACCACCGATCTGGTCTTCGATGCCGTGACCTTCGGCTACGATCCCGCGCAGCCGGTGCTGCGGGACGTCTCGCTCCGCGTGGGGAAGGGCGAGGTGGTGGCGCTGGTGGGGCCGAGCGGGGCGGGGAAGACCACCTTGCTCGAACTGGTGCCGCGCTTCCATGATCCCCAGCAGGGTGAACTGCGGCTCGACGGCGTGCCCGTGCCCCGGTTGCAGCGCGCTTCGTTGCGGTCATTGATCGCCGTGGTGAGCCAGGATACCGTGCTGCTGCACGACACCGTCCGCGCCAACATTGCGTACGGCCAGCCCGGGGCGACGGACGAGGACGTCGAGGCGGCGGCGCGCGCGGCGAACGCCCACGAGTTCATTGCGGGGCTGCCCGACCGATACCAGACGGTGCTGGGCGAGCGCGGGACGCGACTCTCCGGCGGGCAGCGGCAGCGGATCGCGATCGCGCGGGCGCTGCTTCGCGATGCCCCGATCCTGATCCTCGATGAAGCCACCTCGGCGCTCGACACCGAATCCGAGCGGCTGGTGCAGGAGGCGATCGAGCGGTTGATGGGAGGGCGCACGGTGCTGGTCATTGCGCATCGCCTGGCGACTGTGCGCGGTGCCGACCGGATCGTCGTCCTCGATGGCGGTCGGGTGGTCGAATCGGGAACCCACGCCGAGCTCTTTGCGCAGTCCGGGCTCTATCGCCGGTTGCATGACCTCCAGTTCTCTGTGGCCGAGGTGACATCGTGAGCAACGAGCGCAGCGTCCTGCTGCTCGCCGATTTCGATGACGGTCCCAATGCCCACGCGGCCCAGCGCCGTCGTGCGCTCGAGCGGCTCGGGTTGCGCGTCACCACATTCGATCTCTCGGCCAAGCCGTCGATCTTCGAGCGGATGCGGGTGGGCGACCTGCCGCGCCGGCTCGAACGGGCGCTCGACGACTCGGCCCCCGATCTGGTGCTCACCTTTGGCTCGCCGCTCCTGGACGAGCCGTTGGTCGATCGCCTCCGCGGTCGGAGCCGTGCCCGGTGGGTCACCTGGATGCCGGATGACCTGCGCACCGCGTGGGAAGCCTCGGTGCTCGCGCGGCCCTACGACCAGATCTACGCCGTCGGCACCGACGTCGCCGCCGAGGTGGCCGATCGCCTTGGCCGCACCGTCGATGTCCTGTCGGTCGGCGCCGACCCGTCGGTCTACCGCCCGATCCGCACCAAGGACCAGTACCGCGCCAACGTGGTGTTCGCGGGGGCCGCCACGCCGCGGCGCGAACGACTCCTCGGCGAACTGGTGGAGTTTGGCCTGGCGTTGTGGGGACCGGGCTGGCGGCAGACCTCGCTGCGCGACTATTGCCGCGGCGAGGCCACCAGCACCGGCGAATACGTGCGGGCCTATGCCGGGGCCACGGTGGCCGTCAACATCCACCACGTGGCGGTCGAGGGTGACCCGCGCGAGGCGGCCTGCAACCAGCGGCTCTTCGAGTTGGCGGCGATGGGCGCCGCGCAGGTGGTCGACGAACGCGGCGACCTCGCGCGCTCCTTCGAGGCGGGCGAGGAAGTGCTGGCGTTCCGCGACGCCGCCGAATTGCGCAGTTACGTGCGTGAGCTGATCGAGAATCCGTCCGAAGCAGAACGGCTCGGCCAGGCGGCTCGCGCCCGGCTGCTGCGGGACCACACCTACATGCACCGGATGCGCCGACTGCTGCTCGATCAACCCCGCCCGATGCTGGCCGAGTAGATCGCTTCGTAGCGCGCGGCCATGGTGCGGTAGGTGAAGTGGTCGAGCACATGTTGGCGAATCGCCGCCGGGTCCAGCGCGTCGAGCGTTGAGCGGAGTGCCGCCAGTTCGTCCACGCTGCTGCCCATCGCGCCGCTCTCGGGGGAGATGACCTCCGGGAGCGCGCCGCGACGAGTCCCGAGCACCGGCGTTCCACTCACCATCGCCTCGATCGTCGTCAGCCCGAAGGGCTCGTCCCACTGTGCCGGCACCCAGAGACAGGCCGATTCCGCCAGCAACTGCATCTTCTCCTCCCCCCCGACTTGCCCGACGAAGCGAAGGCCGGGGCGGATGGATGGCCGCCACCCTCCCGCCACGACCAGCGGCCTGCCCGCCAGGCGCGCGCCGCGCACGGCCCAGTCCCATCCCTTCACGGTGTGGAGACGGCCGAGGAAGAGATCGCGCGGCAGCTTCGTCGCGCTGAAGCGGTATTCATCGGGATCGAGCCCGTTGTGGACCCACATCTTCAGGCCATGGCGAGCAGCGTGGTCCGCCGAGAGTCCGATGGTGTTCGGTGTGAAGACCCGCCCTGGCGCGCCATTCCCATGAAAGGTCCAGACGAACGGCACCCCCTCGGGTGGCCGCTTGAGCGGCGAATGGGCGTGGACGATGTCGGTGCCAGGGGGTAGCAGCGGCGTGAGGTCCGGACCGCCGTCTTGCAGGGCGAGCTTGTTGGGAATCGGGATCACGGTCGCCGACGGCAGCTTGGTGCCGGGGAGCGCAATCACGGTGACGCGGTGGCCTCGCTCGGCCAACCCGCGCGCAAGCCACACGACCACTCGCTCCGTCCCGCCGTACTCTCGGACCGGGAGTCGGGCGGGGCAGTAGAGCACGATGTTCATGGTGCTTGCCATACGACTCCGAAGTGGGGAACTTGGGACCTGTGGCTATCAGAATCGCGGGCTTCACGATCGTCCGGAATGCGACCCTTCTCGATTTCCCGCTCGAGGCGAGCATCCGTTCGCTGCTCCCGGTCGTAGACGAATTTGTCGTCAACGTCGGCACGTCGGATGATGACACCCTCGATCGCGTCCGCGCCATCGACAGTGCGAAGATCCGCATCATCGAGACCACCTGGGACCGGTCGCGCGGCCACGCCATGCTGGCCGACGAGACCGAGCGGGCCAAGCAGGCGTGCAACGCCGCCTGGGGACTGTACGTCCAGGCCGACGAGGTCTTCACCGAGGCCGGCGCCGAGCGCCTGGTCCACGAGGCGCGCCGGCACCATGCCGATCCGCGCATCGAAGGGCTCCTGGTGGACTACCGCCACTTCTACGGCGGCTTTGATCTGATCGCCACCAATCGTTCCTGGTATCGACGCGAGTGTCGCGCCGTCCGCCTCGATCCTGCCTGCGCCATCCACTCCTTTCGTGATGCGCAGGGTTTTCGTGTCGGCCCTGACGATCGCCGCATCCGCTGCGCCCGCACCGGCGCCGTGGTCCACCACTACGGCTGGGCCCGGCCGGCGTGGGCACTCGCCGCCAAGCGGGCGCAGGACCGCAGCATCTACGAATGGCGTCAGGGGCAGGATCCCGACCGGCCGCTGCTGCCGTGGATCCCCGGCATCACGCCGTTTCGCGGTGCGCATCCCGCCGTCGTGGCCGACTGGATCGCCCAGCGCCGCAGCGACGAGCAGCTGATCGCTCCGCGGCGCTGGGAGGGTCACCATCTCGGGCTGACGGCGTCGCTCCTGATCGAACGTGCCACCGGCTGGCGACCCTTCGAATACCGCAACTACGTGACGATCGGCGGGGCGAACGGCATTTCCTGATCGGCGAGCAGCAGTCGCAACCGGTCATCATAGGTATGATGCGCCAGTGCGTGTGCGCGTCCACGCGCCGCCATCGCCACCCGCTCCTCCGGATCGGCCAGCAGGGCCTGCACCTCCATCACACATTCCTCGATGGTCCGATACCAGCGGCAGTGCACGCGGTGCTCGGCCATCGTCTCGATCCCTGCCACCCACGGCCCGACGTACGCGCCGCCGCAACCGAAGATCTTCCACATTCGGTCCGAGGCGGAGGCGTATTCACTGTCCTGCGCCGGGACGGCGTTCGCGCCCAGCGACACCGCGGACGCGCCGACCACCTCGGCGAAGCGCGGTCCCACCACCGGTCCTCCGGCAATTCGCAGCGTGGCGGGAGCACCGTCCCAATGTGCCCCCCAGATGCGCAGGTCGCACATCTTCGCGACCGCCGTCAGCATCGGCCACCGATGCGGGTACTGCCCCGAGCCGATGAAGCTGGCATCACAGCGGTCCTCGGCGCGCAGCTGCGTCGCCGGTGTTTCGAGGTCGGGGTCGAGGGCCTGCGGCAGCCAGCGCACCAGCGGAACGCCCCTGGATTGCCAGAGCCCGCGCTGATTGGCGTAGGTGGTGTACATCACGTCGCACAGTTGCCCCAGCTCGAGGACGCCCTCATGCGAGATGGCATCGAAGAACCAGAAGGCCGAGCGGCGGCCGCGGAGCAGCTGCGCCAGTCGAGGGAGACCGAGGCGCCAGGCGTGCCGGGTGCAGAGGATAAAGTCGGGGGCGAAGCGCTCGATGCGGCGCTGGAGGAGGGGGCCGGCGAAGGGGCCGAGCCGCCGATGCGTGCGAAGCACGTCGAAGGTCGTGGCCTCGAGACCGAGCCGCCGGGCGGCCCTGGCGATGGCATCCTCGGAGCGATGCGGCGCGTGCGCGCCGAGGATCGCGAGCCGCTTGACGGAGAGGGCGGGAGGCAGCAGCTCAGGGATCGGCAGGGGCTGGGTGCTCCGCGGGAAGGGCCGTGGCGGCGCAGGCATATGCCGGCCGCCTCGTCGCGAAAGATAGCCGCCGACGGGGGATGCAGCGTCCCGTCGGGTCGTCCCCGTCGTGCCGACTATCTTTGGGCTCCCCAACCCACCGGCCTGTGCGACGTCCTTCCGCGACTCACGACCTCCTGCTGGCGTACGACTTCCCGCCCCTCGGCGGGGGCATCGCGCGCTGGATGGACGAACTGGCACGGGGCTATCCGGCGGGTGCCCTGACCGTGTCGACGGGCGTCGTCGCCGGCTCCGATACGATCGACGCGGCGCTGCCCAATCCGGTCGACCGCGTCGGCGTGCCGGTGCACCGGTTGCGCACGGCACCGGGGCTGATGCGCTGGGCGCACCGGGTCGCCCGACTTGGTCGTGCGCCCGCGACGCGTTTCGCATGGGTCGGCAACATTCGTCCGGCCGCCTTCCCGGCACGGTGGGCCTGGGAGCGCACCGGACTCCCGTACGGCATCCTCGTCTACGGCGGCGACCTGCTGTCGCTTGGACCGAAGTTGGCGCGCTCGCGCCTCAAGCGGCAGTTGTATCGCCCGATCCTGGCACAGGCCTCGGTGTACGTCGCCATCTCGGAGTGGACGGCCCAGCTCTGCCGCACGCTGCTGGAGAGTCTCGACCTGCCGACCGAAGGGCGGATTCGCGTCCTCCCGCTCGGCACCGACCCCGCGCGCTGGCGGCCGGACCCCGAAGCGGGGCGCGCCTTCCGGGCGCGTCGCGGTCTGCCGGAGGGCCGCTGGCTGGTGACGGTGGCCCGGCTGGTGCCGCACAAGGGCATCGACACCGCGATCGAATTGCTCGCTCGTCTGGCGCCGACACATCCTGATTTGCACTATCTGGTCGTCGGCCGTGGCGGGTACGAGGCGACGCTGCGCAAGTTCGCCGACACGCTCGGCGTCGCTGACCGCTTCCATCTCTGCACCGATGTCGACGACGAGGAACTGCCGGCGGCCTACGCGGCCGGCGAGATCTATCTGGGGCTGTCCCGGCAGGAAGGCCTCGACGTCGAGGGCTTCGGACTTTCGCTGCTCGAGGCGTCGGCCACCGAACTCCCCGTCATCGCGGGGCGGAGTGGCGGCATCGCGGATGCGGTGGCCGAAGGGGAGAGCGGCGTGCTCGTCGACCCCACCGATCCGGAGCAGGCGACCGACATGGTGGCGCACCTGCTGGGCGACCGCGCGCTCGGCGCCAAGCTCGGGCAGGCGGGACGGGCCCGAGTGATCCGCGGCTTCACCTGGCCGCGGGTGATCGGCGACATGCGCGCGATGTCCGCGGAGTTCGGGCGCCGATGAGCGCGCAACCGACGCAGGAGCTGCTCCTCGACCGGTGGCGGCGCGACCCGCTCTTCAAGCTCGGTGTCGTCCTCGTCGCCGCAGTGCTGGTGGCGGCCGCGGCCGCGCCGTGGCTCGCCCCGCATGATCCACTCCTCGGCGATCTGGCCAACGACTCGCTCGCGCCGCCGGGGGGGAAGTTCCTCTTTGGTGCCGATGCGCAGGGCCGGGACGTCTTTTCTCGCGTGCTCTACGGTGCACGCATCTCGCTCATGGTCGGTTTGATCTCGCAGGCGGTGGCGGTGGCGCTCGGCCTGACGCTCGGGCTGCTCGCGGGGTACTATCGTCGTTGGGTCGACCTGCTCATCATGCGCCTGGCCGACATCACGCTGGCGTTTCCGTCGTTGCTGCTGCTGATCGCGGTCGCGGCCGCGGTGAAGCCCTCGTTGCCGGTGATCTTCCTGGTGGTGGGCGCGGTGGGGTGGGCCGGGATGGCTCGGCTGGTTCGCGGGCAGGTGCTACTGCTGGCGCGGAGCGACTATGTGCTCGCGGCGAAGGCGCTCGGGGCCGGCGATCGGTGGATTCTCTGGCGCCACCTGGCGCCGAACGTCCGCGCGCCGGTGATCATCTCGGCGACGCTCGGCATCGCGGGGGCGATCATGGCGGAGGCGGCGCTCTCGTTCGTCGGACTCGGGGCACAGCCGCCGACACCCAGCTGGGGGGCGATGGTCTCTGAGGGGCGCGATCTCATCCGGGTGGCGCCGTGGGTTTCGGTGGTGCCGGGGTTGGCGGTGGGTGTGGCGGTGCTGGGTTTCAATCTCGTGGGCGATGGCCTGCGCGAGGCGCTGGATCCGACGATGCGGAGGGGGCGGTGAGTCGATTCGAGGAGTTGCGTCACGCGGAATTCGCGGCGCTGGATGGTCAGGGGATCTACCTCAACAGCGCCTCGATCGGCCCCATGCCGTCCCGCAGCGTGGCGGTGCTGGCGGCGTGCAACCGCGATCGCGCCAAACCCGGCCTCTGGTCCGTGGATCGACTGAACGCGGTCCTCTCGGAATCGCGGTGGCTCTCGGCGCGACTGATCAACGCGGCCGAGGATGAGATCGCGTTGATGCCGAACACCACCACCGGCCTGAATGTGGCGGCACGCGCCCTGCCCCTCGGTGCCGGTGATGTCGTGCTCACCTTCGATGGAGAATTCCCGTCGAACATCTATCCGTACCTGGTACGGGGAGGCGAGGGGATCGTGCTGGAGCGGATCCCGCGCACCGTCGAAGGATGGCCGGACGAAGCGCGCTTGCACGAGCGGCTCGCCGACCCGGCGGTGAAGGCGGTGGCGGTGTCGCTCACCCAGTTCAGCAATGGCTATACGCTCGACCTCGCGGCCCTCTCCCGTGCCACGCGCGCGCTGGGAAAGTGGTTGGTGGTCGATGCCATTCAGGCGGTCGGGCAGGTGCCGATTGATGTGCAGGCGACGCCGGTGGACTTCCTGGCGTGCGGGGCGCAGAAGTGGCTGCTCTCACCGTGGGGGACGGGGTTTCTCTACGTGCGCCGTGCACTGATCGGGACCATCACCCCGACCTTCGCCGGTTGGGCCGCGTTCCAGGGGACCGACGACTATTCGCAACTCACCGCCTACAACCCCGAGCCGTGGCCCGATGCGCGCCGATTCGAGCTGATCACGCTGCCGGTGCAGGACTTCGCGGCGATGAATGCGTCCGTCGGGTTGCTGCTCGAGGTGGGGGTCAGCGCGATCGCGGCACATCTCCGCAGCCTGCACGCCCCGATCATCGCGTGGGCGGAGGCGAACGGCGCGACCATCACGTCCGCCCCCGGAGCCCGTGGGTGCGGGATTCTCTGTCTACGGCCGCGCGGCGACGTCCCGGCCGCCTACCAGCGGCTGCAGGGTCACGGGGTGATGTGCTCGCTGCGCGAGGGATCCGTGCGCCTCAGCCCGCACCTCTTCACCCTGCCGCACGAAGCCAGCGCGGTGGTCGAGATGCTTGATCGTTGATCGCAGGCCGCGCGCGACCGGGAGAGGCCACGCCCGGTCCTGCGCGGCCTGCGATCAGTCGCGTCGGAAGGCGATCGCGTTATAGGCGGTCCCCACGACGCGCCCGATGGCATAGCCGAGGACAAACGCGTAGACGAAGCCGATGCAGGCCCCCAGCCACGTCACGCGATAGCCCGGGAAGTAGACGGCCAGGAGCCCGAGGTGCTCACCGACATTTACGCCGCCCCTCATGACGAGCACCGCAGTCGCGATAAAGAGCCCGACACCGAGGATCATGCCGAATGAGGTGCCCCATGCCTGGGCGTTCAGCTTGAGGATCACTCGGCGAACTTCGCGCGCTTCATCCGTGGTCAGCTGCTGCATGAACGTGGTCTCCGGGGGGCGGGCGGTCAGATGTGGTCCATGAAGTCGCGCGTCTGGGCAAACTCGGCTCGCGCCGTCAGCACCAAAAGCTTGAATGCCATCAGGGCGTTGTGAAGGAAGGCAAGAAACCACCCCATCACGAATCCGGTGAACGCGGCCCAGGCGGCTCCGATCACGGCTCCGCCCCACGTCACCTCATAGCCGGTGAAGTAGTTGGCGAGCAGCCCCAGCTGCAGCTCGGGCGGATGCCCGCGCAGCAGCGGGACAGCCGTCAGCAGGAAGCAGCAGGCCGCGGCGGCAAGGCCGACCGCCACGCCCATGGCGGACTTGTGGGCAGGCGCGAAGGCCAGCGCGATCGGGTCGTCGGGATAGGCCGAATGCGTGCTCATCGCGACGCTCCAGGGTGACGGGGGTCAACAGTTGCCGTCTGCGACCGCACAAGGCGAGAGCGAAAAGCGGCGACCAAGGCGGTGCTGTCGACGGGAATATTACACCCGGCACTGCAAGCGGGATACGCTTTCCACCGCGGGCGCGCGCCGCGAACCGCACCCGGTAGCCGCCTCGAGGCAGAGACCCAGCATCCGCTCACCCGCGCTGACCTGCTGTCGGCCGACTGGTGGCGAGGTGTTGCACGATCCCGGCGACTGCCGCCAGGGCATTGCTGGCGTAATACGCCAGGTGCAGCGGGACGACGCGGAAAGCGAAGGCGAGGCCGCGCTGGCTGGCGAACCACCGATAGGTGTCGGCATTGGCCACGGCCAGCACCAGCCACATGCACGCACTCGCCCAGGCGAGGGCCGGTTCCCTGAGCAGCAAACTTCCGACGAGGGTCACCATGCCCAACCCGGCGAGCCCAACCCGGAGCTGCTCCGCCCGTCCGGTGTTGAGCGTCGGCGCGGTCCGGCCCCGGCGCTCCAGCAGCAATCGCATCCAGGGAATGCCACGATCGCGGAAGTCCGTACGCACCATCGGCCAGAGGTGCCACCGCTTGAGGTGCGTCGCCTGAATCGTCGGGTCGAGGCGAATGCGCCCCCCGCGATCGCGCAGGCGATAGCCGAGCTCAATGTCCTCGATCTGGGGACGGGGGAAGCGCGCCGTGTCGAAGCCACCCACCGCTTCGAATGCATCCCGGCGGATGGCGCCGCATCCCGCCCAGAAGGTCTCCGCTTCGCCGGCGCCCCGCAGGTGGACGTACCGATGCAACAGGTTGCGGTACTCGCTCAGGAGCCCGCGCGCGGCCGGCGTATCGTCGTAGCTCCCGAAGACGCCTACCAACATCGGGTCGGCCGCCACCGTGTCGGCGAAACGCTGCAGGGTGGTCGGGTGCACCCGCACGTCGGCATCAATGAAGATCAACCAGGTGCCCTGGGCGCGTGCGGCGGCGGCGTTGCGCGCCCCGCCGGGGCCGCGTGGGGGGCCGTCGAGTTTGATCACGGCATCGGCCCATTGGGCGGCCACCTCGGCGGTCTCGTCGGTGCTCGCGTCGTCGACGACCAGCAGCTCCCACCGCTCGCGCGGAAGGGTACTCCGGCTCAGCGCGGCGAGCGTGTCCGGCAGCAATCGCGCGGCTTGGTGCGCCGGCATGATCACGGAGAAGTCCCGCGCGGAGCGGTCGGTGGTGGAGCTCATGCCCACATCCGTCGAGCCTGGCGCAGGGTGTGGCGCCACGCGACCGCTCGTCGGAAGCGGGGCGTGCCCCAGCCTCGGAAGGGCTCGCGGCCACGGAAATACCAGGCGTCGAGTCGCGGCACGTCCAGTGGATCCGTCGTGCTGGTGACGGGACGATAGCTTGTCGAGCAGGCCACGCTGTAGTGGCGGGCAACCGCGGCGCGCACGCGCGGCGACGTATCGCCATACGGGTAGGCGAATGTCCGGGGCCGGGTTCCCATGCGCTCGGCAATCGTGGCGGCAGAGCCGGCCAGTTCGTCCTCGAGCTCGGCCTCGGCGCATGTGGAGAGCCGGGGATGGTGCTCGGTGTGTGACCCGATGGTCCACCCCGACTCGGCCAGGGTGCCCAGCGCATCCCAGTCGAGAATCGGTGCGGTGGGGACCAGGTCGCTCGCCTTGCCGCCCCAGCGATTGTCGCCGCCGGCATGCTGACTCACCACGAAGACGGTGGCCGCCAAGCCGTGGTCGGCGAGGCGGGGTGCCGCTTCGGTGGCGACCGACGCCAAGGCGTCATCGAAGGTGATGGCGACCGCATTCGTGTCCTCGGGCAATGTCAGCAGTTCCTCCACCGAGGTCACCTGCACCGCGCCGGAGGCCGCCCACGCGACGTGCGTGGCGAAGTCCTCCGGGGTCACCGAGATGACTGAACCGGTGCGATCGATCGAGTGATAGGTGAGGATGGCACGCATCAGGCCGCCTCGGCCTCGGCCTCGGCGATCGGTGCCTCGAGACGCTGCTCTTCGTGGTACTCGAAGTCGGTGTTCACGGCCCAGATGTCGTGGGCAGCGCCCTGCATGTTCCACACGGCCATCATCGCCGTGAGCATCGAGTGGTCCTGATTGTTGTACTTGTGCATCCCGTTGCGGCCGACCGTGTGCAGGTTGGGGATCGGGTCGATCCAGTCCCGCACGTTGTCGAGGTGCTCCCGATACTCGGCGTCGTAGATCGGGTACGCCTTCGGCATCCGGATGACCGTGCCATCCCGCACCAGCCCGGCAGGGGAGAGCCCAAGCTGCTCGAACTCGCGGGTTGCCAGGGCAACCAGCTCGGCGTCGCTGGATTCCCAGAGGCCGTCACCCTGGAAGCAGAAGTATTCCATGCCGAGGCAGGTGCGCCCCGGCTCCGGCACCATCGCGGCGCTCCAGTTGTTGAAGTTCTGGATGCGCCCGACCTGCACGCCCGGCGTGTGGATGTAGATCCAGTTGTCGGGAAAGAGCTTCTCCGTCTCGAGAATCAGCGCCACCACCAGGAAGTCGCGGTACCGAAGCCCTTCGGCGGCTCGGCGCACGGGGGCGGGAACCGGCGGCTCCATCGCGCGCACGAGCGATCGGACATCGGTCGTCGAGATGACGTGGTCGGCTGGGAAGTGCCGTTCGCCCTCGGGGGTGTTGACCCGCACACCGGTCACCTTGCCGTGGGCGCAGTCGATCGTGGTGACGAAGTGCTCCATCAGCACGCGGCTTCCCATCTCGCGCAGCCGGTCGCGGCACGCCTCCCACATCTGGCCGGGGCCGAGGCGGGGATAGCGAAATTCGTTGATCAGGCTCTTGATCGCGGTGCTGCGACGCTGCAGCGAGGTGGCGTTGAGGATCGCGCGGGCGAGCGAGAGGCCCTGAATGCGTTGCGCGGCCCACTCGGCACGGATCTCGGTGCACGGGATGCCCCACACTTTTTCGGTGTAGGTCTTGAAGAAGATCTCATAGAGCCGCTTGCCGAAGCGGTTGCTGACCCACTGCTCGAAGTTTTCCTCGACGGGCGAGGGCCAGATGCGCGCGTGCAGGTAGCTCAGCATGATCCGAACGGCGTTGATCAGCCCCAGGCCACTGAGCGCATTGAAGGCCTTGAGCGGGTAGTCGAAGTACTTGCCGTCGTAGTGAATGCGCGACATCCGCGGCACGCTGATGAAGTCGTCGCCGAGGATCTCCTCCCAGAGCGCCTGCACCGGCTCGATCTTGGTGAAGAAGCGATGGCCGCCGATGTCGAAACGAAAGCCGCGATACTGAGCGGTTCGGGAGATGCCGCCGACCAGGGTGTCACCTTCCAGCACGGTGACCACATGGCCCGCTTTGGCGAGGAGGTAGGCCGCCGTCAGGCCGGCCGGACCCGCTCCGATGACGACGACACGGTCGCCCCGACGGATCGGGGTCACAGTACGCATGGTAGGTGCCGCAGCTTCCATCAGGGGGCCTGTCCTTGTGGGTCACCACCTTGGCCATGAACAACTCGGCCTTTCAGCCATTGGCGCCATCACACATCTGAGCAAGGCGCGTGCCCGGGGCCATAAGCCTCTGGAGCGAGTGCAGCGGGCAGAGGATCAGCCGAGGGAACTAGGATTGCGGTTCCCACTCGGTTGAACGAGGCTTACATGTGGCGTAGATGCAACATGTTGACGTCGAACTGTTGCGGCGCGTTCGGGGGAATTTGCGTTATCCCAATCCGCGCGGCCCTGCCTCGATCCCTACTGCCGCCAGTGTCTGTGTCCTTTTGACATGGTCTTTCAGGGGCTCGCAAGTGTTGCGTCCGGCGCCAACCTCGACTCCGCGTGCGCCGATCAGCTGGGCCCACGGGCAGATCCGCTGGCACCCTTTAGTGAGTCGGGGCAGCTTCCTCGGCCGGAACCCGAGCCACCAACTGTCCCAACGCGGCACACGCATTTCGAGTGGGTCTCTCCCCCGTCGCAATCGGCCGAACCAGCACAGCACCAACCGGGAACTGCTTCGTCAACTCGACTGTCCCGCACCGCGCGAGCAAGGCGCGTCCGTGTAGATCAGCTTCCCCCGCAAGGAGCCGAGTCAGCAGGACGTACGTTGCGATGGTGGTCGTCTGCCGTTCAGGGTTTGTGTTCCGTAGGGAGGTCTCGAGAAGCAGGCTTGGGTGCCCGCTGGCGAGGAAGATGTAGGCCGGTTTGGAGGTCGCGATGACGGCTTCACGTGGCAAGCTGTCGCGAATGAAAACAGCCGCAGCCCTGAATCCGTTGTGTCCCTCCACATCGCATCGAGGGTTGCCTGCAGGCGAGGAGACGCGGCAGTGCCAGGCCTCCTGGGCCGTTGTGGCGGTGGCAGAGAGCCCGACGCCCGCTAGAAAGAGACCCAAGGCACCCGCCACCAGGTCAGGACGGCCGATTCGGGCCCGTCTTGCAAACCAATGGACGCCCACAAGTATGAAAATTGTGATGACGGGCACGAGTGGAGTGAGGAAACGAGTCTGGTGCCAGGGATAGACCATCAGGATCGCCGCGGAGAATCCGATGTACGCAACCGCTGCTGGCCATTGCTTTCTCAGCGCCCACATCCCGAGTCCAGCGAAGACCAAAAAGAGGACGCCTGAAATGGCATTATCCACCGGCTGGTGGTTAATGTCGGGAATGCCAAACTGACCCGCTCCGACATTCGCAAGGTGCGCTTTTGCTTTCTCGACCGCTTCGCTCACGAAGTTGGTTGGATTCTTTGGTGACCCAATGAGGACAAGGTCGATAGCATAGGTCTGCCCTTGGGTGTGGAGCGCAACCCGACGGGCGTAGCCGAACCACCCCAGTACCACGAGCGTGCTCAGTGCCCCGCCGACCAAGAAGGTTTTCCAGCGGCGACCGAGTGCCAGCGGCACCAAGACCGCGGGGATCGTCGCGAGTCCGATACTGCGGGTCAGGAATGACAGCACGGCAACTGCCACAGCGAGCGTCGGGTGACCAACGCGCAGCGTCGACCCATTGGCAAGCGTGAGCCAGAGGGCCAGCATGGAAAGCGTTGCAAAGAGGGTCTCCGGCGCAACTGCCCCGGCGAGGTAATGCAGCGCGGGATTGACCAGTACAATCGACCCGGCCAGAACGCCGAGCCATGGCGCCCCAAGCCGGCGGAGAATGTCAGCCGTCAAGTAGGCCAAGAGCAGCAACAACAGGAAATTTGCCACCAGCGCCGCGTCGAGATGGCCGCCTGCCAGCGTCTGAGTGAGGAGTAGCCAGGCTGGGAGCCCAGGCGGGTACTTCGCGTGGGGCGGGGGCGTCGGCCGGAACTCATCGCGATAGTGCCCGGCGGCGAGCGAGTGCGAAAGGGTGAGGTAATCCGCGGAATCGGTCGGGGCGAGACTGGCGCGCCGTCCGATCCAACCGAGTGTGAGGCCGATGGCAGCAATCAGACAAAGCGAAATGAGCATTCTCCCAGACCAACGCGGCGTTGGCCGGGACAATGTCAGATCCGTCGCTTCACCTGAGACGCTTTGCATTGCTGGTCCTTCGTGGAATGGAGGCACAAGCTGTCACGAGCGACCCTGTGCCCGGCGCGGTGAGGTGGACGAAGTGGGACGGCGGCCATGCTGCGTGAAGTAACTGCGAGGAGACCAGGACGACCCTATGCCACTGCCGAATTCGATCGATCGCGACCGGGAGTTGGTCTCCCGACCACAGCACGATCTGTACCGAGAACAGGGTCCACGGGCAGGGCACTGAGTGCAAAGACACTCGCGGGCGACCACCCCGGCGTCGTGGCGCGGTCGGAGACGGAACCGTTGCGGTTGCAGTCGCCCCACGATCGGTCGTCCTGGAATGACGGTCAGGTCGAGGCGCTGGGGGGGGGCTCCTCCCGGACCTCGACCGTGTCGCGTTGGGGGCGGAGGAGTCGGAGCCAATTGTTGGCCACCGCCGTGGCGACCAGCCAGCAGAGGAAGCCGCCACCCGACACGAGGACGGTGACCACCGGGCCAAAATCGCCGAGCCAGAGGAGGAACGGCATCGGCGCCGCCCAAAGCACTGCGCGCAGGAGCTGGCGCAGGCGCTGCGGCTCCCAGACGACCGCGAAGGGACCGAGGCTGGCGCGGACACTGATGACATTCACCACCAGCGCGCCCAGCAGCCGGGCGAGCGGTGCCCCGGCGACGCCGACCAGCCAAGGGAGGACAGCCATCGACGCGGCGGTCACCATCTGGCCGCGCTGGGCCGTGGCGGCCACGAACTCAAGGCGGCGAAATGCGATGAACCCTTCGCTCAGCATCGCGTTGACGGCGTTCACCGGCAACGCAAAGAGCGCGACCGCCAGGGCGATGCCGCCCGGTTCATAGGCCCGGCCGAAGACCACCGTCACGGCGGCCGTCGACCCCATCATGGCCATGATGCTCCCCCACCAGCAGGGCCGTCAGGAGCGGGTGCATGATGCGAGCGACCACCTCGCCGATCCGGGTGGCGTCGCCGCGCAGCCGCATCAGTGTCGGGAGCGCCGCCGTGGTGACATTGTCGATCACTAAGCCAAGGCGCTCAGCCAGTGACATGCTGGCCGCGAAGATGCCGGCAATCTTTTCGCCGAAGAGCCACCCGATCAAGGGAGTCTCGATCCGATTGATTGCCTGCCCGGTCAGCGACACCTTGAAGAAGCCGAAGGAGCGCGCGGTGAGCACGCGCCACTGCTTCGGCCGCCAGCGCAACCGGATCGGGCCGTAGAATTCCCGCGCACGGTGCGACAGCATCATCACCTTGATGAACGGACCGACCAGATAGGACGCGGCCAGCATCTCGCCCGTCGGGCGCAGGGCCACCGCGACGACCGAGGCGATCGTGAGCAGCGCCCCGCTCCAGAACGTGGCCGCGCTAGTGGCTCGCGCCTGGTCGCGGGCCATCAACCCGTCGGTGAACACTCCGACCATCGCGGTCGGGACGATCCCCAGGGAGCTGACGAGCAGCACCGGCGGCAGCCTGGAACCGGTCGACAGTGCGGCGATCGTCGCCGCCATGACCCATGCCATGACCGTGGCGACGGCGGCGGTGATCAGCCGCACCGACATCAGGTCGTGGAGTCCGCGGCGTGCCCCGGGTCCGCTCCGGGCCAGATTGCGGACCGCGAGTGAACGGAGTCCGAGGTCGGTGATGGTGACGGTGAGGCCGGTGAGCGCGAGGGCAATGCTGAATTGACCGAAACCGGCCGGTCCCACCCGTCTGGTGATGTATCCGGTGCTGAAGAGGGCCACGATGTTCAACAGGACGGGGACCACGCCGAGCCAGCTGGCGTTTTTCCAGATCATCCCGACGTCGGCGCTATCCTGCTGTCGCGCTTGGCTCACACCACCCGCCCTGAGTGGCAGTGGAGCTGGGTCCGACGGCCTGCGAGGCGCCCAACGGAAGGCAGCATGGTACTCCCTGAGGGTGGTGATGGCCGGCGCAGGGGCCAACGACTGGGGCCTGACTCAGCCCCGCCGGGGGACGATATCATTGTTTAGGAAATCGGCCATCCTGCTTGTGATCCTCGACCATCAGGTCAATGCCGGGTTGCTAAAGCCACCAACGCGTCTCCGCCTGGGGGCGCAACTGCTCGTCGCGTCGTCTCGGCGGCTCGAGTCTGCGCGGCGCGCCTCGTGAGCCACTTGCCCCGGGTGTCCGTGGTGATCGCGGCCTACAACGCTGCGGCATTCATTGACGAAGCCTTGGCCGGCGTTGTTGCGCAGACGCGTCCGGCACATGAGGTCATCGTGGTGGACGACGGGTCGACCGACGACACCGGCGCGCGGGTGCGAGCGTGGGAAGGTCGGACGGGCACCACGCGGTTGATCCTGCTCGACGGCCCCAACCGCGGCCTGAGCGTCAGCCGGAATCGCGGCATTCTCAAGGCGTCTGGCGAAGCTCGTGGCCTTGCTCGATGGCGATGACTGCTTCCTGCCGCGGCACCTCGAGCTGCTCGTGCCGGCATTCGAGCGGGCGCCGGATGGTGCTCGCGTTCGGCGACATGATGCGGTTCGACCACGGCGGCGAGGATCGTGGCAGCGTGCTCGGCGCGCTCCGTGAGAGATCGCCCCCATCTCCACCCACTCGGTGATGGCGGGTTGTTCGTGGCGGCCCGGCGCTCCGCCGGTTCTATCTCCTGCGTTCAGCAATCGTACCAAGTGCGTGCCTCGTCTCCCGCGAGGCGATGGCGGTCTCCGGCCTCTTTGACAAGACGCTCGCCTATGGTGAGGATGTCGACTTCCTGTGGCGGTTGCTGGGAGTTGGACGCGCTGCATGGCTGAACCAGATGGTCGGGCGCAAGCGTGTCCACGGAGGAAACGCTTCGGGCCCGGCGCGCGCCGAGTGGTCGGAGCGTCAGTTGTTGCGCACGGTGGCGCAGTTGCTCCGTTTCGGGTCGGATCATGCGCCGGAGGAGGTTGCGGCGCTCAAGCGTCAGTTGGGCCTCACCCTGTGGGAAACGGGATGGCTCGCCTCTGGTCAGGGGTGGCGAGCGTATCACCAGTGGCGAAAGGAAGTGCGGCAGTGGACGGGAAGGCGTGCACCTGTTCAGGCGCGACACCTACTCCGTGTGCTGCGCTCGCACCTGCGTCGCTCGCTGACGGGGGGCTGACGAAGCAGGCCCTCACGGCGTGACCACCCCCACCATTCGAACCACCTCGAAATCCCCCACCCGGACGGCCTTGAGGGTGTTGTTGACCGCGTCGTTCCACCGGGCATCCGCCGTCCCGGAGAGGAAGAAGTCGCTGCCGTTGTCGGCCACGATCATTCCGTAGCGTTTGAGGGCGCGAAGGACGACCCTGGGCATGCGGCGGAAAGCCAGAGATGTCGTAGCTCGCCTTGAGGCGCACCCGCATGCCCATCGGCGCGCGCACCGAACTGGTGCTGCTCGAGGCCCAATGCCGGGCCGGGGCCACGTAGGCCCGCCGGGTCAGCGCCACCGTGAAGCGAAGGCGTGCTCGATGACGCCCTGCTCGACGACCTCGTCGTACCGGACCAGCCCGGGGAGGATCGGCAGCCCCGCCGCATCGGCCGAGGTCCACCCGGCCGGGCGCGTGGTGCCGTTGGTCAGGTCCCAGATCGCCCCCGATCCGGCGCTCCACGCCCCCGCGCTGCCGTTCATGGCGAAGAGCTCGTAGAGGCGGAATTCGTCCTGGGTGACCATGAGCAGGTGACGATCCCCACCAGGCTCGATCGGCGGATTCGCCGGAATCGGATACGGCCCGGTGTCGCTCTCACCGGCATACTCGAATCGGAGTGTGCTCCGAGGGGTCGCATCGGCCACCACGACATAGGGAATCCCGAACGGCCCCCCGTTGTAGCTCGCTCCGAAGTCCGGGTGCAGCCCCTTGGTGAGGCCGATGGCCCCGAGGATTGCTGCGGAGTTGGGGTCGACCTGGGCGGTGTCGACAGGTCGGTTCCAGAGATCATCGGCCGGAAGCAGTCGCCGTCCGTGGAATGAACCATTCAGTCCGAGATCCGGACGGACGCCAGCCGGTGCGGCGGCGGCGGCGGTGGCGGCGGCGGCGGTGGCGGTGGCGGCGGCGGTGGCGGTGGTGGTGGTGGTGGCGGTGGTGGCGGTGGCGGTGGCGGTACTGCCACGACGATAAGGCTGTCCAGGGAGCAACAGCGGCGACCCCGCGGTCGACGTGACCGTGATCGTGTCGACCCGGGTGCCGACCGCGGGCAACGGCGCGGTGCGCGTCCAGCGAATCACGGCGCTGCCAACCCCGCTGGTCGCCGCCACGTGGGTCCACGCACGACGCGAGGTGAGCTGCCACGCGACCGCTTCGGCGCCCGTTCCCGCGATCGCCAGGAGGGCGGAGTCACCGGGGGCGGCCTCGCCTTCGGTGATGGTGGCCCGGCGTGAGGTCGGAGTCAGCGTGATCGAGAGCGGCACCGGCGCGGCCGTCACCAGGACGGTGTCATGGACGAGCACGGTCCGACTGCCGTCGGCGGTCTGCACCTGGATCGTGTCGACCCAGAGCCCCGCGGTCAGCGCGGCGGTCTGTCGCTGCCACTGCAGCAGCCCGGAGCCGGCACCGCCGCTACCCTCCAGCACGGTGCGCGCAGCGCGCGCCACGGCGGTCCACTGCGCGGTGGCCGCACCGTCGCCGGCGAGGGTGATGCTGACGGCGCCCGGGGCCGCGGTCCCGCCGGCTTGCACGGTCGTGCGTTGCCCGATCGGCGACACGCTCATCGTCAACGGCACGGCGGGTGGCGGGGGCGTGACGATCGGCGTGCCGCCGTCGTCGGCGCCACCCCCGGCACAGGACGCGGCGATGAGACACCATCCCATCGCCGCGCCAGCCCACCGTCGTCCAGCCGTCATGGTCACCCCTCCAATCGCATTGCCGCCCAGCTGCGCTTCCCCTTGCGGAGGAAAATCACGCCGCCTGCCAGTGCATCGGCGTCGGTGACGACGCGGGTGTGATCGGTGACCACACCGTTGATCGAAAAGCCACCGGCTTCGAGTCCTCGTCGTGCCTCGCCCTTCGACGCGGCCAGTCCGCATCCCACCAGGGCGTCTGCCACCGGCACGCCTGCCGCGAGCGTCGCGTGCGTCACGGTCGTCCCGGGGACCGCACTGGCCACCATCGCCAGCGTCTCGGCATCGGCCGACGCAAGGTCGCCGCCGCCAAAGAGGATCGCGGCCGCCGCCGTCACCCGGGCGACACTCTCACTGCCATGGATCCTCGCCGTCACGTCGTCGGCGAGTCGGCGCTGCGCCACCCGTTTACCCGGCTCCGACAGCTGGTGCGCCGCTGAGCTCGGCGATCTCGTCGAGTGGCAGGAAGGTGAAGAACCGCAGCAATCGCTCGACGTCGGCGTCCTCGACCTGCAGCCAGAACTGATGGAAGGCGTACGGGGAGGTCTTTGCCGGGTCGAGCCAGACATTGCCCGCCTCGCTCTTCCCGAACTTGGCCCCGCTGGCGGTGGTCAGCAGCGGCAACGTCAACCCGTGCAGCTTCTGACCGTCGCGCCGTCCCCCCAGCTCGATCCCTGCCGTGATGTTGCCCCACTGGTCGCTGCCACCGAGTTGGAGCTCACACCCTTCGGTGCGCGCCAGGTGGGCGAAATCGTAGGCCTGCACCAGCATGTAAGTGAACTCGGTGAACGAGATCCCGCTCTCCATCCGGCTCTTCACGCTGTCCTTCTGCAGCATGTAGCTGACGGTGAAGTGCTTGCCGGCGTCGCGCAGGAACTCGAGCAGACCGAGGGGCCGAAGCCAGTCGGCGTTGTTGCGCATCCGAGCGTCGGTCGGGCCGTCGCCGAAGGCAAGGAACTGCGCCAGTTGCGTCCGAATCGCCGCGGCGTTGCTCGCCGTCTGCTCTTCACTGAGCATCGGCCGTTCGGCCCGCTTCCCGGAGGGGTCCCCGACCAGTCCCGTGCCGCCGCCGACCAGCACGACCGGGCGCCCGCCGAGCCGCTGCAGCCAGGCCAGGGCCATCACCGGGACCAGGTTGCCGACGTGCAGGGAGTCGGCGGTCGGATCGAAGCCGACGTAGCCGGCTATCGGACCCTGCGCGAGGCGATGGGCGAGGTCCGGCGTGGCGTCGTGCACCATGCCGCGGGCGGTGAGGGTCGTGAGGATGTCGGACATGGGCGCAAAATGGACCATTGCGTTGTGGGGGTCAAACCACGTCGTCCCGGAGATGCGGCCACCCTCCGACCCGGATACCTTCCACACCATGGCCAAATCTCCCGGACCCGTCCGCCGCTGGTGGCGACAGGCCTCGCTCAAGCGCCGCCTGCTGGCCATCGTCCTGGTCGGCGCCGTCTTCGGGATGGCCGCGCTGGTCGGTGCCTGGACCCGCGCCTGCGCCAACGACGCCTGCCCCGACATCAACACCCTCGAAGCGTACGACGCCGACCAGACCTCCAAGGTCTACGCCGCCGACGGCCGGCTGATCACGGAGCTCGGCACCCAGCGCCGCACGGTGGTCTCGCTCAAGCAGATGGCGCCGATCATTCCCGAGGCGTTCCTGGCCGTCGAGGACAAGCGCTTCTACCAGCACCACGGCATCGACTGGCTGCGCTTCTTCGGGGCCCTGAAGACCAACATCCTCCACGCCAAGGTGGCCGCGGGCTTCTCGACCATCACCATGCAGCTGGTCGGCAATCTCTGGCCGGAGGACGTCGATCGACGTCAGCGGCGCGGTGTGGCCGGCGTGGTGCGGAAGATCCGCGAGGCGAAGCTCGCCCTCGCGATCGAGTCGCGCTACTCGAAGGAGAAGATCCTCGAGCTGTACCTCAACCAGATCAATCTCGGGTCGCGCTCGGCCGGCGTGCAGGCCGCCTCGCAACGCTACTTCGGCAAGTCGGCGTCGGAGCTGAACGTGGCCGAGGCCGCCATGCTGGCCGCCTTGCCCAAGGCCCCGGATGGCTACAATCCGCGCAAGTATCCGAAGGCGGCGGTGGGGCGGCGCAATACCATCATCCAGCTGCTGCAGGACGAGGGGAAGCTCTCCGCCGAAGAGGCGGAGAGCTGGAAGTCGTATCCGCTCGCCCTTTCGGCGCGCCCCGACAATTCGATCTTTGCCGAGTACTTCGTCGACTACGTCCGGCAGCAGCTGCTCGCGAAGTTCGGTGAGGAGATCTACACGCGCGGATACGAGATCTACACGACGCTCGATCTGAACGCGCAGATGGCCGCCGAGCAGGCGCTCGAGACCCAGATGCAGCGGATCGAGGCCGAGCAGTTCGGCAAGTTCCCGCACAAGAGCTACCGCGAGTTCCATGACGCCCGTGCCGCCGACGCGCCGGAGCTCCGCAGCACGCCGTACCTGCAGGGCGGCGCGCTGGTGCTCGAGGCGCAGACCGGCAACATCCTGGCGATGGTCGGCGGCCGCGATTTCAATGACTCCAAGTTCAACCGGATGGTGCAGGCGGAACGGCAGCCAGGCTCGACCTTCAAGCCGATCGTCTACGCCGCGGCGCTCGAGGCCGGACTGACGCTCGAGGACAGCGAGCTCGATGCGCCGATCTCCGTGCCCATTCCGGACCAGCCGAACTGGGAGCCGAAGAACTACGACGGCAAGTTCAGCAACACCAACATGACGCTGCGCCAGGCGATCTGGCAGTCGACCAACAGCATCGCGGTGAAGGTCGGGCTGAAGGTCGGCGTGAATGCCATCTATGACGAGGCCCGCCGGTTCGGCATCACCGGCCGCGTGGCGCGCGTGCCGGCCATGGTGCTCGGCTCGGCCGACGTGCGCCCCATCGAGATGATCTCCGCGTACACCACCTTTGCCAATCTTGGCGACCGCGTCACGCCGATCGCGATCCTCCGCGTGGAGGACAAGCGCGGCAAGATTCTCTACCAGGAAAAGACCAAGCGGACCACCGTGCTCGACGAGGGCACGGCCTTCACCCTCGCCACCGCCCTGCGCGGTGTCGTGACCAACGGCACCGCGAACGCCTCGGTGTATCGCGCCGGATTCACGATCCCCTCGGGTGGCAAGACGGGCACCACGAACGACTATCGTGACGTCTGGTACATCGGCTTCACCAAGGATCTGGTGGCTGGTGTCTGGATGGGCTTCGACTCGCCGCAGTGGATCATGCCAGGTGCGCAGGGCGGCAAGCTCGCCGCGCCGGCGTGGACGCAGATGATGCTGGAGATCTATCAGCGCCGGAAGGCGCCGGGCGATTGGACTGCACCCGAGGTGCGCACGGTGACGATGGAGATCGACAAGACCAACGGACTCCGCGCCACGCCGTTCTGTCCGGACGACGTGCGCGAGGTGCGCACCTATCCGCAGGGCCAGGAACCGAAGGAGTTCTGTCCGCTTCATTCGCCATTCCGGCCGGGCGGCGGCGAGCACTGATGCTGCGGATTGCTGCACCGTGGCTGCTGCCGATCGACGGCCCTCCCGTGCCGGACGGCGCCGTGCTGGTGGACGAGGCGGGGAAGATCGTCGCCGTGGGCCCGGCAACAATGGTCCCTGTGCCGGAGCGCGCGCGGCAGCTGACGCTCTCCGACGCCGCGCTGATGCCGGGGCTGGTCAACACCCACACCCACCTTGAGCTCACCGGCTTTGCCGGGATGGTCGAGGAGGCGGACTTCTGGGAGTGGATCCTCCACGTCATCAAGATCAAGGCGGCCCGGCTGGAGGAGGAATTCTTCCTCCAGGCGCAAGCCGGAATCCGCGCGTCGTGGGCCGCGGGCGTCACCACGGTCTGTGACACCGGGTCGACGGGGCAGGTGATCGCCGCGCTGAAGGAGCTCGGCGCCAGCGGCATTGCGCACCACGAGGTCTTCGGCGCGCATCCCGACGAATGCGCCGGCGCGATGAAGGCCTTCTCCCGCGATCTTGATCGCCTGGCGCATCAGGCCACCGGCCGTGTCCACCTCGGCGTCTCACCGCACGCCCCCTACACCGTGAGCGGCCCGCTCTACCGCGCCTCCTGCGATCTGGCCCGTGCCCACGGCGTGCCGATCGCCGTGCATACCGCCGAGCCGCCGGGCGAGAGCAGTCTGCTCGGCGATTTCACCGGCATCTTTGCCGACGCCTTCGTGGCGCGTGGCGTGCCGCGCCCCACGCTCGAGGCGATCTCGCCGGTGGCGTGGATGGCGACCCATGGCGTCTGGTCCGACCGGACGCTGTGCATCCACGCCATCAACGTCGACGATGCCGACGCCGATATCCTCCAGCGCCATGGCAGCGCGGTGGCGACCTGCCCACGCTCGAACCGCCGCCACCATCACGCCGACCCGCCGCTTCGGCGCTACGCCGACCGCAAGCTGCGGATGGGGATCGGGACGGATTCGGAGGTGAGTGTGGCGCCGCTCGACCTGCTGGCCGAGGCGCGCGAGGCGGGCCGCCTGGCGGGGTGGACGGTGCGCGAGACGCTGCGCGCGGTGACGCTGGGCGGGGCGGACGCGATTGGTCTGGCGGCTGACACCGGTTCGCTCACGGTGGGGAAGTGGGCCGACGTGGTGGCGGTGCGGGTGCCTCCCGACGGAGACGTCGAGCACGCGGTGCTGCAGAGCGGACCGGCGGATGTCCTCGGCACCTGGCTCGGCGGCCGGGCCGTGCACGGGGTCGGCCGCGCCGCCCCTTGAACTCCATGCCGGAACCGGGTATCCGTACCTGTCGCCTTCAGCGGAGCCGGATCGGTGCGCTGTCTCGCCCTCAATGCCTCTTTTGAACCGCTCACGATGGTTCCCACCCGTCGGGCGCTTCGGCTTGTCATCGAGGGAAAGGCCGAGATCGTGGAGGCCGATGGCGACGAGCTGATACGAAGTGCGCGGCTCCAAATGCCGCGCCCGGCCATCATCCGCCTCGTCCGCTTCGTGCACGTCCCCCGCCGTTTCCGTCGCCAAGTCACCAACACCTTCCTCTTCGCCCGCGACCACTACACGTGCCAGTACTGCGCGCGCACGCAGCATCAGCTGCGCACCCGCGAGTGCCTGACGCGTGACCATGTGGTGCCGCAGTCGCGCGGCGGGACGAATGCCTGGGACAACGTGGTGACGGCCTGCAGCAGCTGCAACACCAAGAAGGGGAGCCATCTGCCGGCCGAGATCGGGATGGTGCCGCTCCACCCGCCGACCGAACCGCATTTCGTCCATCTCTCGTGGGCGATCCGTCGGCTCACCAGCAAGCAGATGAAGTACATCCGGCTCTTCTACGGTGATCAGGCGCTCGCCGCGATCCTGCCGCGTCCCTGATCGGTGAGCCGTGCGCGGGCTACCGCCCGCCGATCTGGAATCGCTGCGTCTCCGCCACCACTGACTCCTTCGGCAGCGCCCAGCGCAACAGGGTGGAGGCGATGCCGCCGCCGCCCCCCCCGCCCGAACTTCCCTGCAGGTAGTGCTGGAAATCGTTGAACTCGTTCGCGCTGAGCGTCGAGATGCCGAGCTTGATCGAGTACCAGAATGTCCCCGTGCGGGTCGGCCCGACGCCGGAGATCGGCACCGGGAGCTCGACCCGCATCCGCAAGTCATCGAGCGAGGCGAAGCGCTCGATGCGCGGCTCCTGGCCGGGCACGACGGTGGTCAGCGTGTAGACGTCGAGGACCGCCTGCCGTGAGATGACGAAGGCCCACTTCCTGGTGATCAGGTTCTCGGCGAACCACCCCTTTTGCGCCCGCCAGAGATCGAGCTGGAAGTTGAGTCGGATCGGGTAGGACGCAGCGATCGCCTCCTTCCACTGTTCGTCGTCGAAGAGGTTGAAGACGCGGACGCGGGGCTTGTTGGTCGACGCTTCGAGCGTGGCCTCCACGCGCACGCTCTGCGCCGGTGCCGCCGAAGCGGCACCGAGCAACAGCACGGCGAGCAGGAGGATCCGACGCACGGACACGCTCAGAAGCGGCGCGAGAATCGGATGCCGAAGCGAATCGGCTCGTTGTCCGGGAGCGCCCTGGCCAGGTAGAGCCCGAAGCTTCCGGCATCCATGCCGATCCCGACATCGGATCGCCACTCCGCGATCGACTGAATCCGCCCGCTCGGGACCCGGCCCGCCCCCGGGCCGGCCAACCAGGCCGATCCCGCGTCGCCGAAGATCACGAGGTCGGGGCGCTGGAGGCCGATGGTGGTGTTGCCGAGTCGAGTGCTGAGATCGATGTCGAGGGTGCGGCGGTACTCAACCTGAACGGCCAGTTGGCGGTCGCAGAGTGCCGGGAGCGCCGGGTCGGGGCGTCGGCGTCGGTCGCAGTTCACCGCCCGAAAGCCGTAGCCGGCGAGTGGGTCGGCGCCGTTCATGGCGCGCCGCCGTTGAATGGTGAGGCGGTTGCCGGCGAGCCAGCCGCCGCCGGTCAGCCGCATGTGCACGCTCTGCGTCGGCCCCAGGCGCTGGTATCGACGGACGTCCAGGTCCATCTCGAGGGCGTCGTAATTCGACGTCGGCATCGCGGTCCGGATCTCGACCGGGAGGGACACCGGCGTGAGCTCGCCACTGGTGACATAGCGGAGGTCGCTGCGGACGTACCACCCCGAGGTCGGGCGACGGCGATCGTCACGGGTGTCGTACGTCACGCCCCCGGCGAAGGTGCGGTACCTGCCATCGTCGATCAGCGGATTCGGTCGCCACTCCTCACCGCTGCGCAATATCGAGAACGCATCGACGGCCGACACACTCCGCTCGCGGCTGACATCAATGGAGGCGCTGGCGAGCACGGTCGGGCGCAGCTGCATCTCGGCGAAGACACCGATCGACCGCTGCGCATACCAGTCGCGGAAGTCGCGACGGAGGAAGAAGGCACCGAGCCCCGTCTCCAGCGTCTGGTATGGTCGGTCGGCGACCGGCGCGACCACGGCGCCACCGCGGAGTCCGAAGGTGAGTGGGTGGGCGCCGGCGCGCTTCACCGCCAGCGAACCGCGCCATCCCAGAGTGCTGCGGCTGTCGGTCGGATCCGAGGCGGTGCGAAGAATGCCGGTGAGGTCGAACTTCAGCTGCGTCAGATCATCGCGGTCCCAAATGACCGAGGGGCCGAATTCCACGGGGAATCCCTCGACGCGGTTATAGCTGCCGGGGTTCGCGCGGAGGGTCGTCTGGAAGTTGCGCCACGTAAAGGTGGTCGAGGCCGAGGTGTAGTCGCTCAGTGCGCGGCGACCGGCCTGACGCATCAATCGACCGTCGACGGTGAGCGTCAGCCGAGCGGTGGTCGGATACTCCAGCTGGGCCCCGCCCACCGAACCTCCGGCATCGACAAGGAGCCGGCCACCGAGCACGGTGACGCTGCCCGTGACGACACCGCTCGCCGTGATGCGCATGTCGCCATTCACGACCAGCACGTCACCCTCGACCCGGCCATCGATCCGGAACTGCCCGCGATAGAGCGCTTGCGGGCCACGCCAGACATTGCCGGCCGGCAGCTCGACCGTGCCGCTGATGCGCGTGGTCCCGGCCGCGTTGTACCACGCCACGGCGCGGTCCAGCACCGAATCAGGGATCTCGCGCACCTTGGCATCGCTGGCGGCGGGTCGGGAGAAGTCGATGCCGACCGGGTCCTGCGCGGCGAGGGGAGCGGCGAGCAGCAGCGCGCCCAGAGTCACCAGACGAGTGGGGGTCATCCGTCGTTCCCTCCGCGGATGCCCAGTCGGCGCATCCGGCGATACAGGTTGCCTCGGTCCGTCTTCAGCAGGCGGGCAGCTTCGGCGATGTTGCCGGTGCCACTCGTGAGCGCTGCGCTGATCAGGTCGCGTTCGAAATCGTCAAGTCGATCGGTGAGCCCGCGTCCGTCGTCCACCAGGCGCATCGCCGGTTCGCCGGGTGCAGGACTCGCGATCGGGGCGGTGACCCGGAGCGCGCGCGGCACCATCTCCGCGGTCACTTCGTCGCCACCGATGATCGTCAACCGCTCGACAATGTTCGCCAGTTCGCGGATGTTGCCGGGCCAGGCGTGGGCACCGAGCGCCGCGATCACCTCGGGCGAGAATCGCGGCGGGCGGCGCGGGCGGAGGCGGGCGGCGAGATGCTCCACGAGAGCGGCGAGGTCGCCGAGGCGTTCGCGCAGCGGGGGGAGCTCGATCGGGAAGACGTTCAGCCGAAAGTAGAGGTCCTCCCGGAACGTTCCGGCAGCCACCGACTCCTCCAGGTGACGATTGGTCGCGGCCACGACCCGGATGTCGACCTTCAACGTCTTCTCGCCGCCGATGCGCTGGATCTCGCCGCTCTCGAGGACGCGCAGGAGCTTGGCCTGCGCCTCGAGCTGGAGGTCGCCGACCTCGTCGAGGAAGAGCGTCCCGCCATCGGCCAGCTCGAAGCGGCCAATGCGCCGGTCGGTCGCGCCGGTGAAGGCGCCGCGCTCGTGCCCGAACATCTCGCTCTCGACCAGGTCGCGCGGGATCGCAGCACAGTTGACCGAGATGAACGGTCCGCGCGCGCGGGGCGAATGGCGATGAATGGCGTTGGCCACCAACTCCTTGCCGGTCCCCGATTCCCCGAGCACGAGCACGCGCGCCTCGGTGGGTGCGACCTGCATGATCAACTCGCGCACGTGCGCGATCTCGGGGGAGTCGCCCACCAGCGTCGGTTGCGGACCGAGCGCCGCACGCAGCGCGCGATTCTCGGCCTGCGTCCGCATCAGCGCCTCGGCGGAACGCACCGCGACCAGCAGCGACTCCGGGGCCAGCGGCTTCTCGAGGAACTGGAAGGCGCCCATCTGCACGGCGCGCACCGCGTCGGCGAGCTGCGCCTTGCCGCTCATCATGATCACCGGAATGTCGGCGTCGGTGGTGCGGATCTGCTCGAGGGTCGCCAGCCCATCGGGCCCCGGCGGCATCATGAGGTCGAGCAGGATCAGGTCCGGCTTCACCTCGGGCAACGCCAGCAGTCCGGCGTTCCCGTTGGGGGCGTCGGCGACCTCGAAGCCTTCGGACTTGAGCAGGGCACCAACCATCCGGCGGATGTTGGTCTCGTCATCGATGATCAGGACGCGTGTCGTCATGAGGCAAACCGGATGAGGAAGGTGGCGCCGCCGCCCGGCGTGTTGGCCACCGTGATGGTGCCGTGATGCTGTTCGATCGTCTGCCGCACGATGGCCAGGCCGAGACCGGTGCCATCACCCTTGTCGGTGTAGTAGGGCTGGAAGATCAGTTCGCGCTTCTCTTCCGGGACCCCCGGTCCGGTGTCGCGCAGCAACACCTCGAGCGCCCCATCGGCGGCACGTCGCAGGGAGACGGTGACCTTCCCGTGGCCACCACACGCCTCGACGGCGTTGCGCAACAGGTTGGCAAACGCCCGCCGCAACGGATCGTAGTAGCCCTCGATCGGGCGCAATTCGCCGGTGACATCGAGTTGCCGGTCCATCGCGATCGGCAGCGTGCTGCGCATCAGGTCGTCGAGCAACTCGTGGAGGTCCACCGGCGCCGAGACACCTTCCGGCAGTCGGCCGAGTTCGGCGAATTCTCTGGCCATTGCCTCGAGGCGCGCCGATTCGGCCGCGATCACCTCGAGTGACTCGTGCATTTCGGGCGGTGCGGTCCGACGCATCTGCGCGACGGCGAGGCGGATCGGCGTGAGCGGGTTCTTCATCTCATGCGCGACGCGACGCGCGACCTCGCCGAAGGCGCGCAGTCGCTCCGCCTCGAGTTCGGCGACGCGCGCCTGGTCCAGCCCTTGAGCCAGGTCGCGGAGCGCGCCGCGGAGCACGGCGAACTCGGGGATGCCGCTGTCGCTGCGATCGGCCGGCAGGGGCTGTCGGCGACGAATACGGCCGGTCCAGTCGACGATCTCGTCGAGCGGGCCGGCCAGCTGGCGGGAGAGGGTCCGCACGAAGCCGGCGGCCAGGGCGAGCAGGCCCAGTGCGCCCAGGATGAGTGCCCCGCGCAGCCAGGTCGGAAAGAGTCGACCGAGGCCTCCCATCTGCCGAGTCTTGGTGACGAGGGAATCGACGACCAGAAGGTGACTCTCGACGGCGGCGCGCGTCTCCGAAGGGACGCCGACGCCGCGCATGTTGTCGAAGGCCGTGTACATCGCCCGGGCAGAACGCCCGACCGACTCGACCGCCTCGCCGCCCACGGTGTTGGAGACCGCCTCCAACGCGACGACGACCCCGACGGTCATGACCGCGACGGGGAGAGCGCTCACCACCAACAGGGCGATGAAGAGGCGGGCACGGAAGGAGAGGCGGGACACGGTGTGTCATAATGTACACGGACGGCGAACGGCGAACAGCGAACGGCGAACGGCCGTGGGTGAAGGGCAAACGGGTCACGGAGCACCTTGGCACCGCTCCTGCACTCGCTGGGCGGGTTGGCTGGGCGCTCCTCGCCCCGCCGTTCCTCCTTCCCGCACCGGGATGACCATGACCCTGTCCCTCCGATGGATGCGCCGCGCCGGCCTTGGATCGGCCCTGACGGCCGTCTTTGCCCTATCCGCGCCGCTTCCCGCCGCCGCCCAATCGCTGACGGCGGGATCGTTGCGAGCCACCGTCCTCGACCCCCAGGGCGCCCCGATCCGCGAGACGTTGGTGACGCTGGAGCGGCTGGGTGTCGCGTTCCGCACCGCCGAGGCGAATCGTGCGGGGGGCGTCAGCTTCGAGGCCCTTCCTCCCGGGCAGTACACCCTCCTGGTCGAACAGCTCGGTTACCAGCCGGTGCGCCTTCGTGGCTTCTCGATCTTCGCCGGCAACGCCTCCGAGGTGACGGTCCGACTGGTCCGCCGTCCGCCGCCCATTGCCTCGGTCGATGAGCAAGTGGCCCAGGTGACCTTCCGCGGGGCGGCTCCCGGTCGGGTATTCGCTGGCGACCAGCTCACGCGCCTCGACCGTGAACGCTCGATCGTCGACCTCCGACGCGACCTCAGCCAGCTGCCGACCCGGCTCTTCGTCGACGGCCTCGAAGAGACGTTGCTCCGCCACCCTGGCCGCCCGAGTGAGCTGGCCTCTGCCCCGATCTTCACACGCGATGGCATCAGCAGCGTCACGATGGCAATGCTCGGCCGCGACGGCGAATGGCGTGGTGCGCCCGGGCCGTTCCTCTCGGCGCAGAGCATGCGCGGCGGCCGCCGTGTGCAGGTGACGCCATGGGCGACCTTCTCGGGGGCATCGCTTGGCGGCCGCGCGGTAGACAATCCCGCCGATTCGGCGGGCTCGTCACTTCAGGCCGGCGTCGCACTCGGTGGACCGATCAAGGGCGACACCTCGTCCTGGTTCCTCCGGGTCGACTATCAGCAGCTGCGCACGCCAAGCGCTGCGCCCTTCGAGAATGCCGATGCCACCTCCGCCTTCACCAGCGTTGCCGGGACTCGAGCGGGGGAGATCGCCCGCTGGCTCTCGCCGACCGTGCGGAGCTGGCAGGGCCTCACCGGACAGGGCCGCGTGGATTGGCAATTTGGCTCCAACACCGCACTGATGGTCCGCGCCGGAATGGCCTCGTGGAGCGAGGACAACCCGACCGCCGGGATCGAGATGACCAATGGTGCCGGCGATCGACTCGATGCGAGCGATCTCTCCCTCGCGGCCTCGCTGACGACGCAGCGCGATGGGTGGTTGAGTGAGACTCGCCTCGGCATGCGCAGCAGCAGTCGCGAGTGGACCGGGACGGGCGCCGCCCTGAGCACGCTACTCGCGAGCGGGAGCAGTGTCGGGACCCCGTTCGCCGGCGGCGGCGTCTTCGATGAAAGCGCGTTCGAGGTGGTGCAATCGGCGAGCTATCGCACTGGCCGCCACACCCTCAAGGCCGGCCTCTCCGCGCAACGTCGCACGGTGACCTACAGCTGGATCCCTGGCGCCTCCGGCCGCTACGCCTTCGGGACCGTCGACGCCGTCGGTGGCGGAACCGGGACGTACCAGCAGATGGTTGGGGGCTCGCCGGCGCCGGATATTGCTTCAACCGAGGCCGGCATCTTCCTGCAGGACGCCTACCAACTCTCGCCGGCCCTCGAGCTGTTCGGCGGGCTCCGGCTCGAGACGCAACGCCTCCCCACCGATCTCTATCAGGCCAATGTGGCGTGGGGGCTCGCCAGCGGGTTCACCACCGCGACGCCCCTCATGGAATCGGGTGGCGATCGCTTTGCGCCGCGCGTGGGCTTCACCTACAACGCGGCGGGGGAGGGACGCACGGTGCTGCGCGGCACCATCGGCCGCCTCGCGGGCCGCTACGACCTCGCCGCGGTGTCCGAGGTGGCGCAATTCAACGGCGACATCGCGGTGCACCGCGCCGAGGGGACGCTCGCGTTTCCGACGCCGGGGACGCTGAGTGGCGCGACGGTGGTCGGTCCGTCGCTCACCTTCTTCGGCCCCGAGGTCCGGAAGCCGCGCGCGTTCGAAGGCGAGCTCTCGTGGCAGCAGCAACTGGCGTCGGGCACCACGCTGACGATCACCGGGGGCTACCGGCACGCCGACTTCCTGCTTCGGCGCGACGACCTGAATCGTCCCGTGGCGCCACTCGCCACCGCAGTCGATGGCCGGGAGATCTGGGGCACGCTGGTCCAGTATGGCGAGCTGATCGCTCCCGCGATCGGGAGCAATCGACGCTTCAGCGGATTCGATGCCGCGTACGGGCTCACGTCGACGGGCTACAGCGACAGCTATGACGCCACCGTCCGCCTGGAACGTCCGATCGGTGCAGGAGCGACCTTCGCCGCGAGTTACACCTTCTCGCGCACGGAAGACAATCTCGTGGGCCAGTTGAGTGGCGATCCGGCAGATCGGCTCTCGCCGCTCTCGGCGGCCTCGACGTGGGATGTGGGTCGCTCCGACCTCGACATTCCGCATCGGCTCGCGGCCACCGTGACCCTGCGCCCAGGGGTCGATGGCCCACTCTCGCTGGCCGCGCGCGCGCGCTACCGTTCGGGGCTGCCGTTCACGCCGGGGTACCGACAGGGCGTGGACATCAACGGCGACGGCTCCGGCGGCAACGACCCGGTGGCGCTCACCGGCGCGCCGGCGGGACTGGCCGCCGTCCTTGCCAATGCCCATTGCAGCACGGGAGGGAGCGGGGTCGCCGAGCGCAACAGCTGCCGCGAGGATGCCGTGGCGTCGCTGGACCTCTCGCTGGCGCTCCGACTCGGCGCCGGCGGTCGGCGGATTGCCCTGACCCTCGATGCGTTCAACGTCGTCGGCTCGGCCACCGGAGTGGTGGATCGCGCGGCGCTGCTCGTCGATCCGACCGGCACGATCACCACCTCCGCTGCCGGACGCACGGTGGTGCCCATGGTCGTCAACGACAACTTCGGCACGCTGTTGAGTCGGCGGGGTGAACCCCGCACGCTTCGCATCGGCCTGCGCGTGGAGAACTGAGCATGCGGACGATGACGATGCTTCGACGCGCGACCTTCGCGCTCCTGCTCGCCGGCTGCGGCAACGCCGGCGAGTCCCTGACCTTCCCGACGCTTCCGGAGGGTGGCATTGCGGTCTCCTTCTATCTGGACCGCGATGCGACCGGGACCTACTCCACCAATGACACCACCATGGCCGGCGTGCGCGTGGCGCTCCTCGCGGCCAATGGCGTCGACACCATCCAGACCGTGTTGAGCAGCGCCACCGGCGTCGCGATCTTCGGCCCGGTCCCGATCGGTCGCTACCGCGTGGTGGTCGACCGCGCGGCGCTCGGCGATTCGATTGGCGTCGTCGTCGGCGACACGGGGACGATCACGATCCTCGCGCGGGCCGACTCCAACACCGCCAATCGCCTCGTCCGTCTCGGCTATAAGGAGGTCTCTGTCACGGGCGTCAAGGCGCTGCCGGCCGGGCGCCGCGTCATCGTGCGGGGCATCGTCGTCTCGCCGATGCAGGCCTTTTCGGATTCCTCGATGTTCCTCCAGGACGCGACCGGCGCCCTGCGGGTCACGTCGGCCCGGCATTGGCCGGGACGAAACGGGAACAACATCGGCGACTCGGTCGCGGTGCTCGGAACGACGGGGGCCTCGCTGGGTCGGCCGGTCCTGCTCGCGGGGCGGGTCAGTTCGTTGGGGCTTGGGTCCGCGCCGGCGCCGCAGTTGGTCACCGTGGCGGAAGTCCGGACGGCGAAAGGCGGGACGCTCGACGCCGCCCTGGTCCAGGTCACCAACGCAAAGGTGGTGGACACCGCCAAGGTTGCGCTCGACCTGCGCGTGACCTTCAGCGAGGCGGCGGACGACGCCGATCGCGCGACGGCGCTGTTCGATCAACTGCTCCAGGCACCGGCCACGATCTTCACCGCGGGCCGCACCATCACCGTGCGCGGCGTACTGGTGCCTCGCGGCGACGGGACCTGGTCGGTCAAGCCGAGGAATGCGACGGACTTGACGCTGGGGCCCTGAGCGAGGCGCGGGGGCATCCGGGCGGCGATTCGTGATCTACCGCCCGGTGGCCTCTCGCGTCTCGCGTGTCGCGCGTCGCGCCCACGCCGCCACCACCACCCCAACGCCAATCCACGACGCCAATAGCGCCAGCTCCCACGCGCGGATCGGCAGGCCGCTCACCAGGGACGCGCCCGCATAGCCCCCGAGCGCCGCAGCCGCCCACCAAGTCGCCTCGCGTCGCCCCAGCATGCCAAGGCACCATCCCGGCGGGAGCCCCCAGAGGGCCAGCCAGAGAACCGTCCACCGATAGTCCAGTGGTGGTCCGATCGGTGCGGCAAATGGATGGACAAACGCCCAACCGAGGCCGACCGACAGCGGAATGGTGCGCGTGGTCCGCGCATCGCTTCCCACCGGGCCGCTCATCAGCAGGATGCGGTCCGGCAACCAGTGCCACGCCAGCTGCCAAGGCACGTTCGTCGGGACTGCCATCGCGTCGTCGAATCGCCAGACCGGGGTGCGCACGCGCCACCGGGACGCACGCGCGCGGACGCTTACCAGCAACTCCTCGCCACGTTGCGTCACCGAGGCCTGTGCGTGGCGCGTGGCGTCGACGATCCGGAGTAGCGAGACGGGACGACGCGGCGTGGTCGCATCGTTCCGGGTGAGGGCGATCCTGAGCACGAGCGAGTCGCTCAGGTCGGGGGTGGAGGGGAGCGGCTCATTCGGGACGTCGATTCCGTTCAGCGTGACCCGTTGCAGGGTGCCGGGAAACGGGTCGTGTCCACGCCAGTGGTGCAGCGGCTGTCCCACCCACGGCGTGTCTGGCAATCCGTCGGGGTGGAGTCCCCAGCCCGTGACGAGCCACGTCAACGTCCCCAGCAGGATGAAGAGGGCCGCGCCGCGTCGCGCGTCGGCGACGGTGGGGCGCACCGATCGCGCCAGGCGTGGCCACGCCCACCAGCCGATTGCTCCGCCGAGGCTGTTGGCCAGCACGTCGCTGAGCGACGCATCGCGGCCGGCCAGCAGCACGGCTTGCGTCGCTTCGATGCCGAGGGTGAGGAGACACATCGCGAGGACGGCACGGCGCCCACTCCATCCCAGCCATCGCAGGCCCACGCCAAGTGGGGCAAAGAGCAGGAGATTGAGCAGGACGTCGGTGGTGCCGGCGTCGCCACAGACGAGACAGCTCCACGTGGTCTCTGCCACGCGGTCGAGTTGCGCGGGATTGGAACCGAGCGTGGTCAAGGCGATCACCGCGAGCGAGATGAGCGCCAGAACCCCGGCGCTGGCGCGACCGGCATGCCTCACGCGATGTCCCCAAGGCCACTGGACGCGATCGCGATGCGCGGCGGTGTCGTCACACGGATGGCCGCGGAGCGAGCGGGAGGAAGGACGCCAGTCGGCGCAACTGCCCCCCCAGTCCGATTGGACCGCGCCGTGCCGCCTCGCCGAGATAGTGGCGTGCGGCCGCCAGGTCGCGCACGTAAAACAGTTCCAATCCGTACTCAAGATAGAGCGTGTGTTCCTTTCGGCTGAGCTGTTCCGCCGTCAGGCTCAGTCGCTCGGCCGTGCGCCGCGCGTTGGTCAATTCGGCCGCGGCGAAGCGCCGTGTCTGCGCCGTGAGTGACGCCGGCGTGGGCCGGTAGTCGACCAGGACCTCGTCGACGCGCGCGAAGCCCCAGCCGGCATGCGCGAGCCGCAGCCAGAGGTTGTAATCCTCGACGCCGATCAGGTCCCTCGCCTCGTCGAAGCCGCCCATCCCATCCCACGCCGAGCGCCGGAGAAGCACGGTCGAGGTCGGAATCCAGTTCCGTGCCCAGAGGACGTCGAAGTCGATCCGGGCCGGCGGGGTTCGCGGCACCGTTCCCCCGACCTGGTGCGCCGCGAAGACCACGGCGACGGCCGGGTCGGCCAGGCGCTCGGCCTGCCTCGCGAGGCGCGTCGGCCGCGCGATGTCGTCGGCGTCGAGCAGCGCGACCCACTCGGTCGTCGCGGCCCGAATGCCGGTGTTGCGCGCGGCGGCCGGCCCGCCGTTCGCCTGGCGAATCACCCGGGCGCCAGCCTGCTCGGCGACCGCCGCCGTGTCGTCCGTCGAGCCGTCGTCGACGACAATGACCTCTACCGGCGGCGCCGTCTGGCCCAGGAGCGACCTCACGGCCTCCGCGACAAATGCCGCCGCGTGGTACGCCGGCATCACCGCCGTTATCGCAGGTCCCGACACGCTGCCTCCACGCCGTTGGCCAGCCCCGTGGTGCGGCGATCCTGCTCGGGGCGGGATTTCAATGTCAAATATTTAAACATTAATCGTCTGAATATTGGTCATGCCGTCATCGATTGAATTGGCTAAGTCGTTGTAAATCATCCAATTGCCGTACAACAACCGGGCCAGAAATTGTGGTCCACCTATTGCTAGGTATTTCAACAGCACATTCGATGTGCCGATACTGCTTGCCGACGCTGCTCAGAGCACACCCGGGGAAATCCGGGGTCGCAGAGCCAGGGAGCTACCGCACCACGATCCGTCGGTGCCATGCCCGCCCAGCCGCCAGCGAGACCGCTACCGCTCCCGGAATCGGGAGGACCCCCGTGAGGGGTGCACTTACCAGGGCTCTCGCCATGACGTACACGTTCAAGCTCGCTCGACGGATGGCCAGCAACCACGTACGCCCCCGGACGCTCGCCGCGGTCGCGGCGCTCCTCCTTGCGGCCTGTGGTGGTGCGAGCCCGACTGGGCCGACCACGCCGATCACGCCGCCCGCCCAGGCTGTCGCCGGGGTGTTGACCCTCGAATTGACGACTCCGAATGCCAACGATGGCGCCGTGCAGTTCGCCATCAGCGGCCCCGCCATCGACAGCGTGCAGGCGCTGGGCTATGACGGACTCACCAGCGCCCTCCCCGGTCAAGCCCAGGCCCAGGTCATCGTGACCGGCGCCGTGACCACCGGGACGGTCGCTCGAGTCTTCGTCCACGATATCGCCAAGGCCGCCGAGTATCGGGCCTGGGTGGTCGCCGCCGCCGCGCGCAGCAGCTACCAGCTCCTGGACGTCGCGAGCTACCGGGCCGCGCTGGTCCGCTGAGCCTTCGGCAGCGAGAGTTCGGCCGAGACGGGGCGGTGATCCGACCCGACGTCTCGGCCGATACGCGCGTGATGGGTCACGAATTCGTCGGTGGTGAGGATGTGATCGATCCGGATGCCCCAGCGCCGCGTGCGCTTGGTATTGCCAATGCCGACGCCGCCGCGAGAGAAGGCATTCCGCAGCCCTGACCAGTGCCGCCGATAGATCGCGCTTTCGATCGGCAGGTTGAAGTCCCCCGCCACGATCGTCGGCAACGCCTCCCCCCGAAAAATCCACTCGCGTGCGACGCGCGACTCGAGTTCGCGTTGCTCGGTATTCTGGCGCGTCAGCGGACCGAGCGTCGGGATCGTGGAGAGGTCGCCGAAGTTGTCGAGGGCATCGCGCGGCGTCTCGAGGTGGACCACCCCGACGCGCACCACTCCGGCTGGCGTCGCGAGCGTGGCTCGCGCGATTGCCCCTGAGCCGCTCTGCTTCCAGAAATCCATCGGGTCGCGCGCTTCCCAGCTGAGCACCGGGAAATGGCTCGCGATGCAGACCGAGCTCACGCCACGGCGAACGTCCCAGGCGGCGCTGGCCGCGATGCCATCGGACAGTGCCGCGCTGCACTCGGCCACGACCACGATGTCGGCCTCGACACGCGTGGCCTCGTCGAGGATCGATGTGGCGGTGGGATGGAGCGTGGGGCTGCCGGAGCCGGCATTGATCTCCAGGACACGAAGGACGACGGCTTCGGCTGGCTCGAGGCGTCCGAGGCCGAGGCGCACGTCGAGCAGGCCGAACGCGAAGATCACCGCCATGAGCAGCCCGGCGACCAGCGCGGTGCGCCGCGCCACGAGGAGCGCGGGCAGGAGACCGACGAAGAGGACCCCCGCCGCCCACCTCGGGCCGTACAGGAATGGCAGCGCCCACCAGACCCGATCGCCGAGCCCGCCCACCAGCAGCCACGCACCACACATCGCCGTCGCGCTGGCCCAGGCCAGCCCCTGTGCGATCCGCCGGCCGCCTGGCTCAGTCATGACGCCTGAAGGGCCAGACCAGGCAGCCGAACAGGAAGCCGCTCCCCCAGCTGCAGTGGATGGTGAGGAAGATCAGCGGGAGCACAGGGAAATACTGCCAGCCCGCCTGCGCGGCGGTCGCGGCGCTGGCGGCGAGGTTGGCCGCCAGATACAGCGCGAGATGGGCGGCGCCCAGCGGCCCGAAACGTCCCACCGTCAGCGGCGTGAGCAGCAATGAGATCACGAAGGCCGGCGCGACGAGTTGCCGCCAGCGCAGCGATCCGGGGTGCTTCACCAGCGTCCGGACCTTCCAGTACCCGTAGCGGAGATACTGCCGCACCAGCTTGGGAAGCGATGACCGCACGAAATAGGTCGAGCGGATCGTGGGCGAGAGATAGATCCGGGCGCCGGTGGCGCGCAGCCGGACATTCATCTCGTAGTCCTCGTTCACCGCCCAGTCCTCGCGCATCCCGCCCAGGGCACGCAGCGTCTCGGTGCGCCACGCGCCGAGGTACACCGTGTCGGTCCACTGCGCCGTGGTCGCGTTGCGATAGGCCGCGTCGCCGGCGGCGAACCGTGAGGAGACGGCCGCTGCGACGGCGCGCGCGAACCAGTTCGTACCGGTGGCGCGCTGCACGCCGCCGACATTCCCCGCGCCCGTCTCCTCCAACAACCGGACCGACTCGGCGAGGTAGTCCGGGTCGTAGACGGAGTGGGCGTCCAGGCGTACCAGATAGCGGCCCCGCGCGGCGGCGAGCCCGAGGTTGAACGCCGGGGCCTGCAGGCGTTTCGGGTTGGCGATTCGGCGGACCCGGGGGTCGCGCTCGGCCATCGCGTCGACGATGGCAGCCGAGCCGTCGCTGCTGTCCCCATCGAGCACCAGCAGCTCCCACGCCGCATCCCCAGGCAGGCGATTCGCGAGCACCGACTCCAGGCAGGCCGCGATGCCGCGGGCCTCGTTGCGCATGGGGATGACGACGGTCACCAGGGGGCTGTCGGGAAGGGGGGCGGCCACAGGCTCGGGGGCTGGAGGGTCAGGTCGCACAAGGGTTCGAGGGGCGCTCCCGGCAATCTACCCGGCGCACGCGCCCGGGTGTATGGCGGCCGCCTGCCGGGGGAGGGCGGCGCGGGCGACACCTGATGCCCTGAGTGCCGCGCCGGCCGGTCAAAAATTGTCAACTTTATGTACAGTACTGACTGACTTCTGACCTCCTAACCCTTGTCATTGCTGGATTTCAGTTGGCAGCAATCTTGCCCGATACTTGGTCACTGAGAAAGCGGTCCCCTTGTCGTCCCCAGGGCCCGTGCTGGGGGTTTCCCCCGTCGGATCCAGGCTGGAGTGAACTTGACCATGATTCGCCCAACACACGTCCTGCGCCTCGCGCCACTCTTGCTGGTTCTGGCCATCACGGCCTTGCCCGGACAGGGGACGCCGCGTCGCGTCATCATCACGCTGCGCCCCGCGTCGGGGGAGGCCGCGCTGCGGGCGCCGGGTTCGCCGCCAGTCAGCTCCACCGAACTCTCCCAGATTTCGGCGCGCCTCGACCGCGACCTGCCGAGCCTCCGGGAGACCGGGCGAGCGCCGTTTGCGGGGATGCTGTTTGCCGAGGTGAGCGCGGCCGAAGCGACCCGGCTCGCGAGCGATCCGAACGTGGCGATGGTCGAGGAGGACCGGCTCTGGAGCCCGGCCGACGCGGCCACCGCGCTCTCGTCGGGCGACCGGTGGGCCGCGCTCCGGGCGTCGCCGCGCCGGGGCGCCGATGCGATTCCGTGGGGCGTCTCGCGCGTGACGGGTCCGGAAGTCTGGGCCGCGGGGAACACCGGCGCCGGGGTGAAGGTCGCCGTGATGGACTCCGGCATCGACACCGGGCACTCCGACCTCACCGTGGTCGGCGGCTACAATGCGGTGACCCGCGTGGCAAGCGATTACAGCGACAATCTTGGCATCTGCAACGGCCACGGGACCCACATCGCCGGCACGATCGCGGCACGCAACAACGGCGCGGGCGTGGTGGGCGTGGCGCCGGATGCGCAGCTCTACGCGATCAAGGTGTTCCAGGATGTCAACGGGTCGTGTCTGGCCTACACGTCCAACCAGATCGCCGGGCTGAACTGGGCGGTGGCACAGGGCATCCGCCTCGTGAACGTCTCGATCGGCGGGTCGAGCTCGGGCTCGTACAACGCCGCCATCGCCGCGGCGGCCGACCAGGGGACATTCCTGATCGCGGCGGCGGGCAACAACGGTGGCGCGGTGCTCTATCCGGCCGCGGCTCCCAGCGCGATTGCGGTGGCGGCCCTCGATGCCCAAAACCTCCGCGCGTCGTGGTCGTCGTTCGGCCCCGAAGTCGGCTTCGCCGCACCGGGTGTGAGCATCAATTCGACGATGCCCGGCGGCGGCTATGGCACGAAGAGCGGCACGTCGATGGCCGCGCCGCATGTCGCCGGCGTCGCGGCCCTCCTCCTCGCCGCGCAGCCGGGATTGACGCTCGACGGGCTGCGGCAGAAGCTGCGGGACGGCACGCTCGATGTCGACGCAGGCGGGTTCGACAACAACACCGGCTACGGTCTGGTGCGGGCGCAGAATTCCCTCGGTGGCGGGTCGCCCCCACCGCCGGTGCCACTGAGCATGGCGGTGTCGCCGCTGTTCCGGAGCACGACGGCGACGGCGGGCGGCGCGGCGACGGGGAGCAGTGCCGCGATCACCCTGAGTGGTGACAACTCGTCGACCACCGGCTGGACCGCGACGAAGCGGAAGAGCTGGACGACGCTGACCACGGGCAGCGGCACCGGCAGCGGGACCGTGGCCTGGAATCGCAGCACCACCGGGCTCGCGGCCGGCACCTATGTCGACACCATCACGGTGGCGGCGGCCGGCGTGGCCTCGCAGAGCATCATCGACACCTTGCGGATCACGGCGGCGCCAGTCCCACTCACGATGACCGTGTCGCCGCTCTTCCGGAGCACGACCGCCACCGCCGGTACCGCCGCGACTGGAAGCAGCGCGACGATCACCCTGAGCGGTGACAACTCCTCCACCACGGCGTGGACGGCGACGAAGCGGAAGAGCTGGACGACGCTGACCACCGGCAGTGGCACCGGCAGCGGGACCGTGGCCTGGAATCGCAGCACCACCGGCCTCGCCGCCGGCACCTACGTCGACACCATCACGGTGGCCGCCACCGGCGTGGCCTCGCGGAGCATCATCGACACGCTGCGGATCACCGCGGCGCCGGTGCCGCTGGTGCTGTCGGTGAGCCCGGCCTCGCGCAATGTCACGGCCCAGGTCGGCACCGCCGCGCCCAACGGCAACGCCGCCGTCACCCTCACCGGTGACAACGCCGGCACCACCGGCTGGACCGCGACGAAGCGGAAAAGCTGGACGACACTGACCACGGGCAGCGGCACCGGCAGCGGGACGGTTGCCTGGAATCGCAGCACCACCGGCCTCGCCGCCGGCACCTACGTCGACACCATCACGGTGGCAGCTGCCGGGGCTGGCCTCGCGCAGCATCATCGACACCCTGCGGATCACCGCGGCGCCGGTGCCGCTGGCGCTGTCGGTCAGCCCGGCCTCGCGCAACGCGTCGGCCCAGGTCGGCACCGCGGCGCCCGGCGACAACGCCACCGTCACCCTCACCGGTGACAACGCCGGCACCACTCCGTGGAGCGCGACGAAGCGGAAGAGCTGGACGACGCTCACCACCATGAATGGGACCGGGAGCGGGACCGCCGCCTGGAGCCGCAGCACCACCGGCCTCGCCGCCGGCACCTACGTCGACACCATCACCGTCACGGTCGCGGGGCTCGCGCCGCAGAACATTATCGACACCCTGCGGATCACCGCAGCGCCGGTGCCGCTGGCGCTGTCGGTGAGCCCGGCCTCGCGCAACGCGTCGGCCCAGGTCGGCACCTCCGCGCCGAGTGACAACGCCACCGTCACCCTCACCGGTGACAACGCCGGCACCACGCCCTGGAGCGCGACGAAGCGGAAGAGCTGGACGACACTCACCACGGGCAGCGGCACCGGCAGCGGGACCGCCGCCTGGAGCCGCAGCACCAGCGGCCTCGCCGCCGGCACCTACGTCGACACCATCACCGTCACGGTCGCGGGGCTCGCGCCGCAGAGCGTGATCGACACGCTGCGCATCACGGCGGCGCCGGTCGCACTGGCGCTGTCGGTGAGCCCGGCCTCGCGCAATGCGGCGGCCCAGGTCGGCACCGCGGCGCCCGGCGACAACGCCACCGTCACCCTCACCGGTGACAACGCCGGCACCACGCCCTGGAGCGCGACGAAGCGGAAGAGCTGGACAACACTCACCACGGCCAGCGGCACCGGCAGCGGGACCGCCGCCTGGAGCCGCAGCACCAGCGGCCTCGCCGCCGGCACCTACGTCGACACCATCACCGTCACGGTCGCGGGGCTCGCGCCGCAGAGCGTGATCGACACGCTGCGCATCACCGCGGCGCCGGTGGCACTCGCGCTCACCGTGAGCCCGGCCTCGCGCCGGACGTCGGTGACCGCGGGGGCGTCGGCGGGCGGCGACAACGCGGCGGTGACGCTGAGCGGGGACAACGCCACTGCCACCACCTGGTCGGCGACGAAGCGGAAGAGCTGGACGACGCTCACCACCGCGGGCGGGACTGGCAGCGGGAGCGTGGCGTGGAGCCGGAACAGCGCCGGACTCGTCGCCGGTACCTACGTCGACACCATCACCGTCACGGTCGCGGGGCTCGCCCCGCAGCGCGTGATTGACACCCTCGAGATCGCGGCCGCCCCGGTGCCGGTGACCGTCGCGCTCTCGCCAGCCAGCCGCCGCGTCACGGTCACGCGCGGCAACACCGCCGCGAGCGGCACTGCCAGCGTCACGCTCAGCGGGACCAACGCCGCCTCGACGACCTGGGAGGCGACCAAGCGGCGGAGCTATACCGCGTTCACCACGAGGAGCGGCACGGGCAATGGCACGCTGGCGTGGAATCGCAACACCGGTTCCCTCGCCGCCGGCACCTACGTCGACACCATCACGGTGACGGCAGGTTCGGCCACGGCACGGCTGATCGACACCGTCGTCGTGACGGCGCCGACTGCCTCATCGATCGCGGTGCGGCCGCAGGGGAAGCGGTCGCGCTACCTCGCACAGGCCGGTCGCGCGAGCGCCTTCGCCTCGACGCGGGACTCGGCGCTGGTGGAGGGCGAGGTGGTCGAGGGGCAGAGCGATCAGTGGACCGCGGTGATCGGTGGCACCGGCCTCGCCGTGCTGTCGCCGGTCGGTCGACTCGGCGACTACGTCTACTGGGAACGCCGGAGTGCCGGCCCCGGTCCGGGCATCACCGTCGACTCCGTCCGGGTGCAACTGGTCGGTTCGCCTGGGCTGGAAGCCGTCTTCGTCGACTCGCTCGAAGTGGTCACGGTCGAACTGCCGGCCGTCGGACTCGCGGTGGATGAGCTGGTGCGCGGCGGGCAGATGCATGCCGACCAGCGGCAGCTGCTCGACGGGGAAGGGAACCGTAACGGCTACTTCGACCTCGGCGACTTCCTCGCGTGGGTCGATCGCGATCGCATCCGGCTCTCGCCCGCGATGGTGGCGAAGCTGCAGTCGGTGCCGGTTGTCCCGGTGCGACCAAGACCGTAGCACGGGGCGATACGCCGCGCAGTAGATCGGGCCGCCCCAGCTGCTGCTGGGGCGGCCCGATCGCATGCGTCGAGTGTTCGCGACCTGATTGGCGCTACCGAGACCCGGCCAAGGCGGGGAGCCACTCCGGCATGCCATCGGGAGCGCAGCGACCGGCGGAAAGATCTTCGATCAACCGGGTGACTTCCCATGCCGTGAGGTACCCGACACGGTAGCCACGCTCTTCGCACGCGGTTCTGGTCATCTCCAGGCATCGTTGGAGGCCGCCCCCCTCAAGGAGTGGGGCGCCATTGCGTTCCTGCGCTCCATGCCCGAACAGCTTGAGGAAGATGTGGTTGCCAATGCGTGGCGCCGCGCGCAACCAGGATCTTGCCCGCGCCATGGTAGGGAGGGCGTAGCCCGCAAGTTCACCGACCTCAAGGGTGGGGAGCACGCGATATCGCTCGTGCTGGCGGACCGTGAGCGGCCCCTGGACCATCAGGAGCGCATCCGGTGGCGGCGCAACCCCGGCACGAACGAGGGTTCCCCGGTCGTGGGACTTTGGCTTGGTCGGATCGTCTTCCGCCCAATAGATGGCGTTCACCAGCGACGTCTGGCAGCCACTCGGTGCGGATGGCAGGGTGAAGTCGGCACGACAGCCCAACTCCCGGAGCAGGGTGAGCTCATTGTTCAGCCCGCACCAGCGCCCCTCGGGATGGCTGTTGTCGAGTGCCCAGTTGCCATGGATGAAGCACCACTCGATCGCGCCGGCCTCGTTGACGCGAAGGAGCCCATGCTCCTCCCGGAGCCTGCGCACGAAGGTGCCCACGACCGTGCGGAAGTTCGCGTCAGTATCCTGATCGTGGTGGTAGTGCACCTCGATGTCGCCGACCCCTTGACGAACGATGGATGCAATGCGCTCGACAACCTCCGGCTCATCTTCTTCGGCAGGATAGAAGAAGGTGAACTGGGCGGATCGTCCAAACGAGTCAGGAACGGATTGCGCGATTCGGGGCCAGTGTCGCTCCCAGCGCGAGACGCGTTCAAGTGCCTGCGCCTGAGTCGCTCCGCCGCCGAGCGGTTCGAAATGGTCGGTGAAATGGAGCCACACGGTCGGCTGACTTCCGGGGGACGCGCGCCACCCGGAGTCTCGCAGCCAGCTCCCGACGAGCCCGGGGACCCAGCGGTCGGCGCCACGCGGAAGCCGGATCATTCGGGCGCCTCGAGTCGCAGGTGATGTGCGACATGCCGGGCCCCCGCCAGAATGTCGAACTGGCCGTTCGCGGGCAGGCGATGATCGGCGGCCGTAAGCACCGTCGTGATTGCTGCCGTCCTTGCCTCCAGGTCGCCTTCGGGCACCGCCGCGGAGCATCCGAAGGGAAGCAGATCCGGGATCCCGCCAACCCGGCTGGCGACGAACGGGAGCCCCGATGCCATCGCCTCGACCAGGACGTTGGGGATGCCTTCGGATCGTGAGGGAAGCACGAAGACGTTCGCTGCCCGATACCATCGTGCCAGCTCGCTCTCCCCGAGAGAGCCCGGGAAGAGGATGCGTTCTCCCAACGCCCCGGATTCGAGGGCCATCCGCTGCAGCGATTGCCGGAGCGGGCCACCGCCGATCATCGCCAAATGAATTCCAGGGAAGGATTGTTCCAATGCTCGCGTCACCCCAATCACTCTTTCCGGTGCCTTGACGTGCACCATGTTCCCCACCCAGAGGAGCAAGGGCGCATCGGTAGAGAGACCCAGGCTGCGTCGGGCTTCCGTCCGGTCACCTGGCGAAAAATGGCGGAGATCAACGCCCCGCAGGGCTATCGAAACCCGTGAGGGCGCTACCCCGAGATCCGTCACGCGCCGACCGATCTCGGAGCCGATGGCGAACACGTGAGCCGCATCGCGAAGCGTGGCACCAATAATCGGTCTGCGGGCAGGGTCGTTGGCCAGCAGCATCACGTCGGAGCCTCCCGCGATGATCCCCACCGGGATCCCGTGTCGCTTCCCGACGTCGATCGCTGTGGTCCCGTCAGGGTGCGTCCAGAACGCGAGGATTGCGGAGACGGGCGGTCCACTGGTGATCGCGCGCTCCACGGCCCTGCCGACCGACCAGCGCATCCAATCGTGATAGCGATGTCTCCAGATGCCAGGCGGATACCAGAACACCGGATACTCGGCACCGCGTTCTCTGGGCAAGCGGTTCCCGGGACGCCACTTGACCCATGGCACCGGGGCGATCACCGACACCGAATATCCCAGTCGACGCATGGCGCCGATCAGGCGAGCATTCGCCGGGCCCTTGTGTGGCTCCCACGGCGTCGGGTACACGGTCGACACGAAGAGCAGCCGCTTCGTCATGCCGGCACCGCGGCGGCGCGAGGCGCGGAGAGGCCGTAACACGCCGTATATGCCGCGACCGTGTTGTCGAGGGAAAAGGCCGCCGCGACCCTCGATCGGGCGGCGCGTCCCTCCCTGGCCAGCAGGTCGCGATCGGCGCTGAACGTCAGGATCGCCTCGGCAAGCGCGTCGGGGCGTTCCGGCTCGACGAGGAGGCCGCCACTCCCAGGGCCCATGACTTCGGGGGTTCCGCCAACCCGAGTGGCAACGACCGGAAGTCCTGCGGCCATCGCCTCGAGCAACGCGACCGAGATCCCCTCGGACCGCGACGGCAGGACGAACAGGTCCGCCGCTTCCAGAAAGGGGCGAACATCCTGTTGCGCGCCGGCGAACTGGATGCGACCGGCGATCCCCAGCGTGGCACACTGCGCCTCGAGGGCGGCCCGCGTGGGTCCCGCACCGACCAGGACCAAGGCAAGTGTCGGATCGGCCTTGAGGGCAGTGGCCATCGCGTCAACCAAAACGTCCTGCCCCTTGACGTGACTGAGTCGGCCGACCGACACGAGCCGGAGCGGGTCGCCCGGCGCGCGGGCGCTGCGTGGCGGAAAGCGCGCGGGATCCACGCCGTTCAGGACCACATGGTGACGGTCGGCACGCCCGATCCGGAGGAGCCTGAGCTGCGCGTCGACGTCCTTCGACACGCCGATGACCGCGTCGAACGCTCGACCCAGCCAGCGACGAAGCATCAGCAGCGACCGCCGAGCATCGGAGAGCTTGCCATGCTCGGTGTAGACCAACCGCACCCGGTTCGCGCTCCACGGCATCAATTTCCGGCTGAGGGCGACCGCGACCTGCGCGGAAACATTGTGCGCGTGCACGATCTGGGGCGCGAGCGATCGGAGTGCCTTGGCAAGCGCCCAGGCGGTGGGGAGCACGCCTCGGGGACTTCCGGCGAGGACCTCGACGGGGATGCCCTGTGCCGCGAAGAGGGGCGCGAGGGCTCCGGCGGTTCGGAGGCAGACGACGCTCGGCTGCATCCCGGCGCGTTGCTGCGCACCGGCCAAGTCAAGCACGACGCGCTCGGCTCCGCCGTGTTCGACGGAGATGACCACGTGGACAACGCGCGCCCCGGGGTAATCGGATGGGGAGCCGGCGGTTGACGGCGGATCGTGGGGACGGGGTGGCATCGGCACCTAATGGGTGTGTGGCGATGCCGCTGGGACGAAGACTCGCCGCCGGCGTCCCGTCCCGCCGGGTGGCGATGCTCGAGAGGCGTTCGAGTTCGCCGCAGACGGTGGCGCGACCGCGAATGGCGATCCGAGGAGCGTGGCCGCACACATCCCGAGCGCCATGTACATCAGCGGATTGTAGGCGTTTGAGAGAAAGGTGCCGGTCATGAGGACGCCGGCCAGCATCGCCAACATGTGACCGGCCTGAATCTCCAGCGACTCGGCCGCCGGATCGAGATCCCGCGCTGCCACCGCTGCTCGTCGCATGGCGCGGAGGCCAGTCACCAAGGTATGGCAGAGCAGTGCGAAGGTGGCAAGGCCGATCACGCCGAGCTCCATACCATACTGCACCCAGCTGGAGTGGGCGGCACGCTCGGGGCCATTCATGATCCCGAAGTAGGTCGGAAAATTGTCAATCCCGAATCCCCATGGCCGTTTGATCATCCAGACCATGCCCTGCTTCCAGAAGTAGATTCGTCCTTCGTTGGTGAGGTTGTAATCAGTACCGGAGAAATCGCCGAAACGATCACCGGCACCGCTCCTGATCGCCATATACAGGAACCCGGCGATACCCGTGCCGACCAGCAGCACGGTCAGGGCTCGTCGCCACCCACGCGCCCCCGTACCAATGACGACCGTCGCGCCAGCCAGCATGCCCAGCATCGAGCCTCGCGATTGCGTCGGGATGATGGCCATCACCATGATCCCGGCGGCACCGGTCCAGAGCAATCGACGGCCGACCGAGCCCACCGAGAGCCAGAGGGCAAGGGGGAAGGCGGTCGCGAGGATGGCTCCGAAGTCGTTGCTGTCGAGTCCCACACCCACCACGCGGAGTCGCCGGAGTTCGGGACGCATCGCCACGATGGCGGGATCGATCGGCTCGCCGTATTCGTCGAAGACCACCGCATTCGGATTGTAGGTGGCGAGGACCTCAGCCGAGACGGCGGTGACCGACAGCACGAAGACGACGGCAGCAATCCGCAACGCCCGTCGATCACGCAAGAAGACCAAACAGGTGAGGAAAATCACCACAGAGATGATGTAGCGGCCCTGCAGGAATGCCAGTGAGCCCGACGGCCAGATCCCCAGTGGAACCGTGACCATCACGATTCCCAGGATGAGCGTCACGAGGCGAATCGGTTTGGAGCGCTCCCAGATCAATCGCCACGCGTCGCTCGGAATGACCACGGCCAGCAGCACCACGAAGAGCAGCATGGCGATCATCGGCCCTCTGGGGACCGCGAGCTGCGCAAAGACCTCCGGAAGCCGAACCACGGCATAGCCGAGGTACAGTCCGATCAGCGGCGCCAGCACCAGTTCGCCGCGGGAGCCACTCGTGAGGGAAAAACCGGTCGGTCGCTGGCGGGTCGAGGGCGCCGTCATGGCTGCTCGGACGGCCTCGACTGCGCTGCGACCTTCGGCAGGGTTGGTCATGACGCCGAGCCCGATTCACGCCGTTGCCGATCGGCGCCGGCCGTGCGCCGAGGCCACGCCTGCAGGGCGAGACCCGGCGGGGTTGGTTCCATATTCACTTTGCTCCAATGGCGTAGCGCCGAGCCGAGGTTGCCGCACGGGACCGGTTCATTCCCAGCCCTTCCTGTGGGTTCCCGTATTCGGCGAAACATGTCCTGAAGATCGACCGGACTTCGGTGCGCCAATCGGCTCGTCTCGGCCTGCACAGGGAGCAAGTTGTGAGCCACCCATGCCTCCCCCAACGGCGGGCAGGCCCGGGGGGTCCGGCCCATGAATTGCGCTGACCCGCCCCACGGCCCGATCGACAGGCACAAACGTGGGGTCGGAATATATTCTGCTCCTTGAACCGCCGAGGATGTCGCATGATGCGTGTCCCTACGCCGCTCTCCGCTCGCTCCCAGTTCGTGGTCTCCGCGGCGCTCGCGGTATTGACGCTTGCCGCCTGCTCCCCGCTGGCCGATGTCATGGTCCAGGGGCTGCCACTGGCCACTGGTGAGGTGCGCTGGCGATTCCAGACCTTTGGGACGCTCCTCGCAGCGCTGCCGCAGCTTGCCCTGATTCTGGCAACGGTCGCCGGGATCGGGAGTTTGGCCGGCCATCGCGTCGCGGTTCGCGGCGCCTCGGTTGCCGCGTTGGTGCTCGCGACGGTGGCGATCGCCCTGCTCCCCTTCTTCGCGCTGGACTTCGTCGAGATGCGTCGGCTGGTACCGATGGATCGGAAGCCGACCTTCGATCGGGCGACGATGAAGACTGGGCTCTTCGGCGGGCTCTTCGTCCTGGTGCTGGCTTATCTGGGCTGGATGGGGTGGCAGGCGAGCACGAAGGAGAAGATCACGCAGCGGAAGGAAGGGCAGGGGTTGGTCGTCGGTCAGGGCTGACCGACCGGTGGGGCAGCGATTACGGGGCGGCGTCGATCGACGCCGCCCCGTCCTGTGTTCGGAGGATGCGGGCAGGCACGCCACCCACCGTGACCCCTGACGGGACATCTCGCACGACCACCGCGTTGGCGCCGACACGGACATCGCTGCCGATCGTGACCGCCCCGACGATTTTCGCGCCCGCCCCGAGGAAGATCCGGTCGCCAAGCACCGGCGACTGGTCCTTTTCCGCACCGATGGTGACTTGGTGTTCGACAAAGACCCGACTGCCACCCCGCACGGCGCCGTTGATCACGACGCCTTGGGAGTGAATGAGGACGAACCCCGGGCCGAACGTGGCGCCCCGCCCGATGATGCACTGGCCCAGCACCGCGTTGACCTTGTTGGCGATCATCGTCAATGGGACCAAGTGGTGGCGGTGCGACCATGCCATCAGCCGATAGCAGGCCATGGCGAAGGTCCCATCCGTAAGACACGCCTTGAGGAGGTTCGTCGGCCGAGCGTCGCCGTAGCACCACTCGGCTTTGCAGCGGAGATCCTCGAGGAAGATCACAGCGGCGGGAGGATCCGGTTGACGTCCGCGACCAACAGGAGCGCCGCGTCGCGCGCGACGGCGTCGGCGGCGTCCACATCCTTCCCATCGATCTGTACGAAGATGCGCACGAGGGCTTCTTCGGTTCGGCCATGGATGGCGGCGTCGCGGAGGAGGTCGAACTTCACGCGGAACTCGTCGTGCTCGACCCGCCCCCGGCCCTGGTACCAGTAGTAGACGATGGCCGTCTTCCCCTCGCGGACCAGACGCCACCGGTTGACGGTCACCGGCCCCGCGGTCGTCTCCAGGACCACCGGCTTCGAATCGACCGGCTCCCACCCTGCGCCGGGGAGGCAGTTCTTCGGGGAGTGGATGCTCTTGCCCTGGCGCTGTTCGTCATAATACGAGACGAAGATGGAATACGGCGGGCGACCGGGCGGCTCGTATCCCCGCAGGATGAAGGCGGTCATCCCGGCCACCCGCTGTTCTTCCGGGCTGATCGCGATGTCGGTGCCGGGGACGCCCAACGAGGTCACGGCCACCGACGCGATCGGCGCGATCAGCGGCGTCGACGTCGCCCGGCGGGCGAGCAGGGTCGCATTCAGCAGGCAGCCAGCGGCCAGCAGGCCACCGGGGAGCCAGCGATGCCATTCACGCATGACGCACCCCCATCCGGCCCTGGATGAACCGCTCCGCCACCCCGATCAGCGCGCCGAGTGTCCCGATCACCGCAAACGAGACGACAAAGAGCGCCCACCCCTGGCTCTCGTGCATGAAGCCTCGCCCCAGATCGGGGTCGACGAAGTACATCAGGAATGCCGTGAGGAAGATTCGCACCGCGTTGACGGCCACGGCGATCGGGACCGAGAGCAGCAGCAGGACGGCGCGTCCCGTGATCGAGCGGAGGTACATCCCGCCGATCATCACGCCAAGCGCCAGCAACGCCGTGAGCGAACGCAATCCGCTGCACGCCTCCGCCACGAAAAGCTGGAAGATCTGACCGGGCTCCTGGCCTGCGATGACGATGACGTTGCCTTGCTGGCGGACAGGAATGTGTCGCCACTCGATCAGGGCGTAGCCGTACTTCGACGCGCGGAACTGGAGCGGGATCGCGAGCTTGTTGGTGATCAGCGCCGGAAGCGGGATCGAGAGCAGGAGGAGGGAGAACGGCAACCACCAGTGCCGCACCTGACGCCACCCGAAGGCGAAGACGGTGATCCCCACCAGCGCGAGCCAAATTGAGAACCGCTGCGTGAAAAACTCGGCCGCGAGCGAGCCGAGTGCGCGGAGCAGGACGGCGCCAAGGATCAGGGTGCTGCCCCAGAGCGGCGACGGCGTCGCATCGCAGCGGAGTCCTGCCTTCCAGGCAAGCCAGAGGGCAACGGGGGCGAGCAGGAGGCCATGGCCGGCATCCGGGTCGTTCCACCAGTCACGCGCCAACCCCTTCGCGGGGTCGGCGAAGAGGACCACGAATGCCAGAATGGCGAGGCCCCACGGAAGGGCTCGCCGGACGGTCCATTCGCCACGCGCCACGTCGGCGAATGGCCGAACCGCGACGCTGAGGGCGGGTGCTACCATCCGCCCTTCCGGAACAGCATGACCGGGATCGTCTTGAGCATGATCATGAGGTCCTGCCAGACGCTCCGCGTCGCGATGTACTCGAGGTCGTGTTCGACCTTCCGCTTGACGTCCTCGACCGAGGTGTCGTACTGCAGGTGCACCTGGGCATGCCCGGTGATGCCTGGCCGGACGCGTTGGCGATGGTGATAGTTGGGGATCTGCTCCCGCAATTCGGAAAAGAGCTGCGGCCGCTCGGGACGCGGCCCGACCAGATTCATGTCGCCCTTGATGACGTTCAGCAACTGCGGCAATTCGTCGAGGCGGCAGGAACGCAGGAAGCCGCCGACGGCCGTCACCCGCTGGTCGTTGGCTTGGGCCCAGACGGCCCGGCCATGCTGCTCGGCATCCACGGTCATCGTGCGGAATTTCCAGATCGTGAACGGCCGCCCACCGATGTCTTCACGGCGGCGTGAGTCGTGGCGATGCGGGCGGAGGGCGCGGGCGTCGAGCCCGACCCGGGTCTGGCTGTAGAAGATCGGGCCGCGCGACGTGAGGCGGATGATCAGACCAATCAGCAGCCACAACGGCAACGTGACGATCAAGCCCACCGTCGCGACGACGACGTTGAGGGCGCGGATCAACCGCTCATCGCGCCAGAGCGACGCGTCCGCCAGCGCGGGGCTGGCGTCGACGTCGTCGCTGGTCTGGTCGAGGCGCGGGTCGTCCACGTGTGTCATCGAAGAAGAGAGGGCTGGAGACATGACGACTAGTTTGAGATCCGAGTGATGAGCCAGATGATGGAGGCTACCCCGCCAACGGCGCCGATCACTCGCGTCAGGGTGCCCCCTGCCGGCTTCGTGGCCACATCGATCACGTCGCCGGCCTGCAGGTTCAGCTGGTCGATGGTGGTGGCGGTGTTGACGGCGTCACGAAATTCCGGCCCGTCCACCACCACCTTGTCGCCGCGCATGATCTTCGACTTCTCCCAGCGCACGTTGTTGGACGGCCCGCCCGCGAACTGCTGAATGACGTCGCTCAACAGGGTCGTGGCCGGCGGCGTGACGAAGCCCGGCTTGCCCACCGCACCGAAGACCGAGATGCGAATGGTGGGGACGACGCGCACCGTCGGGTCGCGGACCAGCTTCTTCAGCTGGGTCGTCAGATAATCCTGGAGTTCGGAGCGCAGGAGGCCGGCGACGGAGATTTCGATCGCGCCCGGCAGGCTGATGGTGCGCGTGGACGAGACCTGGTAGAGGTTCGAGATCGAGGACACCTCCACCACGTCGAGGCGGATCAGGTCGCCGACCCGGAGGTCGCCCTGGGACAGCCGTTCACGAATGGCGTCGGCCTGCGCCTTCTTCGCGGTCCGGAGGGCGGCACTGTATCCGCTCCCCGCCAAGTTCTGCTCGATCTCCTTCAGTGCGCTCTCCAACTCGCTGCGCGTGACCATCGCTCGCTCGGCATTCACCATCACCGGCACGGTCGTCTGTTGGGCCCGAGCCGGGGAGGTGACGAGGGCTGCGATCAGCGCCGCGCCGAGAAGTTCACGAATTGTGGTCCACTTGCGCACAGTGCGCTCCGTTGGGTTGTGGTCGGGCGAGCCTGCCGAAGGCGGCAGCACAACAGACTGGTCCTAGCAGTCGGGGTGACGCCCCAACCGGTCGCAGAAGGACAGAGCAAGTTCCCGGCCAAGGCGTCGCCGCGCGTTCGACCTCCCCGATCCGCTGTGGGAAGCCCACCACGCCCCCAACTGCGCTCCAAAGGTACCCGAGGCCTTCGGCAAAGACATTGCAGAAGCAAGGCTGGGATTCTGCCCTCAGGCGGGGCATTGACGCTGTGCGATTATTCTAAGTTATTGAAAGACAATGAGTTATCCATGCGTTGCCGGCCGAGGCGGTTCGGCTGGTCGATCGTAGAATCGTGACGGATTGCCACGTATTGTTGCATGTTCGCAACAATCGGCCACTCCAATGGTCCTTACCACGGAAGCGCCCCTTGAGCCTTGATCGTGCGCCGATTGCGAAGCACTCGCCTGTTGTGCTGATCGCGAACGACCAGGAATGGACCGCCCGGGCCGTCGAGAGCATTCTGGTGGCCAACGGCTACCGGACCCATCGGGCCCACACCGCCGCCGAGACGCTGGCGATGGCCGATCGGCTCGATCCTGACCTCGTCATCCTCGACCAGCAGCTCCCCGACTTCCCCGGCACCGAGGTCTGCCGTCGGCTCCGCGCCGACCAGGCGTTCGGCCCGGCGCTCCCGATCATGATCACCACCGCCGGTCCGTCCGGCCGCCAACAGCGGATGGCGGCCTACGAGGCCGGGGCGTGGGAGTTCTACGGCCAGCCCCTCGACGCCGAGGCGCTGCTCCAGAAGCTCGCCGTCTATTGCGCGGCCTACGGCGAGGTGCGCCAGCTGCGGAGTGACGCGCTGATCGATGCGGAATCGGGGCTCTACACCCGTCCCGGGCTGACCCGTCGCGCCACCGAGTTGCTCGGCGAGGCGCGGCGGCACCAGCGCGACGTCAGCTGCGTCGTCTGGGAATTTCCCCGGCGTCTCGATCCCATCCAGGCCTCGAATCTCGGCTCCGGACTCCGTCGACAGGCACGCGCCGCCGATGCCTTTGGACGGATTGCCCACGATCGCTTTGCGGTGGTCGCGCCCGGTGCCTCGCAGCAGGGCGTCGAGCGGCTGGTCGAACGCTTCGCGGGCGTCTTCCGCGAATCACTCGCCGACGGCACCCTTGAGGTGCCGGCGACCGTCATCACGACCAGCCACGAATCGCTGCCGAGCGACGGCGTCGCCCTGCTCGAGCTGCTGAGTCCGGCGATGGCGGCGTAGAAGGGTCGTAAGTCCTAAGTCGTAAGTCGTAAGTCTTAGGTCGTAAGTCGCAAACAACGAAGGCCGGCTTCCCCACTGGGGTGCCGGCCTTCGTGACTTATGACATACGACTTACGACTTACGACTAGCTCGTCGTCGCCGGCAACTTCCCCACATCCTCGCCTTCGTCCGTCGCGCCGTAGCCGTAGCTGTACGAGTAGTACTTGTACTCCGAGGCGCTGGAGCGCACGTCATTCAGCACCGCGCCAATGAGGCGGATCGGCAGCTGATCGACGATCTGCAGCTTGGCCTCGGCGAGGTCGCGTTCCGTCGCGCCCGAGCGCATCACCAGGATCATGTTGCCGGTGAGCGTACCGAGGACGAAGGGATCGATACCGGCGCCGAGCGGCGGGGAGTCGACGACGACGACGTCATACGCCTCGCGCATCGAGCTGATCAGCTCGCGCATCAGGACGCCGCCGAGCAGTTCGGGGCCGTTGCGCTTCCGGCTGCCTGCAGTGATCAGCGTCAGCATCGGATGCGACGTCTTCCGGGGCAGTTGCGCCAGGTCGAGCTCGCCCGTCAGGTGGTCGAGCAACCCCGGGCGGCGTTCCTGCCCGAAGGTCCGGTGCAACTCGCCGCGACGGGTGTCGCCATCGATCAGCAGCGTGCGGTAGCCCGACTCGGCGAACGAGAGTGCCAGATTCGAGGCCACCAGCGACTTGCCGTCACCAGGCGACGGCGAGGAAATGGTGAGCACGCCGCGGCCCTCGCCCATGGTATGGGAGAGATTGAGGCGAATGGTGCGGAAGGCCTCGATGACCTGCGCCGCTTCCTCCGCCGACGGCGTCTCGCCCTTGGCCCGACGAATCTCCGGCACGACGCCGAGGATCGTGAGGCCGAGGCCTGAGGTGATCTGGTCGGCGTAGCGGACGCGCTTGTCGGTCAGGTCGAGCAGAAACGCCAGGCCGAGCCCGCCGACCAGGCCACCGAGGAGGCCCATCGCGATGATGACGGACTTCCGATTCTTCTTCGGCAGCAGCGGCGCGACCGCCGGGTCGTAGATGGACAAGTCGCTCAGGGCGCTGGCCTCGCGGAGCCGGGCATTTTCGGAGCGACCCGTGAGCGACTTGTACGTCTCGTCGGCGAGCGCGAGCTCGCGCTTCAGCCGGTTCTCCTCGATCGTCGTGCTGGGGATCGCCTGCAGCTGCTTGCCCGCGTTGGCCACTTCGCCGTCGAGCCGGGCGATTTCGTTATCGAGGCGGCGGAGGACGGCCTGGGCGTACGCCGGGAGCGTCTGGGAGCGGATCTCGCGAATCCGCAGGAGCAGCTCCGGGAGATTGTAGATGGTCCCGCCGGTGACACCGCAGGCGCGGCAGTCGTCGGAGTAGCCCTGTGCGCGGGCCGTGCGCAGCTGCGTCTCGGTGGAGACGAGGTCGCCGAGCACCTGCTTCAGCTCGGTGCTCGAGCCGACCGACGGAATGGTCAGGAAGAGGTCGACGGCAATCTCGCCGCTCTGGGCCTTGGCAAGCGCCTCCTGGAGATCGCGACGATCGCGGCGCAGCCCTTCGGCCGCCTCGCGCTTCGCGATGAAGGCGGAATAGCCCTGCGGCGAGGTGCTCTGCAGCCCCGGCGTCACCGGCAGCTCCATGCGCGGCTTGGTGATCGAGCCGGTCTGGAACGCCAGCAGCGCTTGTTCCGCGCCGACCAATCGATCATACGCGCCGCGCAGCTGCGTGTCGACCACACCCGCCTCGGCCGTCAGGTTGACCCGCTTCATGACGGCAGCCGTCGTCTCATACTCCTTGAGCAGGGCATTCAACGTCGCCGCCGTCTTCTCGGATTCCTGTCCGGCGAGGGTCAACTTCACGAATCGCGCGCCGCGGAAGTCGATGTCGACGCCAAGCCGACTGTTGATGTCTTCGGCCGCCTCGCGGAGGGTGATCGCATCAAAGTCGAACGTCTCTCCGAACCAGCGGGATTCGACCTTCGGGCTCCACGCGAATCCGAAATCCTTGCCGATCGAGTCCCCCACCGTGCCGCGGCTCTTCCGCGACGTCTTGAGTTGGGTCAACTCCCATGACTTGCCGTCGCTGCTGAACTTGATCGAGTACTCGCCGGGGGTGTAGGCCGGCCCGATTTCGAGCCCGTTCAGCAGGGCGGCATCAGGCCCACTCGGTCCGTGCGGAAGCGTCGGGCCACCGAGCCGCTTCGGCCCGATCAGGTAGAGGCGATGCGCCCGCGCCACCGGCTCGAGCGACTTGTAGGAGCGCATGAACTTCTGCCACTGATCACCGCCGAGGACCGCACCAGCCGCGATCGGCCCGTCGTCGCCCACCGGCATCGCCAGCAGCATCGAGGCCTGGACGACATAGGTTTCCGGCCGCATCCGGGAGACGAGAAAGCCGGCCCCGAGACCGATGAGCGTCATCAGGACAACCAGCCACTTGAAGCGGCGGATCGTCGAGAGGAACCGGGTGATCGGGGAGGTCCGGGGTCCGCCGCTGCTTCCCGTCAATGGCGAACCGGCGCCCAAGGCACCGCCGCCAGCAGGGAAGCTCGGCAAGTTGCCGGAGAGTGGGGTCAGCTGAGTGTTCATAACGCCCGCAGAAAAGAGGGTCCAGCCACGTCGTGCGCCTAGTCGGGACCGCTGCGTTGCAACTGCCATACCGCGCCGCGGGGTGGGGTGTGGGGTTGGTGACGCGACAATGTGTGGCGCCGACGCAACGGTATAGTGGTGCACTCGCGAAACAGGTGATACGTTCAAACCACGGAATTGCCCAATGGGTGCCTGCGACGATGTACCGGTCCAACAGTCACGGCACGCTTTCTGCCCGGGTGGTTGGGGAGTTCATCCTACGATTGCCTGAATGAGGAGTGTACCATGACTGCCGTCACCGGGGCCGGGTTCGGTCCCCCGGAAGGCACGGGAAGCCGCGATCTGCTTGCACTTCCTGCCGACGTGAAGGCCTCGATCCGGATCCTGATCGTCGACGACGAACGGACCCTCCGGGAGAGCTGCGCGTCGGTCCTGCGCGGCGAAGGCTACACCGTCACCCTCGCGGGACGCGGCGAGGAGGCGATGGAGTTCGTGCGCCGGCGGCAGTTCGATCTGGTGCTGGTGGACCTCTTCATGTCGCAGGTCTCGGGGTTGGAGATTCTCAACGCCGCCCTCGAGGCGCACCGGGACACCCTGGTGGTCGTGATGACCGGCAATCCCACGGTGTCGAGCAGCATCGAGGCGCTCCGGATGGGCGCCTGGGACTACCTCCCCAAGCCGTTCTCCGCCACCCACTTGCAGGTCCTGATCGGCCGCGCGTCGCACGCCATCCTGAAGGGGCGCGAGGCCAACGACCTTCGTCAGCAGGTGATGCGGCAGCACTCGCATTCCGACACGCAGGCGCTGATCGGCATCGCTCCCTCGTTCCGGAAGGCCGTCGAGCTGGCCCGCAAGGTCGCGCCCACCGACGCCTCGGTCTTCATCAGTGGTGAGAGCGGCACCGGCAAGGAAGTGATCGCCCAGTTCATTCACCAGCACTCGCGGCGCGCCAAGAAGACGTTGGTGCCGATCAACTGCGCTGCCTTGCCCGAGCCGTTGCTGGAGTCCGAGATGTTCGGCCACCGCAAGGGCGCCTTCACCGGCGCCGATCGCGACAAGCCGGGTCTGCTGGAGACCGCCGACGGCGGGACGCTCTTCCTCGACGAACTCACGGAGATGTCGCTGCCGCTGCAGGCCAAGCTGCTGCGCGTCATCCAGGATGGCATCGTGCGTCGCGTTGGCGCCGAGACCGCGGGTGATCCGGTGGACGTCCGTTTCATCTCGGCGACGAATCGCGATCCGCAGGACGCGGTCGAGCGCGGCGTGCTGCGCGGCGACCTCTTCTACCGTCTCCGCGTGGTGCCGATCGTCTTGCCGCCGCTGCGGTCGCGCCCGGAAGACATCCAGCTGCTGGCCAATCACTTCCTCGGCATCTTCTGGCATCGTCACCGCCAGATGACCGATCGGGCGCCGCGCCTCAGCGACTCGGCGATCGAGTTCCTGCGTACCCGCGCCTGGCGCGGCAACGTGCGTGAATTGCAGAACGTGATCGAGCACGTCGCGGTGCTGGTCGAGCCCGATCAGCTGATCGAGCCGACCGACATTCCGATGTACGAGGATTCCGAGGCGGCACCGGAGCGGATGCCCGCGGCCCAACTCGACGGGCCGTTCCACGACGTGAAGGATCGGGTGATTGCCCAGTTCGAGCGCGACTATCTCGCGCGGCTGGTTGGTCGCGCCGGTGGCAACATGTCGAAGGCGGCGCGGCAGGCCAACGTCGACCGCACGACGCTCTACCGCCTGATGGAGAAGCACGGATTGCAGCGTGACGATCGTGGCGAGTAGCCTGACCCCGTTGGCCCCCGATGCTTACCGCTGGCTGGACGAGGCGGCCGAGGCGCTGGTCGAGGAGTGGCGCGGCTTTGCCGTCGACGCGATTTCGCAGGGTGAAGTGGCCGCGGCCGTCGCCGGCGTCGTCGCGCAGATTGTCGAGGCCGCCGCCGGCCGACCGCGCGCCCCCGAGCCCTCATCGCCGCTCGATCGCCGCGTGGTGGCGCTGCTTCGGCGCTATCTGCTCGAACACGACGAAGCGGTGCCGCCCGGCGGACTCCGTCCCGTACTGCGGGCCCTGGAACAGGTCGCGGCGTCGATGGAGCCGCGCTGGACCGAGCGCTTTCAGGAACGGATGACCGGCCCCAGCGGCCTCGACCTGGTGGTCGAAGTGGCGCACGACCTGCGCTCCCCACTCACCTCGATTCTCTTCCTCGCCGAGATCATGCTCCGCGGCCGCAGCGGCCCGCTGACACCGCTGCAGGAACGTCAGCTCGGCCTGGTCTATTCGGCGGCATTCGGATTGAACGCGGTCGCCAGCGACGTGATCGAACTGGTGCGCGGCGGCGATCGCCTGGTCGGGCGGGAACCGCAGCCGTTCTCGGTCGCGGAAGTGCTCGAGTCGGTGCGCGACATCGTCCGTCCGATCGCCGAAGAGAAAGGGTTGGAATTGCACTTCGAAGGGCCGGGGCGCGACCGTCGGGTCGGGCACCCCGGCGCCTTGAACCGCGTCCTGCTCAATCTCACAACCAACGCGCTGAAGTTTTCTTCGGTCGGCCACGTCGAAGTGACGCTGACCGACGGCGCCGGGCTGGCGCTGGATTGCACCGTCCGCGACACCGGCCGGGGGATTCCCGAGGCCGCGATGGAAACACTCTTCGAACCGTTCCGTCGTCGGCAGCAGCCGGGTGACTATGCCTTCTCCGGTTCGGGGCTTGGCCTCTCGATCTGTCGCAAGCTGGTCGAGGCGATGGGGTCGACGCTTGAAGTCTCCGCCGTCGCGGGCGAAGGGACCTGCTTTCGCTTCACGCTCCAGCTGCCCGAGGCCGATCCCAACATGCTGATCGGCTGATCTAACGCCATGGGAGTCGCATGAGCAAGACCGTCGTGCTGGGTGCCGATTCAATTGTCGCGTTCGCGAACGATTGGGCCACGGATCCAACGAGCAAGCACCACCTGATGGGCCGCCTGAGCAAGGAAATCGACCTTCTCTGGGTGGAATCGAGCGGCATGAGAACCCCGTCGGCACGCAGCGGGCGAGACCTTCGGCGCATCGGTGCCAAGGTGCGACGGATCCTGGGTGGTGGCGGGTTGCGGCTGGAACGGCCCGGCCTCTCCGTCTTGAGTCCTCCCGCATTGCCGTTTCCCACGAATGCACTTGCCCGGGCGATCAACGCCAGGCTGTACGGCCGGGCCGTGCGTCGAGCGCTTCGTGCGTCTGGGCATTCGACTCCTCCGCTGCTTTGGGTGTACACACCGACCGTCGCTCGGTATCTCGACCACATTCCCCATTCAGGTCTCGTGTACCACTGCGTTGACCGGTGGTGGGCCTTCGATGACTATGATCCTGCCGAGATGCGGGCGTGTCACGAAATTCTCTGCCGGAGAGCCGACCACGTGTTCGCGTCGGCGCTTGAGCTTGAGGCCGACTGCCTGGCGTTCACGAACGCCGTCTCGTACGTACCGCATGGTGTGGACTGGGCGCATTTTCGAACGGCGGTCGAGGCGGATCTTCCGCGGCCCGCTGATCTCCCAACCGATGGACACCCGATCGTCGGCTTCATCGGACTGATCGACCACTGGATCGACCTGCCGCTGCTGCAGGCACTGGCCCGTCGCATCGCACCGGCGCACCTGGTCATGGTGGGGCAGACGAGAGTGGATGTGAGCGCGCTGGCCGCCGAGCCGAATGTCCACATGCTCGGCCGCAAGTCCTTTGCGGACCTGCCCGCCTACTGCCGCGCGTTCGACGTTGCCCTCGTGCCGTTTCTTGTCAACGACCTCACCAGGGCAGTCAACCCGATCAAGCTCCGGGAGTACCTGTCGGCCGGTCTGCCGGTGGTCAGCACCCCGCTCCCGGAAATCCTGCCGTTCGCCGATCGACCGGGAACCACGATCCATGAGGATCACGACCAGTTCATCGAGGCAGTACGACTGGAACTCCGCGCCGGCCGAGCCATCGAGCAACGGCGAGCGTTGAGCGACGCCATGCGGGAGGAGTCCTGGGAAGGACGGCTGGCAGCGATGCTCTCTGTCCTGAAGGCCACTCAATCTCCGGAGGCCGCGTGAAGGCCGTTGTCGTCGTGGGTGCCCGCCCCAATTTCATGAAGGTCGCCCCCATTCTTGACGCACTGGCGCGCCGTGGTCACGAGTCGATCCTGGTGCATACAGGCCAGCACTACGACGCCGCGATGTCGGACGCCTTCTTTGCTGATCTTGGGATGCGGGCGCCGGACCACCATCTCGGGGTTGGGGCGGGTTCCCATGCGGAGCAGACGGCCAGGGTCATGGAGCGCTTCGATCCGGTGCTTCTGGCGGAGCGCCCGGACTGGTTGATCGTCGTGGGGGACGTGAATTCCACGTTGGCGACATCGCTCGTGGCGGCGAAGCGGCGGCCGGAAATCGGGGTACGTATCGCGCACGTCGAGGCCGGGCTGCGCAGCGGGGATTGGTCGATGCCGGAAGAGGTCAACCGGGTCCTGACCGACCAACTTGCCGACCTGCTGCTGACGCATTCGCCCGAGGCCGAGGCGTATCTGCTCGGCGAGGGCATTGCGCCCGCTCGGATCGACTTCGTGGGCAACGTCATGATGGACGCCCTCTTTGCCATCCGCGAACGTGCGGCCGATGATGTACCCTGGCAACGGCATGGGCTGGAACGGGGCCGTTACGGCTTGGTGACGCTGCATCGCCCCTCCAATGTGGATGATCCGGTCCGGCTCCAGGCGCTCCTCGCGGGATTGCAGTTGGTCGCGCGCGACCTTCCACTGCTGTGGCCGGTGCACCCCCGCACGCGTCGGACGCTTGACCAGCTGAGTGATCAGGATCTCACGCGGATCATGCTGATCGAGCCGGCAGGATACCGTGACATGACCGGCCTCCTCGATGGGTGCGCGGTCGTGGTGACAGACAGCGGCGGGTTGCAGGAAGAGAGCACGGCGCTTGGCGTCCCGTGCGTGACGGTTCGGGAGAGCACCGAACGACCAGTCACCGTCACGGAGGGGACCAACCTCATGGTTCCTTGGCCGCCAACCGCGGCAGGCATCCACGACACCACGCTCGCGGCGTTGGCGCGAGGCAGGGGGGTGGGTAGCCGAGGAGGGGTCCCTCGTGGCTGGGATGGGCGGGCAGCAGAGCGGATTGTCATCGCGCTGGAAGCCGCACCACGCTCGGCGGCCCGCTCGCCTCTGCCAGACGCTCCCAAGATGTCGTAGCTTACGGGCCTTGTCCCGACACACCGAGACGGCCCGTGATCACCACGCACCTCGCCCATCAGTTCGGCGCTCGCGCCGCCAGCCATCCCACGCGACCCTTCCTCATCGAGGGGGAGGACCGTCACAGCTGGGGCGAGATCGCGCTCCGCAGTGATGCGCTCGCGCGCGCCTTTCGCGGGCAGGGGCTCGCCGCCGGCGATCGGATCGGGATCGACCTGCCCACCGGGACAGAGTGGGTGGTGGCGATGTTGGCCGCGGCCCAGGCCGGACTCACCATCGTGCCGCTCGATCCCGAGCTCGGCTATCACGAACTGAAGTACCAGTTGCGGCATGCGGAAGTCTCGGCCGTCGTGATCCCCGAGGCGCCGACCCCCGTCGACTATCTCGAGCTCTTCGACGAGATCCTCCCCGAGTTGCCGTCGCTGCACCTGATCGTCTATGCCGGGCCGGGGACACGCTGGTTCGACGATCGTGCCGTCCCCTTCGGCGAGATGCTGGCGCGCGGCGAACGACTGCCCGCGCTTGAGGCGGGTGACGACGCGGATGCCGCGTTGGCGCTGGTCTACACCTCCGGCACGATGGGGAAGCCGAAGGGCGTGCTGCTCTCGCATCGCGCGATGGTCGCCTCCGCCATGGGCACCGCGAGTGCGCTCGGCCTCGCCGACGATGATTGCATCCTGCAGGCGCTCCCGCTCTTCCACGTCTTCGGCCTGTCGGTGCTGCTCACCGCGATCAGTGCGGGCGCAACGGTCGTGCTGATGCCGCGCTTCGACGCCGCGGGCGCCCTCGCGCTGATTGCCAACGCCGGTGTCACCCACTTGCCCGGTGTGCCGACGATGTTCGAGTTGCTGATGCGCGACCCGGCGTTCGGTACCACGCCGCTTGGTCGGCTGCGCGGCGGCGTGGTCGCGGGGAGCATGGTGCTCCCGCCGCTGGTGGATCGGATTCGCCAATGGTGCGACGTGGAGATTGCGTACGGGCTCACCGAGGCGGGACCGACGGTCACCGCCACCCGGCGGAGCGATCCCCTCGAGAAGCGGCGCACGACGGTCGGGCGTCCGATCGACGGCGTCGAGGTGCGCGTGGTCGATGTGCGGAGTGGCGTGCTGCACGGGGCCGAGGCGGTGGGTGAACTGGTCGTGAAGGGCACCACGCTGATGGATGGCTACCACCGGATGCCGAACGAGACCGCGCGGACGCTCACCCCGGAAGGGTATCTGCTGACGGGGGACCTTGCCCTGCTCGATGAGGACGGCTTCGTCACCATCGTCGCGCGCCGCAAGGAAGTGATCGTGCGGGCGGGACAGACCGTGACGCCGCGGGAGTTGGAGGACGTGATCCGCACCCACCCGGGCGTCGAGGAGGTCTGTGTCGTCGGCATCCCCCACGACGTGCTGGGCGAGCTGATCTGCGCCTGCGTGGTGCTGCTGGAGGGCGCCGTGGTCACCGGCCCCGATCTGCGCCGCTTCTGCCAGGACCTCCTCTCCGCCACCAAGGTCCCCGACCTGGTCCGCTTCTTCGACGGCCTCCCGATGACGGCCAGCGGGAAGGTCAAGCGCCAGGAGTTGGCGCGGGTGGTCGCGCTCGGCTAGCTTTGAGGGTCCGACGCGCGGGCGCCATTGGGGCGCCGCACGGACCGCACGCCGTCTCGATCGTTGCCTGCCCCGACCCCACGATGTCCGCCACTCGGCGTGACGGGGTCGGGAGGACAAGACCGGGGACGGCCACACACACAGGACCGTCGTGACTTCGCTCCCCGCTTTTCGGGCCGGACGGCATATGGCCGTACCCGCCCTGCACGCGCCCAATGCGGCGCTGCTGATCGACTTCGACAATGTGACCCTTGGCGTTCGTTCCGACCTCACCAAGGAACTCCGCACCCTCCTCAACTCCGACATCATCAAGGGCAAGGTCGCCGTTCAGCGCGCCTATGCCGACTGGCGCCGCTACCCGCAGTACATCGTGCCGCTGTCGGAATCCTCGATCGACCTGATTTTCGCCCCCGCCTTCGGCACCAACAAGAAGAACGCCACCGACATCCGGCTCGCCGTCGATGCGGTGGAGCTCGTCTTCACGCGTCCCGAGATCGGCACCTTCATCCTGCTCTCGGGTGACAGCGATTTCTCGTCGCTCGTGCTCAAGCTGAAGGAGTACGGCAAGTACGTCATCGGGGTCGGTATCCGTGAGTCGGCGTCCGACATCCTGATCCAGAATTGCGACGAGTACTTCTCGTACTCCGACCTCGCGGGCCTGACCAAGGAGAGCGACGCCCCGTCGGCGCAGCGCGATCCGTGGGAGCTCGTGGTCGAGGCCGTGCAGAAGATGGCGGCGCAGGGCGACGTCATGCGTTCCGATCGCCTGAAGCAGGTCATGCAGCAGCTCGACCCGAACTTCGACGAGAGCAACGCCGGCTTCAATCGCTTCTCGAAGTTCGTCACCGAGGCGGGTGCGCGCGGCCTGATCCAGGTGATCAAGCAGGAGAACGGTCAGTACGACGTCGCGCCGGGCAAGGGTGTGCCGGGTCGCGCCGGTGAAGGAGAGCCGCCCGCCGCGCGGTCGCGGCGGACGTGGTCCGGCGACGGCAGCGGTCGTTACGCCGGCGCCTGCGGTACGCGCCGTCGAGGCCGCACCGGCCGATGGCAAGTCCGCCGAAGAGCGGGCTGGGCGTCGTCGCGGTCGGGGTCGTGGACGCGGGCGCGGGAAGGGTGAGGAGGGCGCCACTCCGTCGATCGCCGCGCCGAGTGCCGCGGCACCGTCGGCGCCGTATGTCGCCGAGCCGAGTGGGCTGACCCTTGCCGAGTCGTTCCATCTCCTCGGTCGTGCGCTTGGCGAATTGCCGACGCCGGCCGGTCACGAGGTGGTGCGGGCCCGCATGGCCGCCCTGCACGGCACCGAGGATGTGTTGCTCGAAGTGCCGCGCTTCTTCAAGCTGCTGCGCCAGGCCAACGACGCCGAAGTCGCCGATGTCCGCCTGCTCGGCGACGATCAGTACGAGGTGTCGCCGCACCGGATGGAGTTGGCGATGCAGCGTCGGTCGGCGCCCGAAGCGAACGCGGCCCCGGTGCTCGACGCCGATGGCAATGCGGCACCGCGTCCGGGGATCCGTTTCCGTGGCGGTGCGCGCACCCCGGCATCCTCCGGGATGCCGATGGTCGGTGTGATCAACCTCACGCCGGTTGGTGCAGTGACGCTCGAGGCGCCGGCGGCGAAGCCGGCGGCCGAGGCCGCCACCAAGGCGACCAAGCCGGCCAAGGGTCCCAAGCCCGAGGCGAAGCCCGCCGCGAAGGCCGCCAAGGCAGCTGCCCCGGCGAAGCAGGCCAAGACGGCGAAGGCCGCCGCCAAGCCCGCGCCGAAGGCCAAGGCGGCCGTGAAGAAGGCGGCGCCCAAAAAGAAGTCGTAAGTCGTAGGTCGTAGGTCGTAGGAAGTGATCAAACGCGAAACGTGGCCCGGCGGGAGGGATCTCCGCCGGGCCTCGCCGTTGCCGTTCGCCGTCTACTTACGGCCCAACACCGCCCGCCCCCTTCGACGTTAGTAGCCGCCCGCCTTCACCCCTTCCTTGGCACTCCCCAGCCCGATCCGGATGCCGCCGTGGAACGAGTAGCTCGCGCCGCGGATCAGCTTGTCATCGCCGGGGGCGGTGTGGATCTGCGCCTGGGCGAATGCGGTGAAGCGATTCCAGCGGCCCTGCACGCCGGCGAGGCCGGTCATGAAGGCGTACGCCGAGGCGTCCTGCGCAGAGCTGAGGAGATCGGCGCGGGTGAAGGGATCCTGCACGACGGGATCGACCCGCGGCGAGATCACCTGCATGATGCCGCCGCCGACGCCGAAGTACGGCTCGAGCGGGGCCTTCACCGGGAACGCCATCAAGACGGCCTGATAGCGACGGACGTCGTTGAAGAGGATCAGCCCCGACTGCTCGTCGGACCCGAGTCCCTCGTCGACGCCGACCATCAGCCCGCCGCGGCGGCCCATGATCAGGATGTGGGCACCGGCCGAGGGCAGGATCTTCGTGTCCTGGGTCCGGGTCTGGATCATCATGGAGCCGGCCTGCAACCCGAGCTTCCAGGTGTAGGAGTCGTCCCGCTGGGCGGTAGCGCGGCCCGGGGTGACCGCGGCCAGGGCCAGGGCGACGAGACAGGCGCCGAACGCCCGCTGGATCTGCGACATCAGAATGCCTCCGGTAGGGAATCGACGGTGCAATCAGCAAGGAACAGGCCGATGTGGCTCATACCAGCCCCAACTGCCGTCCCACCCGCTCGAACGCGGCCAGGGCAGCGTCCAGATCCTCCCGGGTGTGATCCGCCGACAGCTGGCAGCGCACCCGGGCGGCCCCCTGAGGCACCACCGGAAAACCGAAGCCGGTGACGAAGATGCCTTCATCCAGCAGGAGCTCGCTCATCCGGATGGCGGCGGCGGTTTCGCCGAGAATCACGGGGACAATGGGAGTATCGCCCGGAAGTGGCTGGAAGTGGAGGTCCTGCAGCCGCTGCCGGAAATAGCGGGCATTCTCCCGCAGCCGGGTGACCCGTTCGGGCTCCGCCTCGAGGACCTGGATGGCGGCCAGGGCCGACGCCGCCACGGTGGCCGGAAGGGCATTGGTGAAGAGCTGCGGCCGAGCGCGTTGCGTGAGGTAATCGCAGAGCGCGGCAGAGCCGGCGACGAAGCCGCCCGCCGCCCCGCCGAGCGCCTTGCCGAGGGTCGAGGTGATGATGTCGATCTCGCCGACGAGGCCGAAATGTTCGGCGGTCCCGCGGCCGGTGGCGCCCAGGACTCCGGTCGCGTGGGAGTCGTCGATCCAGAGCACCGCGCCATGCTTGCGGCAGACCGCGAGCAGGGCGGGGAGGTCGACGATCGACCCTTCCATGGAGAAGACGCCGTCGGAGACGACCATCTTGACCTGCTTGTCGGCCGCGGCCGTCAGCTTGGCGTCGAGGTCCGCGAAGTCGCCGTGCTTGTAGACGCCGGTCTCGCACTTGGTGATCGACTTCGCCAGCCGCAGCCCGTCGATGATCGAGGCGTGGTTGAGCTGGTCGGAGAGGATGATGTCGTCGGCGGTCAGCACCGTGGCCGGGAGCGCCTCGTTGGCATTCCAGCAGCTCACGAACGAAAGCGCGGCCTCGGTGCCGACCAGCCGGGCACAGGCGGCCTCGAGGTCACGGTGAATGGTGAAGGTGCCGCAGATGAAGCGCACCGAGCCGGTTCCCGCGCCGAAGTGGTCGATCCCGGCCTTGCCGGCGGCCATCACGGTGGGATGCGCGGCGAGGCCGAGATAGTTGTTGGACGAGAGGATCAGCACCTCGCCACGCCCCTCCATCTGTACCCGGGCAGCCTGCGGCGAGGCGATGTGATTGAGCGTCTTGTACACGCCGTCCCGGCGGAACTGTGCCAGCGCGGCGGTGAGGCGCGTGTCGAGCGCGGTCGGGGTACTCATGCGCCGATCTCCAGGATGACCTTCCCCGCCTGACCCGCCTTGATGACCGCGATGGCGTCGGCGATCTGCTCGAGCGGGAAGCGGTGGGTGATGACGGGGCGAGGGTCGAGTTGGCCGGCGCGGAGAAACCGGAACATCTCGATCCAGGTGCGATACATCCGTCGGCCGGTGACGCCGTAGAGGGTCAATCCCTTGAAGATGATGTCGCGGGCGAACTCCACTTCGGTCGTCTTGCTCGGTGTGCCGAGGAGGTTCACGCGGCCCCCGGGACGGGCCGCGGCGAACGCCTGCGCATGTCCCGCCGGATGCCCGCTCATCTCGCACACCAGGTCGACGCCGATCCCGCCGGTGAGCTCGCGACACCGCGCGACGACGTCGTCGCTGGCCGGGTCGAAGGTGTGGTGGGCCCCCATCTGCTCGGCGAGTTGCCGGCGGAAGGGGTTGAAGTCGGAGGCCAGGACCAGGGAGGCGCCGGCCGCCCGGAGGACCCCCACGGCGAAGCAGCCGATCGGGCCGCAACCCAGGACCAGCACGGTCGAGCCCGGGACCGCCCCCCCCTCAAGGGCGGTGTGGACCCCGTTCCCGATCGGGTCCATGATGGCGCCGATATCGGTCGGAATCCCGTCCAGCTTCATCACGTTGTCGGCGGGCATCGCGATGAAATCGGCGAAGGCGCCGTCGCGGTCGACGCCGATGATCCGGGTCCGCGCGCAGAGGTGTGCGTTGCCGGTGCGGCAGGGGATGCAGTGGCCACAGACGATGTGTCCCTCCGCGGTCACCAGGTCGCCGATGTGAAAAAGTCCCTCGCGTTCCGTCTCTGCTCCGAGCGCGACGATCTCGCCGGCGAACTCGTGGCCGATCACCACCGGTGGCTTCAGTCGGGCCGACGCCCACGCGTCCCACTCCCAGATGTGCAGGTCGGTGCCGCAGACGCCGGCGTGGTGCACCTTGATGAGGACGTCGCGTGAACCGACGTCGGGGACCGGTCGTTCGACGACGTCCATCCCGACGCCAGGAGCTGCCTTCACGACTGCACGCATGATGAATCCGGTGGTGAGGAAGCGCCAAATATGGGTGACCGACCGGAGCAACCCAAGGTCCCCCCGCCGATGCCGCCAGAAAGATTTTGACCGTTCGTGGCCATTTTCGGGGGAGCGGCGGACCGGGCGCGCGGAGGGGAAAAATCCCCCGCTCGTGGCCGGTTGGAGGATCTCGTCGCGTGCGCGGCGCGCACCGCGCGGCATCGGCGCGTTCGTGACGCGCTGCACGGGATGGTGCGTGTCGTGCGCTCACGCGTATCGTGGAAAGCCGCATTTCACAAGGCTTTGCGGCCGACGCGCGCACAGTGCGACATCGCGACGCGCCGGTGCGCGCGATGCAACACACGCCGCGCGCGCATCATGATGCCGCCCCGTGGCGCCGTATTCTCGGTGCCAAATTCATGTGGACGATCGGTGGAAGCCGATGCCCCGGTGAGGGTTCCGGGTTGCGGGGGGTATTGCGCCCGGAAGGAAAATTTTGATCTTGTATATGCCGACGCTACTCCGCCGACAGGAGCGGGTCGTCGCCGTGAGTACCGCACGTACGTCGAGTGCTCACGAATTTTTTAATCCTCAGGGAGGCTCCATGGCTACCAAGAAGGCTGCGAAGAAGGCCGCGAAGCGGCCGGCGAAGAAGGCCGCGAAGAAGGCTGCCAAGCGTCCGGCGAAGAAGGCCGCGAAGAAGGGCGCGAAGAAGGCTGCCAAGCGTCCGGCGAAGAAGGCTGCCAAGAAGGCCGCCAAGCGTCCGGCGAAGAAGGCCGCCAAGAAGGCCGCGAAGAAGGCTGCGTAAGCAGTCGCTCTCGCGGCCTTCGCCGTGAGAGGCAGCTAAGTAAAAAGGGCCGGCACGTTGCCGGCCCTATGCTTTTCCCCCCACCGCCAAATCAGGCTCGGGCGTTGTGTCGCCCGGTCACCGTCTGTTCGGCCGCCGGCTTGCAGAAGAGCGCGCCGCGCGACGCCATCCCGCGCGTCCGACGTCCGGTCGGCGGCAGGGTTTCCCGCAGCCAACTGGTGTAGTGTCCGGCAAAGCCCTCCGGCCCGGCCCCCTGGCCGTCCGGCACCAGGGCGTGCAGCCCGCCGGGGGCGGTCAATCCCTGGAGTTCGGTCAGCAGGACCTGGCGCTCACCCGGCGAGAGGGAGGAGAGGGTGCCCGCGTCGAGCACCACCAGCGCGAAGCCCCCCGGAATGCAGGGGAGCCACTGGCCGAACTGGACGCAGATCGCATCGAAGGTCGACGACAGCGATTCATCGGCGACCCGACCCTCGGCCCGCTCGACGACGGTGAAGTCCCGGTCGAGGAAGGTCACGTCGGCATCATGGGCAGCGAGGAGGTAGGCGCACTGCTCGGCGCCGACGCCGACCACGAGCGCCTGGTCGCCCGGCTCGATCCGCGGTGCCAGCCCCGCCACCAGATGGGTGTCGTCGAGGTTCCAGTGGATCGGTTCGCGCTGCGCCGCCCGACGCTTCGGGTAGGACTTCCGCCACGCCTCGAAGCCGCGGATCCCGAGCATCTGGATGATCAGCGCGTCGACCGCTTCCTGCGCGAGGACTTCGGTGAGGAGGAACTGGTCGGCGTCCGAGCGGCGCACTTCGCAAACGGCCTTGTCCGCGAGGCGCATCAGCTCCTCGCGGGAGATCCGGTTCTTGTACTGCTCGACCCGGTCCATGATGTAGAGATCGTATTGCTGGCGCAGCGAGCGGAGGGGACGCCGCCGGGGGGCGGTCGCGAGAAGCTGCTGCTGGGAAAGCATCCCACAACTTTGCGAAATTGCGCCCCCGCGTCAATCCGCTCGGAGGATGGCCCCCTTCAAATAGCCGGTTTCCGGGATGGTGATGACCTCCGGATGGTCGACGCCCTGGCCCAGCACACTGTGCAGCGTCAGCCGGCGGCCACTGTCGGCGGCGGCCCCGGCGAGCATCGCGAGGAATTCCGGTCGCCGCACGTGGAAGGAACAGGAGGCGCTGACGAGCCAGCCCCCCGGGGCCAGCAGGCGCATCGCCCGGCGATTGACCTCATGGTAGCCGCGGAGCGCGGCGGGGACGCTGGCCTTGCTCTTCGCGAAGGCCGGCGGGTCGACCACGACGACATCGAAGCGGCGGCCCTCGCGCCCCCAGGCCGGGAGGACGTCGAAGGCGTCGCCGGTCACGAACTCGATCTGGCCGAAGCCGTTGAGCGCCGCGTGCTCTGCCCCACGGGCGAGCGCGTCCGCCGAGACGTCGAGCGCCGTCACGGCGGAGGCGCGCTGCGCGAGGTGGAGCGCAAAGGAGCCATGGTAGGAGAAGCAGTCGAGCGCGGTGCCGCCCTCCGGGACGAGGGCGCCGGCGAGTTGGCGGTTCTCCCGCTGGTCGAGAAAGGCGCCGGTCTTCTGTCCGGTCCACGGCGCGGCGTACCAGCGCACCGACCCCTCGCGCACCTCGACCTGTTCCGGCACCGTCCCCATCGCGAGCTCGACGCGATCGTCGAGCCCCTCGAGCCGGCGGGTGGGGACGTCGTGTCGGAGGAGAATCCCCTCGGGCTGGAACACCTCGCGAAGCGCCTCGACAATCATCGCCCGCTGCGTCTCAAGACCGGCCGAGAGCAGCTGCACCACGAGCCATCGGTCGTAGCGGTCGACGATCAATGCCGGGAGCCCGTCGCCCTCGGCGTGCACCGCGCGCCACGCCGAGGCATCGAGACCGAGCCGCCGGTCGCGGCATTCAGTGAGCCGCTCGCGCCACCAGCCACCATCGATCGGGACGTCGCGCCGCTCGAGCAGGCGCAGGCGGATCTCCGAGCTCGGCGAGCAGAGTGCCCGCCCGAGAAAGCGGCCGCGTCCGTCGCGCACCGCGACCACGCCAGCTTCCGGCGGGTGCTCGCGCACGTCGCTTCGGTAAATCCACGGGTGGCCCGTGGTCCATCGCTTGGCCCCGCGATCGCTCACGATGGCGTCGGTCATCGGTCCCTCCGGCTGGCGTTGCCGGGGCGACCCCCGCTGATTTCGTTCCGCATGCGCGAGAATCTAGCCGCCACCCTCCGTCTCCTGCTCGTGACCGACGACGCCCTGCTGGGCGCGCGCGACCCGATCGCCGTGGCGCGCGCCGCCGTCGCGGGAGGCGTCACCGCCATTCAGCTCCGGCTCAAGCACGCCACCGATCGCGACCTTCTCGCGCTGGCCCGCCACCTCGTGGCGCTCCTGCCGGTCCCGATCTTCGTCAACGACCGGCTCGACATCGCCATCGCCGCCGGCGCGGCGGGCGTCCATCTCGGCGCCGACGACCTCCCGCCAGCCCGGGCCCGGCGAATCGTCCCCGCGGGATTCCTCCTGGGTGCGTCGGTGGGCAGTCACGCCGAAATCGAGCGCGGGCTCGCCGCCGACTATTGGGGCATCGGGCCGCTGCATGGCACCCGCACCAAGGATGATGCCGGCCTGGCCCTCGGACGCGATGGGGCCGCGATGCTGCTGGCGGCGGCGGGCACTCGTCCATGCGTGGTCATCGGTGGCGTACAGCCGGAGGATGTCGCGCCGGCGCTCGCCGCAGGCTTTGCGGGCGTCGCCGTGGCGAGCGGGATTCTGGGGGGGGAGGATGTGGAGGGGGGGGCGAGGAAGTACCGGATGATGGATGATGGATGATGGATAATTGCAGAATGCTGTCATCCTGAGCGGAGCAGCCCGCAGGGCTGCGCAGTCGAAGGACCTCTTCCCCGAAGCGCTCGGAGAGGGGTCCTTCGACTTCGCGACGGCTACGCCGCCGCTTCGCTCAGGATGACAATTCCATCACCCATCATCCATCATCCATCGTCCCTATCGGCCTCGCACCTGCTTGATATTCCGCAAATGCTGCGAGTACTCCACCGCAAAGAGATGCGTCCCGTCGCCCACGGCGACGAAGTAGAGCTCGCGCCCCGGGGCGGGGGAGAGCACCGCCTCGATCGCGGCATCGCTCGGGTTGCCGATCGGTGTCGGTGGCAGGCCGGTGTGGAGATAGCTGTTGTAGGGTGACGGGTAGGCGTAATCCTTGTTGTAGAGCCGCGGCTTCCGCGCGCCCGAATCGACCAGGTAGGCGTACTGGATTGTCGGGTCGGCCTGGAGGGGCATGCCCAGGCGGAGCCGGTTCCGATAGACGGCCGCGATCCGCGGCAGCTCGACGGCGCGCATCGCCTCGGCCTCGATGATCGAAGCGAGGGAGATCACGTCGGCCTGGTCGAGGTCGGCGGCGTCGGCACGTGCCTTCCAATCAGCCGGCCAATGCGAACGGCGGGCGTCGAGGAACGCCTCGAGCACCTCCTTCGCTCCGCCGAGACCGGTGAAGGTGAAGGTGACCGGACGGAGCCACCCTTCGACGGTGGCACCCGGGATCCCGAATTCCCGGCGCAGGGCGCTGTCGCGGGCCGCGCGGAGCAAGGTGTCGGCGGGAATCGCCAGCACACTCTCGGCCCGGCGGGCGAGGTCGAAGAGCGTGGCGCCTTCGGGGAGCGTGATCTTGAATCGGACGGCATCGCCGCTCGCCAGCCGGTCGAGCAGTGCGGCGGTCGAACTGCCGGGGACGAATTCGTAGACGCCGGGCTTGAGCCGCCGATCGACACCCTGCATCCGCCCACGCAGCCGGAACCAGCGCGCGTTGGCGATGATGCCACGCGCCACGAGCGAGTCGCCGATGCTGGCCAGCGTGCTCCCCTTGGGGACGCCCACGCGGACCGCCGGACCGTCGCCTCCGCCACACGCGGTGAGGAGAGCGAGCGCCACGAACGCCACGCGCCGGCGGCTCATTTCCGCCTCGCGTCGAGCCAACGCTCCAGCACGATCGCGGCGGCCATCGCATCGATGTCGGCCTTCCGCTGGCGCGGGGCGATGCCGCGCTCGGTCAGCCGCTCGAGCGTTTCGGCGGTCGTGAAGCTCTCATCGATCCACGCGATCGGCAGCGATGCGCGGGCTGCGAACTGCTCCCCCATGGCGCGTGCTGCCAGCGCGGACTCTCCTTCGGCCCCCTCGTCATCGAGGGGGAGCCCGACCACCAGGCCGACCGGATGCTCGCGCTCGACCAGATCGAGAAACTGCCCCAACGGCAAGCGTTTCCCCGCCCGGCGCGTGAGCGTGCCGAGCGGGGAGGCGAGAAGCTGCGTCTCATCGGTGATCGCGACGCCGATGCGGGCGTGGCCCCAGTCGAGGGCCAGGACGCGGCCAGTGTGGATGGTCGTGGAGGCGGTGTAGGTCGATGAGTCGTAGTCGATCGAGGGGGGGTCATCGATCATCGATTCCGAACCTCATTGGGCCATGGAGGCGAAGAACTCCTTGTTCGTCTTGGTCCGCTTCATCCGCTCGAGGAGGAACTCCATCGCCTCGACCACCGGCATGTCCGCCAGGAAGTTGCGGAGCAGGTAGACGCGGTTGAGCTCGTCCTTGTCGAGGAGGAGCTCCTCCTTCCGGGTGCCCGACTTGTTGATGTCGATGGCGGGGTAGATCCGGCGATCGGCGAGGCGGCGGTCGAGGACGAGCTCGGCGTTGCCGGTGCCCTTGAATTCCTCGAAGATCACTTCGTCCATCCGCGAGCCGGTGTCGATCAAGGCCGTGGCGATAATCGTGAGCGAGCCGCCGCCTTCGATGTTGCGCGCGGCGCCGAAGAACCGCTTCGGCTTCTGCAGCGCGTTCGCGTCGACACCACCGGAGAGGATCTTCCCCGAGTGCGGCACGACGACGTTGTGGGCGCGTGCCAGACGGGTGATCGAGTCGAGGAGGATGATCACGTCGCGGCCGTGCTCGACCAGGCGCTTCGCCTTTTCGATCACCATGTCGGCGACCTGCACGTGGCGGTCGGCCGGTTCGTCGAAGGTCGAGGCAATCACCTCGGCCTGGACGTTCTCCTGCATGTCCGTCACCTCCTCGGGGCGCTCGTCGATGAGCAGCACGATGAGGTAGCTCTCGGGGTGGTTCTCGGTGATCGCGTTGGCGAGCTTCTGGAGCAGGATCGTCTTGCCGGCCTTCGGCGGCGCCACGATCAGCCCGCGCTGGCCCTTGCCGATCGGCGACATCAGGTCGACGACGCGCATCGAGAGATCGTTCTTGCTCCCCTCGAGGCGGATCCGCTCGTCAGGATAGCGCGGCTTCAGGTTGTCGAACGCGATCCGCGTCTTGGTCTTGTCCGGCTCCTCGAAGTTGACGCTCTCGACCTTGAGCAGGGCGAGGTAGCGTTCCCCCTCCTTCGGGGGTCGGACCTGGCCCTGCACCGTGTCGCCGGTGCGCAGGTCAAAGCGCTTGATCTGGCTCGGGGAGACATAGATGTCGTCGGGCCCGTACAGGTAGTTCCAATCCTGCGACCGGAGGAAGCCATATCCTTCCGGCAGGATTTCGAGCACACCTTCGCCGCGGATGACCGTGTCCTTGTCGAGCAGCGACTGCTCGATGCGGAAGATCAGGTCCTGCTTGCGGAGGCCCGAATAGTTGGTGATGTTGAGTTCGGCGGCGAGCACATGGAGCTCGGCGACGGATTTCTGCTTCAGTTCTGCTATATCCACGGATATCTCCGGGTGGCGTCGCCAACCCCGCCGGCCAACGCGGCACGACAGGATGGAGCGGGCTTTGGGCGTTCGGTCTGGTTGCTGGGCGTATGGGGCTCGCGCGAAGGCGCGAAGATGACCATCGGAAGGGACGCGGGGGTTCCTGCAATTGCCCAATCATATGGGGCGTTTGGCGCCCCGTCAACACCAGCGATGACCGACCCGCGCGCGTTCTTCTCCGTCTGGCGGTCCCAGCCGCTGGCCGGGACCCGCGAGGTGCTGGATGGCGTGGTCGCCCCGGAACACCGGGGTCCCTCGCCTGCGCTCTCGGCGCTCCTGGCCTCGTGGCCGGGGGCGTGGTATTGGGCCGACGACGCGAAGTCCCGACTGGTCCTTATCCAAGGGACGGTCCCGGCCCGCCCCGAACGCTGGTTGTGGCACGGCGCGCTCTTGGCGCTGACGGTCCTCTGCACGCTCGGCGCGGGCGCCGTGCTGCAGAGCCGCTGGGTGCCGACCGTTCATCCCGGGTTCTGGGGCGCGGTGCGTTCCGTGGTCGAATTCGCGGAATTTGCGCTCCAGGGTGGCTGGCGGACCTTGCTGCCGGGGTGGGAGTTCGCCGCGCCGCTGCTCTCCATCCTCCTCGTCCACGAACTGGGCCATTACTGGACCGCGCGGCGCTATGCCATCGATGTCTCGCCGCCCTACTTCCTGCCGGTGCCCCCAAACCTCTCGCCGATCGGTGGACTCGGGGCGTACATCCGCCTCCGGTCACCGATCTATGATCGGCGGCAGCTGCTCGATGTCGGCGCCGCGGGGCCGCTGGCGGGGTTCGTGGTGGCTATTGGCGTGATGATCTGGGGCTACCAGCTCTCGCATCGCATGGAGCTCCCGCTGGCCGGATCTGCGTCCTTCGTGCTGTTTGCCGGGAAGCCGGCGTTCCTGGGTGACTCGTTTCTGACCCATCAGCTGAGGGAGTGGCTCCTGCCGGGCACTGGGGCAGTGCTCCTCTCGCCGCAGGCCTTTGCCGGTTGGGTCGGTCTCTTCATTACGGGGCTCAACCTGCTGCCCCTGTCGCAGTTGGACGGCGGGCATGTCCTCTACGGCTTGGTCGGCCGCCGGCAGAAGACGATCGGGCTGCTCTGTGTCGGCGCCTTGCTCCTCCTCGCGCCGCGGGCACCGATGTGGTATCTCTGGGTTGTCCTGACCTTCGCCATTGGTGGCGGACGCTGGACCCACCCGGAAGTGGTGTTGCCTGAACGTCCGGTGCTCGCGGCCGGACGCTGGACCGGCTTCTTCTGCATCGTCGTCTTCCTGCTGACCTTCGTGCCAGTCCCCTTCCTTCGCTGACGAGGTCCCGCATGGCCGAGCCCGATCCGATTGCCAAGTTGCGCCACGACCTCGCCAATCCGCTGGCCGCCATTCTCGCCGAGACGCAACTGCTGCTGATCGGCGACGAGGAGATGTCGGCCGATGTGAAGCAGGCGCTGAAGGAGATCGAGAAGCTGGCGATCCGGATGCGCGCGATCCTGCGCGGCACCCAGGAAGCCCCGGGCGCCTAGCCGACGCTACTCCTCGCGCCGTGCCCGGTCGCCGGCAACGAGGTCGTCGAGGCCGGGCTGGAAGTCAGGCGAAGCAGTCCGCGATCCGCGGCCGCCACCGCGACGAGAGAGCGCTGCGAGCCACGGCGGTGTCACGACCGTGGTGCCGATGACCATCAGCATCACCGCCCCGAAATGCTCGGACGTGAGCGCACCGGTCGCCAGCCCCATCTGGGCAAAGATCAATCCGACCTCGCCGCGCGGCACCATCGCGGCGCCGATCAGCGCGTGCCGAACCGGCAGCCAGAACGGGGCATAGCCCGCGACGAACTTCCCCACGATCCCGATCACCAGGAGCAGGCCGCCGAGCTGCAGCGCCGCCGGCTGCATCATCGCCGCGACGTCCACCGACGCGCCGACGGAGGCGAAGAAGATCGGCACGAAGAAGTGCCCCAGTCCGGTCGTGGCCTCTTCGATCGTGTGACGCTGCTTCGTCTCGTGCAGGATCAGCCCCGCGGCGAAGGCGCCGATGATCATCGCCGACCCGGCCAGGCCGGCGGCCGCCGCAAGGGCGAGCGCGAACGCGAGGGCGAGCGCGCCGGTGGCACCGCTGACGTGCAGGCGTGAGATCGTGGCGAAGAGTCGCGGCGCGACGAGTCGGCCGGCGAGCAACGCGACGACCAGGAAGCCGACGGCCACACCGCCGGTCTTCAGGGCGCTCGCGGTGGTGACCACGCCCCCCTCGGCGAGCGTGGCGACGATCGCAAGGATGACCAGCCCGACAACGTCATCAAGCACGGCGGCGCCGAGGACGGTCTTCCCCTCCGTGGTCTCGAGCTCGCCAAGGTCACCAAGAATGCGCGCCGAAATCCCGATCGAGGTGGCGGTGAGCGCTGCGGCACAGACGACCGAGGGCAGCATCGGCAGTCCGAGGGCCGTGGTCACGAGGTAGCCCGCAGCGAAGGGGAGCACGACGCCGATGGTCCCGACCGATGCTGCGGCCGGCCCCACCTTGAGCAGCGAGGCGAGATCGGTATGCAGCCCGATCTGGAAGAGGAGGATGACGACACCGAATTCGGCGATCATCGCCAGCATCGGATCGCCAGGGGTCACCAGGCCAAGCAGCGACGGCCCGACGAGGATGCCGGCCAGGAGTTCGCCGAGGACGGCTGGTTGGCCGACGCGCATCGCGACCCAGCCCCCGAGGCGCGCCACCGTGACCAGGGCGGCGAGGACCAGGAAGAGTCCGGTCACGGCATGTCCATCGGCGGATGGAGCCGTCGAGAAGAGTCCGAGTACGATCATACCCCCAAGGTACACTCCCGAATGGAACCCTTGCACCATGGCATTACACTTCGAAACGCGCCACGCGGTGCGTCGAGGAGATTGCGATGAGCAGGGATCAGAGTTGGTTGGAACGGACCTTGTACGGGACCGGCACGCCGTCGCCCTTGGCGCGGCTGCTCGCGAAGCACGAGGGGCTCGCCTGGGCCAGCGTCGCGGGGCTGCTGCTCTTCACCAGCTGGATCGTCGAGCGGACCGCGATCTTCGCGCCGTGGGTCGCCCTCGTCGGGTACGGCCTCGTCGGCGTGATTGGCGGCCGCCAGCCGGTGCTGCACTTGGTGCGCGCGCTGCGTCGCGGCGCCTTCCACCTCGACATCGACTTCCTGATGGTCGTCGCCGCGATCGGGGCGGCCAGCGTCGGCGCGTGGGCGGAAGGTGCCTTCCTGCTCTTTCTCTTTGCGCTGGCGAATGCGCTGGAGGAATACGCCCTCGACCGCGCACGGTCGGCGATCCGCAATCTGGCCGATCTGGCACCGGCGCAGGCGCGCCTGCTGCGCGACGGGGTCGAAGTGGAGATCCCGGTCGAGCAGGTGCGCATCGGCGATGTGCTGGTCGTTCGTCCCGCCGAGCGGCTCCCGGCGGACGGCACGGTACGGACCGGCCGATCGGCCATCAACCAGGCGCCGATCACCGGCGAATCGGTGCCGGTGGAGAAGGAGCCCGGCGATGAGGTGTTTGCCGGCACGGTGAATGGTGACGGTGCGCTCGAGATCACCGCGACGCGCGCGGTCGGTGACCGGACACTCGACCGCGTCATCCGACTGGTCGAGGAAGCGCAGGCGGCGAAGGCACCGGTCCAGCGGATCACCGAACGGTTCGAACGGATCTTCGTGCCTGGCGTCGTGGTCGCCGACATCCTGCTGATCGTGGTGCCCGGACTGATGGGGTGGATGCCGTGGGGCGAGAGCCTCTATCGCGGCATGACGGTGCTGGTCGCCGCCTCGCCCTGCGCGATCGCCCTCGGCGCGCCGGCGGCGATGCTCGCCGGCATCGCGCAGGCGGCAAAGCACGGCATCCTGCTGAAGGGCGGCGCCTCGCTTGAGGCACTCGCCACCGTCCGCGCCGTCGCCTTCGACAAGACGGGCACGCTCACCATCGGGCGCCCCGAGGTGACCGACGTGACCCCGATGCCCGGCGTCACCGTCCCGGAGCTCCTCGGCATTGCAGCGGCGGTCGAAGCGCGGTCACAGCATCCGCTGGCCCAGGCGGTGGTGCGACGTGCGGCGGCGGACGGCGTGACGCTGCCCGCCGCCGGCGAGTTGCAGAGCATGACGGCGCGGGGTGTGCGCGCCGACGTCGCCGGCCTGCCCGTGCTGATCGGCAGTGCGCGGCTCTGGACGGACGACGGCGTCGCCTTCCCGGCCGAGATCACGGCGGCGTTGGCGGAGATGAGTGCCCGCGGCCGCAGCATGATGATCGTCCGCCACGGCGACCGCTGGCTCGGCGTGCTGGGGCTCCTCGATCCGCCGCGGCCGTCGGTCCACGCCACGCTGGAGCGACTGCGGGCGTTGCACCTCAAGCCGTTGGTGATGCTTACCGGCGACCACCGGGGTGTCGGCGAGGCGATCGGGCGGGAAGTGGGCGTCGACGAGGTGCGCGCCGACCTCCTTCCCGAGGACAAGGTCACCGCCATCCACGAGCTGATGGCCGCGCATGGCACAATGGTGATGGTGGGCGACGGCGTGAATGACGCGCCGGCACTCGCTGCGTCGACGGTGGGGATCGCGATGGGCGGCGCCGGCACCGCGGCCGCGCTCGAGACTGCCGACGCCGCCCTCATGGGTGACGATCTGGCCCGCCTCCCCTGGGCAATCGGTTTGGCCAGGGCCACGCGACGGATCGTCTTCCAGAATCTGGCGATCGCCGGCGGCGTCATGCTCGTCCTGCTGATCCTCGCGGCCAGCGGCATCCTCACCATTGGCCCCGCCGTGATCGGCCATGAGGGGAGCACGTTGGTGGTGATCGCGAATGCGCTGCGGTTGCTGGCGCATAGAGTAGCGAAGGGAAGATCGAACAGGGGATCGATGATCCCATCGCGTCACCCCTACCCCAGCCGCCCGCCGTCGACTCCACGCCCTCGTCGCCGCCTGGAAATTCGCCGCAACTGCCATGGCCGGTCCGCCACACGGTCCCGGCACGGCGGGAGGACGAGCCCGTGACGCTTCGAGTCGGGCGGCCGCGCGCAGCACTGCGACGGCGGAATCGGGGAGGCCACTCCCCTGCAGGAAGAGGGCGCGCGCCTGCGGCTCGATCAACTGGAGTTCGACCGACTGCGGGTTGGCCTTTCGAAGGGCGGCGAGTGCTCGGCTTCCTTCCGGACTTCGACGGTGAAGCCATGATTCCACGCGTCGACCGCCCACGCCAGCAGGGTCAAGGGATGCGAGGTCATTTCCGCCGTGCGTTCGCCCCACGGGACTTGGTCGAAGAGCCCGACGGTGAACTGCCAGTCGAGTTCGATCTCCTTCTTCCGGCGCCGCTGCTCCAGCGATGCGTCGGCGGGCAGGAGTCGAGTCTGCTGCTGCAACCAGCGGATGGACTCCTTCCACTGGCCCTGCTGCACGCGGGCGTACTGCTCCGTGACCCCATCCTGGGCAGTCGCGGGAGCGGCGAGGAGCAGCAGGATACGGAAGTGCCCCGAGGAGGGGCCAGCGGGGTGATCGCATCCGGAATCCAGGGCAGGGGGTTCCGGAATATCGGCCTTGGTACCGATCGCCGCTACGCTTCCCCTCGCCCCCCTCCCCGGCGATCCTTCCTGCATCCCGTTCCGTGCGAGGCCCGCATGCCCCAGTTGGGCGAGACCATTCGTGCCGCAGTCATCGACTCCCCCAATGCGCCGGTCCGCGTCGTCAACTTCGGCGCGCCGACATTGGCACCGGGGTCGGCGCTCTTGCGCACCTCCTACTCGGAAGTGTGCGGCACCGATGTGCACATCTGGCGGGGCCGCATGCCGGGGGTGCCGTTCCCGATCATTCCCGGGCACGTCAGCGTCGGCGTCCTCGCCGCGGTGAGTGGCAAGCTGCTCGACATCCACGGCGCGCGCTTCAAGGAAGGCGACCTGGTCACCTTTCTCGACGTCCATGGGACCTGCGGCAACTGCTGGTATTGCCTCGTCGCGAAGCAGACCACGCGCTGCCCGCATCGGCGCGTCTACGGCATCACCTACGGCGTCGACGACGGCCTGCTCGGCGGATGGTCCGAGGCGATCTGGATGAAGCCCGGCCTCAAGATGATTCGCATCCCGACCGGCCTCCGGCCGGAGACCTTCATCGGGGGCGGCTGCGGCCTGGTGACCGCAGTGCACGTGATGGACCGCGCTGATGTGCAGCTCGGGCAGACGGTCGTGGTGCTTGGCGTCGGTCCGGTGGGGCAGTCGATCATCGCCCTGTCGGCACAGGCCGGCGCCGGGCAGGTGATCGGCATCGGTGAACCGGTCGATCGGCTGGCCTACGCCAAGCGGATGGGGGCGACGCATGTGATCGGACTCGACTTGCCGCCCGCCGATCGGGTGGCCGAAGTTCGCCGGATGACCCAAGGCCGCGGCGCGGACATCGTGATCGAGGCGACCGGTGCGCCGGCGGCAGTCACGCAGGCACTCGACCTGGTGCGCGATGGCGGCCGCGTGGTGGTCTGTGGCCAGTATTCCGACCACGGCGACACCCCGATCAATCCGCATCGGCAGATCAATCGCACCCACGTGGAGATCCGCGGGGTCTGGGGTTCCGACTACTCGCATTTCCATCGGGCCGTCGAATTCGCCACGCACTGGGGTGACCGCATCCCCTGGGCCGAACAGGTCTCGGGCCGCTATCCGCTCGAGCGGGTGCAGGAGGCACTCGAAGCGGTCGAACAGCGCCGCGTGCTCAAGGCACTGGTGGTGCCGGGCGCCTCGGCGTGACCTCAGCTGACCATTCCCGCCCTGCCACCGAAGCGCTCGCGGCATGGTTCCTCGGACCCGGCGGCGAGAACGCTGCGGAGCTCGAACAGCTGGCCGCCGAGGCCATCCGCGACCACGTCGACTGGCGGCGTGCGTTCCACCCGGAAGACGGTGCCGTCCTCTCGCCCGAGCGAATCGCCGCGCCAGGCGCTGAAGCCGCGCGCACCCTCTTGGCCCGTGAGTTCCGCTCGCTGCTGGTCGCACTCAAGCGCGATGTCCCCTTCTACAGCGGGCGCTACCTCGGGCACATGCTCGGTGAGCAGACGCTGGCCGCGCAGCTGGGCTATCTCGCGGCGATGCTCTACAACCCGAACAACGTCGCGGCCGAAGTGTCGCCAGTCACCACGCGGCTGGAAGTGGAGGTGGCCGAACAGCTCGCGGCGATGATTGGCTATCCCGCCGGCGCGTCGTGGGGCCACCTCACCTCCGGCGGGACGATCGCGAACTTCGAGGCGCTGTGGATCGCGCGGAGCATCCGCTATCACGGCGTGGCGCTGGCGCTGGCTGCGGCCGGCGCCGCCGTTTCGCTGATGGTTCGCCTGCCGGACGGCACGCGTCGCGACCTGCGGGACCTTTCGCTCTGGCAGCTGCTCAATCTCGAACCGACCGAAACGCTCGATGCCGACCGTGAACTGCATCGGCTGCTTCCACCGGCCGAGGCGCGTGCGGCGCTCGACGCGCATTCGCTCGCCACGATCGGCTATCAGGACTACGCGCGCCAGCTCTCGAGTGCGTACGGCGATGCCCTGGCGCCAGGTGTCGTGCTGGTGGCCTCGACGGCGCACTACTCCTGGGAGAAGATCACCCGGGCGCTTGGCATCGGCGGGCACTGCATGCTGGCGGTGCCGGTTGATGCGCACGCGCGGATGGACCCGGCCGCGCTTTGGAGCATCCTGCAGGAGTGCGCGGCCACGCGAACGCCGGTGCTGGCGCTCGTGAGTGTCTGCGGCAGCACGGAGGAAGGGGCGGTCGACCAGCTCGACCAGATCGCCGAGGTGCGTGCTCGCGCCGCCCACGACCTGGGCCTCACCTTTCACTGGCACGCCGACGCCTGCTTCGGAGGCTACGCCGCCTCGGTGACGCGCGCGGCCGATGGCACGCGGCGGAGCGGCACAACGATCCGCGCTGCGACCGGGATCTCATGGCCCTCGGATGCCTGGGTCGCCGCGATGACGGCGCTCGAACAGACCGACTCGGTCACCATCGATCCGCACAAGCTCGGCTACATCCCCTATCCGGCCGGGGCGTTCCTCCTCCGCGATCGACGCGCGCGCGCCCTCGTCGCGATCGACCCGCCCTACCTCTCCCAACCGACCCACGACGCGCGCGACGACGAGCGATTCCTCGGTCGCTGGATACTCGAGGGGTCAAAGCCGGGGGCGGCGGCGGCTGCGGTGTGGCTGTCCCATCGTGTGGTGCCACTCGACGAGCGGGGGTATGGCACCATCATCGCACGCGCCGTCGCCGGCGCACACCGATTGCACGAGGCGCTCGAGGTGCCCGGCGCCGTGCGACTGTCCGTGCCCGACCTTTCGGTGGTCAACTGGGTGATGACGAGCCCAGTGGTGCACGGCATCGAGGCGCTCAACGCGATGAACGAATCGGTCTACCGCCAGCTGTCGCCGGGTGACGAGACGCCGAACTACTACATCACGCGGACGCGGCTCGCCTCACCCTCGGCCGACGGGATTGTCCTGCCGTTGCTGGGGGCGCTGGGCGTGTCGGACGCCGAGTGGCGACGCCACGGCCTGGTCGTGCTGCGAGCGGTGGTGATGACGCCGTACCTCGTCGATCCGCCGGGAACGGCCGATCACTGCGCCGGGCTGGTCGCCGCGCTGCGGGCAGCCACCCTGCGCGCGGCGGCCGAAGTCAGCTGAAGAGCGGGCGCGGCTCGCTGGGCCCGACGCCGAGCCAGGCGCAGATGACCGGGTAAAGGTCAACGGTGCGGAGTGGACCGGACGGGAGCGGCCGGTTCGACCACGCCGGGGTCAGCATGTGGCCGGCGATCAACGAGCCGTGCCCGGATTTGTGCTCCGGATATTCCCATGCCTCGCGGAAGTCCCACCCCTCGGCGGCTGCGATCACGAGGTCGCCGGTGCGCGGCGCCTGGAATTGATCGAGCAGCGAGACCGGCCCATCGGGAAAGGGGCCGTCGATCGTGCGCGCCAACCACTCGCGATGATCATGCGTCGCATCGGCGCCGATCACCAGGGGATCACCGCTCTCGCGCGTGTAATGAATCGCCTCGCCGTCGCGGCGGAGCGTCGCCTCGCCAGCCGCCGAGGCCACCCGTACGCCACCGCCCGGTTCCGCACCCGCCACCAGTGCAATCCCCGCCTCGGCAGTGAGTGACGCGACCGCGTCGCCGGCGATGCCGAGGGCGCCCGGGGTGCGGAGCATCGAGAGTGGATGCCGTGCCGCGCGTGGGACGTTGGGTGTGGCGTAGACGGCGGCCTGCGCGTTGCCCGCCACCATCACCGCGACCTGCGGGTCCCGAGTCCAGAGGACCGGATGCGCCAGCGTCCGCGCGCCACGCTTCCGGAACCAGGTGGCAAGGTCGAGGTGGTGGTGCACCGGGGCCGCGCCGTGGTCGCTCACGATCATGATCAGCGTGTCGTCGAGCCGGCCGAGGGCACGCAGCCGCTCGGTGAGCGCGCCGATGGTGGCGTCGACCTTTCGGAGCGAGTCGAGCACGCGGGGCGCGTCGGGGGTGGCGGCGTGGGTGTGGCCATCGACGGCGGGGAACTGCGCAAAGCAGAACCGCCAATCGCCGCCCGCCTGTGCCAGCAATTCGGCGGCGACCGCGTCGTCGCCCGGCTGGTGGTTCTCGGTGTAGTGCGAGATGGTCCCCCAGAACTTCCGAGCGCCCTGGATCCTGTCGGCCTCCGTCGGGAGGCCGCGGGTGATCATCGAGAAGATCGCGATGCTCTCCGGCACCAGCTCGAAGATCGTGGCCACGTCGGGCGCGATGTCGCGATTCAGGTGCCCCGCCTGCCAGCCGCAGTAGCTGCGCACCGCGTCGCGGTCGGCCCACCAGCGGCCGGTATAGGCCTCGCGATCGAGCCAGCGAATGGACGGGACGTTGCAGCGCCCGGGCAACGCGCCGGTCAGGAAGGGGAGATAGGCCACGCTGGTCGTGGATGGGAAAGCCGTGGCCGCACGCGACCGCGTGCCACCCGCCGTCAGGGCGGCAAGGTGCGGCAGGTGGCCCGCGGCGAGTTCGCGCTCGGCGACATCGGCCCGGAGGCCATCGATCAGGAGGAGGAGGACGCGTTTCACGGCGGGCATTTTAACGCGAGAAGCGAGCAGCGAGAAGCGAGAGCGGAGTCGTAAGTCGGTCGTAGGTCGAGGGGCAGGGGCCGGGCCCGGGTATACTCCAGCACCCCCCTGACACAGGATGTTGCATGGCGCCTGACCCCCCGATCGTGGAACGTCCGACCGACTCGGCGCGATGGGTCCGTGGCGGCCCCCGCGCCGTGCGTCGGTTCTGGCACTCCCTCGGGCCGGGGCTGGTGACGGGCGCGGCCGACGACGATCCGTCGGGGATCGCCACCTACTCCATCGCCGGCGCCCGCTACGGCACCTCGCTGCTCTGGATGTCGCTGCTCACCTGGCCGCTGATGGCAGCCGTGCAGACGATGTGCGCGCGGATCGGCATGGTGACCGGGCACGGACTGGCGGCGGCCCTGCAGCAGAAGTTCTCCCGCTCGGTGCTGCTGGTGATGTGCGTCGGGTTGATGATCGCCAACACCATCAACATCGGCGCCGATCTCGCCGGGATGGCCGACGCCGCCGAGCTGATCACCGGGGTCAATTCCCACCTGATGGTGGTCGTCTTCGGCGGCCTGATTGCCTGGGCAACGGTGCAACTGCGGTACGCGGTCTTCGCGCGCGTGCTCAAGTGGCTCGCCCTGGTGCTCGGCGTCTACATCATCGCCGCGATCGATCTCAAGCCGGTCTGGAGCTCCGTGCTCCACGACACCTTCTTCCCCTCCGGCCTGCGCTCGCGCGAGGCCTGGTCGACGGTCGTCGCGATCCTCGGCACCACGATCTCCCCCTACCTCTTCTTCTGGCAGGCCAGTCAGGAGGTCGAGGAGGAAAAGGCCGCGGGCAAGGTGACGGAAGAAGCCCGGCGGGGCGCGACCGAGGCGCAACTCCACGCCCGGAAGCTCGACGTCGGCTTCGGCACCTTCTTCTCGAACCTCGCGATGTTCTTCATCATCCTGACGACGGCACTGACGCTGCACAAGGCGGGCATCACCGAACTGGCGACCGGTGCCGAAGTGGCGAAGGCGCTCGAGCCACTCGCCGGGCGCTTCTCGTCCTGGCTGTACGCCATCGGCGTGATCGGCACCGGCGCCTTGGCGATTCCCACACTGGCCGGCTCGGCGGCGTATGCCTTCGCCGAGACGCTTGGCTGGCAGCAGGGAATGGACGAACAGTTCAAACGCGCCAAGCCGTTCTACGCCGTGATCGTCGTCTCGCTCCTGATCGGGGTACTGCTCGACTTCGCCGACATCTCGCCCGTCAAGGCGCTGTACTGGACCGCCGTCCTCAACGGGGTGCTGGCGCCCTTTCTCCTCACGGCGATCCTCATGGTCGCGGGCAACAAGGCCATCATGCAGGGGCAGCCGTCGTCGCGGCTCGGGATGGTGACGGTGGGCGTGACGACGGTGGTGATGTTCGGGGCGGCGATTGCGATGTTTGCGACGGGATAGTCGATGATCGATGATCGATGATCGATGATCGATGGTCGAGTGGCGGGAACGGGGAGAGAGTGTTCGGTAACGAACCGTGGCTGATCGATCATCGATCATCGCCCATCGATCATCGAGAACCAGGAGAGTAGATTTCCGCATGCGCTCTCTTTGGTCCGACTCCGACGCCGCTCGCTGCCAGACGCCGCTCGATTTCCGGGTCCATTCCTCCCGATTGCTGGGGCAGGATCCCGCCCTGGTGCTGCACGGCGGCGGCAACACCTCCGTGAAGGACACGGTCCCCGATCTCTTCGGCGACGAGGTCCCGGTCCTCCATATCAAGGGGAGTGGCTGGGACCTCGCGACCATCGAGGCCGCCGGCTTCGCGCCGGTGCGTCTCGACGTGCTGCAGCGGATGGCGGACCTTCCCGTTCTCTCCGATACCGACATGGTGCGTGCGCAGCGCGCGGCGATGCTCGACCCGGGCGCACCGACGCCCTCGGTCGAGGCGATTCTCCACGCCATCATCCCCTTCACGTACGTCGACCACACCCACGCCGACGCGGTGGTGGCGGTGAGCAACTCACCGGGCGGCGAGGCCGCGATCCGCGCCATCTATGGTCCTCGCGTGCTGGTGGTGCCGTACGTGATGCCGGGCTTCGTGCTCGCGCGCGCCGTGCGGGAGATGACCAAGGTGACTGACTGGAGCGCGGTCGACGGGATCGTCCTCCTCAACCACGGCGTCTTCTCCTTCGGCGATGACGCCAAGAGCAGCTATGAGCGGATGATCGGGCTGGTCACCCGCGCGGAGGAGTACCTCGCGTCGAAGGGTGCGTCGCTGGCACCGCCGAGCACGGCGCAGGGGGCCGCGCCAGGTCACGACGAGATGCTGCGCCTTGCCGCGCTGCGGCGCGCGGTTGGCCTCGCCAAGGGCACGCCGGTGATCGCCGCGCTCGACCGCGCCGACGATTCCGTCGCCTTCGCGTCACGGCCGGACGCGGCCCAGGTCGCCACGCGCGGCCCGCTCACGCCGGACCACGTCATTCGCACCAAGCCGCTGGCGCTGGTGGCGAGTGGCGACTGGGAGACGGCACTCGCCGAATACGCCGAGTGGTACCGCGCCTACTTTGGCCGCCATGCGACGCCGGAGCTCACGTGCCTCGATCCGGCGCCGCGCTGGATCCTCTGGCCCGGCGTCGGTTTCGTGGCCATCGGCGCCTCGGTGAAGGACGCCGCGATCGTGACTGACCTCGCCAGGCACACCGCCCGCGCCATCACTTGGGGTGAGCAGCTGGGCGGCTGGACGCCACTCCCCGAGGCCGACCTCTTCGCCGTCGAGTACTGGGAGCTCGAACAGGCCAAGCTGCGGCAGGGTGGCGCGCCGCCGTCGATGCAGGGGAAGGTGGCGCTGGTGACCGGAGCGGCGAGCGGGATCGGGCGCGCCGTGGCGCTGGCGCTGCACGCGCAGGGGGCGGCGGTGCTGGCGACCGACATCAATCCCGAGGTGACGGCGCTCTCGCGCGGCGGATCACTGGTGGGGTGGGTGGCCGATGCGACCGACGCGGCCGCGATGGCAAGTGCGATCGCGGAATGTGTCCGCCGCTTCGGCGGCCTCGACCACGTGGTGAGCAACGCGGGGGTCTTTGCGGCGGGGGCGCGGATCGAGCAGCTCGACGACGCGCGCTGGGCCGAGAGTCTGCAGCTCAACCTGACCAGCCACATGACGCTGCTCCGGAGCGCCGTGCCGTTCCTGCGTCATGGCTTCGATCCGAGCGTGGTGATCGTCGGGTCGAAGAATGTCCCCGCGCCCGGCCCTGGCGCGGCGGCCTATTCCGTGGCCAAGGCCGGGCTCGCCCAGCTGGCGCGGGTTGCCGCCCTCGAGCTGGGCACGGACGGCATCCGCATCAACACCGTGCACCCGCATCTGGTGGTCGACACCGCGCTTTGGACCCCCGAGGTGCTGGCGGCGCGGGCAGAGTCCTACGGCCTCACCACCGAGGACTACATCCGCAACAACCTCCTCGGCGTCGAGATCACCACGCGCGACGTCTCGAACGCGGTGTTGGCGCTCCTCGGGCCGACCTTCGCGAAGACGACCGGCGCACAGATTCCGATTGACGGCGGCAGCGATCGCGTGGTGTAGTCAGGCGCGCTCTGGAAAGAGCCCCAGCAACCCGGCTTCCGACGCGGGGCAGACGCCGCGTTCGGTGATCAGCGCGGTGACGAGGCGGGCCGGCGTGACGTCGAAGCCGGGGTTGTGCGCCGCCACACCGGGGAGGGAATGCACCTCGCCCGGGTCGCGTTCCTCGATCACGATGCGCATCCCGTCCCGGGTCTCCCAATCGATGCTCGACGACGGTGCCGCCACGTAGAACGGGATGCCGTTGTCGTGTGCCGCGAGCGCCTTCAGGTAGGTCCCGATCTTGTTGGCGACGTCACCGGTGCGCGTGGTGCGGTCGGTCCCCACGATGCAGGCGTCGACCTTCCCCTTGCCGCATCAGCAATCCGCCGGCGTTGTCGACGATCACCGTGTGCGGCATGCCGTGCTGCCCCAGCTCCCACGCCGTCAGGTAGCCCTGATTGCGCGGGCGGGTCTCGTCGACCCAGACATGGAGCGGAATGCCGGCGTCGTGGGCGCGGTAGATCGGGCCGAGGGCGGTGCCCCAATCGATGGTGGCGAGCCAGCCGGCGTTGCAGTGGGTGAGGAGTTGCAGCGGCCGTTCGGGATGCTGCGCCCAGAGGGCACGGAGCAGCGGCTCGCCGTGCGCCGCCATCGCCGCACACGCCGCCACGTCGTCGTCCGCCATCTGGGCTGCCGCCTGATAGGCCGCCTCGACGCGCTCGGCAGGGGCGAGGGGGCGCAGCAGTGCCACCATCCGGTCGAGCGCCCAGCGGAGGTTCACCGCGGTGGGGCGGGTGGCGAGCAGCGTGGTGGCCGCGGCGTCGAGGGCAGCATCGGACGGATCGGCGTGCATCGCCAGCGCGATGCCGTACGCGCCGGCCACACCGATCAATGGCGCGCCGCGGAGCTGCATGCTCCGGATCGCGTGGGCCATTGCGTCCAGTGTGTCGAGGCGGAGCACGACGAAGTCGTGCGGGAGGCGCGTCTGGTCGATGATCTCGACCCCGCGTCCATCGGGGGCAATCCAGAGGGTGCGGGTCGGTTGGCCTGCGACGTTCACGGACGGCTCCGGGGCGGGGCGGGGTGCCGGAGAATAACCCCGGCATTCCGTGGCCGCCGTCGCGCGCTATACTCCACTCCATCCCCGCCTCGTGGAGCCTGCCATGTCACCACTCTCCTTCGCCGGTCGTTCAGCCGCCATACTGCTGATGGTCGGCTGTGCCTCGCCCGAAGCCGAAGCCGGCGTCGACAGCGCCGCCGCGGCCGCGGCGCATGCCGACTCCCTCGCAAAGGTCGCTGTGGTCGAGGCGGCGGCGCTGCGCGACTCCGCCCAGGCCACACTCGCCACGCTGCTGAAGAACCCGGCGACCGCCGTCTTCGACAGCGTAGTGGTGATGCAGCCGCCGGCCGTCGGCGACCGTCTCCCGCCGATGGTGGTCTGCGGTCAGATCAACGGGAAGCCCGGGATCGGCGGCCGTTCCACGCCGACCCGCTTCGTCTATCAGACCAAGTTCGCGCTCTTCGTGGAAGAGGCGGCGAACCGGCAGGCGTTCGCGGACCTCGTCGGGCGGACCTGCGGCGCAACCGGCGCGCGTGTCGTGGTGCCGTAACCGCTGTCATCTGGCACTCCCTACCTCGATCCCCGGGGCCGCAAAGGGTCGAGATGATAGTCTACGGCGGATCTGGCGGTGGTTGCTGCGTCCCTCGCCATCCCCGGGGCGCCGCTCGCGGCCCAGACCACCATGTCCGCGGGGGCGTTGCAGCTCTCCGTGAACCGCCAGGGAACCCTCACCGCGCTCCGCAACAACGCAACCAAGACCGACTACCTGGCGCCATCCCAGCCGGCGCCGTTGCTGACGCTGGTGAGCGGCGGCCGCCGCCTCCTCCCGACCGCGATGTCGGTGTCTCAGAGCCGCACCGGCAAGCTGCTCACCCTCCAGTACGCCACGACCGGCGTGCGGATCGTGGTACGCGCCAGGGAGACGCCGACCCACCTCGCGCTCGACATTGTCAGTGCGCTGCCCGCCGCAAAGGTGGACGCCGTCGTCTGGGGGCCGTACCCCACCACGATCACCAAGACTGTCGGCGAGGTGATCGGCGTGGTGCGCGACGGCTCGGTCGCCGTCGGCCTGCAGGTGCTGAACGCGAAGACCCTCGGCGGCGACCTCCCCAACAACGAAGGGAGCACCTGGGCGCGCGGCATTGCCGCGACTGCGTACCCGTGGGGGAGCACCATCCAGGCATACGCGATCAACCGCGCCCGCGAGCGCCGGGTCGATGCCTGGGGTGGCACGCGCAAGAACATGCCGGTCCCCCCGATTCCTGGCGAGACGGTGGTCGGCAGCAGCATCGCGCTCTTCACGGCGGCCGAGTCGGAGACGCTCGATCGGCTGGAGCGGATTGGAGTGGCGGAGGGGCTGCCGCATCCCACGATTGACGGCGTGTGGTTCCCGAAGTCGGCGCTGTTCGGGCGGTCGTACCTGATCTCGTCCTTCGGCGAGGGTGAGGTCGACGAAATGCTCGGCTACACCAAGCGCGCGGGGCTCTATTCGCTCTACCACGAGGGCCCCTTCAAGAGCTGGGGGCACTTCGTGTTGTCGGAGAGCCAGTTTCCGAATGGCCGAGCCGGGATGCGGGTCGCGGCCGAGAAGGCGCACGCGGCCGGACTGCACCTCGGGGTGCACACGCTGACCAACTTCATCAACACCAACGACCCGTACGTGACGCCGGTGCCTGACGACCGGCTCTCGCTCACCGGATCGTCGAAGCTCGTGCAGGCGGTGGATGCCGTGCAGCGCGAGATCGAGGTCGCCTCGCCGGAGTATTTCAACGAGGAGAAGGAGAATCATCTCCACACCGTCAAGATCGGGCACGAGCTGATCAGGTACCGCACCGTCACCGCCGCGGCACCGTACCGCCTGCTCGACGCCCAACGGGGTGCGTTCGGCACCACGGCCTCGGCGCACGCAGCGGGCGAGTCAGTCGGCAAGCTCTTCGATCACAGCTACAACGTCTTCTTCCCGAACTTCGCCATGCAGCGCGAGGTGGCCAGCAACCTCGCCGACTTCCTCAACGAGACCGGCGTCGATCACATTGACTTCGACGGACACGAGGGTGGCCTCGCCTCGGGGCAGGGGGACTACGCGGTCGGGCTCTTCGCCGAGGATGTTCTCAAGCAGGTCAAGCACGACCTGATCAACGGCACCAGCATCAGCAAGACCTTCTACTGGCGCATCGGGTCGTACTACAACTGGGGTGAGCCGTGGTACGGCGGGTTCAAGGAGAGCATGCAGCAGTACCGCATCGACAACCAGGGGTTGTTCGACCGGAACTACATGCCGCACATGCTCGGCTGGTACCTCCTGACCGACAAGACGACGTTGCCGGAGATGGAGTGGATGCTCGCTCGGGCGGCCGGGTACAGCGCGGGCTTCGCGATGGTGGCGCGGCCGCCGGCGTTGCGTGCCAACGCGCTCACGCCGGTCCTGCTCGACGCCATCCGCGAATGGGAGGCGGCCAGGACCAGCGGGGCGTTCGACAGCGCGCAGCGGGAGCGGCTCAAGGATCCGAAGAACGAGTTCCACCTGGAGCGGACCGCCCCGGGGGCATGGACCGTGGCGCAGTATCTCGTGTCGCCGCTCTTCGTGCGCACCAAGGTGGAGCGGCAGCCGGGCGAGCCGACGCAGACGACGTGGGACGTGTCGCAGCCGTGGGGGGAGCAGCGGTTGCAGTTCCGCCTCTCACTGGCAGGCAAGACGGCGACGGCGAAGAACTTCCGGTTGCAGATCGACCGCGCCGTCGAGGTGGTGATCCCGGTGGAGCTGCAGGGCGGCGAGAGCCTGGTCTGTGATGGCTCGACGACGATCCGGGTGTATGACGCTGGTGGCCGGCCGAAGACGACGTTCACGTTGGCGGCACTCCCACCGATGGTGGCTCAGGGGGCGCACACGGTGACGCTCGATTCGGACTTCGGTGGCGACGAGCCGCCGAGAATCGAGGTGCAGTTCAAGGGGCTGGGGAAGGAGGAGGCGATCCGGGCGAGACGGTAGTTGGGGACCGCCTGTCGATCGGGGCTCGGCGAGCGCCGGTCAGGGACCGGCCACGCCCGCCGTCGTGAGCGTCCACGCCTGCCCGCCCACGGTGATCGTGTCCCCACTCCGAGTCACGGGAAGCGGTGGCCCGATCTGGACCACCGACCACAGGACGGGTGCGGCGGTGTTGGCCCGGGTCTGCCACCCGACTTCACTTGCGCGGATGGCGGGGCAAGGGCTGCCCCAGAGCGTGGCCTCGTCATACGTCGCCGTCTGGATCGGTTGGTCTGGCAACAACTCCACCTGCACGGCCTGCCCTCCCACGGTCGCCCACGTCAGCAGGTTCCCGTGCACATTCGGCGGCACCGGCGAGTGCCAAATCGTCCACGGCAAGCCGTTGGCGTCGTTGATCCATGCCTGGTGCGGAGACGAGCTGTGCGTGGTCGGGCGGTAGCGATCAAAACGTGGAAGGGTTCTCGGATCATCCATGTCCACCGTGTCGCGGGTAATGACCACGGTCGTCGCGCCGACTGTCCCTGCCACAGAGGTGCGCCCCGCGTACCGAATGAACGGCGGTGGAGGCAGGTAGTAGTTGGACGCGTACGGTGACCCACCGGTCACGCCAGCGATGGCAATCCATCCGGAGCCACTCGTGGTCCACGTCATCCGGCGATTGAACATCGCCCCGAGCCCGGCCAGCGAGAGTCCATTTGATGTGGTGACGCGGGCGACTTCCACGCCGTAGCCGAGCGGGTGTGTCAGCGCCCACTCGCCATTCTTGTACACCTGCGCGTCAAAGAGATGGTCGTACTGGTGATCCTCAAACGTGTTGTTGAACGCGGCGAGCCAGAGTGTCTGCGTTGGCTGCCTGGAGTAGATCATCCCGTGCCCGTTCGCCACCCAATCCCCAAACAGCGGGGACGCCACCGGGGCGTAGGGATCGAAGAAAAGGAGCGCCCGCGCCCACGGTTCCGCCGACCCGTTGCCCGTCCAGCCGTATTTGGCGGCGAGGTCGCGGATCAGCGAGTGCAGGAAGGGATCTTTCGTGACCCCTTGCACACCGAGATACAGCGTCATGCGCTTGAACAGTCGCCCCGTTTGGTCGCGGGGGTCCTGTTCGTCGCCGTGCTGAACCCACTGTCTCAGGTCGCCGGTCGTGGACGCGATGTGGTAGCGCGCAAGGTCCGCCACGGGGAACTCGGGGAAGTGATTGACCCCGGTTGCGGACTTGACCACCTCGACGCCGATCAGCGCGAGCATCGCGGTCCCCATGTCGTAGGCGAAGGACTCCCCAAGCGCCCCGCCTTCCATGGCGTCGAAGTACCCGCCAATCGTGTTGCGGTAGGTGCTACGATCGAAACCCGTGCGGACCAGGCCACCCGCCACCATGACATCGGCACTGTCGCCCGTCGCATAGGCATAGGCCACGCGCCCGAAGTAGCACCCGATCGCCTGGTCGCCGTCCTCCATCCGGACTGTCCGGCAGACACTCTTCCACGAGTCAAGCCGGGATCGCATCGTGGCGCATTGACTGGGCGTCGCCACGCCACCCGCACAGAGCCAGTCGTACGTGACGGCTTTCTCGACGAAGTCCTCGCGGATCGCGTTGAGTGATACGCCTGATGTCGTCGCGAGCCATGTCCCCACGGCCTTCCTGCCCGCCACGCTATCGCGAGTGGCCATGAACCACCAGGCACACCAGAGGCCACCGTCCCCATAGCGATTTGCCTGGCAGTTGGCATCGGCAAGTCTCGCCAGTGGGTGGCCCTCCGCCACCATCCGTTGCCACGTCGCCAGACGCGCGGGGGTCACGAGCAGGCGCGCCGACATGACCGGCGGCGGCACAACGATCGTATCCATCGCGGGGACCACCACCGCCGTATCCACCACCGCCGAATCCACCGGAGGCTGGTCAACCAGGGTATCGATCGGTTGGGGTGGAATGACCGAATCCACCACCGCCGGCGCCGGGTTGGGTGTCATCGTTGGGGTCGCATCGCAACCGACCAGCCCGGTCGGGGTCGCGATGGCAACGATGAGGGCGAATCTGAGACAGGCCACACTCGGCAAGTGATGCTCCACAGGCAGCGGCGAGTTCAAGACGAAATCAAGCACCCGAAACCTAGTGCACGTCCGCCCCATTACAGCGAATCCCGCCAGATCAACGAGCAACGACGACCAGAGGGGCCTGCGTCCACTCAGTAGTATCGGTCGGGTTGCTCGGCGGCGGACCTGCCAGCGGGATGTCGGAGGCTTGCGTTCCAGAGTTGTACGCCGCTTCGGCGCACCTGATTCTGCACTCCTCAACGATTCCGAACGAAAACCAGAATCCCCGCCAGACGAAAGTCGTGGCGGGGATTCGTGTTATCTCATGGGCCCGGCGCGATTCGAACGCGCGACCTCTTGCTCCGGAGGCAAGCGCTCTATCCAGCTGAGCTACGGACCCCTTTGTTCTAGTCGGGGCGAGAGGATTTGAACCTCCGGCCTCCTGCTCCCGAAGCAGGCGCGCTAACCGGGCTGCGCTACGCCCCGAATACTCTGTTGGTGCCGACGGACGGCACCGCACTGCATGGGCCCAAAGGGAGTCGAACCCCTAACCTTCTGATCCGTAGTCAGATGCTCTATCCAGTTGAGCTATGGACCCCTACCCCTGCAACTGCAACTCGAATCCATGGGCGGTACAAGACTCGAACTTGTGACCTCCACGATGTCAACGTGGCGCTCTAACCAACTGAGCTAACCGCCCGATCACAACAACGGGCAGACGACCCTGGGGCCGACTGCCCGTCGCCGTCCTGCATGGCGGGGGTGGGATTTGAACCCACGACCTCCGGGTTATGAGCCCGGCGAGCTACCAGACTGCTCCACCCCGCGACGTTTTCTCTGCTCAGAGCGGGAAACGGGACTCGAACCCGCGACCCCAACCTTGGCAAGGTTGTGCTCTACCAACTGAGCTATTCCCGCAACTTCCCGATCAAGGGAGGCCCAACCTACCCGGCCCCTCGACTCTACGCAACCGGTCGACCTTCCAACCGGTCGTGGGAGTGGAGGCGAGGGGAATCGAACCCCTGACCTCTACAATGCCATTGTAGCGCTCTCCCAACTGAGCTACGCCCCCCATTACCTTTGCGCCCCGGTTCACCATCCCGACGGGCCCTCGGTAGCACGAGAAGCTATCCGGCGCCGACGGGAGTGTCAAGGAAACCCGGGGCGTTCATACAGTCCCGCCACAGCGAGTTATCGTTCCTGCGCCATGCTGAGCAGCCCCCTTCCCCCCGATCCCGACGACGCCCTCCCCGACGCCCCACTCGTCCCGCGCCCCGCGCTGGCCGAGCTGCCGTCGCTGTCGGAGATCCTGGCCACGGGTGCTCCGACCCTCCGCACCCGCCGCAAGCGCGAGACCGCCCGCTCCCTCGGCGTCTTCGACGGCGATCGTGACATTCTCGACCAGTACCTCCACGAGGTGTCGCGCACGCCCCTGTTGACGCAGGCGCAGGAGATCGCGATCGCGCGCCGCGTGCAGGCCGGCGACGAGGAGTCGATGCAGGAACTGGTGAAGCGCAATCTCCGCTTCGTCATCTCCGTCGCCAAGAAATATCAGAACCGCGGCCTCGCCCTCACCGACCTCATCGGCGAAGGCAACATCGGCCTGATGACCGCCGCCCGAAAGTTCGATCCCGATCAGGGCGTGAAGTTCATCTCGTACGCGGTGTGGTGGATCCGGCAGTCGATCCTCGCCGCGCTCGCGCGCCACGGCCGCACCGTGCGCGTCCCGCTCAATCGCACCGCCGATCTCTCGCGGATCATCAAGAGCACCGAGACCCTGCGCCAGGAACTGCGGCGCGAACCGACCCCCGAGGAAGTCGCCAAGGCGACCAACCTCACGGTCGAGGTGGTGCAGGCCCTCGCCGCGCTCAACACCGCCGAGGTCCGCCTCGATGCGCCACTCGACATGGACGGCGATCGCACGCTGATCGATCGCTTCCTCGCCGACGGCCCGGGCAACACCGAGCAGGAAGTGATGGACCGCTTCCTCACCGAGGAAGTCGAGCGCGCGCTCCGCTCCTTGCCGCCGCGCGACTCCAAGGTGCTCCGGCTCTACTTCGGTCTCGATGGCGGGCGCGAACACACCCTCGAAGAGATCGGCGGCATGCTCGGCGTCACCCGCGAACGGGTCCGCCAGCTCCGCGACCGCGCGCTCAAGCGGCTCAAGGAAGGTGACGTCGGCCGCGCCCTCGCGTCGTTCGCCGCATGATAGCTGCGCTCGGCGTCGCCACCCGACGCACCGCGCGTGCACTCAGTGAGCGCGACGTCTGGGGTCCGCTCCTCCTCCCGCAGATGCGCCGCCTCGGCGTCGATTCCATTCCGATCGCCCTCTTCATCGCCACCTTCACCGGCATCGTCCTCGCCCTCCTTGCCTCGTACATCTTCACCGGCACGGTGCCGGTGTATTTCGTCGGCGCACTGGTCGGCAAGACGATCATGATGGAGCTCGGGCCGGTGCTCACCGGGATGGCACTCGCCGGCCGCGTCGGCGCGTCGATCGCCGCCGAACTCGGCACCATGAAGGTGACCGAACAGGTCGACGCGTTGGAGACGTTGGCGTACAGTCCCGACAGCTACCTCGTCGTGCCGCGCGTCCTCGCCGCGACCCTGATGTTCCCCGTGGTCACCGCCTTCGCGATTGCGCTCGGCGTCATCGCGGGATGGGTCACCGCGATCAACCTCCTCGACCTCACCACGCTCGAGTTCACCAAGGGGCTGCGCGCGTTCTACGAGTTCAAGGATGTCTGGTTCGGGTTGCTGAAGGCGGCGTCGTTCGGCGGCGCGGTGGCGCTGATGGGCTGCCTCCGCGGATTGCGCGCCGGTGGCGGAGCGGAAGGCGTCGGTCGCGAGACGACGCGCGCCGTCGTGCTCGGCTGCGAGGCGATCCTGGTGCTCGACGCCTTCTGGGCGGTGGTGCTGCTGTGATCCGCTTCGTCGACGTCCACAAGCGTTTCGGCGACCGCGTGGTGCTCGACGGTTTTTCGCTCGACGTCCCCGATGGCCAGACCACCGTCCTCCTCGGCGCCTCGGGCGCCGGGAAGAGCGTGACGCTCAAGCACGTCGTCGGCCTGATCACCCCAGATGCCGGCCACGTGGAGGTCGACGGCCAGCGCGTCGACACGCTCGACCCGGCCGGGTTGGCCGCCCTGCGCCGGACGATCGGCTACGTCTTCCAGTTCGCCGCCCTCTTCGATTCGCTGACGATCGCCGACAACCTCCGCTTGGGGCTGGTCCGTCAGGCGCTGGGTGCGGACGAGATCGCCCATCGGGTGCAGGAGGCGCTGGCGCATGTCGGGCTCGCCGATTCGGCCGAGCGCTTTCCGGCGGAGCTGTCGGGGGGGATGCGGAAGCGGGCGGGGATCGCCCGCGCCATCGCGCTGCGCCCGCGTTACATTCTCTGGGATGAGCCGACCACCGGCCTCGACCCCGTGACAGCTGCCACCATGGATCGCCTGATGCGGCGCACGGCCGAGGAACTCGGGGTCACCAGCGTGGTCGTGACCCACGACATGCGCTCTGCCTTCACCGTCGGCGACCGGATCGCGATGCTACATCACGGCACGCTGCGCACTGTCGGGACCGTTGCCGAAATCAAGGCGACGACGGATCCGGTGGTCCGCCAATTCATCGAAGGGCTGCCCGAATGAGTCGCCGGAGCGACTTCTCGGTCGGCCTCGCCGTCGTCGGCGCCCTCGCGGTGGTGATCGTGGCGGCCCTTTGGCTCGGCGACCTCGGCCCGCGCGGTCCCAAGTCGCTGCACACGGCACGCTTCCGCACGGTCGGCGGCGTGAAGGTCGGCGACCCGGTCGTGCTGCGCGGCGTGAAGGTCGGTCGGGTCGAGGCGATTCGCCTGGCCGCCGATGACTGGGTCGAGACCGATCTCCGGATGAGCGCGCCAGAGGAAGTCCCCGAGCGCGCGGTGGCGATTGCGGTGTCGGCGTCGCTCTTCGGCGAGTGGCAGATCGCCGTGATGGACTCGGCGCGTGCCCCGGCCGACCCCGACGTGCAGAAGGCGCTCACCGAGGCGCGCAGCGGGCGGGGACGTCGTGGCCGGGCGCCACGCTGCCGGACATCGGCCAGCTCACCGCGCAGGCCTCGCGCATTGCCGGCGACATCGCCGCGGTGACGGCGCGCGTGCAGGACGCCGTCGACTCGCAGGCGATCGGTGACATCCGCGGGTCGGTGCGCGACCTCCGCCGAATGGCCGATCAGCTGCTCTCGTTCACGCAGCGCCAGACGGCCTCGATGGACAAGGTCGTCGGCAACGCTGCCAACTCGTCGGATGACATCGCCAAGGCGTCGAAGCATCTCGACGCGACCCTCTCGCGCATCGATTCGTCGACGTCCTCGGGCGAGCTCTCCGCCCTGGTGGCCGACGCGCGCAGCGCCACCGGTGAGCTGAAGGCCGCCAGCGGCGACCTGCGCCTCTTGACCACCGCCGCCGCCCAGCAGCGCGACAAGATGGTGCACATCCTCACCGCGACCGACGACGTGCTCACCCGGTTGCAGCAGGGCCAAGGCACCCTCGGCCTGCTCACCTCCGACTCGACGCTCTATCGCGAGACCACCAAGACCGTGGTGCAACTGCGCACGCTGCTGGCGGATATCCAGGCCAACCCGCGGCGGTATTTCAGGTTCTCCGTCTTCTAGGCAGTCGTTAGTCGTTGGTCGTTAGTCATAGGGGCTCCGGCCCGTGAGATCATCGATGGCGCGCCCCAACGACTAACGACTAACGACCAACGACTTCGAGCCCCATGGCCTCCAAAAAGCGCGCCGAACGTGAAGTCTCTGCCGGTGGCATCGTCTTTCGACGAGATGCCGACGGGACACCGCGCTTTCTCCTCATTCGCGACAGCTATCAGCACTGGGGCTTCCCGAAGGGCCACCTCGAGGACGAGGAGAGCCCGGCCTCGGCGGCGATGCGCGAGACGCGGGAAGAGACCGGCCTCGAGCAGCTGGTGATGGTCGGGCCGATTCGATTGATCGATTGGCACTTCCGCTTCCGTGGTCGCTACATCCACAAGTTCTGCCACTTCTTCCTCTTCGAGTCGGCAGCGGGCGAGGCCGTGCCCCAGGTCGAAGAGGGGATCACGGCGGTGCGCTGGGAGCTGCTCGACAAGGCGCTCGAGGTGCTCAGCTACGACAATGCGCGTGGCGTGTTGCGTCGTGGCGCCGAGATGGCGCGCGCGCTGGTCGCGGTCGGCGCCGGGCGTCCGCCGCGCCCTCGTCCCGCCCCGCTCCCGATCCCGCCGGCCGGGGAGTAGCGGCGATGGCACTCGCCGTCGCCGCGCTCCTCGAGCGACGGCCGGCGGCGCTGGCGGCGCGCCGAGCGCTCTCCGCCGCCGGGATCCACCTCACCGTCGCCCGATCACCTGCCCACCTCGCCACCCTGCTCGGCCGCGAACTCCTCGATGCCGTCCTGATCGGCCTGGACGCCGCCCGCGGCCCGGCCCTCGACGCGCTTCGCGCCGATTACCCCGCCATCCCGTTGCTGCTCTTCGCGCCCGTGCGTGCCGAGGACGCTGGCGTCCTGCTCCGGGCGGCGCGGGAGCGCGTGGCGGCGCTGGCGGTCGAGGGGCTCGACGAGCCGGTCCTGGCCCGACTGGTCCACCGGCATGGGGTGGCGGCCCGGCGCCGGGATGCCCTCCTGCCCCTCGCCCCGGCCCTCGGGCTCACCGACGACCTGCAACAGAAGGCGTGGGCGCTGGTGGTCAGCGAGGCCCCATTGGGGCTGACCACCGCCGCCTTGGCCAAGCGGCTCAGGGTGTCCCGCGAGACCCTCTCCCGGCGCTTCGCGGCCGGCGGGGCACCATCGCTCAAGCAGGCGATCGACGGCGTCCGCCTGGTGGCGGCCTCGCAGCTGTTGGGCAACCCCGCCTACCGGGTCGACGACGTCGCCCGGCTGCTCGGATTTACCTCCTCCTCGCTGCTCCACCGGACCGCGCGGCGGGCCTTCGGGGTCCCCCTCCGGGAGGTCGCCCATCTGGACGGGATGCCGCTGGCAGAGCGGCTCCGCGGGGCACCGGCCGGGTGGCGCTGAGTCCCGAGTGAGGTAGTCGGCTTCCCTTGTCCCGTTGGGCTTTGTGACTATTTTCACAAGCTGTCTTCGGGACCCTGTATTTCCACCTCTTTGCGACTGAGTGCCATGGCCACGGATTCGATGCTGCGCCCCGGCGAGCTGAAGGACATTCTCCTCAAGGAGATCGAGGCAGCTGACCTCGGCTCCATGGACGTGAACGATGTCGGTACCGTCCTCGAAGTGAAGGACGGGGTCGCGCTGATCTACGGGCTCCGCCGGGCAATCGCCGGCGAGATGCTCGAGTTCACGGCGCGCGAGACCGGCGAGACGATCACCGGCCTGGTGCTCAACCTGGAACAGGATTCGGTCGGCGCCGCGATCATGGGCGACTACCTGAAGCTCAAGGAAGGCGACGAGGTGCGCTGCACCGGCCGCCTCCTCGACGTGCAGGTCGGTCCGGCCATCCTCGGTCGCGTCGTGGACGGCCTCGGCCGCCCGGTCGACGGCCTCGGCGCGATCGAGACGATCAATGCCCGACCGGTCGAGATGATCGCCCCGGGCATCATCGTCCGGCAGCCGGTCACCGAGCCGATGCAGACGGGCATCAAGGCGATCGACGCCATGATCCCGATCGGCCGCGGCCAGCGCGAACTGATCATCGGCGACCGTGGCACCGGCAAGACCGCCATCGCGATCGACACGATCATCAACCAGAAGGGCACCGGCGTCGTCTGCGTCTACGTCGCCATCGGGCAGAAGCGCTCGACGGTCGCGACGGTCGTGGAGAAGCTCAAGGAAGCCGGCGCGATGGAGTACACCGTCGTCGTCGTCGCCTCGGCCTCGGACCCGGCGCCGCTGCAGTTCATCGCCCCGTACGTCGGTTGCGCCATCGCCGAGTATTTCATGTACGAAGAGGGGAAGGCGACCCTCTGCGTGTACGACGACCTCTCCAAGCAGGCCGCCGCGTACCGGCAGATGTCGCTGATTCTCCGCCGTCCCCCGGGCCGCGAAGCGTATCCGGGCGACATCTTCTATCTCCACTCGCGCCTCCTCGAGCGCGCCGCGAAGATCAGCACCGATCCGGAGCTGACCAAGAACGACCCGCGCATCAAGGTGCCGGGCGGTTCGCTCACGGCGCTGCCGATCATCGAGACGCAGGCCGGCGACGTCTCGGCCTACATCCCGACCAACGTGATCTCGATCACGGACGGGCAGATCTTCCTGCAGACCGACCTCTTCTACGCCAACGTCCGTCCGGCCGTCGACGTCGGCATCTCGGTGTCGCGCGTCGGTGGCAATGCGCAGATCAAGGCGATGAAGCAGGTCGCCGGTCCGCTCCGCCTCTCGCTGGCGCAGTACCGTGAGCTCGAGGCGTTCGCGCAGTTCGGCTCCGACCTCGACGCCGCCACGCAGCGTCAGCTGGCGCGTGGCGCCCGCATGGTCGAGATCCTCAAGCAGCCGCAGTACGCCCCGGTCCCGGTCGAAGAGCAGATCGTCGCGCTCTACGCGGTGACCAACGGCTTCCTCGACGGCGTCGATGTCAAGGCGATCCGGAAGTGGGAAGCGGACTTCCTCGCCTGGGCGCGCGTGTCGCGGCCGCAGGTGTTGCAGCTGGTGCGCGAGAAGAAGGCGCTCACCGACGAAGTCACCGGCGAGCTGCGGGCGGCGATCGACGCGTTCACCCCGATGTTCGCGCCGGCCTGAGATGGCGACCAATCGCGCGCTCAAGGGACGGATTCGTTCCGTCACCAACACGCGGAAGATCACGCGGACGATGGAGCTCGTCTCCACGTCCAAGCTGAAGCGCGCCCAGGACCGCGTGGTCGCCGCCCGGCCGTACGCCGAGGCGCTGCGCCAGGTCATTGCCGACCTGGTGACGCCGGAACTGGCGGAGCGCTTTCCGCTGCTGCGGAGTCCGCAGTCCCCGGCGAAGGGCGGGCCGTCGCGTGCGGTGATCATCCTCGTCACGTCGAATCGCGGGCTGGCGGGTGGCTTCAATGCCAACCTGATCAAGGAAGCCCGTCGTCGGATCGACGCGCTCGAGGCCGAGGGCTATCAGGTCGAGCTCGTCGGGGTCGGCAAGAAGGGTATCGGCTTCTTCAAGTATCTCGGCCGCGCCTTCCGGAGCGAGCGCCCCGACATCGGCGACCGCCCGACGGCGGAGCATGCCGTCTCGCTGGTGCAGGACCTGATGGATGGCTTCGCCGACGGCAGCATCGGCGTCGTCGAACTGGTGCAGTCGCGCTTCATCTCGGTGCTGAACTCGCCGCCGGCCACCATCCGCATCCTGCCGATCACGCCGCCCGAGCAGCAGGCCGGTGGCGTGCGTCCGGACTACATCCTGTCGCCCGATCCCGAGACGCTGCTGGAGCAGGTGCTCCCGCTCTACGTCCGGAACATGATGTACCGCGGCCTGGTCGAGACCGTGGCCGCAGAGCATGCGGCGCGCCGCACCGCGATGAAGAACGCCACCGACAACGCCGGCGACCTCATCGATGCGCTGAAGCGGACGTACAACCGCCAGCGTCAGGCGCAGATCACGCAGGAAATCGCCGAGCTGGTCGGCGGCGCTGCCGCACTTTAATCGATGATCGATCATCGATGATCGATCATCGATGACTGAACGCACAACGGAAGAGACGGAAATGACCGCTACCGCCACCACGCCGACCACCGGCACCATCGTCCAGATCATCGGACCGGTGCTCGACATCGAGTTTCCGCCGGAGCAGTTGCCGGAGATCTACAACGCGCTGACCGTCGAGGATTCGAGCGGGCCGGTGCCGGTGCGGCTGACCGCCGAGGTGCAGCAGCACATCGGTCGCAATCAGGTCCGCGCGGTCGCGATGAGCTCCACCGACGGCGTGACGCGCGGCATGATCGCCGTCGACACCGGCTCGGCCGTGACGGTGCCGATCGGTGACGCCGCGCTCGGCCGGATCCTCAACGTCCTCGGCGAGCCGGTGGACGGTGGCCCGGCGATCCCGGCCTCGGTCGAGCGGTGGGCGATCCACCGCCCGTCGCCGGCGTTCACGGCGCTGGAGCCGAAGACCGAGATCCTCGAGACCGGCATCAAGGTCATCGACCTGATCGCCCCGTTCGTGAAGGGCGGCAAGATCGGCCTCTTCGGCGGCGCCGGCGTCGGCAAGACGGTCGTCATTCAGGAGCTGATCAACAACGTCCAGAAGGGACACGGCGGCAAGTCGGTCTTCTGCGGCGTCGGTGAGCGCACCCGCGAAGGGAACGACCTCTACCTCGAGTTCAAGGAAGCCGGCATTCTCGGTTCCGTGGCGCTGATGTACGGCCAGATGAACGAGCCGCCGGGCGCGCGTCTCCGCGTCGGCCTCTCGGGCCTCACGATCGCCGAGTACTTCCGCGACGTCGAAGGCCAGGACGTGCTGCTCTTCGTCGACAACATCTTCCGCTTCACGCAGGCCGGCGCCGAAGTGTCGGCCTTGCTCGGCCGCATGCCGTCGGCCGCCGGCTATCAGCCGACGCTGGCCACCGAGATGGGCGACTTGCAGGAGCGGATCACCTCGACCCGCAACGGCTCGATCACCTCGGTGCAGGCCATCTACGTCCCGGCCGACGACCTCACGGACCCGGCGCCGGCGACGGCGTTCGCCCACCTCGACGCGACGACGGTGCTGTCGCGCGCCATCTCCGAGCTCGGAATTTACCCGGCCGTCGATCCGCTCGACTCGACGTCCCGCATCCTGGCGCCGCAGTTCATCGGCGAGCGCCACTACAACGTCGCGATCGGCCTGCAGCCCACCCTGCAGCGGTACAAGGCGCTCCAGGACATCATCGCGATTCTCGGCATGGACGAGCTCTCGGAAGAGGACAAGCTGATCGTCGGCCGTGCACGCCGGCTCCAGCGCTTCCTGTCGCAGCCGTTCGCCGTCGCCGAGCAGTTCACCGGCCTCCCGGGCAAGTACGTCAAGCTGGAGGAGACGGTCGCCTCGTTCGAGCGCGTCCTCTCCGGTGAGTTCGACCACCTTCCCGAGCAGGCGTTCTACATGCAGGGCGGCATTGACGACGTGATCGCCAAGGCCAAGGAGCTGCAGGGCTGATGCGCGTCACCGTCATCTCCCCCGAGCGCGCGGTCTTCGATGGCCAGGCCGAGGCGGTCAGCGCCACGGCCTTCGACGGCGAGATCGGCATCCTGCCGAATCACGCGCCGCTGATGACCGTGCTCGGGACCGGCCCCCTCCGCATCCGCACCGCGGGCGGGGCCAGGACCTTCCATGTGCAAGGCGGGTTCCTGCAGGTCGTCTCCAACACGGTCCGCATTCTCGCGGAACAGATTTCAGGAGATGCCGATGCGTAACACGACCCTGCTGGTCCTTGCCACGCTCGCCTCGGCGCCGCTTGCGGCGCCGTCACTGCTTTCAGCCCAGTCCACCGGGACGCCGGTCTATGCCGCGCCGTATCGCGCCTTCGGCCAGAACGAGATCGGCCTCTCGCTCTCCGATCCGGGCAACGGCTTCGCGCTCGAGGGCTCGTACCGCACCGCCTTCAACCGCACCGTCGACATCGGCTTCCGCGGTGGTCTCGCCGACGGCGGGCGCGGCAACAACAGCGCCCTCCTCCTCGGTTCCGATCTCCGCGCGCGTGTGCTCGACCACAACCAGTCCTTCCCGCTCGACGGCTCGTTCACGCTCGGCGTCGGCGTGGCCTCGGGCGACGGCTACACCGTCGGCTATCTGCCGCTCGGCTTCACGATGGGTCGGCGTGTCCTGATTGAGGGGTCGTCGGCGTCGTTGGTGCCGTACGTGCATCCGGTGCTGATGCCGAAGTTCGGCGACGGCAGCGGGACCGATTTCTCGATCGGCTTCGGGCTCGACGCCAAGCTGAACAACCGCCTCGACGTCCGCTTCTCGGCGGCGCTGGGTGATCGTGACGGCATCGCCTTCACGGTCGCATGGGTGCGCTGATCTCCCCCCTCGTCTCTTCGCGGAGTCGTCCGATGCGGTCCATCACCACGCTTGCCATCCTGGCCACCATGGCCGCAGCTCCCCTCGCGGCGCAGGTGCGCGGCCTGCCGGTCGTGAACAACGGCGTCCCGACCGGCATCGGGCTGGCGGCGGATGTCGGCTTTGCCAATCAGGACTTCGGCAAGGCGACGACGTTCGGCGTCTCGGCGGCGGTCGGGCTCGGTTTCGTCGGGATCGGTGGCGCCGTGTCGCGCACCGAGCCGGACAATGGGCCGTCCGGCTATTCGCAGGCGGTCTCGGCGTCGCTCAACATTCTGGGCGGTCCGCTGGTGCCGATTCGCGTCACGGTGCTGGCAGGCGTGGGGCAGTGGAAGGCCGGCTCGGAGACGGTGCGGCACATCCCGGTCTCGCTCGGCCTCTCGGCCACGATCCCGATCCCGGCGCTGTCGATCAAGCCGTGGATTGCGCCGCGCTTCGACCGGGTCAGCGTGTCGAACGGTGGCAGCGACAACCGCTTCGGCATTGCGGGGGGGATCGAGTTGGCGATGCTCAACGGGCTCTCGTTGCGGGCGTCGTACGATCGCCTCTTCGTCAGCAATCTCAAGCCGGGGATCTTCTCCATCGGCGTCGGATTCGCGCCGTGAGCTGAGGCGTCCTTCAGCCGAGCAGCCGCACCAACATCGACGCACTTCGTTCCGCCGCGCCGCGCTCTCCCTCGAGCGCGGCGCGATTGCGTTTCCCATCGGCGGCGGTCGCGTCGGGATGGTCGAGCATCGCCTCCCAGCGCTGGAGCAGGGCGTCGATGGCGGAGTCGCGCGGCAACACGTCGATCTGCCCGGCCGCACGCAGCAACTCCACATCACGCGAACCACGGTCGGCCGGGCCGATCACGATGGCCCGGCCCCACGCGGCGGGCTCGAGCACGGAGTGAATGCCTGACGTGCCGAAGCCGCCGCCGACGTAGGCGATGCGGCCATTGGCGTAGAGCCGCGCGAGGATGCCGACGCGATCGCCCACCACGATGGCCGGTGTGCTCCCCGGGGCGAGCTGGCCGAGCCGGACCGGGGCGGGCAGGCCGAGCCGTGCGGCATCGCCATCAATCCGGTCGAGGTGTTCCGCCGTGGGCTCGTGCGGAACCAGCACGAGGCGCGCGGCGGGATGCCGGGTGCGCAATTGCGCGAAGGCAGGCAACAGCACCGCCTCGTCGGCGGGCCAGGTACTGCCGGCGACCATGGTCTGCGCCGGGTCGGCGAGTCCGAGCAGCGGATCGTCGGGATCGACCGCGGCCACCACGGCGAGGACCGAATCGATGCGCGGGTCACCGGTCACCTCGATGCACTCGCGGCGCGCGCCGAGGGCGGCCATGCGGCCACCGTCGGCGGCGGTGATTGCCCCCACGGCATCGAGCACCTGGTAGCCACTCCGCGTCGCCTCGACGGCCGGCCACCGCAACCGACTGCTCACCGGGGACACCGTGGCGGCCACCATCGCGACCGGAATGCGCCGCGCCGCGGCCTGGGTCGCCAGCTCGGGCCAGAGGTCGAGCTTGGTGAAGACCAGCAGCGAGGGGCGGACGGCGTCGAGGGCAGCCCGCACGTCGCCGGCGAGGTCATAGGGGAGGTAGCTGGTGCCGTCGACCGCGAGCGAGGCCGCGAAGCGCTCCGCGGACGGTGAGAAGTGGGTGTACAGCAACTGCATGTCGGGGCGCCTCGCCCTCAGGGCCTCGAACACCGCCCTGGCCTGCAGCCCCTCGCCGACGGACGGGGCGTGGAACCAGGCGAGCGGGCGGGTGGCGTCGCGGTGGAGGCGTGCCCAGGCCGACAGCGCCGCGGGTGCCCCCCGGCGGCCTGCGTGGGCGCGCTGCTGGCGGTCATCCCGCAGGAGCATCGGGACGAGCGGGACGGCAGCGCGCACCAGGGCGCGGTAGAGCGGGGAGGTGGCCACGTCGGAACGATGCGGGGGAAGGGAAGGCGGGGCAAGCCGTCCTGGTTGTTTCGGGATTGAAACACCCCGGATGCCCCCCAGTGTAGCTTCAATCATGGCTGCCTCGCGCTACGTCACGGATAGTCGCGCCCCGCGCTACTCGCTCCTCTTCGCATTGCCACTCCTGCTGGCATATGAGGGGCTGGCCTGGTTTCTGAGTGACCCGACGGCCGGTGGCGTCCGCAACGGCGCCGACGTGATCCTCAAGGGGCTCTTCGCCGCTGCGGGTGGGGCGCGCGGCGTCCTCGCCTTCGAGGTGGGGCTGGGGCTCCTCGGCGTCTGGCTGATCGGGCGTGACTGGCGCCGCCATCCTGGGCCCCTCCGCGCGTCCTACTTCGGCGGGATGCTGCTGGAGTCCTCGGTGCTGGCGGTGCTGGTGGGGCTGATCGTGGGCCGGGCCACGAACTCGCTGCTGCACATTCTCGCGATCGGCCAGACCGGCGCGTCGATCGACCTGCCGACGCAGCTGATGATCTCCCTCGGCGCGGGGATCTACGAAGAACTCCTCTTTCGTGTGGTGCTGGTGGGGTCGCTGGCCTGGGCCGGGGCGCGCCTCTTCGGCTGGGCGCCGCGCACCGCGGGGATCGTCGCCGCGGTGGCGGGGGCCCTGCTCTTTTCGGCCTTTCACTACATCGGCGCCTACGGCGATCCGCTCGAACTGCCGTCGTTCCTGTTCCGCTTCCTCGCCGGGCTGGTCTTCAGCGGCATCTACCTGCTCCGCGGCTTCGGCATCGCCGCGTGGACGCACGCGCTCTACGACGTCTTCGTCACCCTCGGCTGACGCGCCATGCGCAGACTACTTGCCGGCCTTCGCCGGCTTGGCCGTCTTCACGGTCACGACGCTGTCGAGCACATGACGGAAGGCCTCGATCGGATAGGCGCCTTCCATGATGCCCCCTTCGATGAAGAAGGTCGGCGTGCTTTTCGCACCCGCGCGGATCGCACCGGCGGCGTCGCTGCGCACGATGCGCGCGGCATCGGGGCTCGCGAGGCAGGCGTTCAGGGCGGGCCGCTGCAGGCCGAGTCCGCCGGCCAGCGAGAGGAAGAAGGCCGCGGGATCGGCGAGCTTCTCCCACTTCTCCTGTTGCGCGTAGAGGGCGTCGTGGGTCGGCCAGAACTTCCCCTGCTTCATGGCGCAGGTGGCGAAGATCGCGGCGGCCGCGGCGTTCTGGTGGATCTGCGTGAGCGGAAAGTGCACATAGACCCAGCGCACCTTGCCGGTCTTGATGTACTCCTTCTCGATCGTCGGGAAGGTCTCGGTCGCGAAGCGCCGGCAGTACGGGCACTGCAGATCGGACATCTCGTAGACGGTCACCGGCGCCGTGGCGGACCCCTTGGCGCGGGGGGCAATCAGCGTGTCCTGCTGAGCGGCGGCGGCTGCCGGGGCGAGCAGAAGGAACAACGGGAGCAGGCGGCGCACCATGGCAGTTCCGGTCGGGTAGGTGAAGGCCGAGTATCTTTCGGCATGTGGCAGAAAGGTATCGGCGCGTTGATGGTGCTCCAACTGGGTCTCCTGAACGGGGTCGCGGCGCAGGGTGGGGTGGCAACACTCTTCCCGGCACAACCGACCGGGATGGTCACCGATGTCGCCAAGGTGCTGGACGCGGCCAGCCTGGCCCGCATTGAGTCGCGCCTCACGCTGCTGCGCCAGCAGACCGGTGCCGAGGTGGCGGTGGTCACCCTGCCGACGCTGGGGGGGCGGGAGCCGGCCGAAGTGGCGCTCGCCATCGGACGTGCCTGGGGCGTCGGGGCGAAGGCCGCGGTCGGCGATCAGACGCGCAACGCCGGCGCCGTCTTCCTGCTGGTGCCACGGTCCGGCGACCAGCGGGGCGAGATTCGGCTCGAGGTCGGCAACGGCCTCGAAGGGATCCTCACCGACGCGCGCACGGGGCAGCTCCTCGACGCGCTGATCCCCCAGCTCCGTGAGCAGCAGTACGGTGCGGCGCTCGATGCCGGGACCGTCGCCATCGCCGATCTGGTGGCGCGGACGATGGGCATCAGCGACACGTCGCTGGTGCAGCCCCGAGCGCCGCCGCGACGCGGCTTCCCCCGCGGCCTCCTGACGCTGCTCATCATCGTGTTGTGGCTGGTCATCAACACGCGAGGCGGCGGGCGCGGCGGCAGGTATCGCCGAGGCGGGATGGGGCCGTTCATCATCGGCGGTGGCGGCTTCGGCGGCGGTGGCTTCGGGGGTGGCGGCTTTGGTGGTGGTGGCTTTGGCGGCTTCGGTGGCGGCGGGGGTTTCAGCGGCGGCGGCGGCGGGAGGAGCTTCTGATGGATCGTGGCCAACTTGATGCGGATATTGCGCGCCTTGTGACGCGCCTGCAGGCGGACGATGCGCCGGCAGGCAGCGCGCTGCTCTACGGTTCGGTGGTGCGGGGCGACTGGATCGCCACGCGCTCCGACGTGAACCTCCTCTTGGTGATGGACGATGCGTCGCCGACTGGACTGCGCCGGCTCGCCGGGGCGGTGTCGGAGTGGCATCGGGCCGGTCACACGGCGCCGTTGATCATCGGTCGCGAGGAATGGCAGCGCTCCGTCGATGTCTTTCCGATCGAGATGACCGACATGCAGCTTGCCTACCGCGTGCTGCACGGCACCGACCCGCTCGCGGGCGTCCGCGTGGCACCGTCGGACCTGCGTCGTGCGCTGGAGTCGGAGCTGCGCGGCAAGCTGGTGCGCTTGCGCCAGGCCTATGTCCGCTTCGGCGAGTCGATGGTGACGCTGGGTGGTTTTGCCACCGCCTCCGTCGGCCAGCTGCTGGTGCTGTTTCGGTGCACCGGTGCACTGCTCGGGCGTCCCCTGAGCGCGACGGCCGCCGAAACCATCGCTGGTCTCTCCGACGTACTCGGCGAGGATGCGGCGGTGATCACCGAGATCGCGGGGCACCGGGCCGAACCCGAGTGGCACTGCCCCCCCGCCACGTTCGCCCGGTATCTTGAGGTGGTCCACCGGGCGGTTGAGTTCATTGACCACTACCCACAGGGAGATGCTTGATGCGCCGCATGCTTCGTAGTGCCTCGTTCCTCGTCGCCGTGACGGTCCTCGCCAGCGGCTGCGGGTACAACTCGCTGCAGGGGCTCGATGAGCAGGTGAACAAGGCCAAGGGACAGATCGAGGTGCAGTTGCAGCGCCGTGCCGACCTGATCCCGAACCTGGTGGCCACCGTGAAGGGGGTCGCCGCGCAGGAGACGACGGTGTTCATCGCCGTCGCCGAGGCGCGCGCCAAGCTCTCCGGCGCGGTGCAGGGCGGCAATCTCGGCGAGATGGCCAATGCCAACCAGGCACTGACCGCGCCGCTCGGGCGCTTGATTGCCATCTCGGAGGCGTATCCGGAACTCAAGAGCAACGCGAACTTCCTGCAGTTGCAGGATCAGCTCGAGGGGACGGAGAACCGGATCGCGGTCGCGCGGACGGACTACAACACCGCCGTGGAGCAGTTCAACACCACGACGCGGAAGTTTCCGACCAACCTGACGGCGAAGATGTTCGGCTTGGGGAAGGCGCGCGAGTACTTCGAGGTCACGACGCCGGGTGCGAAGGATGCGCCGGCGGTGAAGTTCTGAAGGGGTCGTAAGTCGTAGGTCGTAAGTCGTAGGTCAGTCGCCACAGGACCTACGACCTATGACATATGACTTACGACTTTCTCTGAAAGAGATTTTCCGGCTTCCGCACCGACGCCCCGCCCATCGCGGGGCGTTTGGCGTTTGCCCAGGCGGCGTCAGGCGTGCCGTCCTGGCCGAGTGCCGTCCAGAGGGCGGTGGCCTTCTCGGGCATGAAGGGGAACAGCATCACGGAGAGACGATAGAGACACGACACGAGCTCGCAGAGGGCCGTGTCGAGCTCGGCGTCCTTCCCCTCCTTGGCGAGCGTCCATGGTGCGTGGACCACGATGTACCGATTGCCCTCGCTCACGAGTTCGTTGATCGCCTCGGCCGCCCCCTTGAGTCCCTGCGCCTCCATTGCCGTCTCGTAGCGCGCGAGTGCCTCGCTGCCTGCCTCTGCGAGAGTTGCTGGCTCCGCCGACGGGACGACGCCATCCCGGTACTTCTCGACCATCGCGAGCACGCGTGAGGCCAGGTTGCCGAGGCCATTGGCGAGCTCGCTCTCGTAGACGGCGTCGAACCGCTCGAACGTGAAGTCGCCGTCGTGCTCGAAGCCGACCTCGCGCAGCAGGAACCAGCGGAGCGCGTCGGCGCCGTGCCGCTCGGCCGCTTCCGCGATCGTCACCGAACTCCCCTCCGACTTGCTCACCTTGGCGCCGCCCCACTGCACGTAGCCGTGGGCCCAGATCGCCGTCGGCAGCGGCAGGTCGGCGGCCAGCAGCATCGCCGGCCAGATGATGCAGTGGAAGCGGGTGATCCCCTTGCAGACGACGTGGAGATCGGCCGGCCAGATGGCGTCCCAGCCGTCGTTCGGATAGCCCGTCGCGCTCAGGTAGTTGATGAGCGCGTCGAACCAGACGTAGACGGTCTCGTCGTCGGTGCCGGGGAACGGAATGCCCCATGGCAACCGCGCGCGCGAGATCGAGATGTCCTGCAATCCCTCGCGCAGCGTGCTGAGGATTTCGTTGCGACGGATCTGCGGCTCGACCCGAAAGGCCTCGTTGGCCTCGACGAGCGCGAGGACGCGGTCGCGATACGCCGAGAGGCGGAAGAAGGTGTTCTTCTCCTTGGTGCGCACGAGGTCGCGCGACGGATGCTCGGGACACCGACCGTCGACGAGTTGCCCTTCCTGCTTGAACTCCTCGCAGCCGACGCAATACAGCCCCTCGTACTCACCGACGAAGAGATCCTCCGGGTGCCGCTCGCGGATCCGTTCGAGCAGTGCCTGCACCCCGGCGGCGTGGCGCGGCTCGGTGGTACGCATCCAGTCGTCGTGGGCGCAGTGGAGGCTGAGCCAGGTCTGCTCGAAGTGCCTCGAGATGCCGTCAACCCAGGCCTGTGGAGACATCCCCGCGGCCTGCGCCGACTGAAAGACTTTCTGGCCGTGCTCGTCCATCCCCATCAGGAAACGCACCGGCTGCCCCTGCAGGCGATGCCAGCGGGCAATGGCGTCGGCGCCGATCTTCTCGAGGGCGTGGCCCAGATGCGGGTCGCCGTTGGCGTAGTCGATGGCGGTGGTGATGTACCAGGGCTTCACGCCGAACTCCCGTCGGGGGGGCCGCCGCGTTGCGGGCGGCGGGGTGCGCCAGGCGGGCGGCGGGTCGGCGGTGCGGCGGCTTCGGGGGCCGGCGTCGGCGCGGTGGTTGCCGCCGGGGCCTGCTCGACCTCATCGCGCAACTCGAGCAGGCCGATCACGCGCGGGCCATGCTCGTCACTGCGCAGGAAGACCCGCTCACGGAGGATGTCGACCGCCACCACCTTTTCTGCCCCGCGCGATGTCTGAATCAGCTTCCCTTCCTTCGGGAAGCGCTTCCGCGCGGTCAGATAGAACTCATGCTCGTACTTGAGGCAGCAAAGCAGTCGCCCGCAACCACCGGAGATCTGCGCGGGGTTGAGCGAGAGTCGCTGATCCTTTGCCAGGGCGAGATTCACCGGGCCCGGCTCGGTCAACCAGGTGCTGCAGCAGAGCTCGCGTCCGCAGCGACCGACGCCGCCGAGGCGCGCCGCCTCCTCGCGCACGCCGATCTGTCGCAGGTCAATCCGGGTCCGGAAGCTGGTGGCGAGCTCGCGGACCAGGGTCCGGAAGTCCACCCGCTTGTCGGCCGTGAAGTAGATGGTGAGCCGATTCCGGTCCCACTGCCACTCGGTGTCGGAGATCCGCATCGGGAGGTCGTGAGCGGCGGCGCGCGCGATCACGGCACGCCGTGCCTCTTCCTCGCCTCGTCGCAACTCCTCGTGCTGCAGTACGTCGGCGGGGGACGCACGCCGCACGACCGCCGCACGGACGCCCGGCGCGGCCGCCACCGGCTCCGCAGCAGCATCGCTTGGTGCGGCGATCGCATCGGGGGCCGGGGCGTCGGTGCCGCAGCTGGTGCAACCGCCGCACTTGGCCAGCGCCGCCTCTCCGACGGTGTTGACGCGGCCCAGGTCGAAGCCGCGCTCCACCGCCACCACAACCGGTTCGTTGAGCCGCAGTGGCGCGGCGTCATCGGACCAGTCAAAGAAGTCGCGGCGGTTGCCCTTGAAGCGGACTTCGACAGTTTGCGGCATCAGGCGTCCGCGTACGCCCCCATCGCCGCGAACTTGTCGTGGCGACGCTTGATGAGCTTGTCGGCCTTCAGCTTGCGCAGCTCGGTCATCTGGCGGATCAACGCCGCGCGCAGCGATTCACCGGCCGCGTCGGGATCGAAGTGCGCCCCGCCCACCGGCTCGGGGATGATCTCGTCGACCAGGCCAAGGCGGAGCAAGTCGTCCGACGTGAGCTTGAGCGCCTCGGCGGCGCGCTCGCGCTGCGAGGCATCCTTCCAGAGGATCGCCGCGCAGCCCTCGGGAGAGATCACCGAGTAGACGGAGTTCTCGAACATCAGGATCCGATCGGCGACGCCCAGCGCCAGCGCACCACCCGACCCGCCCTCGCCGATGACCACCGTGATGATCGGCGTCGGCAGGATCGACATCTCGAGGATGTTGCGCGCAAGCGCCTCGGACTGGCCGCGCTCTTCCGCGCCCAGACCGGGGTAGGCCCCCGGCGTGTCGATCAGCGTGATGACCGGCGCATGGAAGCGTGCAGCGATCTGCATCAGCCGCAGCGCCTTCCGGTAGCCCTCGGGATGCGGCATCCCGAAGTTGCGCTTGATGTTCTCCTTGGTGTCGCGTCCCTTCTGGTGGCCGATCACCATCACCGACTGGCCGGCGAGCCGGGCCCAGCCGCCGACGATCGCAGGATCGTCGCGGAAGAGCCGGTCGCCGTGGAGCTCGATGAAGTCGGTGAAGATCGACGAGAGGTAGTCGAGGGTATACGGCCGCCGGGCATGCCGTGCCACCAGCACGCGCTGCATCGGCGTGAGGCCGGCATAGATCTCGGCGCGCTTCGCGTCGAGCTTCTCCTCGAGCGTCGTGAGCTCGCCGAGGACGTCGATTTCGCGCTCGCTGCCCACGCGCTTCAGCTCGTCGATCTGCTTCTCGAGCTCCGCGAGGGGCTTCTCGAATTCGAGGGTGTAGCTGGTCGCCATCCTGCCTTACCCCGCGCGGATGAAGGAAACGGCGTCGCCGCCAAAGAGGTCCCGCAGGTCGCGCAGAGTCTCCTCGCGCGGTTCCACCCGCAGGCGTCGGGAGCGGAGGCGCGCGGCCGTACCGTTCCCGTCGGACCATTGAATATAGAGCGGCGCCGGCCCAGGGTGGGCCATGCAGAGGCGGGCCAGGGTCCGGATCGTCTCGGGGGCGGGGGCATCCGGGGCGGCCCACTGGATCGCGATCCCGAGCAACCCGGCGCTCTCGAGTTCCGCCAGCGGCCGGGCCCCCTCCACGATGAAGGGGACCTGGTCCTCGCCTCGGTCACGGGCCGAATAGCCGCCGCTGAGCAGCATCGCCTCGTCGACCCGGATCACCTGGTTGAGCTTGGCCCAGGCATCGGGGAAGACGATCGCCTCGGCGGTGCCGTGGAAGTCCTCGACCGTCACCCGGGCGTACTCCTTCCCGGTCTTCTTGGAAATCTGCCGCTTGACCGCCGTGAGCACCCCCGCGACCGCGACCTGGTGCTCGCTCCAGCTCCCCATCGTGGCGGTCGTCCGCGTGCCGAACAGCTCCACCAACGGACGGTAGCGCTCGAGCGGATGCCCGGAGATGAAGAAGCCGAGGATCTCCTTCTCCTTCGCGAGGCGGTCCGCCTCGGTCCACAGCGGCACGTCGGGGAGCGTCGGCTCGACCGGGGTCGTCTTGACGACTTCGCCGAAGAGCGATTCCTGCCCCGCCTCGAGTTCCTGCGCGAGCAGCTGCGCCTCGCCGATCGCCTGGTCCACCGCTGCGACGAGTTGGGCGCGATGCCCACCGAGCGAGTCGCAGGCCCCGGCCGCGATCAGCGATTCGAAGACCCGCTTGTTGCAGAGTCGCGCGTCGATGCGTCGGGCAAAATTCGCGAGGGACGTGAAGCGGCCCTGCTGGCGCGCGGCGATGATCGACTCGATCGCCCCCGCGCCAACGTTGCGCACGGCCCCGAGCCCGAAGCGGATGCGACGATCGCCGATGACCGTGAACTTGAAGCCCGACTCGTGCACGTCGGGCGGCAGCACTTCGATGCCGAGCTCGCGGGCCTCGTTGATGTACTGGACGACCTTGTCGGTGCTGCCGATTTCACTCGAGAGCAGCGCCGCCATGAACTCGGCAGGATGGTGCGTCTTGAGCCAGGCGGTCTGGTAGGAGAGGACCGAGTAGGCGACCGAGTGCGACTTGTTGAAGCCGTACCGGCCGAAGGTCTCGATCTGCGCCGCGAGTTCGTCGAGCAGGCCGCGCTCGTGGCCGAGGGCCGTGCCGCGCGTGATGAACTTCCCCAGCTCCTTCTTGATCAGCTCCGCGTCCTTCTTGCCGACGGCCTTCCGGAGGACGTCGGCTTCGGCCAGCGTGAATCCGGCGATCACGTTGGCGATCCGCATCACCTGTTCCTGATAGGTGATGACGCCGTAGGTCGGCTCCAGCACCTCGACCAGCGAGGGATGCGGGTAGGTGACCGGCTCGTGGCCCAGCTTCCGCTTGATGAAGACGGTGTGCATGCCGGCGTCGAGCGGACCCGGGCGCAGCAAGGCGTTCGAGGCGACGAGGTCGTCGAAGCGGTCGCACTTCATGCTGCGCAGCGTGTCCGTCGCGAGGGCCGATTCGAACTGGAAGACGCCCGCCGTGCGTCCCCGACGCAGCAGCGCATAGACCTCGGGGTCGTCGTACGGGAGCGCGTCGATGTCGAGCGGCGTGCCGGTCTTCGCCACGATCATCTGCACTGCGTCGTGAATCACCGTCAGCGTCTTGAGGCCGAGGATGTCCATCTTGAGCATCCCGACCTTTTCGAGCGCGCCCATCTCGTACTGGCAGATGATCGAGTCTTCGCCGTTCGCGGCGGCACCGGCACCCTTGGTCGGCGCCGTGCAGACCGGCACATAGTCGGCGAGCGGCCCCGGGGCGATCACCACGCCGGCGGCGTGCACCGAGGCGTGGCGACTGAGCCCCTCGATCCGCGAGGCGTAGGTGAAGACGCGGCGGTAGGCCTCGCTCTCCTTCAGCATCGCCTTCAGCTCGTCGATCTTCTCGCCGGCTTCCGCCACCGTCATCGAGAAGGCCGGCCCCGAGGGGATCAGCTTGGTGAGCTTGTCGGCCTCGCCCGGCGGGATCTTCAGGGTCCGCGCGACGTCCTTCACCGCGGCCCGCGCCTTCATCGTCCCGAAGGTGATGATCTGCCCCACCGAATCGCGCCCATAGCGCTCGCGCACGTACTCGATCACCTCGCCACGCCGCTCGAAACAGAAGTCGACGTCGATGTCGGGCATCGACACGCGCTCCGGATTGAGGAAGCGCTCGAACAGCAGGTCGAAGCGGAGCGGGTCGACGTTGGTGATGCCGAGGCCATAGGCGACGATCGAGCCCGCGGCCGACCCGCGGCCGGGACCGACGGGAATGCCCCGCGCCCGCGCGGCGTTGATGAAGTCCTGCGTGATCAGGAAGTAGCCGGCGTAGCCCGCCGTGTTGATCACGCCGAGCTCGAAGTCGAGTCGCTGCTGCACCGCGTCAGGCAGCGGCTTGGCGTAGCGCGCTTCAAGGCCCGTGGTGGCGAGTGTGGCGAGCAGCGTCTCGTCGGAGGTGACGCCCTCGGGCAGCGGATACTTCGGCACGAAGTAGCGCTTCTCGAAGTCGAACTCGCAGAGGTTGGCGACGTCCTGCGTCCGCTCGATGGCGTCGATCTGGTCGGGGAAGAGCGTCCGCATCTCGGCTTCGCTCTTGACGTACGACTCGCTGCCGGTGAAGCGGAAGCGCTTCGGGTCGTCGAGATCGGCGCCGGTGCCGATGGCCAGCAGGACGTCGTGCGCCTCGGCATCGTCCCGCGTGAGATAGTGGGCGTCGTTGGTCGCCACGACCGGGAGGCCCAGCTCCTTGCCGAGGGCGATCATCCCCTTGGCGACCTCGAGTTCCTCCGGGATGCCGTGATCCTGGATCTCGAGATAGAAGCCATCCTTGCCGAAGGTCTCCGCCATCCAGACCGCCGACTCGCGCGCCTTGTCGAAGCGTCCCTGGCGCAGGTACAGCGCGACTTCACCCGAGAGGCACGCCGCGAGGCAGACGATTCCCTCGCTGTGTGACGCGAGGATCTCCTTGTCGATGCGGGGACGCCGATAGAAGCCCTCGGTGTAACCGATCGAGGAGAGCTTGATCAGGTTCTTGTAGCCGACGGCGTTGCGGGCGAGGAGGACGAGGTGCGAGTACTGCGCCGGGGCCCACGAGGGCTTCTCGCGCGCCTGTCGCGGACCGAAGGCGAGATAGGCCTCGAAGCCGAGAATTGGCCGGATCCCCTGCTTCTTCGCCTGGTCGTAGAAGCTCCACGCCGCGTGCAGGTTGCCGTGGTCGGTGACGGCGAGCGAGTCCATCCCCAACTTCTTGACGTGACTCACCAGCTCGGGGATGCGATTGGCACCGTCGAGCAGCGAGTATTCGCTGTGGGTATGGAGGTGGACGAAGGCCATCAGCGCACCCGCTGGCTGAGTTCGGCCAACACGGCCCCGAAGGGCACGCCACGCGCCTGCAGCAGGACCATGAGGTGGAAGAGCAGGTCAGCCGATTCACTGGCGAGCCGCTCATCGCTTTCGGACAACGCCGCAATGACCGTCTCGACCCCTTCCTCGCCGACCTTCTGGGCGATCTTGGGGAGCCCGCGTTCGAAGAGCGTGGCGGTGTACGATTCCGGTGGCCGGGTGGCGTGGCGATCGGCGATCATTCGCGCCAGGCGGGTCAACAAATGACCCCCCTGATCGTCCTCATCGACGAGCTGCCCGTCCGTCGTGATCCGCCGGAAGAAGCAAGTCGGACGCTCGGTATGGCAGGCGGGACCCTTTTGTGTGACGCGGTAGAGAATGGCGTCCGCGTCGCAGTCCAGACGCACCTCGACCACCTGCTGGGTGTGACCGGACTGTTCGCCCTTCTTCCAGAGCGCCTGACGCGAGCGGCTCCAGTAGTGGGCATGACCCGTCGACAGCGTCGCCTCGAGGGCGGCGCGATCGGCCCAGGCGAGCATCAGGAGGTTGCCGGAAAGGGCATCCTGCGCCACCACGGGCACCAAGCCGGCGGTATCAAACCGGACGGCATCGAGGGCCGGAGCGTCTGTCACCCGGGAATCGTATCCCGACACCGCCCGATTGTCAAAAGTCATTGTCCTGCTTACGCTTAGGTCAGTTTTCCTGCGCCCACGGAGCCAACCGCGCATGCCCGCTTCCCGCACGATGTGGCCGTCCACGCTCACCCTGCTCGCGCTGGCCGCGTGTGGTGGGTCCGGCACCGGCCCAGGCCCGGTAACGGTCACCTGCACCACCCCGACGCCGGTGGTCCTTGAGCCGGGCGCCCAGGTGCTCATCGATGCGGCACGGACCAGCAACTGCCTCTCCCTCCCCGGTGGCGGCGAGGCCCGCGAGTACCTCGTGGTGGCCTATTCTGGGGCCGGCACCGAAACCACCAGTGGCATCTCGACCAGTTATGCCCTCGCGTCAGGCGCCACCGGCGGCGGGAGCGCCCTGCTGGACGGCCTGCCCGCCCCGGTGGCCTCCTTCGGGCGCTCGGCCGAGGGAGCCGACGCCTTCCACCGGAACCTCCGCCGCGCAGAGGCCCGGATCGCGGCCGACCCGGCCACCCGGCTCGGGAATTCGTGGGGCGGGAGCCCCCCGATGGCCTCGATCCCGATCGTCGGGCAACGCGATTCGTTCTACGTCTGCCGGACCAGCAGCTGTGCCGCGTTCGATCGGGTCGGCGCCACGGTGCGCTTCGTGGGTCGTCAGGGCGCCATCTACACCGACGATGCCAATCCGGTCACGGCCGAGTCGCTGACCGAGTCGGACATCACCCAGCTCGGCACGCTCTTCGACGATTACCTCTTTCCGATTGATACCACCGCCTTCGGTCGCGAGTCGGACATCGATGGCGACCAGCGCGTGGCGATCCTGATCTCGGCCGCCGTCAACGACCTCACGAGCGACTGCGCGAATGGGCGGATCATCGGCTACTTCTATGGTGCCGACCTGATTGCGTCGCTCGCCGGCAGCAATCGCCGCGAGGTCTTTTACGCCTTCGCACCGAAGGCGGCGACGACGAGCTGTCCTGCCGTCACCCGCAGCATTGCGCTGCGCGCCTTGCCACCGGTGCTCATTCACGAACTGCAGCACATGATCTCGTTCAACCAGCGGGTCCTCGTGCGCGGCGCGGGCCAGGAGGATCTCTGGCTGAACGAGGGGCTCTCCCACTTCGCCGAGGAGCTCGGCTATCGTGGCGTGCCCGACGCGCGCTGCCCGAATTCGGCGAGCTGCTTTGCCCAGTTCTCCTCGGGCGACATCGACAACGCGTACAGCTATCTGTCGGACCCCGAGGCGACCGCGCTCGTGACCCCGGGCAACAACAGCGGCCCGCTGGCGTATCGCGGTGCCTCGTGGCTCTTCGTGCGCTGGTTGGCCGACCACTTCAGCAGCGACACGTTGCTCGGGACGCAGGTGACGCGGGGGCTGGTGCAGTCCACGCGAGATGGCGCCACCAACGTCAGCGCCGTGGCTGGCGTCGACTTTCCGACCCTGGTCGGCGAGTGGCAACTGGCCAACTATCTCGAGAATCTCCCGGGCTTCGCGCAGGTCGGGCGGCTACGCTACCGCACCTGGAATTTCCGGTCTCTCTATCAGGCCAATTTCCCGACGCTCTTCGCCAAGCCGTACCCGCTGACACCCGACTCCACGGCCGGGAGCTACAGCCGCACCGGGACACTGCGGGGCGGCAGCGGGCGTCACGTCCGGTACCGGTTGGCGGCGGGGGCGGCCGGTGTGACCGTGCAGCTCACCGGCAGCAACGGCAATGGCGCCCCGTCGAGTACGGCCGAACCGCGCTTCGCGGTGGTGCGCATCCGGTGAGGCGCACGGTGGGGCAGCTCGTGCTCGCGCTCGCGCCGACGCTGCTGGCAGCTCAGCTGCCGCCGCGTCCGGCGCTGCCCGATCTGGCCGCCTCCGTCCGGGTGGCCGGGCTCGCCGGGGCCGGGGTGGCGATGCCCGGCTACGCCGCCGGCGTCTTCGACAATCCGGCCAACATCGGACCGATCAAGGTGCTCTCGCTCGAGGCCGCCTACGCCAAGTTGCCCGATCAATCCACCTACACGACCGGTGCCGCGGCCGTTCGGGCGGGTGACTTCAACTTCGGCGGCGGACTCCGCTACCTGCGCTACCAGGGCGACCGTCCCGTGGTCGACAACCTCTCCTGGGTGGCGGCGGCGGTCTACCGCGTGAAGGGCATCGCGCTCGGTACGTCGGCGAAGTACGTCTCCGTCGAGGATTCCACTGGAACCATCTTCCGCACGCTGACGTCGGATGCCGGAGTGACGCTTGCCTTCTTCGACATCGCGGCGCTGGCCGTTTCGTTCCACAACCTCGGCCGCTACGCGCTGAGCGGTGAGCGGCTGGAACTTCCTGCGAGCACGCATCTTGGCTTTTCGATGAACTTGATCGACACCTACTCCAACGGCCGACTCCTGGCGACCATCGAGAGCGACTGGACGGCCGGGACCCCGCGTCGCACCGTGATCGGCCTCGAAGCGGGCGTGGTCGTTCGCGGCATCGGGCTGATCGGGCGAATCGGCAACGGCGGGCAGCCGACCGGCAGCGGCGTGGGCAAGACGTCCTACGGCGGGTCCGTTGTCCTCTCCCGCGCCAGACTCGACTATGCCTATCAGCGGCGCAGCGCCATCGGCCGCAGCGTGCACCTCGTCGGCGCGCGGTGGACCCCATGACGGGAAGGAGACGCTTCAGGATGGGATTGCTCATCACGGCGGCCGCACTGCTCTTCGGCTTCGGCACGGCCTATGTCGCGTCCGAGGAGGTGCGCTACCTCAGCCGCGCCGGGATCGAGGAGACCCGCATCCTGGTGTCGCGGGTGCCGATCATCAAACTGGCCAAGGACCCGCAGGTCCCCGATTCGCTGCGCGAGATGGCGGGCCTCGTCATCGAGGTGCGCAACTATGCCCGCGCGCTGGGGTTGGATGCGAAGGAGACCTACACGACCTACGCCGACGTCGGCCGCGACACGCTGTTGCTGGTGCTGACCGCGTCACCCAAGGACTGTCTCTGTCCGGTCACGTGGCGCTATCCGGTGGCGGGGCGGGTGCCGTACAAGGGCTTCTTCGATTTCGCGGCCGCGCGCAAGGCGGCCAAGGGCTTCGCGGATCAGGGACACGACGTCTACCTGCGCCCCTCCGCGGCCTTCTCGACACTCGGCTGGTTCAACGATCCGCTCCTGTCGACGGCGCTCAGCCGCGATTCCGTCGAACTGGCCTCGCTGGTCTTTCATGAGATCGCGCACAACTCGTTGTGGGTGAAGGGAAACACGGCCTTCAACGAGAGCTTCGCCCAGTGGGTCGGATACGCCGCCGCCCAGCGCTTCTTCCTGTCGCGGGCCGATACCCTGTCGGCGCTGCGCGCGGCGGATCGTTGGCACGACGAGAAGGCGCTGGGCGAGTACTACACCGTCCTGCTCGCCAAGCTCGATTCATTGTACGCCAAGAAGTTGCCGCGCGAGGCCAACGACAGTGGTCGCACCGCCGTGGCGCAGTGGGCACGCGACACGATGGCCGGCCCGTTCGGCAGTTCCTTCCGGACCTTCGCCGTCGATCGCCTCGCCGAGCGCCCGATCAACAATGCGGCCCTCCTCGGCACGCGCCTGTATCGCTCCGACCTGCACCTTTTCGACGATTGGCTGGAGTCCCAGGGCGGCGACCTGACGCGAGCCGTGCTGGGCCTCGAGCGGCTGCTTGAGGACTCCGAAGGTGATCAGGCCTTCCAGCGGCTCAAGCGCCTGATCCAGGCGCAACGCGGTGCGCGGGCACCCTTGCCGCCACTGGTGCCCGATTCGACCGCGAGCCAGCCGCCACCGTCGGCACCGTCTCGCTAACTTCACGAACCACCCTGCTGGAGCCGTCCCGATGGATCACGATTTCGTCCGCCGCGAAGAGCCTCGTCTGCTCGCCGAGCTCACCGAGTTCCTTGCCATTCCAAGTATCAGCACCGGGACGGCGCACGTTGCCGATTGTCGCCGCGCCGCCCAGTGGCTGGTGGACCAACTCTTCCGCCTCGGCTGTCCGACGGTGCAGTTGATCGAGGGCGACGGTCACCCGGTGGTCTGGGGTGAGAGCCCCAAGGTCGAGGGCGCGCCGACCCTGCTGATCTACGGCCACTATGACGTGCAGCCCCCCGATCCCCTCGACGAATGGCACACGCCGCCGTTCGTGCCGTCCATCCGGGATGGCCGGCTCTACGCGCGTGGCGCGATCGACGACAAGGGCCAGGTCTTCTGCCTGCTGAAGGCATACGAAGCGGTCCGCGATGCCGATGGCAATCCACCGCTCAATGTCCACTTCCTGTTCGAGGGCGAGGAGGAGTGCGGGGGACGAGTCGTCTTCGATCTCCTCAAGGCCGAGCCGGAGCGGACGAAGGTCGATGCGGTGCTGGTGTGCGACATGTCCTACTATGCCAAGGGCTGGCCGGCCGTCTACACCGCCTTGCGCGGCCTCTGCTACGCCGAGCTGGAGGTGCGCACGCTGCAGCGGGACCTGCACTCCGGCTCGTATGGCGGCGTGGCGCCCAATGCGATCGAGACGCTCTGCCGGATCCTCACCGACCTGAAGTCGGCCTCCGGGAAGATTCACATTCCCAAGCTCTACAAGCAGGTGATTCCACCAACCAAGGCGGAACGTCGTGGCTGGAATTCCCTGCCGTTCGACGAGGCGGCGTATCTCGCGGACGAGGTGACAGCGAAGTCCCTGACGGGGCTCGAGGACTGCTCGGTCTTCGAGCGGACCTGGGCACTGCCGACGTTCGAGATCCACGGCATTCGTGGCGGGTTTGTGGGCGAGGGGGCGAAGACGGTGATCCCCGCCGCTGCCACTGCAAAGATCTCGCTGCGCCTGGTGCCCGGGCTGTCGGTGGAGTGGGTGCAGCAGCAGTTGCAGAAGGCGATCGCGAAGGTGGCGCCCGACTACGCCGAATGGACCCTGCGACTTCACCACGGTGGCGACCCGGTGCAGGTGGACGTCTCCCACGCGGCGTTCCGGACGCTCGACCGCGCCTTCGAGGAAGTCGTCGGACGGCCGACCGTCGCGGTGCGGGCGGGCGGGTCGATTCCGATCGTGCCGGAGCTCGCGGCGGGGGGCGCCCCGGTGCTGCTCACCGGCATCGGTCTGCCCGACGACGGCCTGCACTCGCCGAACGAGAAGGTGGACCTGCAACAGCTGTGGGAGGGGATTCAGGTGTTCGGGCGCTTCTTCGAATTGATGGGGGCGGAACGCGGGTAAGCGTTCCGGCCTTCGTGGCTCCTCGGCGGTGAAATGGCGGGCGTCAGCGGGCTGAGATGGCCGCCCTGGGGGGGGGGGCGATCGCCGGACGGGCCCCGGTTCCGCGGAGTGCAGGTAGGGGCTACGGGGGGGGGGGGGGGGGGGGGGGGGGGGGGGGGGGGGGGGGGCCGGGGCGCGCCGCCCGCTGGGGCTGCGATCCGGCCGGATCAACGGCGACAGTCGTGTCGCGGGTGGGGCGCGCACGGGGGCGTGGCGGGCGCCGGGGGGGGGGGGGGGGGGGTTTTTGGCCGCGGGCGGGGCGCGCGGGATCTCCCACGACCCCGAGCGGGTCACGCACCCTCGGGAAAAGGGTCCCCTTCAGGGGCGGCGACCAGGGGGGGGGGGGGGGGGGGGGGGGGGGGGGGGGGGGGGGGGGGGGGGGGGGGGGGGGGGGGGGGGGGGCGCCGGCGGGCGGGGTGCCGGGGGCGACTCGCGCGGCCGCCGTGGCCGGTCCGATCATCCGGGGCAGCTGGGCTCGAGCGCGGGGGTGGCTCAGTCGTCGCGCTTCACCGGCGGCCGACCCTGGCCGGCGTACTGCGCCTCGATCCGCGCGTGCAAATCGTCGGCGCCGATGATCCCCTTCACGGATGCAATGATCCCGGCGACGACATCGTCGGCCCAATACTGGTCGGGGCGTTCCTCGGCCGGGATCGCACGACAGGCGCGATCGAGATACTCGATCGCCCGCTCGACCCATTCGGTCTGCGCGCTCGCCACCAGCGACCACGAGCCGGTGGCCCGCAGCTCCAGTTCAGCCAGTGCATCGAGGTGGGTCCGCAGCTCCTGGGCGACCGGCCCGCGACGGAGCTGCTCGGCGACCAGGGTCAGCACGGCGCGGCGCTCGGACTCCTGGGGTTCCGGCAACGGGGCGAGGTAGTGGCGCTGATCGGCCACCATCTCCGCTAGACGGATGCAGACGGCCTTGATCGCCGGGGTCAGCGCCGGGGGTGCCTCGGTCGCCCACGAGCTCGCGGCGCGAAGAATCGCGGCGATCCGTTCGTCGGCCGTGGCGGCAATGCGAGTCGAGTCCATCGGGTCAGCCATGGCTGAAGGGAAGCCCGTCGTGGCCCCGATTTCAACCCCGCACCTCAGGCTCGGACTACCCCGGCGGGAGCAAATCGGCAAGGGGCCGGGGCCTCGCGCGCAGGCCGAACGCCGTCGCCATGGAGGCCACGACCACCGCGCGGACCTCGGCCGCGAGCGTCGGCGATGCCCCGCCGATTTCCTTCGCCACGGAGGTCATGGTGACCCCCGGCAGGCCGCACGGGACGATCGCGTCGAACCACGCCAATTCGGGGTCGACGTTCAGCGCAAAGCCATGCAGCGTCACCCATTGCTTCACGTGAATCCCCAGGCTCGCGATCTTGCGACCGCGGGTCCAGACCCCGGTCTTCCCCGCGACTCGCTCGGCCGGAATCTCGAACTGCGCCAGCGCTTCGATCAGGGCGCCCTCGAGGGTCCGCAGGTACCAATGGAGGTCTTCGCGGTGGGCCGAGAGGTGGAGGATCGGGTAGCCGACGAGCTGGCCGGGGCCGTGCCAGGTGACGTCGCCGCCACGTTCGACCTCCACCACGGTGGCGCCCCGAGCCTCCAGCGCGGACAACGGGAGGGGGAGCGAGGTGGCCTCGGTGCCGCGGCCCAGCGTGTAGACCGGGTCGTGTTCCACGAGGAGCAGGATGTCGTGGGGAAGTGACCCGTCGACTCGGCGCAACCGGAGGGCGCGCTGGAGTTCGAGGGTGTCGAGGTAGGGACGGCGGCCGAGGTCGACGACCTCGAGCGGGGGCGTGCTCATGCCGCCCGGCGCGCACGGCCTCCGAGCCGGAGCGCCACCACCAGGGCCAGGACCGCCAGCGCTGCCAGCGCCCCGCTGCCGAGTGCGGCGTGGGCGGTGAAGGTCAGCATCATCGCGAGGCAGGTCCCCGCGAGGGCACCGACGATGGCGAGCCCACCCCGACGGAAGTTGGAATGGATGGGGGCCATCAACATCCATCCCACCAGGCCGGCGACCAGCAGGCCGATCGGAATCCCGACGAGAAAGAGGTTCACGTAGCCTGCGTTCGGGTCGACCGTGGCGGCACTGGTGACGGTCGGATCGCGCATCCGGGCGACGAGGAAGGTCAGGACGGCAAACCAGGCCACCGCCGCGGCCGCAGCCGCACCGACCGCCGCCATCGCGAGGCCGACACGATCCTCGGTCGGCGCGTCGGCGCCGAAGGGATTGGGAGAGGCGGGAGGAAGATTTCCCATACGGTCGCCCAGACGCGACCGATGATCGATCATCGATGATCGATCATCGATCATCGGGCCTAGATGTGCACCGCCCGACCCAGCGAGTCGAGCGCCGCTTCGGCGATCGCTTCGGAGAGCGTCGGATGCGCGTGGATGGCGAGGTCGACCTCTTCCACCGTGTACTCGTTGGTGCGGGCCAGGATCAGCTCGTGGATCATCTCCGAGGCGTGGCCACTGACGATGTGCGCGCCGATGATCTCGCCGTACTTCTTGCCGCGGATGATCTTGACGAAACCGTCCGTCTCGTTCGAGGCGCGGGCGCGGCCGTTGGCCGAGAACGGGAAGCGGCCGACCTGGTAGTCGAGCTTCTGTTCCTTGGCCTGCTCCTCGGTGAGCCCGATCGAGGCCACTTCCGGATGGCAGTAGGTCACGCTCGGCACGTTGCTGTAGTCGATCGCCTTCGGGTGGTGTCCGGCGATCACCTCGGCGACATGAATCCCCTCGCGCGTCCCCTTGTGGGCCAGCATCGGCGGGCCCGCCACGTCACCGATCGAGTAGACACCCTTCACGGTGGTCTCGAGGGTGGCCGGGTTCACCTGGATGAAGCCGCGGTCGGTCAGCTTCACGCCGACGGCCTCCAGTCCGATCGCCTCGGTGTTCACCGCGCGGCCGGCGGCCATCAGCACCTTGTCGGCGGTGATCGTCTCCTGCTTCCCGCCGACTTCGACGGTGATGCTCACCTCGGCGGCCTTCACGTCGGCCTTCACGACCTTCACGCCGGCGAGCACGTTGATGCCGCGCTTCTTGTACGCCTTGGCGATCACGTCCGAGCACTCGGCGTCCTCGATCGGGAGGATGCGCGGCAACGCTTCGATCAGCGTCACTTCCGATCCGAAGGCGTTGAAGATGTCGGCAAACTCGCAGCCGACGGCGCCGGCGCCGACGATCGCCAGTCGCTTGGGGGCGCTCTCGAGGAAGAGCGCCTCGTCCGAGGTGATCACCGTGGTCCCGTTGATGGCGAGGCCGACCGGCGGAATCCCCTTGGTGCGCGAGCCGGTCGCCAGCACGATCCCCTTCTTGGCGGTGAGCACGTCGTCGCCGACCTTCACCGTCGTCGCTGAGGCGAGCACGCCGGTCCCCTTGATGACCGTCACCTTGTTCTTCTTCATCAGGAACTCGGCGCCCTTCGAGTTCTGCTCGGCGACCTTTCGCGACCGCTTCATCGCCACGCCGTAGTCAGTCTTCACTTCGCCGACCTCGATGCCCAGCTCCTTCGCTTCCTTCCGGATGCTGTTCGCCATCGCGGCCGAGTGCAGCAGCGCCTTGGTCGGGATGCAGCCGATGTTCACGCAGACGCCACCGAGCTTGTCGCGCTCGACGACGCATGCCGTGAGCCCAAGCTGCGAGGCGCGAATGGCCGCCGGATACCCGGCAGGACCGCCGCCGATGATGATGACGTCAAAGGACTGATTGGCCACGGGAGTGGAGCTCCGCGTTAAGGTCGAAATTAGTGGTGGATGATCGATGATCGATGATCGATCATCGATGGACGATCATCGATCATCGAGTTACCAGACCATCGCCAGCGGATTCTCCAGCATCCCCACCAGCGTCTTCAGGAACGCCGCCCCGGTGGCGCCGTCGATCACGCGGTGGTCACAGGAGAGGGTGATCCGCATCCGGCGGCGCACCACCAGCTCGCCGTCGACGACGGCGGGCTTCTGTTCCAGGCGGCCCACGGCGAGGATCGCCGCTTCGGGCGGATTGATCACCGCGGTGAATTCGTCGATGCCGAACATGCCGAGGTTCGAGATCGAGAAGGTCGCGCCGGTGTACTCCTCGGGCTTCAGGCGCTTCTCGCGGGCGCGTCCGGCCATCTCGCGGACCTCGCCGCCGATCTCGCGCAGCGTCTTCCGGTCGGCATGGCGGACGATCGGCGTGATGAGTCCGTCCTCGACCGCGACGGCGACGCCGATGTGCACGTCGTGCCACTGCCGGATGTGATCGTCGGACCACCAGGCGTTCACCCACGGATGCTGCCGCAGGGCCGACGCGGTGGCGCGGATGATCAGGTCGTTGAAGGAGAACTTCCCGCCTTTCGGGTCGGCGGCGAGCAGCGCCTCGCGCATCTCGTGCGCCCGCTCCATGTCCACCTCGGCCGTGAGGTAGAAGGTCGGAATCGGGCCGATCGACTGCACCAGTCGCTTGGCGATCGCCTTGCGCATCTGCGTGAGCGGCACGTCCGTGTACACCGACGCCGCGAAGCCTGTCGCGGCAGCCGCCGGTGCGAGCGCCACGCCGTCGAGGTCGCGCACCACGATCCGTCCCTCGGGTCCGCTCCCGGCAATCGCGCCGAGGTCGAGCCCGCGCTCGGCAGCGACGCGCTTCGCCAACGGGGAGGCCTTCACGCGCCCACCGGCGGCCGGCGTGGGGGTGCCCGCGGCGGGCGCCGGCGCGGAGGGGGGTGCCGCGGGCGCCGCAGGCGGCGCCCCTGCGGCGGGGGTTCCGCCCGCGTCGCCGGGAATGGTTTCCCCCGCCGCCCCGATCCAGGCCACGACCGACGCCACCGGCGCCGTGGTGCCGACCGGGATGACCTGCTTGAGCAGGACCCCGGCACCGCGGGCGACCAGCTCCATCACCGCCTTGTCGGTTTCCACCTCGGCGAGCACGTCACCCACGGCGACCGCATCGCCCTCGTTCTTCTTCCACTCGACGAGGCGTCCCTCTTCCATCGTCGGCGACAGCGCTTCCATCACGACCTTGGTGGCCATTCGATCAATCCTTGTAGCAGACGCGGCGAACCGCCGCCGCGATCTTGGTCGCGTCGGCCTTGGCCGCCTTCTCGAGATACTTGTTGTACGGCATCGGGACGTCGGCCTGGTGCACCCGCAGCACCGGGGCGTCGAGGTCGTCGAACGCCTCGCGCTGGATCAGGTCGACGATCTGCGCCCCGACGCCGGCGAAGTACCACCCTTCTTCAGCCACGACGACGCGGTGGGTCTTGGCCACCGAGCGGAGGATCGCCTCCTCGTCGAGCGGCCGGATGCTGCGCAGGTCGAGCACCTCGGCGTCGATCCCCTCCTCGGAGAGCGCCTTGGCCGCGTTCAACGCCGGCGCGACGGTCTTCGAGTGACAGACGATCGTGACGTCGTTGCCGGCGCGCTTCACGTCGGCCACGCCGATCGGGACCAGGTGCTCGCCCTCGGGGACTTCGCCCTTGAGGTTGTAGAGCATCTCGCCCTCGATGAAGACCACCGGGTCGTTGTCGCGGATGGCGCTCTTGAGCAGCCCCTTCGCGTCGGCCGGCGTGGCGGGCATCACGACCTTGAGGCCGGGGATGTGCGCGTACCAGCTCTCGAAGGCCTGCGAGTGCTGCGCCCCGAGCTGGAGCGCCGCGCCGCCCGGGCCGCGGAAGACGATCGGACAGCCGATCTGGCCACCGCTCATGTAGCGGATCTTCGCGGCGACGTTGACGATCTGGTCGATCGCCAGCAGCGCGAAGTTCCAGGTCATCATCTCGATCACGGGGCGGAGGCCCGTCATCGCGGACCCGACGCCGATCCCGGCGAAGCCAAGCTCGGCGATCGGCGTGTCGACGACGCGCATCGGCCCGAACTCCTCGAGCAGGCCGCGGCTGACCTTGTAGGCGCCGTTGTACTCGGCCACTTCCTCACCCATGAGGTAGACGTCGCCATCGCGTTGCATCTCTTCGCGCAGCGCTTCGTTCAGGGCGTCGCGATAGGTCAGGACGGCCATCAGTTGTCCTCCCCGTGCGGCGCCAGCACTTCGGTGTACAGCTCGCCAGCGTCGGGCTCGGGGGATTCCTCGGCGAACGTCACCGAGTCGGCCACCTCTGCGGCGACCGAGGCCTCGATCGCCGCGAGTCCCGCGTCGTCGAGCATGCCGGCATCGCGCATCCGCGCCTCGAGCAACGCGATCGGGTCACGCTGCCGCGAGGCGTCGAGCTCTTCCTTGCTGCGATACGTGCCGCTCGCCGCGTCGGACATCGAGTGCCCGACGTAGCGGAAGGTGCGGATGTCGAGCAGCGTCGGGCCTTCGCCGGCGCGGGCGCGGGCATACGCGGTCTCGGCCGCCTCGCGCACCGCGATGATGTCCTGGCCGTCGACTTCGACCCCGGGCATCCCGTAGCTCGCCGCGCGGAGGTGCAGGTCGGTGATCGCCGCCGCACGCTTCACCGCCGTGCCCATCCCGTAGCCGTTGTTCTCGATCACGAAGATCGCCGGCAGCTTCCAGAGCCCCGCCATGTTCAACGCTTCGTGGAACGACCCGATGTTGGCCGCGGCCTCGCCGAAGAAGGTGAGCGAGACCTGCTCGGTCTTCCGGTACTTTGCCGCCCAGGCGAAACCGGCGCCGAGCGGGATCTGGCCGCCGACGATGCCGTGGCCGCCCATGAAGCCCTTCGCGAGATCGAAGAGGTGCATCGAGCCGCCCTTCCCCTTCGAGCAGCCGGTCGCCTTGCCGAAGAGCTCCGCCATGATCGAGCGCGAGGACATGCCGCGCGCCAGCGCCTGGCCATGCTCGCGGTAGGCGGAGATCACGTAGTCGTCCGGACGGAGCGCCGAGATCAGGCCCACGGCCACCGCTTCCTGGCCGATGTAGAGGTGGCAGAAGCCGCCGATCTGGCCGATCGAGTACGCCTCGCCGGCGCGCTCCTCGAAGCGGCGGATCAACAGCATCATGCGCAACCAGTCCTGATACTGGTCGGCGTAGGGGGCGTCGGTCCCGCGGCGGCGTGCCTTGGGGGCGTCGCTGGTGCTTACGGCCATTTAGAAACTCTCCGGGGCGGCGGTGGCCGCCATGCCGGTGGGGAGGGATCCCTCGCTGCGCGCGGGACCCGGTCGTGCCGACCGGGCCTGATCCCAGGCGTGATAGGACGAGCGCGTCAGCGGCGAGCTCTCGACGTGCGAGAAGCCCATCCGGAGCCCGATCTCGCGGAGCTCGGCGAATTCGTCCGGCGTGTAGTAGCGCACCACCGGGAGGTGACCATCCGATGGCCGGAGGTACTGCCCGAGGGTGACAATGTTGACGTCGCTGCGGCGCAGGTCGCGCAGGCAGGTGATCACCTCATCCCACTCCTCGCCCATGCCGAGGATGATCCCCGACTTGGTGAGGGCGGTGGCATCCATGGCGCGCGCGTTCGCCAGCACACGGAGGGCACGGTCATACCGGCCGCCCGGACGGGCCAGTCGATAGAGCCGCTCGGCCGTCTCAAGATTGTGATTGAGGATGTCCGGCTTCGCCTCCATCACGATCCGCAGCGCCTGCTCCGATCCCTTGAAGTCGGGGATCAGCACTTCGACCGATGTCTCCGGCAGGCGAGCCTTGATCTCCGTGATGCAACCCGCGAACGCCTCGGCACCGCCGTTCGGCAGGTCGTCGCGGTCCACCGAGGTGATCACGACGTGCTCCAGCCCCATCCGCGCCACGGCCTCGGCCAGTTTGACCGGCTCGGCGGCGTCGAACGCCTTCGGGGTGCCGTGCGACACCGCACAGTAGGTGCAGTTCCGCGTGCAGACGTCACCCAGGATCATGAAGGTGGCGGCCTTGTGTTCCCAGCATTCGCCGATGTTCGGGCAGCGGGCCTCTTCACACACCGTGTGAAGGCCCAGCTCGCGCATCATTGCCTGGATCTTGATATAGGATTGCCCACCGGGCGCCTTCACCTTCAGCCAACTCGGCTTTCGGGCGGGGGCGATGGGAACCATCCCCCCCGAGGCATCAGGGGTGGGCTGGCGGGTCAGTTGGACAAGCGGCACGGCCACGCGGACTCCTTCCGTCTCGCCGAGGTCGCGCGCCAGCCGGAACTGGCGCAGGAGCAACAAAATAGCCCACCCGGGGGGGTGGGCCAAGCCGAGCGAGCAGGGGGGGAGCGGGGGGCGCCGGCCGGCCGTGCCCACGTCCGGGACTGTGCCTGCGCCCGGGCTCCCCGCCGCGCACCTACCGCGTCATGGCAAGGGGAAGCGTTGCAGGTGGACGAGATCGTCCCCGTCCGTCCGCACCGCGTAGGCGCTGGTGCGATCGAAGCCGATCAGGCGGGAGCCCGCCGGAAGGGCGAAGCGACTGATCACCGCGCCCGTTCGATCGACGACATCGAGCAGTGATGTGGTCGCGCCGGCCGGTTGACTGCGCTCAACCCAGAGTCGACCCTGCTCGTCGATCAGCGCGACACGCCCGGTGACTGGCGGCTTCGTATCGGCAAAATCGGGCTCTGCCACCGGTGGGCGGACCGCCTTGCCGTTGATCATCGCCGCCGGACCGCCAGAAGACATCATCCGCGCCGTCTCCTCACGCACCGTCTTCTTGTCCTGCTCGGTGACGGGGAGCGGCTCGTACGCGAGCGCTGGGCCCTTCACGACCTGGCCAGTGGGGGGGTACCACTCGACGCGGTATGGCGACGCGCGAATGACTGCGACCCACCCGTCTGCGGCCACCGCCCAGTAGTCACGAGGCGAGAAGGAGACCGCACGGGTCATCGAAATTCCTTGCCCACCCTCGAATCGGCGACTCTCCGGGAGCCGCAGTTCCGTGAGTGTCGTCCGCCCACTCGCGCCTTCACGAATGATCGCGCGTGTTGCGCGCGGCGATGCCGGCGTGCCGCCTTCGGTCGTGAAGGTGTTGCCGATCGTGTCCATGGTGTACATGTCGGGACCATCGCCCATGACCAAGGTCATCGCCTTTGGCGCGTGAGGGATTGCCTTCACATCCTGCACTGCGCCGTTCGCCGTCACGGGAAGGAATCGCTTCTGCTGCGGGTCATAGACGACCACGCCGCCTCCCTTGTCGCGCTGCACCGTGCCAACTGCCTTGTACTCCTGGGGTCCCTCGCCGAGGCGCGCCAACGTCTTCGAGGTCCCTTTCGCGAAGTCGAGGAGCCGGATCTGCTTCTCCTTGTTGTCGGTGACGACCAGCCGACCGTCGGGGAGCGCGCGCAAACCTCGGATGCTCGAGAACTCACCGGCGAATTCGCTCGCCGCACTGAGGAGCCGTGCCTGCTGACCGGCGGCGGGCTGGGAGTCCACGGCTAGCGTGACGGCCAATGCTGCGAACCAGGGTCGCTTCATGGGGGTACTCTCCGAGTGCAGTGAGGGTGGGTGGGGAGGGGATACCAGCGTGGTGATGCGACGCGGCGTGCCGGGGTTGCGTCCGGCATTCAGGCCTAACCGGATTCGTACCGGCTCGGGAGTCCCCTTCCGTGCGCCGCCGGGGGGCGTCGCCCTTTCCCCGGTGGCCGGGCGCCATCACTTTCCACCACCTCCAACCCGGCCGGCCTTTTCTCGTGACAGCCATCCTCGAGACCCGCGAGCTCACCGTCCGGTACCCGACCTTCACCCTCGGCCCCTTGGGGTTCGCGATCGAGGGCGGGGAGACGGTCGCGCTGCTCGGGGCGAACGCCGCCGGGAAGACCACCCTCCTCCGGGCCGTGACCGGGCGGCTGCTGGACCGTCGCGGAGTGGTCGAGGTGGCGGGGCGGGACCCGCAGGCCGCCCCCGACGCCTGGCGCGCCAAGATCGGCTTTGCGGGCGAGAAGCCCCCGGCCGACGCCGCCTTGCGGGTGCGGGAATGGTACGCCTTCCTGCGCGACTGCTACCCCACCTGGGACGACGCCTACCAGCGCGACCTCTCCGCCCGACTCGGCCTCGACACCGGGGAGCGGATTGCGGCGCTGTCCCGCGGCACGGCCGTCAAGGCGGCCTACATTGGCGCCGAGGCGTATCGACCCGAGTTGCTCGTCCTCGACGAACCGACCAACGGCCTCGACCCGGTGGTGCGCCTCGAACTGCTGGCGCTGCTCCGCGAGTGCTTCGCCGCGTCGCCGGGGCGAGCGCTGCTCTTCTCGTCGCACCTCCTGGAGGACGTCGAGTCGCTCTGTGATCGCGCGCTGCTGCTCCGTCGCGGGCAGTTGGTGGGCGAACTCGCCGGTGACGCGCTCACGGAGGCCCGGGCCTCCGGTCAACTCACGGCGCTGGTGGCCGACGTGCTCCGCGACCGGCCGTGAGCCGTCGCGCCTTTGTCGCCGTGGTGCGACTCGAACTCTGGCGTGGTCGGTCGGCCATGCTGTGGATCGGCGGGCTCGCGGCGGCCGCGATCGTGGCGACGCTCGTGCTTCCGCCCACCGGTGCACTCGTGGTCGGGATGCTCGCCTTGCCGGTGGTGATGGTCGCGGGCCTCGGGCCGCTCGGCAGCCTCGCCACCGACAAGATGCACGGCCACCTCGAGTTCGATCGCACCCTTCCGATTCCTTTGCGCACCATCGCTGCCGGTCGCCTCCTCGGCGCAGCGATCCGTACGGCACCGATGCTGATCGCGTTGATCGCCGTCGGGATCGGTATCGCACGGGAAGCGGAGGCGCCGGCCCTCGTCGCGGCACCGGTGATCGTCATCGCCGCCGGCACGCTGCAAGTGCTCTGGTGGTGCTTCCTCTGGCTCATGCTCGGCCTGAACGCCCGCTTTTCGCTGCGTCGACTGTGGTGGTTGCCGATGACGATCTGGCTCCTGCCGTCGCTGTTGCCCGCGTCGGCGAAGTCGATGATCGAGACGACCGTGGAAGCGGCGGCCGCCGAGGTGATGACCTGGATGGATGCCCCATGGCGGGTCGGGCTCCTGCTGCTCGCCGGCTTGGCGCTGCCTGTCGTTACGGCCTTCGTCGGGGGCGTCGCGCTCTTCGCACAGGGGCTGGCACGCTTCCGCCCCGACCCGGCCGCGTTTGGCGTGCGACTCGGCGCCGCCCCGAAGCGGGAACTCGCCGCGCTCGGCCGCGGGCCGCTGCTCGCCGTCGCACGCCTCCGGCTGCGACTGGCGTTCGAGCAGTTCCGCCGCGAGCTCGTCATCGCGGCGGTGCTCGTGGCCGTGGTCGTGGCCGACATCGGTGAACTCGCCAACTTTGCGCGTGGCTATCTCCCGATCCTCGCCGCCCTCGTCCCTGGCGGGATTGCGCTGCAATTGCTCACCGCCCGGGGCACCGGTGCCCTCGAAGGGCTGCAACATCTGCCGCATCCGCGCCGCCTCGTCGCACTCGGCCACCTGCTGGCGGTGATGGTCCTCGCCGTCCCCGGGGCCGCGCTGATGGCACTTTCACGCGCGGCCAACGGCAACGCCGTGACGGCGACGATGGTCGGCATGAGCTGGCTCTGGTTTCTCGCCATGGGGGCAATCGGCGCGGCGCTGGCCGTCTGGAGTACCAAGCGGCGGCTCTTCCGGGTGGCGCTGGTCATCGGCGCGCTTCTAGTCGCGGTCTGGTTCCTGACGCCGGAGGAGGCCGCCGCCAGCGACATCGAGGATCTCTTCCTGCGCTGGCGGGCAATGCGCCTCGCGGCAGGTCCCGCACTGCCGCTTGGCGCGGCACTGCTGGCCCTGGTCGTCGGTACCGAACTGTTTGCGCGTGGGTTGGCGAGCTACGACGGGCGGAAAGCCTAGCTCGCGTCGACGGGTGGGGAGTCGCGACGCCTACCAGTTCCAGAAGCGATTGGCGCGCACCGCATGCATCTCGTCGCTCCACGGTTCGCCACGGATGGAAGCCGCGATCAATTCGCCGGTCACGCCCGCAAGCAGAATTCCGTTGCGGCCATGCCCCGCGGCATACCAGAGCCCGGGCAGCCGTGGCTCGGGGCCGATGATTGGCCGTCCGTCCGGCGTGCCGGGTCGGAGGCCGGCCCAGCTCCGGAGCGGCGCCATGGTCGCGAGGGGCGGATAGAGCGCGGATGCCCGTGCGAAGAGATCGGCGAGGCCGTCTGCCGTGGTGGTGACCTCGAATCCGGCGTGCTCCATCGTTGCGCCGACGAGCATCTCGTCGCCGCGGCGGAGCAAATAACAACGCGTCCCGTAGACCACCGCCTGTCCGATCCCCTCAGGCCACGGAAACGCCGCCATCTGGCCACGCACCGGTTCCACGGAGACGGGCCGTGGCAGGTGCTCGATCCGTCCGGCCCACGCCCCCCCAGCCAACACGACATGCCCAGCGGCGTAACGGCCGGCCTCGCCAATCACGCCGAGCAGGGTGTCCCCATTCCGGTCGAGCCCGGTCGCGGTGTCCTCGATGATGGAAGCGCCGAGCCGAACGGCGTCGGCGCGGAACGCCCGCACCGTCGCGGCCGGGTCGAGCGAGCCGTCCTCCGGCGACCAGAACGCGCCGAGCCCGGGCGCGAGCCAGGGCCACCCTTCCTCGACCTCCTGGGGGTCGAGCCAATCCGCACGGTGGGCCTGCTGCCGTTGCCAGGCGACCTTCGTCCGGTACGAGGCGGCATCCGCTTCGCTCCGGGCGACCTGCAGGATGCCCGTCAGCTGGAGGCCGATGTCGATCCCGGTCGTTTCGCGAAGGCTGTCGGCATGCCGCCGATAGAAGGCCCGGCCAGCCAGGGCCAGATTCAGCAGCGGGTCGTCGGTCGTCCCCTCGATCTGGGCCGCGAGCATCCCGGCCGCGGCACGCCACCCCTCACCCGGGGTTTCGGGCCGCTGCAACAGGATCACCTTGGCGCCGGCCACGGCGAGGGCACGGGCCGTGGCCGACCCGACCGCCCCGCCTCCGATCACCACCACGTCTGCCGTCTTGGTTGTCACGATGCGAGTTGAAACCTCAGCTAAAGACTTCGCGTAGATTCCACCGACGGGTTCGCATGGTGCGCCCGTACCCTCGCTGGGGAGTCTAACATGGTCCGGAACATCTCGGGGTTTGCCGTCTTCGCCTTTCTGGCCCTGATGGCGTTCAAGCTCCTTACCGCAGTCTTTGGGGCGCTGATCGGTCTCGTGCTGACGATTCTCTGGTGGGGTTTCGTCGGATTCGTGATCTACACGATTCTGAAGATGGTGTCGCCGAGCACGGCGCAGAAGGTCCGCGAAACGATTCGCGGCAATTCCGCCCCGACCGCCTGACCCTGCGGTATCGAAACGCCGGCGTCATCCCCATGGGATGGCGCCGGCGTTCTCGTATCTGGTGGCCTGGGTTGCCGCGCTACTCGGCGCGGCGTCCTGGCGCGAGCGTCATCCGGTCGAGGATCAGGGTGACGTCGCCGAAGTTGTAGGTCGAGCGAATCTGCACCGGAATCCGTCGGGCGTCATCCGTCAACCAGAGCCGGGCGTTCGAGGTCTTCGAGAACATGCCGTTCTTCTCGTCGACGATCGGATAGAGCACCAGGCAGTTCACCTTCGAGCCGTCGGGCAACTCCATGACCTCGCGCTTCAGCACCTGCACGCGCACCGGGTTCTGACTCTTCCGCCAATAGTTGTGGTACTCGTACGTCCGCCCCACCTCGAGCGGAACCCGCCGGATGTAGTAGAAGAACGCGACGTCGTCGAGGGGCACCGTCGAGGTGGCCTTCGTGGCGGTGTCGACGTTGCGGCGATAGAAGCCGGAGTCGGGATAGATCTTGAAGTCCTGCCGCGGCGGCCTGGTGTCCGACATCACCTTGAGGAAGCGGCGCGAGATGAAGTCGTCGACACCGGTCCACGACGTGAGCTGACTCTCGCTCGTGAAGATGCCGAGGATCGAGATCTTCGAGTTGAACGAGAAGCGGTAGCTCGGCACGCCGCGCACGGTGTCGATGGCCTCGACCGAGAGCGTGGCGCAGCAGGGGCGGAAGAGGTTGAACTTCCCCTTGAAGACCAGTGTCTCGCCTACGCCGAACGGCGCCGGTGCGAGGACGGGCGTTGCGGGGGGAGGTGTTGTCGTCTGCAACAGCAGCGACAGTCCGGCGAACAGCAAGCTCACGCGGTATCCCGGGTCGTGGTCGCGCGGGGCGACCGGTCCTTGCGCCCCGCCTCCGGGTTGGAGGGCGGAGCAACCAGCTGGCGACGGGCCGCCCACAATGCCTTGGCCCGATCCCACGCCGCATGACGTGATTCACGCTGCTGACGTTCCACGCGCTCGGTGATCGCCACCGATTCCACCTGTCGTGCGCCGGCGGCGGCCCAACTCAACAACTCCGCATTGGCGGCCCACCCTTCCGTCTCGAGCCAGCGGTCAGGTCGATCCTTGAAGGCCGCCCGCAGGGTGACCAGACGGAACGCGGCCACTCCGGAGACGATGTCCCGGACACCGGCCACACGCACATGCCGGCCGAGGAGCCGCGGCGCCCAGCGTCGGACCCGCCGCCGCCACTTGTCCGCTTCGTCAACCTGGGTGGCCTCGCCAATTACCAGGTCGGCACCGCTGTCGATCCGCTTGAGGAATTCGGAGAGTTCGGCAGGATCGAAGGTGAAGTCGGCCGGCAGGAGGATCGCGGCGTCGCGCTTGTGTCGATCGGAGCGGCGGAGCGCTTCCTTCAGCAGCCGCTCGACGGTGGCGGCGTAGCCGAGATGCTTCTCGGAGCGAAGCACCGAGAGCGGCAGCACCTTGGCGTAGGGCGCGAGGATCTCGGTGGTCGCATCGGTGGAGGCGTCGTCGCCGACCAGCAACTGATATTCCCGCGCCGATTCCTCGAGCACGCGTCGGATCTTCCACAGCAGCAGCCCGACGGTCGGGGCTTCGTCGTGGGTCGGAATACAGAAGTAGAGCATCAGTCGCCAGGGTGAAGGTCGAGCGAACGATACACGGCGAGCGTCCGCTCGACCAATCGGTCCACGCCGAAGCCCGCGGCGGCCGCACGCCCTGCGGCACCGAGCGCGGTGCGCCGCGGGGCATCGTCCAACAGGCTCGAGACCCCGTCCGCGAGGGCCACCGGATCCCCTGAGGCGACCAGGAGCCCGCCGCCGGCCGCCAACGCGTCGGGCAGTCCCCCGACGGCCGTCGCGACCACGGGGATCCCGAGGGCAAGGGCGTCGAGCACGCTGGAGCCAAACCCCTCACTGCGGGAGGGTTGCACGGCGAGCGTGGCACCGACCAGCGCGCCTTCGGGGCCGAGCAGATGGCCGGGCATCTGCACCACCTCGTCCAGGCCGAGGGCGTGCCGTCGGGCCTCCAGGGCAGCACGCTCGTCGCCCTCACCGAGGACGAGCCAGCGCAGCTCCGGGCGCGCTGGCGCGATGATCGCCGCGGCCTCGAGGAGGAGGTCGATCCCCTTCTCGGCGGTGAGGGCGGCGATCACCGTGATCCACGGCGTGGTGGCGCCGGGGTGGGGCACGCCAGCGGGCCAGGCCGGTGATTGCCCCAGCTGCGCGAGGTCGACGGCCGGCGGCACGTGATGAATGCGGTGGGGCGACACGCCGGCCAATGCCAGCTGCACCGCGATCGCCTCGGAGAGCGCGATGACGGCAGCCGCGCGCCGGTAGCGGCGCGGTGACGTGATGGCGGTGCTGATCCGCCGCGTGACCACGACGCGTGCCCCGGTGATCTGGGCGGCGGCATCGGCGAGCGCATGCGCGTGTCCGTCATGCGCGTGCAGCAGTGTGTCACGAGTGGTCAGTCGTACGACGCGGGCGAGGGCGCGCGGGTCGAGTCCCATGCGCCACGGCGTCTCGTGCAACGAGACCCCTGCGGCGGCGAGTTCCTCGGCGAGGCGGGTGCCGCGACCCGTCACCACCTGCGAGCTGACGGTGGCGACGGAGGCGAGTCCGCGTGCCAGCAGGAGGACCTGCCGCTGCCCCCCGCGCCACTCGCGGCCGCTGGCGACGTGCAGCACGCGAGCGGTGGTCATCGTGGCGCCGAGCTCAGTGGGTCGAGTCCGGGAAGAGTGGGCACTTCGGATCCTCGATCTGGCGCCGATCGACGCGCACCCCGAGGAGCGGGACGATGGTGTCACGGAGGGTGAGGTCGCCCAGGATCGGCGCGCCCGGAATCGAGACGCCTTCGTAGACCAGCGCCCCGAGTGTCACGCCCTGGCGATCGACGAGCAACACGCCGAAGCCGACCGGAGTTCCGTCGGCGATCGTGTCGGGGGAGGAGAGGTGCCAGCCCAGCGAATCGGCACTGGTCACGTGGCCGCGGAGCGCCTGACCTGCCACGATCCGGAGCGGCACCGATGCCGGGATGGAATCGGGCGGCGCCACCAGCGAATTCCCCTTCGCGAAGGCTTCCTTGGCCACGAGCGGTCCGGTCAGGGAGGCGATCCCGCAGGAGACGGAGCCGCCTCCGCCGCCACCGCTGCAGGCCGCAAGTGCGAGAACGAACGTGGTGGTGGCGACGGAACGGAGCGACATCGAAACCTCGTGGGGCCGGAGACGTCGGAATCTACATCCCCAGCGGTTGCTTGACCGCCGCGCGTCGCGGCGGGTACCATTCGCCCCGTTTCCCACACCCAGCAGGCCATGGACTTCGACGACCTCAAGGCTCATCTCGACCGCCTCTTTGCCCCGCGCGCGGGAGCCAGTGCCCGTGACCAGGCCGCCGGCCTCCGCGAGGCGCTGGTCGAATTCAAGATCGGCATCGGGCACCTCCGCGAGGCGCTCGGGCGCACCGAGGCGGAACTGACGCAGGCGCGCCGCGAGGCCGAAGACTATGCCCGCCGTGGTCGGATGGCGGCCGAGATCGGCGACACCGAAACCGCCACGCTGGCCGATGAGTTCACCGCGAAGGCCGCCGCTCGCGTGGACTTGCTCGAGCGCAAGGTGCTGGTGCAGCGCGACGAGCTCGGGTTGGCCGAAGAGGACTACGAGGGCACCAAGCGTCGCTATCAGGCCGCGTCACGCGGCATTCCCGGAGATGGCGCGGCCCCGCTCGGCGCGACCGCCGAACCGGGCAGCACGCTCGACGATTCGCCCTTCGAGAGCTACGCGCTGGAGCAGCGCGCCCGCGAGGCGGCGGTCGAGGCACAGTTGGCGCACCTGAAGAAGCAGCTCGGCGAACGGCCCCAGCCCGACGCCTGATCCATCCTGCAGGCCCTCCTCATCATGCGGGGATACACGTGAGCCAGGCACCCAGCACCGGCTTCTTCGGTCATCCGGTCGGACTCCGGACCCTCTTCCTCACCGAGATGTGGGAGCGCTTCAGCTACTACGGCCTGCGGCCGTTGCTGGTGCTCTTCATGTCGGCCGCGCTCCTCGACGGCGGATTCGGCCTCGATCGGGGACAGGCCTCCGCCATCGTCGGGATCTATGCGGCCTGCGTCTATCTCGCCTCCCTGCCGGGCGGGTGGATTGCCGACCGATGGCTCGGGCTGCGGCGGTCGATCTACTACGGGGCGATCCTGATTACTCTGGGCCACCTTTCGATCGGCCTCTCCGGCCTCGCAGGGCAGGGGACCACGGGGAAGCTCGCCTTCTTCGCCGGATTGGTCCTGATCGTGATGGGCACCGGGCTCCTCAAGCCGAACATCTCCGCCATCGTGGGCGATCTCTACCCCGAGGGTGGCGCGCGGCGGGACGCCGGCTTCTCGATCTTCTACATGGGCATCAACACCGGCGCCTTCGTCGGCCAGCTGGTCACCGGCTTCCTCGGTGAGAGCATCGGCTGGCACTGGGGCTTTGGTGCTGCCGGCGTCGGCATGTTCTTCGGCCTGGTCTCCTTCAAGCTCTTCGCACCGAGCACGCTCGGCGACCTTGGCACCGAGATCGTGCGGCATCCGGATGCGGCGGTGCAGGCCAGGCAGGAACGCTCGGTGAAGATGGTCGTCGGCGTCATCCTGGCGTCGATCGTGGCGCTCTTCGCCCTGGTCGCGAGTGGCGTGGTGACCCTCGATCCGCAAGCGATCGGCCTCAACATGGTGTACGTGCTCGTCGGGTTCGGCGCGCTCTTCTTCGGCTTCGTTTTCCTCGACAGTTCGCTCACGCGGCAGGAGAAGAAGCAGGCCGTCGTGATCCTCGTGCTCTTCATCTTCGCCGCCCTCTTCTGGGCAGCGTTCGAACAGGCCCCGACCTCGCTCAATCTCTTCGCGCGGGACTTCACCGACCGCGTCGTCGGCGGCTTCGAAATCCCGGCCACCTGGTTCCAGTCGGTCAACTCCGCCTGGATCATCATCTTCGCGCCCGTGGCGGCCGCGGTGTGGGTCGGACTCTCCAAGCGTGGCGGTGACCTGTCGGCGCCGGCGAAGTTCGCGCTCGGCCTGGCGTTCGCCGGCGTCGGCTTCGGCCTGATGGTGATCGTCGCGAAGGATGTCGTCGCCAGTGGCGGCACGCTCAAGGTGTCGCCGATGTGGTTGGTCTGGAGCTACCTCTTCCAGACGCTCGGCGAACTCTGCCTGTCGCCGGTGGGGCTGTCGTCGATGACGAAGCTGGCGCCACGGAAGTATGTCGGTCAGATGATGGGGATCTGGTTCCTCGCCGCGTCGGTGGGCAACCTGATCGCCGGGCTCGTCGGCGGTCGCGTCGATCCGGAGAAGCTCGAGCAGATGCCCGAGCTCTTCCTCTGGACCGCAGTGGCCCTCTTCATCACCGCCGCGATCCTCGGGCTGATGATCAAGCCGATCAAGCGGATGATCGAAGCCAACTAGCAACCACGATGATCGATGATCGATGATCGATCATCGATGGACGATCATCGGCTTTTCTCGGCTCTTCCGAAGATCGCGAAGAGGTAAGCCAGCGCCGGCAGCAGGATCACCGCCCCGGCTGCGAGCGCACCCACCAACAGGGTGAGCGTCGCAGTCGGGGCGGCGGCGTCGTAGACGCTCATCGTCGGCGGAAGGATGTAGGGCCATTGGGCCATCGCCCAGCCGACCACGATCAGCGCGGCTTGCACGGCCGCTGCCGTGCGAGCCACTCGGTAGTGCCTGCGCCAGAGTGCGCCGAGGGCGCAGACCGCGGCGCTGCCGGTGAGGAGGTGGAGGACCGGGGCCCACGAGGCACTGGTCAGTTCGTCGAACACCCACGGCGCCTCGGTGCGCGCGAGATAGAGCGCGACCCCCGCGCCGGGGAGGAGCAGGAGCCCCGCGACCAGTCCGCGCGCGCGGAAATCGCCGGTGAGCATCGGATCTTTGGCCTCGACCGTCAGGTAGACGGCCGCGAGGAAGGCGAACAGCAACAGCGTCAGGACGCCGATGGCGATCGGGAATGGTGCCAACCACGGTGCGACGTACGCCGCCGTGAAACTGCGCGCGCCTGGCGGGGTGACGCCGCCCGCGGCGACCGCACCGGCGGCGACGCCGAGGAGCAGCGGGGTGATCAGCGAGGCGACGGCGAAGACCAGTCCCCAGCGGCGTTGCACGTCGTCATCGCGACGGTCGTAGCTCCGGAAGGTGAAGGCGGAGCCGCGCAGCACCACACCGATCAGCATCAAGGTGAGCGGGATGTGGAGCGACACCGACAGGCGGGCGTAGGCGACGGGAAAGCCGGTGAAGAGGATCACCACCACCAGGATCAGCCAGACGTGGTTGGCCTCCCAGATCGGGCCGATCGTGTCGGCGATGAGCGCGCGCTGGCGCCGGGCACGTGGGCCGGTCGCGAAGAGATCCCACACTCCGCCACCGAAGTCGGCGCCTGCGAAGAGCACATACGCCGTGATCGCCGCGAGACAGGCGGCGGCCGTCAGTTCGACCAGTGGCCACTCAGCCATGGGTGGTGGGCTGGGTCGTGGGTTCGTGGCGTCGGCGCCATTCCGTGTCGTTCGGCGCCCCGAGAATCTGTCGACGGAGCAACCAGACCACGGCGACGGCGAGCAGCAGGTAGAGCACCGTGAAGCCAAGGAACGGGACGATCAATCCGGGCATTGGCGTCACGGCATCCGCGGTACGCAGGACCCCCTGGATCACCCACGGCTGACGGCCGACCTCGGTCACCACCCACCCTGCCTCGGTGGCGACGAAGCCCAGCGGTGCCGCGACCACCAACAGCCGCAGGAGCCGGCGATGTTCGGCGAGGTCATCGCGCTGGGCCAGGGCGCGCCAGCCGAGCAGGCCGGCGGCAAGCATCACCACGCCGCACGCCACCATCACCTGGAACGCGACGTGGGTGACGCGCACGTTGGGCCAATCCTCGCGCGGCACCTGGTCGAGGCCGGGGACCGTGGCTCCGAAGTCGTTGGTCGCGAGGAAGGAGAGCGCGCCAGGAATCTCCACGCCGTAGCGCACCTCGCGGCGTGTCGGATCGGGCCAGCCACCGATCAGCAGCGGGGCGGCGGCCTGCGTCTCGAACAGCGATTCCATCGCGGCGAACTTGGCAGGTTGGGTCGCGGCGACGAAGCCGGCGGAATGGTGGCCGGAGAGTGGCTGCAGCAAGGCGGCAGGGATGGCCATCAACAAGGCGATCCGCAGGCCACGCTGGTGGAAGGCGTTCGCCGGCTGTCGGAGCAGCATCGCCGCGTGGATGCCGGCGGCGCCGAAGCCGGTGGCGGCGTAGGCGGCGAGCGTCATGTGGAGCGCTTGCGGGAACGCCGCCGGGGTCTGGAGCGCCTGCAGCGGGTCGATGCCCGTGGCGACGCCGTTCACCACCGTGAAGCCGGTCGGCGCATTCATCCACGCATTGGCAATTACCACGAAGACGCCCGAGAGCGCACCGCTCACCGCGACCAATACCCCGGCCCAGAGGTGGGCGCGCTCGCTGATGCGATCCCAGCCGTAGAGGTAGATCCCGAGGAAGATCGCCTCCATGAAGAAGGCGAACCCTTCGAGAGAGAACGGCATCCCGATGATCGGGCCGGCGAACTCCATGAAGCCCGGCCAGAGGAGCCCCAACTCGAACGACAGTACCGTCCCCGACACCGCGCCCACGGCGAAGAGGATCGCCGTCCCCTTGGCCCATCGGCGCGCCAGTTCCAGATAGTGCGGGTCGCGCGTCACCAGCCACCGGCGCTCCGCGATGACCATCAGCACGGGCATGCCGATGCCGATCACCGCGAAGACGATGTGGAAGGCGAGGGAGACCGCCATCTGGGAGCGGGCGGCGAGGAGGTCGGACATGGCCATCCGGCGGTCGAGGGTCTTGTGAAAAATTTCACAAGGGTACCCAGATAGGCAAGGTGAGTTCCGATGTCGGGAATCAGTGGTGCAATGTGAAACCCGGGGAATCGACGTCCCGTATCGGAACGTGACCCTGAACGGAGACCCCTGCGATGCGATTCCTCAAGCGAGCCCTGACCGCCGTCACCCTCCTCCTGCTGGTGGCCTTTGGCACGATCTACGGTCTGGCCCAGCGCGAGCTCGGCCGGACCTACGCGGTGGCCCGCAAGGCCCCGCCACGTGCCACCGACTCGCTCGCCGTGACGCGCGGCGAACATCTCGCGACCTCGATCAGCAAGTGCGCTGATTGTCACGGCGCAGACTTCGGGGGCCAGCTGGTCATCGACGACGCCGCGCTCGGGCGGGTCGGAGCGCCGAACCTGACCGGTGGACGCGGGGGAGTGGGTTCTGTCCGGACCGACGCCGACTTCGCCGCCGCGATTCGGCATGGCGTCGGTCCAGCCGGGAAGCCCCTCCTGATCATGCCGGCGCACGACTACACCTACCTGTCGGAAGCGGACCTTCAGGCACTCATCGCCTTCCTGCGCAGCCGCCCGAACGTGGACCGCGAGATCCCGGCGCGCCGCCTTGGTCCGGTCGGGTTGGCACTGATTGCCAGCAAGAAGCTGCCGCTCTCGGCCGCACTCATCGATCACGCCGTGGTGCAACCCGACAGCGTCCCCCAGGGGCCCACGGCGGAGTATGGTCGCTATCTCGCGAACGTCGGCGGATGCACGGGCTGCCACAACCCGTCACTCTCGGGAGGCGAGATCATCGGTGCGCCTCCGGGGACGCCGCAGGCCGCCAACCTGACGCCGGGAGGACGGTCGTGGACGCTGGAGCTCTTCCGCACCACGCTGCGTACCGGACAGCGTCCCGGCGGTGGCGGCGAGCTCAACGACTTCATGCCGATCCGGTTCACGAAGCTGATGACGGATGAGGAAATCGAAGCGGTGTGGCGCTATGTGGTGAGTGTGCCGCCCAAGGCGCTCGGCGAACAGTGACGGTTCGCCGAGGTGGCGAGGGTCAAGGCGACTTGGCCTTCGCTGCCTTGGTGGGATAGGCCACGTCCGGCGGCGCATCGCCGCGGGGCCAGTCATCGGCGCTCGCGGCGAACGGTGGCCGGGGCTTGGTCGTGATGTAGGTCGCGACGTCCTGCGCATCCTGGTCGTTGAGAGTCCCGGCGCGATCGAACGGCATGTTGTGCTTCGCGAACGCGGCGAGGGTGCGCAGTCGGGCCATCCCGGCGCCGATGGTGAAGCTGCCCGGCCCCCAGAGCGGCGGGAAGGCGGCCATCCCCTCGCCGTTGACGCCGTGGCATCGCGCGCATTGCGCCGCGAAGACCACTGCGCCGTGCACCGTGTCGCCACGCTCCGGTGACCCGAGCGGCAACCCCTGACCCGGGACGGTGCTCCCCTGGGCCACCCCTGTCGACAGCCACGCCATGTAGGCGACCATGTCGCGCATCGCCGGGTCGTCCCACGCGAGTGCGGTGCCCGCCAGCGAACGCTCGAAGCAATCGTTGATCCGATCCTCAAGCCGCTGCACCGAGGCCGAGCGTGATCGATATTGCGGGAAGCGCGCCGTCACGCCGACCCAGGGCATGGCATTCGGGCGTCGCCCCTCGTCGAGGTGACACGACGTGCACCGCAGGGCGTTGCCGACGTGATTCGGCAGCGAGTCGCGCGTCGCACTGAGGATCGCGCGCCCGCGCAGCACGGCGACACCGAGGTCGCCCTTCGGCAACGGCGGCAACGGGGCCAGAGAGGCCACGACCGCGGCCGACGAGTCGGCAGGCGGGGGCACCGGCGGTCGCGGGGTGCAGCCTGCCAGGAGGAGCGTCGCGAGTCCGACGGCGACTCGATGGCTCATGCGATCAGCTCATAGGCGCAGCCATGCTCCTGCGCCATCGCGATGCCTGCCACCACCGCCGGGACGAGCACGACGCCCGGCAGGAACGAGGCGATCAGGTCGGCGCGGACCACCTCCGGCGTCTCGTTGCGACGGCGTGCCAGCGAGGCGGTCAGGTTGCGCAGGACATTGTTGCAGAACAGGAATGTGGCGCCGCGGCGTTGCAGCGACGGCACCGCGACGGCGGGGAAGGGATCGGCCGGCGCCTCGGAGGCATAGAGGTTTCGGAGACTCGGCTTCCCGGTCTTGGGATCGTTCAGTCGGGCGCGCTCCCCGAAGGCGTACTTCTCCCAGGCGGCGTCGTTGAAGGCGACGACCATCGGCGCCGCGTGCAGCGCGATCACAATCTGCGCCTCACCCGGCTTGTCGCCGTAGGCGTCGCGGCAGGCATTCAGGAAGTTGTTGGCGCGCACCAGCGGCACCGCTTCACCGAGCACATGGGCGTCGAACACGACGCGGTGCTTCGCGGTCAGGGTCGCGAGCCACCGGTGGTCGAAGTCCTCGGGGCCGGGTACCATCAGCTGCCCACGATGTAGGAGGCACCCTTCGTCTGCGCGAGCGCCATGGCCGCGACCATGGCCGGCACCAGCGTCACGCCGGGCAGGATCGCCCGCCGCAATTCGGCGTAGGTCGCGTCCGCCGTGGCCCCCTCGCGCTTGGCGGCCAGTTCACGCGAGACCCGCATCAGCGTGTTGTTGCAGAGCAGGATGCTCGCGCCGCGCTTCTGCCAACTGGCCAGCGAGGTCTGCGCGTAGGGCGCGCCCGCCTCGTCGCTTCGGGTCAGGTTCCGCGTCGCCCGAGTCTGGCTGCCGGGCTCGTTCATCGACACCACTTCGCCGAGGGCCCAGGCTGCCCAGGCGGCGTCCGCCAGCGCGAGCGGCCACGCCGTGCCATGCAGCCCGATCACCACCTGAATGTCGGCCGGCTTGGCGCCGTAGCCATCCAGCATCGCGTCGTAATAGCGCTTCGGGTAACCGTAGGCCTCGCCGCCGCCCCAGGTCTTGGTATCGAAGATGACGCGATGCTTCCTGGTGAGACCGTCGAGCCAGCGATTGTCCCATTCGTCCGGCGCCGGCTCGGCGTGCACCAAGGGCGGGGCGGCGAGGACGGCGCCGGTCAGCGCGACGCGGCCGAGGAAATCGCGGCGGGGGATACCAGCGGGGCGGTCAGGCACGGGCGACTCCGGGTGATCAGAAAGGGTGGTACCTTTGGAACCGCGAGGCGCCGCGTGTCGCGCCGTCCCCGCACTCCCACGTCAGAATATGGACGGCCCAGCATGAAGGTTCCAGCGTCGCTCGCCCTGCTGCTCCCGATGGTCGCGTGTACCCCGGCGAAGACGCCGGCGGTCACCCAGGCCCGGGTCTTCTTTGTGGCCCCGGCGGAAGGGATGCTGGCCGGCGACACGGTGCATATCCAGCTAGGTGCCGAAGGGGTGAAGATCGTCGCTGCCACCGGCAAGCGTGTCGACGGCGAGGCGCACCATCACCTCTTCATCGACACCGACCCGACCGCCGACACGGTGATGATCCCGAAGAACGACGCCATTCGTCACCTTGGCACCGGGGCCGACACCATCTCGCTGGTCCTGGCACCGGGCACGCACCGGATCATTGCCGTGGCAGCCTGGGGCGATCACGTCCCGGTCGCCGGCGCGGTGCGCGACACGGTGACGATCGAGGTACCCGCGCCCGTCAAGCCCTAAGCCTTGAACCACATCCGGACCGCCATCACCATGAGAAAGACGGCGAACCCCCGCTGCAGCATGGCGGGGGCGATGCCCTGCGCGTAGCGGGCACCCGCCCACACGCCGAGGGAGAGGCCCGCCGCGATGAGCAACGCGGCGCGGACGTCCACGTGCCCCACCTTGTAGTACTCGCGGGCGCCCAGCAACCCCACTGGCAGCAGGAGCGCGGCGAGTGACGTGCCGGTGGCTTGGTGGATCGGCATCTTGAAGTAGCTCACCAGCACCACCACGATCACGATCCCGCCGCCGATCCCGAAGAGCCCCGACAGGATACCCGCAGCACCGCCGACCAGCAGATAGAGGACGGTGTTCAAAAGAGCACCTCCACCCCGAAGCGGATCAGCCGCGGGGCGCCGTAGACGAAGAGCGGCTGCGTGAAGTCGCGTGCGGCCGACTCGTAGAGTGGGTACAACTCGCTGCGTCCGCTCACGACACCATCGCCGTTGGTGTCGGCGGCACGACGGTAGCGTGGCGACTCGAACGGAATCGCCTGGGGATTGGCGGTGTAGGCCGCCTCCGCCAGCGCGGCGATGGTGTTGTTCGATGCGTTGGGCGTGCCGGTCTCGCGGCGGACCGCGAGCTGGTTGCGCTTGTTCGTGGCGTTGCGGAGGTCAAGATAGACACCGCCTGCCATCCCGCCGAAGCGCACCGGCCGGCGGAAGAGCAGGTCGAGGGTGAACTGGTTCGGCAGGCGTGACCCGTTGATGTCGCCAATGATCGAGTCGCCCGTCACGTTGGTGCGCGTGTAGGGCAAGCCGCTGCCGAAGCGGACGACCGCCGCAGCGCTCATCCGCCCGAAGGGGCGGACGCCGAGGATGCGCGGCCCGGCCTCGGGATGGGTCTCGCCGTCGAGTGTCCCGATGAAGGAGAGCAGGCGGTCGTAGTCGAGCGGCCACTGGTTCTGCGACGCCCAGATGGTGTCGTGGGTCACGGGGTCGATGGTGGTGAGCCGGCGCAACTGGAAGGCGTCGGTCACGGTGGCCTGGGCACGCTGCACCACGGCCGCGAGGCGCATTCCCCAGCCGTTTCGGCGCTCGCGCTCGAGGATGAACTCCCCCCCGATGACGTTGCCGACGTCGGCGTTGACGAAGATGCTCGAGTCGGGATTCACCTGGAGCGGCGTGGAGGAGACCAGGCCGTCGAGGCGCTTGTCGAAGACGTTGACCCGCAGCGAGACGGCGTCGCGCAGGCGCATCCGCATACTCATCTCGAACTGGGTTGACTGCTCGAAGCCGAGATCGGGATTGCCCTGCCGGAAGCGGCCGGTGCGCGTGGTGTCGTCGAAGGCCGCGTCGACCAGGTACTGCAGGTCGGGCGGCTGCGAGAAGCGGCCCACGCTCGCCACGAAGGTGGCGCCCTTCAGCGTGGTGGCGATCGCGATGCGCGGGTTGAACGAGGACCGCGCGGCAAGCGTGCTGTTCGAGAGGTCGCCGCCCGGGCTGAAGGCGTCGTAGCGGACGCCCGCCGTGATGGCGATGTCACTCGCCCGCACCTGGGTCTCGAGATAGGCCGCGCTGATCGTCGGCGAGAACGCCGAGGCCGTGGCGGGCGGCACCGCCCCGCCGACGGGCAGGTTCGCCAGGACGCGCTGGAAGGTCTTCACGTCCTGTGCGGCGTGGAGGCCGCCGAAGCCGATGTCGGTGTTGTTGCCGAGCGTCGCGGTGAAATCGAGCTGGCCGCGCACTTCGGTGAAGCGGTTCCACGCGACGTCGCCCTGCGTGGCGCCGCCGAGAAAGAAGGCGGGGACGCCGTACGGCGTGGCGATCGAATAGATCGGGGTGCCGAAGCCGGCGAGTGCCGCGCGGGTGCCGATGGTGTCCTGCCGCCGGGCAATCTCCTCGCCGAGGATGCCGAGCTTGGAGCCCGTGAAGGCGCCGAACTTGAAGTCGGGGGCGTCGACGGTCCCGCGGACGAAGTCCTTCGAGAAATAGCCGAGGCGCACGTCGCCGCCGAAGGGACGGTTGCTCCCCTCGGTCGGCGCCAGCTGCACGTGCGCGCTGAGCAGCTTGCCGTCGACGCGACGGCCCGGCCCGAGCGTCGGCTCGTACTTGTAGCGCTGGTCGAAGAGGTAGCGCTGTTCGCGCGTGCCGAGGCCGAAGAGTCTGGTCGTGATCCGCGTGCTCATCGGGATGGTGAGCTTGCCGCCGGCGGTGAGAATCTCGCCGCTGTTGTGCGGCAGCGGGCCCGGCGTGTCATGGCGCGGGTCGCGCGCATCCGTCGCGGCCGGCGCGTTCACCGGTTCCGCGTCGAGCCGACCCGAGAGATCGAGGATGGCGAGCGCCGTCACCTTGCCGGCGAGGGGGCCGTCGCCCTGCAACACCAGGCGGTCGAGGCCGAGGTCCGCCCCACCGCTCATCGGGCGGTCGGTCTCGTAGGCCATGCGCCCGCGCCAGCGGTCGCCACCGTCGCGGGTCGAGACGCTGATCAACCCCGACAACGCCTGCCCGTAGCGTGCCGAGAAGCCATTGGTGACCAGCGAGGCTTCGGCAATCAGATCCGGCGGGATCCGCAGTCCGGAACCGCCGGTCGAGGCGTCGAGCTGATTCTTGACGCCGAGGCCGTCGAGGATGAACGCCTGCTGCCCGATCCGTCCGCCGCGGTAGCTCTCGCCGACGACGCCCGCCTGCAGCGACAGCGCGTCTTCGAGCGATGAGACGGGAAGGCGCCGCAGATCCTCGGCGCTGATCCGCTGCGCGGTGGACGTCGCGAGCGGGTCGAGCACCGGGTCCTGCACGCCGACGGCCTGCAGTGTGGCCAACTCGACCGCGACCGGTGCCATGCGCACATCCGCGCGCGTGATGACGTCGGCCCGGATGACGACGCCTTCGCGCCGCGACTGCCGATAGCCGATGTAGGTGACCGTGACGGTGTGGAGACCGGGCGAGATCGCCCGGATCCGATACTCACCCGCGGTGTCGGTTGTGGCGACACGCGCTCCGGCATCGATGCGCACCTGCGCGCCGCGCAGCGCCGTGCCGGTGGCGGCGTCGACGACCTTGCCGACGAGGCCACCGGTGCCCTGGGCCGAGAGTGGCGCGGCGCCGAGCGCCAGCAGGAGGAACAAGGAGCGAGTGCGCGTCATGGCAGGAGCCCCTTGAAGAGGTAGAGGTCGCGGGCGGTGCCTGAGGAGAGTTGCAGGACGGCATCGCCGCCGGTGGCGAGCAGCACGGGGCCCGTCCACAGCCCGGTTTCGAGCCGGAGCGAGGTGACGGTGTTGGTGGTCAGGTTCACGCGATAGAACCAGGTGTCGAGGCCCGAGGCAGGGAGCGGCCGGTTGACGTATTGGGTCACCAGACACTCCGTGCCGCGGCAACTCAGGCCGGAGATCGTCCCGGCGCGCGGCAAGGTGGCGATGGGCGTCGAGGTCCCGCCAGCGATCGGCAGTCGCTCCAGCGCGGCCGAGTTCCGCACCACGACGAAGGAAGTGCCGTTCTCGGCGAACGCATGTCGGGTGATGTCCAACGTACCCGGAATCACCGCGAGCGTGACGCCGGTCGCCGTGATGGTGCCGCGCATCAGGGCGACCCCGGCGAGCAGCGTGTCGGCGGGGCAGGCACCGCACGCGGCGTCGAAGGTCAGCTGCCCCGTCCGCGCAATGAATTCGTCGTGGCCAACCCAGACGGCGTCGGTGAACCAGGAGATGGCGCGTCCACCAACGTTCGCCGGCAGCGTCAGCAGCGCGCGGCGCGTGAACGGCGTGGCGCTGTCGGCGAGCCAGAGGACGGTTGCCTCGGGATTGGTCCGGCCCCGGCGCGACAGCGCTTCCTGGTAGAGCAAGCGGCCATCCGTCCCGAGGGCCGGCGCCGAGAAGCTCTTGACGGAATCCACGCGGTCGGCGCGCGTGTCGCAGAGTTGCCAGCGGCCGGTGCCGCCGCCGGGCGGAATGAGCCCGACACAGCGATCGCCGTTGCTCCCGCCGGTGTAGAGGTAGAGGAGCCCGTTGCCGTCTTCGGTCAGCGAGGCGGCCGAATCGGCGAAGCTGTTGTAGGTCAGTCGTGCCGGTGCGGCCGAGCTGAACGGGCCCTCCGATCCGGACGGCACACTGCCGAACGGTTCGGAGTGGCCACACGCGGCGGCAAGGAGCAGCAGGGCGGGAGCGAGCCGCATCATCACCTCAGCGTCCAAAGGAAGGGAACTGCACCACGGATTCGTGCCCACCAGATCCAACGGCGGCCACGCCAAAGAGAAAGTCGTCGATGATGATGTTCTCGAGGGTGACCTGGGTCGAACCGGCCGGCACCCAGCGCCAGTAGGTCCACTGCGGTGCCGTCGTGTCGCGCCAGTACACCTTGTAGCCCAGGGGTGGCGCACCCGGGGCCGCCGTCCACGAGACCGTGGTTGAGGCCGATACCGCGCCACGGAGCCGCACGGCCGTGGGGGGCGCCGGGGCCCAGGCGAGCGCCGCGAGCACGACGGCGTTGACGCCGGTCATCCTCGCCACGTAGGGGAAGTTCACGCCGGCGATGACGTCGCCATACACGCGGCCGTTCTCCGTCCGCAGGTCCTGATGCTGCCGGTCGTAGTGCTCGTGGCTTTCCATGATCCGCACGCCGGGCATCCCGAGGTCGTTGAACGGACGATGGTGGCCGCCGCGCGAGAATCGATCAAGTCGATAGATGAGCCGCGGCTGCATCTCCGGCATTGTGGCACGCACCACGCGTTCGACATAGCGCGCCAGTTGCCTCGAGATCCCGTCGACTTCGCCCCCACTCGTCCGACGCGCCCTCCGCTCGGCCTCCGTCTCCGTCGGCGGCGTCGGCTCCGAGAAGATCCGGAAGGAGCGGTTGTCGATCTCGCCGTTGATCCCCTCGATGTTGCCGATCATGTCGTTGTTGAGGACGGCCTCGACGGTCCAGGCCGAATCGACGAATTCCTTGGCGAGCTGCTGACCACCCCACAGCCCCTGTTCCTCACCGCTGAGGCCGGCGTAGATGATCGTCTTGCCGAAGCGATGGCGCGTGAGCACGCGGGCGGCCTCGACGGTGCCGGCGAGCCCGCTGGCATTGTCGTTCGCGCCTGGCGCGTCCTTGACACCGTCGCTGCCATTGCTGTTCCGCGAGTCGATGTCGCCCGACATCATCACGACGCGGCCGGGGGTGGTGGTGCCGCGCTGGATCGCGATGACATTCACCACGTCGACATCCGGCGTGGCGCGCGCCCCCGTCCCGCTCCCCTTCACGGTGCTGCGCGTGTAGCGGACCTCGAGGCACCCTCCGCACGCCTTGCTGATCTGCTGGAATTCGGCATACAGCCACCGCCGCGCGGCGCCGATCCCGCGTGTCGTCGAGGTGGTGTCGCTGAAAGTGCTGCGCGTGCCGAAGCCGGCGAGGCGCCGCACGTCGGCCTCGATGCGGCTCACCGAGGGGGAGCGAGCGATCGAGTCGAGACGAGGATCAAATGAGGGGGGAACCGCTTGCGCGGCGACCGGCGTGCTCGCCACCTGTGCCGCAAACGCGACGCCGAGCAGGACAACACGGGACATGTCGGGGGTCCGTCGAGTGGAGGGATTGAAGACGGAAGGTAACTCCCCGGGGCGGTGGCCGTGAGTTGGCGCGTTTCACGGCGTTTCACCGCGTGTGGTGACCTCGCGGTCGCGCGTCTCCTCGGCATGACGCCACCGATGTGCTCAACCCGGCCCGCTGCGGTTTCCGTCGGAGGGATGGCCCCATGAGCCGCCCGACGCATCGGATCATTGTGCCTGAGCCGAAGGTGCCCCAGGGGACACGGCGCCGAGGGCCGCTGGAACCTGGCCCGGACGGTGGCGCATCTGACCTGACCCTGTATTCCTCACCCAGCTCGACCCAGCCGGGACCACGGTATTTCGGACCGACGGGCCAGCAAGGTCGGCTGGCCCGGTGGTGGCATCGCCTCTTGGCCCCGTTGCGGGGCCGACGCTAACTGAAGAGTCCGAGTCTGCCGCTCGGCACAAAGTCCGGGAATACCGAGGCAAGGTCGGTGGTACCGAGGTGCCCGCTGAGCACTTCGCCGAAGAGCGCGCGGAAATCGGTCGTGACGGCCAGGTCGCGCCCCTCGTGACGCGCCTCGGGCGCGAGCCCCGGCCACCGCCCGAGGACCTGCTTCCCGCGGACCCCGCCGCCGATCACCATCATCGCCGTCCCGTGCCCGTGGTCGGTGCCACCAGTGCCGTTCTCCTTCACTGTACGGCCGAACTCGCTCATCGTCAGCACCACGACGTCACGCATACGGTCGCCGAGATCGGTGGTGAACGCGGCGAGCGCCCCGCCGAATTCGTCGAGTCGGGTGGCCAGCTGGCCCTGCCCGCTCCCCTGATTCACATGGGTATCCCACCCGCCGACATCCACGAACGCAATCTGCATCCCGAGGTCGGCACGGATCAGCTGCGCCACCTGCTGCAGCGCGGTCGCCAGCTTCCCGCGGCCGTACACCGCACCATTGGCCGGTGGCAGCGCCGTCGGGTTGGCGCTCTTGAGCATCTTGATCGCCTCGAATCCTTCGGCCGACGACGACGCGACCAGACCGGTCGCGGCGCCGTCGTACAGCGACTCGAATGCCCGAGTCAGCCGCTCGTTGCCCTCGCTTCGTGCGGTGCGCACCCCGAAGGCGCGCAGGTCGTCAATGGCCAGGGCAGGGGCGCTGCCCGCCAGCATCCGGGGCAGCTGCGGGCCGAAGGCCACGGCCCGGAACGGTGTCTCGGCGTGCTCCCGGGCATGCGCGCAGTAGCGATTGGCCCATCCGGAGGTCGTCGACTTCCGGTCGGGGGTGCCGCTCTCCATGTAGTCCTGGGCGTCGAAGTGCGACCGCGTGGTGGACGGCGAGCCGACGGCGTGCACGATCGCCATCGACCCCTGGTCCCATAGCGGCTTGAGGGGCGCCAGTCGCGGATGGAGCGCAAACATGCCGTCGAGTGTCACCAGCTCCGACTTTGGCAGCGCAATCCGCTCACGTTCGCGCCAGTACCAGGGGTCACCGGCCGGGACGATCATCGAGAGGCCATCAACCGCCCCACGTTGGAAGAGGCAGACCAGCGTCTTCCCGCTCGGCACGCCGCCAAGTTGTTGGCGCAGCGCATAGGCGGCCCGATCGACGAAGAGCGGGTCGGCGCCGAGCGACACCAGGGCGAGGCCGCCCGCCTTCATGAACGCGCGTCGAGAGATCGTCATCATTGCCTCTGGAATTCGGGGCCACCCAACGCGAGGCCGACGGCCATCGCGCGCGCGGCACGCGGATCGGTGATGTCGGCAAGCTCGCGACGGATCGCACTCCGGGTGCGCTCGGACATGGCACCGCCGAGGATGGCGCGGTTGACGGCGTTCAGCAGTGCCTCATGATCGGCCGTGACGGGCACCAACTGATCGAGCTGGACCGTCACACCGGGGAGTCGGTTCGAGGCCAGCGCCACCGCGGCGTTCATCCGCGCGAGCAGGGCACCGCTGTTCACCCAGTCCGCCGAAGTCTCAGGGTAGCCGTTCGGAGTGACCATGTTGAAGAGCGGCTGGCCGAGGCGTTGCAGTTGCGACGACAGCCGCGGGGTGGCGTCGGGCGCGCCGCCGACGGCACGCACCGCGCTCGCCACGAATTCCAGCGGCGTCTTCGTCTTCGATTGCACGTTGGCCAGCGCCCAGAAATCCGGCGAGTGGACGATCGCGCGCATCACCGTGCGGATGTCACCGTCGCTCTGTCGCCAGGCGCGCACCGCGTCATCGATGCAGCCATCGGGCGGCAGGTCGGCGACAAAGCGCGCACAGAGTTTGGCACTCAGGTGATGCATCGTGGCCGGATGGGTGGCCAGCATGGCCAGCAGGGCGCGCCCTTCGTCTTCGCCGTGACCCGCGGGGAAGGTGCGCCCGAGGACGACCTTCTCCCCGCGATCGTGCGCCTGCGCGAGAAACTGGAAGCGGTGGTCCCCTCGGCGGTCGATCGTCCATCCGGTCAGGATGCGCGCAACGTTGATCACATCCTGCTGGGTGTAGCCGCCATCGACGCCGAGGGTGTGCAGCTCGAGCAGTTCGCGGGCGTAGTTCTCGTTGAGCCCCCGCGGCATCCGGGCCTTGAGTTGTTCGGCCATCGCCGGGTCCATGCCCTGCGCGCGCGCGCCGGGGCGTGCGGCGGTCCGCCGGGGCGGTTGCCCCGGACGCTGCGGCTGACGGGCGGCACGGGTGGCCGTCGTCGCGACCGCGGAATTGTCCGCGACGCTCTGCACGTTGTCGAGGTAGAAGAGCATCGCTGGTGAGGTGGCCGTCGCCACCAGCAACTCCTCGAATCGTCCGAGGGCGTGTCCGCGGATGGTCCGTTCGAGGTAATCGGCGAAGTACGCGCGGTCGAAGCCCTTGGCGATGTAGACATTGAAGTGATTGAGCCAGAAGTCGGCAAGGACCTCGGCGAGCTGCCGATCCGAGACGACGGCGCGCACCAACGTCACGCTCTGCAACTCCCCCAGCAGCTCCCTGAGGTCGCGCTTCCCGCCGTCGGCCTGCCGCTTCTGCGCCTGCAGGGCGCGGAGCGTGGCGGAATCCGCCCCCTGCGCTTGCGCCTTGAGCGCCTTGGTCACCTGGTCGGTGTGCATCGCGACCATCGCCGACATCGGGGTCCGCAGGACCTCGTAGGGGCGCTCCCAGGCCTCGAGGGCAGGGTCTCGAAGGTCGCGGACCGCCAGCTGCCGGTCGACCCAACGCAGGACCCCTTCCTGGACCACTGCTTCAACTTGGCCGGGGGTCGGGCCGTATCCGAGACGATTCAAGGCGTGTCGCGCCGAGTCGGCGGGGGTCAGCTGACTTTGGGCACCGATGGGCGTCGCGGCAAGCAGGGCGACGAGGCAGAGAGCGGATTGAGTTCGCATAGGTGGTGGACTCTCCTTCGCGGTGACTGTTAACACCCGGGTGGCCTCCGGTGCTCCATCGGTCCAGATTACCCGCCCGCACGGGCTCCGGCCCCCACCTGATTCTGGAGAGACCCCGCATTGGCTCGTGCCTTCCCCCGTGGTCCTCGTCGTGTCGTGATGCCGCTCCTCTTCGCCGTGCTCGGCGGATGCAGTCGGATCGGGTTGAACCTCCCTTCCGACGCCCCTGACCCGATTGCCGCTGGTCGCTCGGTCAAGCCGGCCTTCGGCTGGATCACCACCCGCGTCGGGCCCGGTGCCGAGCGCGCCCCCGACGGCTCGATCGCGCTCGAGGCGATCCGGTACGAGGGCCGGGCAGCGTGGCAGCAGGTGCGCCGCTGGAACGAGCCGACTGGCGAGCACGCGGACTCGATCATCCTCGAGCGGTCCACGCTCCGGCCGATCGTCACCACCCGGATGACGCCCAAGGGGACCTGGACGGCACGCTACAACCTGCGTTCCGTCGAGCGGCGTTTCACTCCCGCCAAGGGTCGCGGCGGGTGGCGTCAGTCAGAAATCGTGGAGAATGCGCCCTATGCGGCCCTCGGCATCGAACTGGTGATTGCCGCCTTGCCGCTGACCGAAGGGTGGAAGGGGATTCTCCCGGTCGCCGTGGACACCGTCGACCATGGCTGGAGCTGGCTCCGCTTCGAGGTGATGCGGGAGATGAGCCTGACCGAGAAGCCGAACTGGGTCACCAAGAGTTCCTGGGTCGTCGACTACACCCTCAACGGCGAACAGACCCGCCTGTGGATCGCACAGGAGGGTCGGTCGGTTCGACGGATCGAGAAGATCGGTCCGGACAATGTGGTCCTGCACTCGATGCGCCGCGTGCTGCTCGGGCAGTAGCCCCACCACGCAGCACGCGGCGCATCGCGGTCACGGCACCTGACCGGCCTTCGTCGGCCGACGCGCCTTCAGGTGCTCCTCCATCGCCAGCCGCGGGACGCCGTTCACGTACCAGTCCGGCGGCGTCTTCCCCATCAGCTTCGCATCGAAGAACTCGTCCATCCGGCGGGCGTAATCCTTCATGTTCGCCGGCTTGGCGAGGCCATGGTTCTCGCCGGGATAGGAGAGCATGAGCACTTCCTTGCCGAGCTCCCGCAGCGTGTTGTAGTAGGTCACGCCCTGGTTGAAGTCGACGGCACCATCCTTGTCGTTGTGCAGGATGATCAGCGGCGTCTTCACCTTGTCGGCGAAGCGATTCGGCGAGTTGCGGACGTAGGCATCCATGTTCTCGAGGAAGTTCCCCTTGAAGCGGCCCTGGCTGCTCTCGAAGATCGGCTGATTCGCGCTGCCGGAATTCCAGTACACCGAGCTGTACATCGAGATCATGTCGGTCAGCGGCGCGCCGGCGATGGCCGCCTTGAAGAGGTCGGTCTGGGTGACGAGGAACGCCGTCTGGTAGCCGCCCCACGAGTGCCCCTGCAGCCCGACCTTGTCGATGTCCACGATGCCGGTGGCCGCCGCGGCCTTCACGGCCGGGATCACCGACCAGACGGCGCTCATCCCGGGATTGTTGATCTCGTAGGTGATGTCCGGCATCAGCACCGCGTAGCCGCGCGAGGTGTAGTTCGACGGATTCAGTGCCCGCGTCTCATTGGGGGCGGAGTACTGGTGCAGCCCCTGTGACAGCTTCTCGTAGATGTAGACCAGCGTCGGATACTTCTTGCCAGGCTCGTAGCCGGCGGGCAGGAAGAGCGCGGCCTGCAGCTTGACGCCGTGGTCGGAGACGTAATCGACCAGTCGCGAACCCGCACTCCAGGCGTACTCCTTCTGTTGCGGATTGAGGTCGGTCACGCGCTTCGGCGCGACGAACGTCGGGCCGGCGAGATACCAGTCGGGGAAGTCGCGGAAGGTGCCCTTCGAGAAGGCAAACATGTCGGCGTCACGCGCGCGGGTGACGCGGACCGCCGCGTCTTCCCACAGGAGCGGGGTGGCACCCGGCTTGGCCGGGTCGACCTTCGTCAGGCCTTCCTTCTTGGTCCACTCGCCATAGGTGCCGATCAGCATCGGCTTCGTGAGGTCGAAGCCGCGCTGCCGCGGATTGCTCACCAGCACCTGGCGGTAGCGGATTCCATCCTTCTTGCCATTGCCGGTCAGGTTGGTCGCGGCCCCGCCGCGCACCGGGAAACGCCAGATATCCCAGCCGTCGGTGAGCAGCAGCGTCAGGCCGTCGACCGACCATCCCACCGGGAAGCGCGGCGGCTTGATGACGTTGTGGTCGTCCTCGTCGTTCCAGAAGGTCGTGGCGACGCCGGCCGTCAGGTTGCGGCTCGCCCCGCCGGCGAATTCCTGCACGAAGTAGTGCCCGTCGTCCATGTACGCGAAGCGCTGGCCGTCGGGCGAGGACGTCAGGGACGCCGTGCTCGCCGTGGTCACCTTGCGGCGTGCGCCGGTGGCGAGGTCGATCACGTAGGCGTCGCGCTTCCGCACGCCCGACAGGTTGGCCTCGAGTTCGTACGCGCGGTCGGCGTAACCGACCGCCCACTTATCCATCGGCGCGGCCGTCACCGTCTTCATGTCGTCGGTCGCGAGTTGCAGGAAGCGCTGGTCGGTCATCCGATACAGCGAGAGGTAGGTGAACGACTTGTCGGCGCTCTCCTGCACCTTCTGTTGCGGCTGCAGGCGTGCGTCCTTGCCGTGCCAGATCTCCAGGTTCGGCTTCTCGTCCTCTTCCCAGTCGGCGCCCTTCGCCTTGGGCGGATTCACCGCGCGAATCCCGAGGTAGACGCCATCGAACGCCTGCGTCCAGCGCGGCGCACGATCACCGGCGATCTTCATCTTGGCGGGAAAGCCGGTCGCGGCACTCGGCTCGTAGACCGTGCGCGTCGGACCCGTCGCGGTGAAGTTCTTCCACGCGACCACCGCAAACAGCGTGTCGGTCGCGGCGCTGTCGGGCATGCCGCGCAGCACGGCGAGCGCCAGGCCGCTGTCGGCCCACGTCAACCGACGATACAGTCCCTTGCTGTTGTCGGCGGCGCGCACCACCTCGGTCTTCATGTTGCGGAGCTGCACGCCGTTCCCGACGCGGCTCGGCGTCTCGACCGTGTACGCCAACCACTCGCCACTCCAGTCGAAGCCGAATTCGCCGACATCGGCCACGGTCAGCGACGTGTTGTGGAGGAGGTCGTGGAGGATCACCG